>CAMTWR010000016.1:0-104947 GCA_947085455.1 uncultured Planctomycetota bacterium | reverse complement strand
CGCGGCGGATCTGACGTTTGCGAACTCGAGCATTGATGCATCACTGACCGCATCGAATAACGCAGTGGATGCGGTGCATGCGTATGTGGTGGCCTCGATTGGCGTAAACCTGATCGCATCGACAGCGGCCACGGGCTTTGCATTGCTGCGAGAACACAGTGCAATCAACGCGATGACAACGGCTCAGAAGGAAGCCATCAACGCCGCCAGCACGGCGACGCTCGCCAACCTTGCTTCTGACCTCATCGGTCGTAACGCGAGTGAAGCACTCGATGATCCCATTGCGATCGCCGCTGCCACCAACAACGCGGCTCAGGCCGTGAAAGCTGCCTGGGAAAACGTCAATAACCTCCAGTCAAGAGCCGCCTCCACCTTCGCCGGCACAGGCCCCGGCGGATTCGCGATGACGTTTGCAGGATGGACAGGATGGGTTGGGGATCAGTTCGCGTTTGTTTGGCATTTGCCTGGTGCCGCTGTCAATACCTTCATGTCCGGCGAAGCGTACGACAGTCTTCAAGGCGCAGTAACGGCCATGGTTGATACGATGACGTTTGGTCATACGGATTGGGCAGATACGGCCCCGCTCTATGGACATGCGAATGCCCACCTTACTGGGCAAACGGTCGGGTTCTATTGGGGCGATGCCAACTACGTCGCGATCGGATTCACCGGAGTGAAAGCATTTGCAGCGTATTGGTATGCGGCACCCCCGATTCTCGTGCAAGTTTCCAGTTGGGCAGATCGGGGTGTGACCCCGGATTTGAATTCAGGACGCTGGGTAATGCTTGGTGGGCCGACGTTAGTCAATTATTATTCAACCGGACTTGCCGGAGGGAAGTTCTTTACCAGTTGGCCGATTTGGGAGCGATCCACAGTGTCTGTTACCAATGTGATCACTCGGCTGATGTTTGTGGACGACCTTATTAGCCCGACATACGCTGAACCATATTTAGGTTATATTAAGTGGTTGCTTGGGCAAAGGATTGTCAAATGAGTATCTACGTTCCGGAAACAATCCTGTTTACCATCATTTTGGTGGTCGTCCTGCTGTGCATGTTTGCAAAGTTGCTTTTAAATTTTTCGTTCCCTTTCCTGCTGCAGGGACACAAACGAACCGGAGGGACATCGATTCCTGTTTGGATTGACTGGTTATTGCTTTGTCTAGCTAGTGCTGCTGCGGCAATTCATGGTAAGACCTGCTTCATATCGCCATGGGCAGTATTTTTGGTCGGCGGATTGAGTTTTTGTTTGTCATATCTCTGGATATTTGCAGCTTTGGGTTTTGTTGCGAGGGAATCTCCGCGGAGAAAAAAAGGCGATCATTCAACAAATGAGCACGAGTGAATGCAACGCATCAGATTCACCAGTGCTGAACTTGCTTCGTGCCACCCACCTAAATTATCTCCTTCGCGAATGCCGGCATTGATGCATCATTGACCGCATCGAACAACGCGGTGGATGCAGTGCATGCATATGTGGTGGCGTCGATAGGCGTCAATCTGATCGCGTCGACTGCGGCCACGGGCTTTGCATTGCTGCGAGAACACAGTGCTATCAACGCGATGACAACGGCTCAGAAGGCGGCCATCAACGCCGCCTGCACGGCGACTCTGGCCAACCTCGCTTCTGACCTCACGGGCCGTAACGCGAGTGAAACACTCGATGATCCCATTGCGATCGCCGCTGCCACCAACAATGCGGCCCAAGCCGTCAAATCTGCCTGGCAAAACGTCAACAATCTCCAGTCAAGAGCCGCCTCCACCTTCGCCGGAATTGGCCCCGGTGGCTTTGCAATGACGGTTGCGGGGTTTACTGGTTGGGTCGGAGATCAATTCGAGATCGTCTGGGCAGGAGGTGTTGGGCTGTTTCACGGCGGCGCGATCGTGGTAAACTCACTGACGTTCGGCAGTAATGATTCCTTGAATGGTTATGTTGACGGCCTGATTGAAACAAATGGAGGTGTTTACGGTACAGCACAGGGGTTGGCTGATGCTGGCACAACGCTGCTCACTGTCGCTGGCGGGATGGCAGCGGTGCGAACAATTGCAGGGCTAAGCGCTTCTTTCACAATGCCAGCGTATGGTTGGGTGCTTGGCAGCAACGGCACTCTTGTTTGGGGAATGACTGGAACGACCGGCCTCTCGATGACCGGCACACAGGTGTTACAGGCAGGGGCGGCAGGTGTTGTGTACGTCTACATGACGCGGGAGGGCTTTGAGAAAATGAAGGGCGGAGACAACGGCTATCACAATTCGCAAGTGCCACGAATAATGGAAGAATTTGGTCTAGAGGGCAAAAAGCTTCAACGCAGAATTCATGATGCATTACAGAAGTATTTACCAGGTGAAAGAACCATTGAAACTATTCGCGAAATATGTGAAGAAATCGTGCGAACGATGAGGTAACAAGAAAACAAATCTGAAACACCAAGCACCCTGCAAGGGAGAGCCGCATGACGAATCGAAGGGCAGATGCTTCGTCGCGTTTAAATGAGATTTTGATGAAATTAAAAGGCAAGCAGTGCTGGCGATGTTCAGCAATGGTTGTTACCGGAACAGCCATTTCCTTAAATTTTGGAAATCGTATTCCTTGGGCAGCAATTGGCAACAGAGAAAATATCGAGGATGTTTTTGGGGAATTCGGTTTAATGATCGAGGGAGCAGCGTGGCGTGTCTTGCGTGAGAATCAGGCGGTCATGACCTCGGATACTATAATGACTGATGAACGTGCAGTAGAGCTTTGTGTCTTTGAAGGGAAATCCGTAATAGCGGCCTCGGTGTGCTCATTAACCCTTGACTTGACAATTGCATTTGAAATGGGACTTCGATTAGACGTATTTTGCAATTGCTTCGATGAAACTCTTTGCAATTATACGATAAGTCAAGATCACTCATACTACTCTGCGCGAGCACGAAATAGAGTGCTATTGGTTTGCGAAGAGTTAGACGAGGCAGAATCCTCGCAAGGCACCTGAAATGAGCCCAGGCTTAGTGACCAATTCTTCGGAATTCCAAATCCGTTAACCGCGACTACCGCGACTACGGCAACTACCGCTGCGCCAGACAGGCGGGTGCGGAGGCGATTGCTGAGATTGCCTCTGCATTGGCCAGTCAGGCGTGGGTGCAGGTGACGGCTGCGGCTGACCTGACGTTTGCGAACACCAGCATTGATTCATCACTGACCGCATCGAATGACGCAGTGGATGCAGTACATGCATATGTGGTGGCGTCCATTGGCGTCAATCTGATCGCATCGACTTCGGCCACGGGCTTTGCGCTGTTGCGAGAGCACAGTGCCATCGCTGCGATGACCACCGCTCAGAAGGAAGCCATCAACGCCGCCTGCGCGGCGACGCTGGCCAACCTCGCTTCTGACCTCACGGGCCGTAACGCCAGTGAAGCACTCGACGATCCCATTGCGATCGCCGCTGCCACCAACAATGCGGCCCAGGCCGTGAAAGCTGCCTGGCAAAACGTCAACAATCTTCAGTCAAGAGCCGCCTCCACCTTCGCCGGCACAGGCCCCGGCGGATTCGCGATGACATTTGCGGGATTCACTGGCTGGTTCGATGGGGGATGGTTTAGTTGGCCGGTTTTCTTTTCTGCGACCGGCACAACATTCACGTCTGGTGAAGCATACGACAGCCTGCTTGGCGCAACGCACTCCATGCTTGACACAATGTCCTTTGGATACACCAACTGCACAGATTCAGGCCCGCTTTACGGTAATGCACAAGCTTACCTTAATGGCAAGGATGTGGGTTTTTATTGGGGTGTTTCAAACTACGTTGCCATTGCTGGCTATGGTGGTTGGCGACTTATCGTAGGCCCCGCTGCTGTAAATCCCAACTCATCAAATTACTTTGGTCAGTTTGATTCGAGTCGCTATCCCAGCCCGCCGGGATGGAATCCGGGATGGAAATGGGGGCCACCAAGCACAGGTGAGGGCACATGGCGCTGGTTTGATCCAGCAGGCGGCGAATGGAGACGGCATTTTGTCGATTCATGGCATGCGATCGAGCATTGGGACTACAATCCGTGGACGAACTGGAATTCACCATGGCAAAACATACCCTGATCTTCTCGTGTTGGTTGCTAAACTGGTTGAATCAGCAAAGCCTGGACAAAATCGAATGTCGACGAAGTTTAGTATGTCAACGTACCCAGGGTCGGATTTCCCTCGCATTATGCTTTGGGGTTCGCGCGATGTAGATATAAAGTCGCTGAGAGAAGTTTTTCTTCGACTAAGTCAAGAGTCCATAGACATTCAGCTGGAGTCTCAGCCCATCATTGGATCTTGTTCAGAGGTGAGCATCCAGATGAGCAGCATCTCTGCAAATAGGGTTGGTGATCGCAGAGCATTAGGATTGCATCGATGCCACGGTCAAAACAATCAGTTTCAATGGTTATGTGAAAGGGAGAAATGGGCGGAATTGGCGGATCTGATAACTGGGCTGGATGAGGTCAATGCTGGCCACCACTACTTAACTGAGTGCCCATCTGATGATGCCTTGATTGTGATTTCGAAAGGTGAATATGGGCAGACGAAGGTGTGAAGGGGCGGAAAATCAAAACGTCTCCAAGCCCCGTCTGCCAAGCTGGCGACTGGCGCTCACCTGATTAACGGACGTCGAATCAGACTTTTCACGTCCATGCGAGTCACGAACGCCCGGGGCCATCCAATACACAGCAACCGGGTCTCGGTGATGCCTTAAACGCCACAGCCGAAGAAGCGACAGCGGCGACCAGCGCAGCGAAATCGCTGGCGGGTGCGGAGGCGATTGCAGAGATAGCCTCTGCATTGGCCAGCCAGGCGTGGGTGCAGGTGACGGCTGCGGCGGACCTGACGTTTGCGAACACCAGCATTGATGCATCACTGACCGCATCGAATAACGCAGTGGATGCGGTGCATACGTATGTGGTGGTCTCGATTGGGGTCAACCTGATCGCATCGACTTCGGCCACGGGCTTTGCGCTGTTGCGAGAACACAGTGCAATCAACGCGATGACAACGGTTCAGAAGGCGGCCATCAACGCCGCCTTCACGGCGACGCTCGCTAATTTTTCTGCGGACCTCACGGGTCGTAACGCCAGTGAAGCACTCGATGATCCCATTGCCATCGCCAATGCCACCAACAACGCGGCCCAAGCGGTGAAATCAGGATGAAGCATGGGGACACAGCATTTTTGAGTCTGTACAGACGTTAGATTGACGGCAAACGAATGACGGGTGAGAATGACGAAGTGAAAATGGCCGGAGACTCGGGATTTGTCGCAGACTGGTCGAAAGTTTGACAGGTTCTGAAATTTAACAGTCCAAAAGCCTGACTCAGCGTAAAATCCGAAGTCGAAATTTCATCAAGACCTGTCAATTGTGAGCGAGTTCACAGACGTCCGGTCCAGAAATAATGACGCCGACTGGTAGTCAGCCTGTGTTGGAAATCCACTCGCACCAAGTCCGAACTTTCTTCCCCGGAGATCATTCGAAATGAAATCACTACTGCTTCTTGCCGCCATTGCCAGCACTGCGTACGTGAGTTACTCGTACAGCTCCACAGATGGCAAAAGCTGCCTCGTTTGCCCAATGACTGGCGAGCCCGTATTTACCTCAGCGGACCCAGCAGCCGGCCCATGCTGTGCTGGCGAAACAGCTTCCCTGTTGACAAGCCTTGCAGCCGACGCTCCATCATGTTGCAGTGAAGCATCCGGCAGTTGCTGTCCGAAAGGCGACGCAGAAGCCACGTTGACTTCCGCCGGTGGTGCTGAATGCGAAGGAAGCGGCGAAAAGAGCTGCTGCAAAGACAAAGAAGCCGCTGTGGATCTCACTGATAGCCAGGAAGAGGTTGTTCCTGAAGCCGAAGACGTTGTTGCGGAACTGACGGAAGCTGAGTAATTCGGTTGAGTGTGCTGCAAAAATACATTTCACCTCGATTGAAGGAGTCGCGCATCAGTGCGACTCCTTTTTTCACGCCATATCACATGGCTTCAGGGCTTCGGATTTGAACAAAGAACTTTGTGAGCGCCGAATCGGCAACTCCGTGGCTTATTTGTGACAAGACGCGCGAAGAACGTGATGCGTTTTCTGAATTGCTGAGTTATCCTGAGGAAGTCTCGTGTTTCTGAAAGGATCACACTGTGTCAACAGCACTCAAAAGAATCACGCCGCAGGAATATCTGATTCGTGATCGTCAGGCGTCGTGCAAAAGCGAATTTTATCAGGGTGAGATTTTCGCGATGGGCGGCGGCTCCGCGAATCACAGTCTGATCGCGGCAAATTTTATTGGCGAAGCACGCAACGCTCTCAAAGACAGGCCCTGTGCGGTCTTCAACAGTGATTTGCGTGTTCAGGTCCGCTCGACGGGGCTCTACACTTATCCTGATGCCACTATCGTTTGTGGCGAACGAGAATTCGATGACGATCAGCGGGACACGATTATCAATCCGACGGTGATCGTGGAAGTCCTGTCCGATTCGACGGAAAAATACGACCGCGGCAAGAAGGCCAATCATTATCGCCAGATTGCGTCACTGAAAGAACTGCTTCTGATCACACAGGATCGGCCTCATGTCGAACGGTTCACTCGCCAGCCGAACGGCGACTGGCTGTTTCACGAACAGAAAGAAATAACCGCGGAATTCGAATTGAAATCGCTCGGCATCTCCGTTGCCATTTCGGAGTTGTATCGGGGCGTGAAGTTCGACCCGATTGAGGATGATGTCAACGCGAATCTCTGACCTCGATTAGTTCGTACGAAAATTGCTTCTCGCAACTCCGCGGATCTGGCGACGAATCCGATTGCGGCGCTGACTGGCGCTGGCAGAGAAGACGCGGCGCAGGACGTTGCGGAAGCCGGCTTCCAGATCTTCCACCGTCATGCAGTCTGGCTCATACGTGACGTCGAACAACGTATAGGCCGACCATCCTCGTTCAGTCAGAAGTCGTCCTTCCGATTGCAGCTGACGATACAGACTGGTCCCGGGAAACGGGGTTTGCAGCGTCACCTGAATCTCAGCCAGAGAACAGTTCAGCAGAAACTCCGTCAGTGATTCCAGCGACTGAGCGTTCTCACCGTCTGCCCCAATGATGAAGCAGCCATTCACAGCCACGCCAGCATCCTGAATGGCGTCAACAGCTTTCATGATGCGGTTCAGCTCCGCCTGTTTTTCGCCCATGCCGGGATAGCGAAAGACCAGCGATTCGATTCCCATCAGCACCTGCTGACATCCGGATGAAGCCAGCCGGCTCAGGATTTCGGGACGTTCGCCAATCCGCCAGTCCGCTTCTGTGAACCAGCGAGCCTTTGCATCCTGCAGCGCGTCGAACAAAGGATTCACATCGCGTGAACCGGCAAATGTATTGTCGTCTGCCAACTCGATCATTGGTCGCGGCATGAGTTTCTGAATCACGGCCAGCTCTTCGCGAATTCTTTCCACGGGCTTCTCTGCAAAGCGGCTCAGCAATCGGCTGGCTCCACAAAATCCGCAGGCCAGCGGACAACCGGCCTGAGTCTGCAAAGTGAATCGTGCGGGTGTCTGCGGCAACAGATCAAAGCGAGGCATCGGCCACAGCGGCATTGTATTCATGGGAACAACATAGCGACGTTGCAGAGCGCCAGCAGACACATCCTGCAGCACCTGAGGCCAGACCGATTCGCCTCGGCCGACGATCACCGAATCACAAAACATCTCTGCTTCTTCCGGGCAGGCGCTGGCATGCAGTCCGCCGATGACTGTCGGAATCCGGTGAGCTCGAAGTCGCGAGGAAAGTCGATACGCTTCTTCGACGGACGCGGTCAGCGCTGAGATGGCGACGAGGTCTGGTCGATCGGCAATGATTTTTTCAATCGACTGTTCGGAAACCTCGGACATCCCGCGATAGCTGCAGGTCCATGGTTCCGGCGTCAGCCCTGCCAGAGTCAGCACACCCAGTGCCGGCAGCTCAGCGATGGCGGTCGCCCGTGGCTGCAGTCCGGGAAGACTCATACCAAGTTCCAGCATCTGCGGCTCGCGCACACGAAAGCCGGTCAGCGGTACAAAGGTGACATGAGGCATGGATGTTGAAACCAGGGTACGTTGACGGCAGAAGAGTGCAGGTTTGCGTTTTCGCCGCGATGTCCAACAGCATATGGGTTTGGCTCGGCGTTGCCAATTTACCGAAGCCCCTGAACCTGAGACGCTAGCCGATTTCCTTTCGAGTATTCGGCTGCCGTTTTAGTCGCTGGCTGATTTGCTGCCGGGGGTTCGGCTAGCGCCTCAGGCTCAGGAGGGAGAACTGCGTTCATCGAATTTGCACCGGTGGAGGTGTTCGAAATGACATTGCAGTGCGAGCTGCAGAAGGCTGGGTTTCCGGGCAAAAACGGGAGCGTCGCGCTTCCCGAAAGCGCGGGCATCGGGTACCAACTGCCTGCGATGTTCGTGGAGATGTATCGAATTCAATAACCGGGTGATGGCTCGCTTATGTCCGATCTGAAGAATGCTGACAAGGCCACCAATGTTCGCTGGTTCATTGTCGCCATGCTGATGGGTTTTACTTTTCTCGGGCACTTCAATCGAAATGGCATTACCGTTGCTGCGAAGGCTCACTTCATTGGCGAAGGTCTTCTGTCTGAAGTTCAGATGGGACAGGTGTACTCCGCCTTTCTGTGGATCTACACGCTGTGCATGCTGCCTGGCGGCTGGGTCATTGACCTCATTGGGCCACGCCGTGCGATGACCGCGATGGGGCTTGGCCTGGGATTCTGTGTTGTGTTGACCGGAGCAGTGGGTGAGTTTGGATTGCCGATCGCATCGCTGTTTCTGCCCCTGTTAATGGTGCGAGGAATCGCGGGAGCGTTCAGTTCGCCGCTGCATCCGGGAGCCGCTCGAAGTGTTTCGCTTTGGCTGCCGTTGACCAGTCGCTCGACGGCCAATGGACTTGTCACAGCCGGTGCGCTCGTCGGGATTTCAGTCACGGCCCCGGGATTTGGATTGCTGATGGATCAGACGAGCTGGCAAATGGCATTCATGATCTCCGGCGGCGCGATGATGGTGTTTTCGATCGTGTGGTTTTTGCTTTCAACCGATGATGCGATCGGACATCCTCGGACCAACTCGGCCGAGAAGGAACTGGTCGCGTTGAGTGCAGTGCCTTCGTCAGGGAATCGCGCGAGTGTCGGCGATCTGCTGTCACTGTTCAGGAATCGGGGCCTTGTTGTTCTGTCCTGCAGTTATGCGGCGTACAGCTACTTCCAGTATTTGTTCTTTTACTGGATCGATTTTTACTTTGGCAAACAGCTGCAGCTTCCGGACAACGAAAGTCGCCGCGCGACCTTCATCGTGATGATGGCGATGGCGATTGGCATGGCGTTCGGTGGATTGCTCACGGACCAGCTCAGCCGTCGCATCGGAGTGCGCAGAAGTTATCGCAGCATTGCCATGTTTGGCATGCTCGTCAGTGCGGGTTGTGCGTGGCTGGGGATTTCGGCGGAGAATCCCAACGATGTGATCATTCTGTTTTCACTGGCGCTGGCAGCTCTGGGCATGTGCGAAGGCATCTTCTGGACGTCCGCTCCTGCGCTTGAACCCGCTCAGGGAGGCATTGCCGGCGCGTTTCTGAACACGATCGGAAACGTGGGTGGCAGTCTGGCTCCGATCTGTACGCCGCTGATCGCAAAGTACTACAGTTGGCCCACGGCGCTTGGTGTGGCTTGCTGCACGAGTGTGCTGGGTGCGGTCTTGTGGTTGTGGATTGACGCGGGCGCGAAGAGCCGGTTGAGCGAGTAGAAGAATCGGATGCACTTACAAGCGCGCTGGCGCTTCGAGCTTGTATGTGGGCATGTCCCTGCCAAACAAACGCGATCAATCCAGGACCGCGATGGCGTCGATTTCGATGTGAATGCTGTCCATCGGGAAGGTGACACCGACGAGCGTGTTCACGGGATAATCGTCGCCGAAAAATTCGTGGTAGATGGCAATCTGTTCGCCTTCGAAGGGATGCCACTTGTGCGGGTCGGCCACGAACATGGTTAACTTGCAGATGTCCGATGGCTGGCCTCCTTCGGCTTTGACCATGCGCGTCAGTCGGTCGAGGATGACTCGCAGTTGTTCCATGGGTGTCCCGTCCTGCGCGGGGGAACCATTGGCTGTGCAGCCGGAGAGGAACAGCATGTTGCCAGCGCGAACGCCGCGACTGTAATGCGGGCCGGAAGGATAGATGTCCGTAAAATCAATGCGTCGTTTTTTCATGGTTGATTTCGTTGTGTATTGTCGTTGTTCGCTCCGCGAACAAAACGGGTTATGGATTGCACCCTGCAAAGTGAGTGAAGCGTTTTTCAGGAACGGTTATTGAACAGTGGTTGAGGAACTTGTTGGGTGTTGATTGCATCATCCGTTTTGTTTGCGGAGCAAACAACGACTATGGGCCGCAGGCAACTTTCAATTCTTGCATAACCAGCTCTACATCCTGCATCGTGTTGTAACCGTGCAGAGCGATGCGGATGCGGCCGGCCTGATGCATGACGTGAATGCCCTTGGAAAGCAGATGCTGGTGGATCTGCTGAGCATTCGTATGACGAAACGCCACGATGCCAGCGACGTTTCCTTTTCGGGCAGGCGTGATCAAATCGACCGGCAGTTTCGAGAGCCCGTGAAGGCATGCTTCCACCAGCGGATCGGCAGCAGCGGCAATATTGGCAACACCCGTGTTGCAAATGTAATCCAGACCCGCGCGGATCGCATAGACAGCCGGATAGTTGGGCATGCCGACGGTGAAGCTGGCTGCGCCTGGTTTGCTGACCGCTTCCTGAAAGCGATTAGCGCCGAACGCATCATTCAGATTGAACCAGCCGCCGGCCGGGACGGTCCATTCGGCCGCGCGCCGCGAGGGAACTCCGACAAGTCCGCCACCGTGCGAAGCCAGAATCCACTTGTGAGTGCTGCTGACAATCAGATCGGCTTCAGAAAGATCGAGCGGAACACGTCCCAGCGCCTGAGTGACATCCACCGACAGCAGGGCAGGGGAGTGTGTTCGAACCGCGTGGGCGACTTCCGGCAGCGAAATTTTATGGCCGTTGAAGAAGCTCACCAGCGACGTGTTCACCAGCCGCGTCTTTGGGCCAAGCAGCGGGATCAAATCTTCAACATGCAAAGACCAGTCGCGGGATCGCCAGATCTTCACAGTGGCGGGGCTCTCTTTCTGCAGCCATGGCGTGGCACCGGCCGGAAAGTCCAGGTCGTTGACGATCACTTCATCGCCGTCCTTCAGGCGAAGAGCCATCGCGGCCAGATTGTACGCTTCTGAAGAGCATGAGCAGATGGAAACTTCGTCGGCCGTCAGACCATACAGCTCGGCGACTCGCGCTTTGGCCGCTTCCCATTGAGCGGCATGGTCCAGTCGTCCGTCCATGCCCTTCTGCTTGTCACGGAAGTACTGCTGAAACGCTTCACCAACCGCAAGCGGCGGGATGCCTTCAGCGGCGGAGTTCAGATAAGTTTTCCCCGTCAGGGAGGGAAAGTCACGAAGGCGTTGTTCGGTTGTCAGCATTTCAAATCCGATCTGGCGTATTGAGGAGTCATTGCAGTTTGGTGGAAACCGCGAGGCTCGAGCATGTCTTGTATCGAAATCGAATGCGGTTGTCGTTTCTTCGCGGTCGCAAACAGAGGTTTGGCCTTTAAAGCGAGAAGCCCGGCTTTAAAAAAGCCGAGCTTCTGTGTTGTTGCAAAGTTGCGGGTGTGATTAGCCTTGAAGGGTGGTCAGCTGTCGAATCCCGGACTTCGCTAAGTCGAGCATGGCATTCAAGGTGTCCTGATCGAAAGGAGCTCCTTCAGCGGTCCCCTGGACTTCGATAAATTTCCCAGAGCCCGTCATCACCACATTCATGTCGACTTCGGCGGTGCTGTCTTCGATATAATCCAGGTCCATGACCGGTCTGCCATTCACAACGCCCACGCTGATCGCCGCGACGGAATCGAGCAGGATGGGGCGTGGGGATTCGATGTGGCGGATGGCTTCGGCCAGTGCGATATATCCGGCGGTAATGCTGGCGGTGCGAGTTCCCCCGTCGGCCTGAAGAACATCGCAGTCGATCGTGATCGTGTGCTCGCCCAGTGCTTCGAAATCCACAACGGCTCGCAGACTGCGACCAATCAGACGCTGGATCTCCGTGGTCCGACCATCGACGCTTTTGCGATCACGCTGTTTGCGAGGCGATGTGCTGCCCGGCAACATGTTGTATTCGGCCGTGACCCAGCCGAGAGCCGGAGCACCCGGGATTTTGGATTTCCGCCACGGAGGAAGTGACTTCTCAAGGCTGGCGGTGCAAAGCACCATCGTAGATCCGGCTTCAAACAGAACGCTGGCGATCGAAGTTTTTGTGAAGCCTCGTTGAATTCGAATAGTGCGTAGCTGGTCGGGCGTGCGATTGTCGTGGCGTGTCATAGGGACTTTGCTTTGAATTGGCAGGAAGCATGGGCATCTGCGGGAGATCTGAAAGTTGTGATTCGCGGGAAAAGTATCCATCCAGGAGTCTTTCAGCCAGCCGCAGGGTCCGGCCGAACGGGCGCTCGTCCAATAAAATGGGCGTTCAATCGGCAAAATTGCCTCAGGATAAGTCGATTCTGGGGGACAAACGTGATTCCTCTTGCTTCATCGCGGTTGTCTCTGAGACACTTGCGGCCCGGAAATACGTTTTGAAGTTCCCGGTTCTCCGCATCTTTGTGGCCGTGAAACACCGTTGAGGTTTGATGTATGGTTCGCCTGACTCATCTGGCAATCGCCGCAACTCTTTGCCTTGCGAATATGTTTGGCAGCGCTTTCGTTGCAGCACAGAGCTTGATTTTTCACCTTCCTGCAGACGGTACGGCGGTCGAATATGTCGGCACGCTGAGTCAGTCGAATGGTCCGGATGATCAAGCACCCTTGTCGTGGATGTGCGAGCTGAGCATTAAATCGGTCGGTCAGGAACAGGCAGAATTCGAAGGTAAACTTCAGCCATGTCGCTGGCTGGAAATCAAATCGCTGACTGGCAAAGAGACTGCGGCCGGCATCGATCCCGGCCCGGTGGGTGCTCGCATTTATAAAGTTCTGGTCCCGGAAAGCAAGATTGTTGACGATTGGAAAGATGAAGATGGTATCCCGAACGAAATGATGCCAATCGTCAGAGGCTTTCGTCGACTGGGGGAAGAAGAAGTTCAGCCGATTACGACGCCCGCTCTGCGCTTCTATCCGACGATTTCATTGCTCAGCAGTTACATTGAACCGGAAGTGGTTGCAACCACCGATACTCCGGAAACGCTTTTGCAGGGCCAGTCGATTACCGCTCGCCGGATGAAGGGCAAAATGGTCATGGAGAGCCAGCGGACTCGGTCGACCAACGAAGCCGAGTATTGGGTTTCAAAGGATGTCCCATTCGGGCTCGCGCGGTGGATAGTGACCGTGACGACCGACGAAAAAGACTCGGCGGCTCCGGTTTCGGAATTCAAACCGGTTACCATCAAAAAGGTCGACATGAAACTCCGCCGCATCCGCGACAACGCTGAGAGCGAACTGGTGACCGAGTAGGCTGGCCGCTGCCATCGGTGAATCCGCAGACTTTGGCGTCTTCAATACCTCAGCTCAGCACCGGACCGGACGAGCGGCCACTGGAAATCCAGCTGACGGAATTGTTGACCGATGTTGCTGTTTTCTTTGTGGAAATGGCTCGACGAATGTCTGTGCTGCGATGGAGTCATGCCGAGTGCCGTCAGCTGATGCATGAGCATGATGAGCCACCGCCACTTCTGGATATTCGAACGCTGGCCGGTTGGTTCGACCGAGCGTCTCATCGCGGACTGGTTCGACAAGTTGATTTCCAGGCCGTGTCTATGATGCTGCTTAGTGCGGTGCACGGGCCAGCGATGCTGACCGACCTGTTGGGCAAACATCCGACCGGTCATTCCACGGCGGATTATGTTCGTATCCTCGTGGACACGATTTTGAATGGCCTTGAGGTTCATGGCGACAAGGTTGCCGGATCGAAGATTTGAGATTTGAAATCCCGTTTCGCCGGATTAACTTTATGAATTCCAAAAAGATCATATGGAGCGAATGCGATCTCTGTTTAATCGCAAGGCCACTTCGGAAACGGAGATGGACAACGCGACTCGCCTTGAACTCACGGCTCGCAATGCCGTCCAGATGCAGCAGAACCAGCTGAATACGCTCGCTCAGTCAAAAAAGACCAAGGAGGCCGCTCTGAAACTGGCGCAGGCCGAGCTTGAGCGAAAAAATCGTGCTCGTTACCGTGCCGTATCCGGGAGCCAGTCCGGACGAAGTGGAAAGCGGCATCTGTCAGAAGATTGAAGAGGCCGTTCGTTCTGTTGACGGTATTAAGAAAGTGACGTCGGTCGCGCAGGAAGGCGCTGCGAATGTGGTGATTGAAGTTCGCAGCGATGTGCCCAGCGTTCAGAAAGTTCTGAACGAAGTGCAGTCGCAGATCGACCGCATTCCCAGCTTTCCGGATCTTGCCGAAGAGCCGGAAGTGCAGCAGGTGACGTTTCGAAACAAAGCCATCACAGTCGGCGTAGTTCAGGAAAAGTCTTCCGCGTTGGACGCAGAGCTGCAGCTGCGTGAAATTACCGAACAGGTGCGCGATGATCTGCTGCTGATCCCGCAGATTTCGCAGGCGGAGATTACCGGCGAACGCAAATATCAGATCGACGTGGAGATCCCCGAGAAGACTCTGCGACAGTATGGTTTGACGCTTACCGACGTCTCGCGTCCTATTCGTCTGAGGAATCTCGAACTGCCGGGCGGGACGATTCGCGATCAGGGCGAGACGTATCTGCTGCGAGGCAAAGACAAACGCGTTCTGGGTGAGGAAATTGCTTCGATCCCGCTGATCACGCGTGAAGATGGCGTGGTGCTGAAAGTCAGTGATCTCGGGAAGGTCAAAGATGAGTTCGTCGACACCACATCGATCAGCCGTATCAACGGAAAACCGGGTCTGGCGATCGATGTCAATGCCGCGTCGCGAGAAGA
Source organism: uncultured Planctomycetota bacterium (assembly GCA_947085455.1). Taxonomy (GTDB): domain Bacteria; phylum Planctomycetota; class Planctomycetia; order Planctomycetales; family Planctomycetaceae; genus SXXK01. The sequence continues at coordinate 89,953 of CAMTWR010000016.1, read as the reverse complement.
CCTGCTGGCGATGGCCGATTCGGTGAAGGATTACGTGAAGGAAAAGCAGTTGCCACCCGGATACTCTTTCGCGATCTGGGGCGACTCATCGGATGGTTGGCGTCGTTAAGGACGATGCACCTGGCGGTGGCCAGGTGACCGAAGGCAGTCATGCGGGTTCCGTTTATGCTCAGCTCGTGGCCAGCGGACTGCGTGATGTGACCAGTGACCAGATGGTGCGTTACCCCGAAGAAGATCGCAAATCGCTGGCTCGGTTTGATGATATCCGCGTGGATGGTGGTGACGGAGTTCAGAGGCCGATCACGGAACTGGCCGATGTTTCTGTCAGTCGAGGCTACTCGGAAATCAATCGTATTGATCAGAAGCGGTCGATCACAGTGTCTTCGGATATCAGTGAAAAAGAAGGCAATGCGAAGGAAATTGTGGCCGATCTTCAGGCCGGTTTCATGCCAGAGCTGTTGAAGAAATATCCTGCACTGCGAGTCCGCTGGGAGGGTCAGCAGGAGCAGGATTCTGAATCCGTTCGCAGTCTTGGAATCGGTCTGGCCATCGCGCTGCTGGCGATGTACGTTCTGCTGACCATGGAATTTACGTCGTATGGTCAGCCGATGGTGGTGATGGCCATTATCCCGTTTGGCATTGTGGGCGCGGTGATTGGTCATTGGGTCATGGGGCTTCCGTTGACTCTGTTCAGTACGCTCGGACTTGTCGCTCTGACTGGCATCGTGGTCAATGATTCCATTGTTCTTGTCGACTTCATCAACAGCGCGGTGCGAGGCGGAATGCCGCTCCAGCAAGCCGTGCTGGAGGCCGGAGCACGACGATTTCGACCGGTGATGCTGACGTCGCTGACGACGATCGCCGGACTGGCTCCGATTCTTACGGAGACGTCCTTCCAGGCACAACTTGTCATCCCGATGGCCGCTAGTCTGTGCTTCGGACTGATGACCTCGACCGTGCTGGTTCTTGTCCTGGTGCCAACGTTTTATCTGCTCTACGCTCGGATGTTTGGCGTGACAGTGGATTCGGTCACGGCTGCTGAGGCGGCGGTTGTGGCAAAGCCTGAACTGCTTGCGCAGCAGACATCCGTGTAATTGCACCACGGTTCAAAAAGTAGCGAAGCATCGCAAGCTGATCGGTGAGTGCCAGGAAAAACACGCACACACCGGACGGCTTGCGCCGGTTCCGCTACTTGAATCGCCGTTCGTTGAGCGGCAGTGCATGAAATCGGCTGACTGGCGGAGGTTTGTCACCGACTTATCTGAGTCAGCGACAACCATCCCTCCACATCACGATCCTGCGTCGAGTTGGCAAAGCGAAGTGGTTGGCCGTTCGTTAGCGGATTGGGGACTCGCACGGCGAGCGTGTATGTTCCGGGCGGGACGTCGGACAGATCCAGCATGTCGTTCCACTCACGAACCTTGTCGCCAGGCAACAGCCCCGTCAGCTTCCCCGTAGACTTTGTGGACTTGATGACTTTGCCATTGGCGATCAAGGCGTACTCGGCCGTCCAGTCGGAGTAGAACGGAGCGACGCCTCGGTTTTCCAGTTCCAGTTTGATCTGCAGCGTGTTGTCTTTAGAAACGACGCTGACTGCCGGAACATGAAACTCATAACCCATCCGGCGGACTTCCGTTTCTGCTCGCTGCCTGCGTTCTTTACTGGGCTTCTTTTCGAACAGGCCCGAATCCATCAGCCACGAAACATGAGTCTCATCGACGCATTTTCGGAAGTCCTGAATCTGTTTATTGCCGGGCATTGCGTCGAACACTTTGCCCCACGCTTCCGGACGGATTTCTCCGCCGATGGGCTGAGTCTTCCATTTCTCCAGAGCGGCTGAGCCAGCCTGCTTTAAAGCCGGCATGTAGAACCAGTCGTCGTCTTTTTTTCCGGTATCGAGCGTCGCCCACGCGAAAGAATCGTCGTGATAGCCAAACGGCCGTTCGGCATTCGACGCTTTTTCCCATGTGTCTTCGCCAGCTGGATATCGCAACAGAACCGGAGTCATCTTGAACGCGGCTTCATAGGCGTCCATCACTTCAGCCTGCACGGTTTTCGAAGCGAATAACTCTTCCTTTGGATACGTGTGCCATTCGCCCCATGTGCCCAGCAGCCCGGCCGTGATGAAACCTATCCGAGCATCGCCGTCGTACTTCTTTCCGAAAGCCGCGATGAAGTTCCTTAGGGCTCGGCGAAGATTCGGATCTTCGTAGTCCGGCGTCTCAATTTCTGCCGGGGGTTCTGGCTGAGTATTCGTGTTGAGATACTTGTGAACTTTCAGACCATCGTCGATTAGAAATTTCGGGATGACGTTCGTCTTGCCGGGATACTCCAGAAAAATCCGAAACACCGCCTGATGACCTCGCCCGGAGATCTCATTCAGCAGATCTTCCATCGGCTGCCAGTCGAATTCGTCATAGCCTTTCATCAGCTCTGCGAATCCGACGTAGTTGAACTCCATCGAATGTGGAAAGTTCCCATTCTCATCACCCGCATACGGCACCAATCCCTTCAGAGGATTCGCCACCGGTGCTGGAGCATATTCCAGAGTGACGCGGTCGTCAGCTACAGCATGCAGCATCGAGCCAAGCGTAAAAAGAAGAGCAAGCAGGCGTTTCATGGATCTCGATCTCTGAGTTGCGATTGGACGGGCCAGCGGACAGCTTTAATGTACCCATCTCGCCCCGGCGCGCCTTTGCCGTCCCGACGTTGCACGTCGACTTGCGGTTTTTGTATTGCGGAAGAAACATCAGTTTCCCGGCGGCCGTCGAGTGAGTATCCTTCACAGCCCATGGAATCCACATTCTCCGGATATCGAACTCTACTGCAGGCACTGGGTTATTCCAGCGTTTCCGGGAAAAATACGGTCGGACTGATCCGAGGTGAACAACTCCGACAGGATGGGGCGACGGACGGGAGTGACCAGTTATTTGACCGGCGATTTCGATATGCCTCAGTGCTCGACAAAGAGAAGCTTGGCATCACCGATGTTTTCGAGATCAACGGCGCGCCGTGCATCTATTTGAAAAGCCTTTCTGCCGACCCTACGCCAGAAGAACTCCATACCTGGCATCGCACTGCATGGAATCATGGTCTCGGCCGAATGCTCTGGGTGGTGACTCCGACGCGAGTCCGAGTCTTCAACGCCTTCGCCCCGCCATCGCAGACAATCGAGAAGAAGCACCCAGCCGAATTGCTGAGTTGCCTGACCAAAGACCTTGAGCAGCTTCGTAAGTATGAACTGGATCGACTGAGTCTTGAAAACGGACAGTTCTGGGTCACCAAAGCCGGGAAACGAATTTCCAAGAGCACACGTATCGACGTGGAATTGGCAAGTGACCTTCAGAAAGCGGCCGAGCTGCTGGTAAAGCGCGGGTGCAAACCTCTGCAGGCTCACAGGCTCATGCTGCGTACGCTCTTCACTGCGTACCTGGAAGCACGCGGCGTATTGCCAGAATCGCTCTTCGATGATCTCCACGCGACTACGTTCGCCGAAGTGTTGACTCGGACAGGGGAGACTCGGACATTTTTTGAACGAATGCGAGAAACCTTCAACGGCGATCTGTTTCCACCACCGCCGTCGAATGGCGAAGAAGATGAATCCTACTCATTCAAAAAAGTCCATCTGGCAGTCGCCCGAGCCATCGTGACACGGCAAGATCTGACGACTGGCCAGATGTCGTTTGATTTCTCGCGTTACGATTTTGAAGTGATCCCGATTGAACTCATCAGCTCGATTTACGAACGTTTCATCTACGCAGGGGATGCAACGAAAGCGAAGTCACGAGGCACTCACTACACACCAGTGAATCTGGTCGATCTCGTTTATTCGCAGGTCTTCGACGACCACTTGTTCAAAGCTCCACTTGACGATGCACCAAAGGTACTTGACCTCGCCTGCGGTTCCGGCGTATTTCTTGTGGATGCATTCCGACGCCTGGTTGCTCGGCGGCTCGCTGCCGGGGAAAAGCTAACTCGATCGCTTGTTCGCGATGTGCTTGCAAATCAGATTTACGGAGTCGACCTTGAAGAAACCGCGATCGAGATAGCCGCCTTCAGTCTTTGTCTGACGGCTTTTGAACTTGATCCGTCGCCTGGTTCCGTGCATCAACTCAAGTTTCGCCATAGCCTGAAGGATCGGAATTTGTTCGTCGCGGACGCATTCAGCGATGACAGCTTCGCGGCCCGCCCCGTATTCCGAGACAAGCAGTTTTCGATTGTGGTTGGAAATCCGCCCTGGAACCGACCGAAGGGCGAACGATCGACTGGAGATGCAAGTTCACGATCTCACATCGAGTACTGCGAGAAGCAAGAGCCACGCGTGGAATTGCCGTATCGCTCGCCGATCGATCAGGCATTCATCTGGCGATCTCGTGACTTTGCCGCGAAGGGGGCTCGTCTGGGCCTAATCCTTGATGCAAAGAATTTCTTCAGTCAGGAAGAACAGTCGCTGAAGGCCAAAAGACAATTGATGTCAGCGTTTCGGCCGCGAGTGATGCTGAATCTATCGGCACTTCACAACAAGAAATTGTTTCCGTCGGCAGAACAACCTGCCATGGTGGTCGTGTTGGAGAATGATCGCGCAGGCAAGAATGATTCGGTTGTCTTTGCTTCGGCTGAACGCAGCGACACGTTTGCCCGGCATGGCATTGTCGAGCTGTTTCTGGAGAGACTCAGCCACCTGCCGATATCGCGAGTGATCAGCGAAGATCATTTGCTGAAGATCGCGTCGTTCGGCACGCCAAGGGATAGGGCGATACTGCAAAGTCTGACAGCAACATCGCAGAGGCTGGATGCGGTGCTTTTGTCATGGGGAACGAAGCTTCTACGGGGATTTGAAACCGGAGACGATAAAGCATCCCCTGATTCATTGATGGGGAGGCCGACACTAGAAGACACCACGCTTTCTCGCTTTGATGTCACTACTGCTGGTTTGCCTGCATTTGATTATGCGAGGCTACATCATTGGCCAAAGGAGTCAGAAAATCCCCAGGGTGCAGTTTTTCTGATACAAGGCAGCTTGGTCAATGATCGCTTTGCCGCAGCGACTTGCTCAGGTCAGATTGTGTATTCACGAACGTATTTTGGAATCGCAATTCGAAATCACTCATGGCGTTTGGAGTTACTGAATGCAGTTGCCAACTCGTCCCTGGCGTTGTACGCCTTTGTGATGACATCAACGCGATTTGGTGTTGATAAACAAGTTGCTGAGCAGAATGACTTTGACAGGCTCCCATTCAAGGATGTTCCAAATCGTTCGAAATTGAGTGTATTGAACTCTGCACTTAAACAATTGAAGGACGATGGGGTTAATTCTGATTTCACTCCGCTCGACAATGCGATCTTCGAATTCTACGAGCTTCCCGAATGGCAACGGGACTACATCACGGACACGGTGAAGTACGATCTTGATTTCTTTCGGCACGGTAGCGAATCTCAGGCTGTGCGACTTCCAGATGAAGCACAGATTCAAGCCTATTGTGAAACCCTTGTCAGTTATCTGCGCAACGAACTGGCAGCAGGCGGCTTGAAGGTGAATGCAGATATTGTGGCCGGGTTGACGGATGTCGGTGCTGTAGTGATTCGATTTGACCAGGAACGTCATCGCGGCATTCGCGTGGTTTCGCAAAGTGAATTCGACGGTGGAAGTCATCTGGCCGACCTGCTGCACATGCCGTTGACATCCGGATTCCAGTTGCGACGCTCGCTGGTTCAATTTGACGATGACCGTTGCCTGATCGTCAAGCTGGCTCAGAAGCGATTCTGGTCCCGTGCTCGTGCTTATGACGATGCCGATACGATTCTGGCAGAACTTCTCCGGGCGGAGGAATAATTGCCGTGTCACGCGGATCGTCAGGACGTCTCAGTCGCGATATTCGCCGAAAGGCTCAATGGTCCGTCGTAGTAACAACGCTGGAGATCCTGCAAATTGCATGGCCCGCGACGATTGCCGATTCGCGTGTCTCCGCGGCTGCTGATGAAGACAGGATCACGGACGTTCTGCGATGGAAGATGGTGGATGCAAAACGGAAGCGGAAACCGCCATCGGCAATTCGCTTCGAACGGGAAACTCAGTCTGATCGCCTTGAAGACGATACGGCATATGGCCTGATTGACATCAGGGTAGAGTACACGTGGAATGAAGAAACCTATCTGACGATGGAGTGCAAGCGACTGACAAGTGTCGGTAACGATCTGGCGAGGATGTACGTTCAGAACGGGATCGCTCGTTTTGCATCCGGTAAGTACAGTGCCGGACATTCCTACGGGATCATGGTCGGGTATGTCATCTGCGGCAATACCGAAGGCTGTAACGAACGCATTCGCAAATGTCTGGACAAGGAACCACTTTCCAGTTCAGGATTCGATGCACACTTTGGCTGGAAGCCAGATGGTGCTATCGTGAAAAATCTACCGCTTTATCGCTCTCGACACATGCAAGAGCAGTTCAACAACAACATTGAACTACTTCACGCATTTGTGAAAGTAGAGTAGCGGACTCAACTAACCGTTCCCGCTGCACTTGTTCAGAATCTCATTTTCCTCGAGCAGTCGTTCTGCCGTGAGTGAATTTGGCATCTGAATGAGGGCGGGGGATTTCAGGCCGCCGTCGGGGAAGTTGACGTAGAACTGACCGGTCTTCAGTTTCGACAGGTTGGCTGAAGTGGCTCCGAGGTTGTTCAGCAGATCTGTCGCGGTGGCTAGAGATGCAGGGGAAACCATTCGGCCATAGAACTGCGTGGCACAATTTCCGACGATCTTTGTGTCGATGTCTTTTGGATGCTGTGTGGCGAGCACGAGTCCCAGTTTGTACTTCCGAGCCTGTGCCGCGAGTCGCATCATGCTTTCTTTGCAGCTTGATGCCTTGATCGCCGGGATGAAGTCTTTGGCTTCATCGATCACAAGCAATCCACGAAGGGCTCGACCCGCAGGCGGGTGTGGGTTCTTCTTGATCCATGCGAACAGCAGCATCGCCAGTTGATTGATGAAGCTTCGCTGCTGTTCAAGGGATGGAAGACCGACCAGGCTGATGGAGGAAATGCGAGTGCGGCCGTTCGGTTTGTCATCACCAAACAAGATCGCGGGGTCCAGCGGGGTCCCTGATCCTTTTAACAGCGGATTGCCAACGAGTTCGATGCGCAGGGCATCGGCCATTTCTCGGGCCAGCTTTCGTTCATTCGCAATGCCCAACAGTGCCTGCTCCGGGAGTTCATTCAAAAGTTCAATGAGAGCCGGCAGAGATGTTTTCGACACGTGTTTGGCGAAGAACGTCAGAGTGTTTGTGAGAATTCCCAGCTTGCTTTGAGCCCTTTGCGATCTGCCGGACGCAACCACAGAAGCAAGAGCGCCGTGTACCATCGCCACAGCCGACTCGAGTTCATCCGCGTCCTCTCTCAATGGGGTCAAGTCGGGAATGGGTTCAAGCGTCAGAGGCCGTCCAGCAGACTTACCGGGTGTGTAGACAACGAAATCGGTTGCAGCGGCAAATCGTTTCGCTCGTTCCGCATCGCCGGCGCGCCAATGGGGATCGACCGATTTGCGAGCTTCATCGAATGTCGACATGTCCTGAGCGCAATCGATGACAATCGATGGGATGCCAGCAAGTGCCGCTTCTTCGACGATTCTGCGAACCGTTACTGTTTTTCCGGAACCTGCGCCTCCCATGATGATCGTGTGTTTTGCCAACACACCAGCCGGAATCTGGATCAGTTCAGGATCACCAAAGGACTGGACGCGAGTTCCAAGGGGAAGGAGCAGAGCCTTTGTGTTAACAGCGGGTGGAAGTATCAGGGAATCATCGGGCCGAGCCGGACCTTCAGCTTTGGACAAAGTTGAAGGTTCGGATAAAGCTGGCGGTTCGGACGGCTGAACGGCAGCCGCCTTCGCGTCATCCATGCGGCTTTCGCCCGCGGTCGTTCGAGAGGTTCCCTCAGTGCCCGAAACAGGCTTCACTTCGACGAATAGAGATCCCCGCACAAGTCGGTTAACCAGCTCTTTCAGGGTTGAAACTGGCTTTCGATTTTGCAGCCATGTTTCCAGCAGCGTATCATTTTCGGACAGAAGATGACTCAACGCTGAAAGCGTTCTCAGTTCTGTCTCTGATGCTTTATGGAATTGTCCGCCGGCATTGACAAAATTCTGATTGATCTCCGCCGTTTTGTCTCCCCCGGGAGACGGAGAAGTGCGAGCGATCGTCAGTCGACGGAACTGCAGCTTTCTGTCGATGCCTGACTGCGTTATCGCCGCGGTGAGACGGTTCTGATACGCCCGTGCATTCGCCCATTCAATGCCCCGAACGCAGTAGTGTTCTTCTCGTTCATTCTCATCATGAAAAACCAAACGCAGTCGTGCATGCAACGGTCGCGAGTTTGCGGCACCCGGAAAATCCTGCTCAACAATTGTGTCGACATTCCCGGGTATAGAATCCCGATGTTCGATGGTCAGGCATTTCAATGCGGCAACAAAAAGTGGCGCGAGCGCCTTGTCTTCTTTTGTTTCATCAAGAAGCCGCGCGACGTCACCCTGTTGCTTCAGATGTTCAAACCGGACATCCAGTTCTTTCAACGACTTGCCAAGCGAATCTGGCTCGGATGAATCAAACTTCTTTTGTTCGCCAACAAATGAATGAACTTCCCGTACCCTGCCTTCGGCCAGCATCGCGCGACGAAACTCGTCGCACTTCCTTAGAATTCTGCGGGGCGGATCATTTGAAAGTTCAGCGAGTGCTGACGGGAGAAACGGCCACGTTGTGTGCGGAGCAGTGAAGCCGGTGGCCTTGTGGGCTTTCTGCAGTCGCTTGCCAACCAGAGTCGAAACGAATCTTTCTGACGAAGCGGACAGGAGACGGTGGTGTGGTCCAAAACGCTGAATGGCCGTATGGAGCACATTGGTCTTCATCAACTCCCATGTCGATTCAACGCACGAAATGATTGGAAACGTCCAATACATTTCTGGAATGGCGGCGAAGCCTGTCCCAATCTGTTGGACGATTGCCTTCGCCTTGATTCGCTGCGGATCATCTTCCGGCGCTAGTCCGACCAGGCTGATCTGATGCACGATCGGGTCCAGTTGATCGAATGCGACCACTGTCGGTCCGGTCAGACTCATATACCAGCTCAGCGAAAAGACGATGTCTCTGGCGGACAATCGTGGCCGTGTGAAGCCGAATTCTCGCTGAGTGCTGTCTTCAAGCGTCTGTCCCTGCAGCCATGCAAGACCGATACTTTGGACTTCAAAATTCTCGGAGTTCAAACAGCAAACTGCTCGGATCACATCCTGATTCTTGAGTGTGTCCTGGGGATACTTCTTATTCAGATACCCCAGGATGAGGCCGATGTTCTTTTTCAGAATGTGTGGAGCAGTGCGAGTGAGTTTTGGAAGGGACTCTTCCAGGGCTTCTTTCGGGCAGATCAGTTTAAGGAAGCGACGAAGAATGACGTCCTGCTGTGTTGTCTGGTCAAACACAAGTTCCTGTAGAGAATCAAGATAGCCTTGAAGGGCTGTATGCCAGAAGTCGTTAACATCTGTCATATCAACAAGGACGAAAGCCGCGTCGCGCTCGATCGTCATTTTCCGGAAGCAACCAAGCAAATGAGTTTTGCCCGTGCCTCCTGAACCAACGATGGGCCAGCCAAGCGGACTTTTTCCCCTGTTCTGATGCAGCGAGGCTAGCTGCGTGATGAATTGCTCTCGTAGCACCGCATGCAAATCTGGAACATCGTTGTCATTATCGATCCAAACATCGCGAAGGCGCACACACCAGTCGAAATCGGCCGATGCGAGGGCCTGCAAGGCACGAGGATGATCTTCAACCCGAATCTCTGTCGATGGTGTCATGAGTGTAAACCTCCTTCGTAGATAATATGATTCTCGGTGCCGCCGATCGTAACCAATGCTGCTGCTTTATCTGCTTCGGTGATCTCTTCTGGGTTATCCAGGCGATAAAGACTGATGGAACCTTCACGCTCCATTTGCAGGAGCATCGTATCCAGCTGTTCTGTTTCAACGTTTGTCATACGAGTCCGAACATCTGCAAGTCTGATGCGAACTCCTTCTACTCCGCCAGTGATGGCTCGACATGCTTCGCGAATTCGTTCCTTGAGCGGTCGATCGTCGACGGAAGGAGCGACGAGCTCTGAACTTGTCGGATGTTTTCTGGCTTGATTCACCAAATCGCCAAGAGAACCGCATTGGTTCTGCTGACTGAAATAGTCGCCAAGGATTTGAAGCAGGCCCTGAAGTACTTCCCGAGTGGACTTCAAGGCAGGCATAGGCTCATTCAAATGATCCTGACACCATTCCCAACCCTTATCAAGAAGTCGCACGTACGCAACAGGACGGCCTTTGCCGTCCTGCTTCCTGCGTTTCAATTCTTCAATGAGTCCCCATGTTACCAGCGATCTTCTCTTCGATGCGGGCGAGAACTTAATCCCCGTATCGTTCAGGAACATTCCGCCGTCGGGTTGCACAAGCAGCAACCACAGCAGCATACGCTGTTGAGAATCAAGTTCATTCTGCATTGAAGTTACTCCTGAGAGCTTTTTTCCAGCGAACCACATCACGAATTTTTTCAACGGCGATTGCGGGGTCATCCACCACGTCATCATGCGGCAGTCGCAGCACGACAAAGTCAGAGATCAAAAGTTCATAGTCGCGTCGACGATCGGAAGTGAACGAGAGTCGGGATGAGTGGTGCCGAAAACCATCTACCTCGACGACAACGCGACCAGCAACCCAAATTAAGTCAACCAGGTATCGTGTTCCTCGAGTCGTCTGGACGGGCAGATTGAACTGGAACAGCCCCGACAGTTCCGCGTCTTTCGCTAACGCAGCAGCGAGAATCTGCTCGCCAGGACTTCCGGGATGAGGCCGTCCAATAAGAGGCTGGACGAGGAACTTCTGCTCACAAGGGCCGGTTGATGAGCAATTGGTCGAGCGGTCAGACTGAGCACGCTCCGACGGCGCAGGGACTTGCTCCCTTTCCGCCCGCGGTAAAGCTTTGTCCGCTGCATGGAACTCGGAGGCATCGAAGAAAGGTATAGCCGAGAGGTCTGTTGTTGTTTCAGTGCCAGCTGGGACGACCAGCAGGACCTTCGCGTCTGCTTCTTTTGCAAGCCACTCGCATCCTTTAGCAAGGCTCAGCAGTGCGCCAACCGCCTCGTTGATTTCCATTGCAACGACCAGAATGCACAGGTCCGAACTGCGAAGGCAATTTGCCAGTTGCCGGACTTGAGTTGTCAGTCCGTGTTTTTTTGTAATGGGCGGCTGGCCTGCTAAGCAGAAATGCATTGCCTCGCGAAACCAACTGTGATCGATTCGTAGTGCCGCATTGTGCACGCGGAACTCATTCACCTCTCGCAAAACGCTTTCACTCTCGTTGTCGTCGGCCTTTCCAGCCAGCGATGCCACACTCCCGTACCATTCAGGCCAAAGATACAGGGCGGCTTGCGCGAGTTGATCAACCAGCAAGCGAAGTACACGGCCATGTTCACAATCGCGTGGCACTATGCAGGTGATAATACGCGGAGGCTGGTGTTGCGCGGGATCTTGTTGTGCGTTCAGTTCGTGACCGATGGTCTCTTCAGCGAACAGCATCGGGTCATCAACGAAAACACCCGTTACCCGGCCCACACGCAAATGACGAGCCCACTCCGCAGTCGTTGACGATGCGTCAGCGATCATCGTGGAGCTGGGCATGGGCGGGATTCTCCGGAATGTGAGATCGGGATGACTTGCCGCTCAGAGCTTACTTACGGGTGTCTTCGGAGCAATCGAAGGGGGCGTATTTCTGTCGGAGTTGACAATATTGCCGATTGTGTGGGCCTGGGCGCGGGTGCAGCACGGGCCTTTCGCTGCGTGAGCCGTGGATGGTTCGTCTCTATTGTTTCGCCCCTTTGTTCCCCGCAGTCTGGGAAGCTCGAAGCGTCAAAATTGCGGCTTCGGGGTGCGATTCATTGGCAGTCTCAGGCGGCCGAGCTGTCGGCGGCACCAGAATTCGATCCAAACGCGGGCAATCCCAACGAACGGCTTGTCAGCGAGTTGGGGTGGCGGTATCATCCGCGTTTCGATTTTTCCGGCCCGTTCTGCGCGCAGAGCGGACAGCGGCTCGCGTTTTGCGTGGGTTTGCGGTGGAAGTCCTTGACTGTCAAGGGCTTGCGTCAGTCAGTTCGTCGCCTTTGCTGGGCGATGATGGCTCCTTTGGTCGCCTCAAAAGTAGTTTCTACGTCGTGTTCGAAAACATCACACAAAGTCTGGGTAAGGCCTTTTCGGCTTTTCGGGGAACCGGAAAGATCACGGAAAGCAACATCCGCGACGGCATGCAGCAGGTCCGAACGGCCTTGCTGGAAGCTGACGTCGCGTACGATGTCGTCCAGGATTTTGTGAAGCGGGCCACCGAAGAGGCGATTGGCGAAAAGGTTCTGAAATCGCTGCGTCCGGACGAGCAAATCGTCGGGATCGTGCATCAGCAGCTCATCAATCTGATGGGGCCGGTTGATCATTCGCTGGCGATTAAGCGAGACGGCGTCACCATTATTATGATGTGTGGTCTGCAGGGGTCTGGTAAGACCACGACCTGCGGCAAGCTGGCTCGCAAGCTTAAAGAAGAAGGTCATTCGCCATTTCTAGTGGCTGCCGACTTGCAGCGTCCTGCGGCGATTGAGCAGTTGAAAGTGATTGGCGGCCAGATTGGCTGTCCTGTTTATGCGGAAGACCCGAAGACCAGCAATCCTGTGCAGGTCTGTAAAAACGGGGTGAAAGAAGCCAAGCGAGTCGGTGCGAAGGTCGTGATTCTCGACACTGCCGGTCGATTGCACGTTGATGCGGCTCTGATGAAAGAGCTGCAGCAGATCGATAACAGTGTTGGGCCGGATCAGGCTTTGCTGGTCTGCGACGCGATGACCGGTCAGGATGCCGTCAACAGTGCGAAAGCGTTTAACGAAGCGCTTGAGCTGGACGGTGTGATTCTGACAAAGCTGGACGGCGACACTCGCGGCGGGGCCGCTTTGAGCGTTAAGGCTGTCACTGGCGTGCCGATCAAGTTTATCGGTGTGGGCGAACAGCTGGATAAGCTGGAAGAGTTCCATCCGGACCGCATGGCCGGTCGAATTCTGGGCATGGGCGACATTGTTTCGCTCTTTGAGAAAGCTCAGAAGGAATTCGACGAAGAGGACATGCTGCGTCAGCAGGAGAAGATGCAGCAGGGTAAATTTACCCTCGAAGACTTCCGTAAGCAGATGCGGCAGATCAAAAAGCTGGGTTCCATGCGGGATATCATGAAAATGATCCCGGGCATGGGGGCGGTTGTTGATCAGCTGGGAGATATGAATCCCGAAGACGACATGGCGAGAATTGAGGGGATCATCAATTCGATGACTCCAAAAGAGCGTCAGAATCCTGATCTCATCGATCGGGGTCGTCGAAATCGAATTGCATGTGGGAGTGGAGTTCAGGCAGCAGACGTGAATAAGCTGCTGAAAGACTTCGGTTCCATGAGCAAAATGATGCAGGGCATGTCCAATCTGGGACTGCGAGACCGGATGCGGGCGGTCAAGGGCATGGCGGACGGCGGATTTATGAATCCGGGTGCGCAGCTCATGGATAAGAAGATGAGAAGTACTCGCGGACCACTGGATCCGAATGAAGCTCGCGAGAAGAAGAAGAAACAGAAGAAAGAAGCACAAAAAGCAAAGAAGCGTAACCGAAAGAACTAGGACCACTTCTGTGCAGTTCTGTGAATGGAAATGAACCGGCAGTTTTTGCCGGAGTTTGTGATGAGATTGTTTAGTCCGGGCCATTGGCGACCTGTGTGTCTCGCCGATAGCCCGGGTGAAACGAATGCTGTTTTGCCGAGAAACCTGTTACGCTGATTGATTCACAATTTCAGACCGCGTTGTGAAGCAATGAGTGATTTGTTTTTGTCAGTTCAGGAGTAGCAATGGCTGTTCGAATTCGTATGAAGAAGATGGGACGCAAGCACCGTGCGTTCTTCCGCATCTGTGTGATGGACTCCCGCGTTCAGCGCGACGGCAAGGCAATCGAAGAAGTTGGCTTCTACGATCCATCCGTTCAGGACAAGGCTGCTCGCGTAAAGCTCAACATTGAGCGAGTGGACTACTGGATGTCTGTGGGTGCGCAGCCGAGCGAAAAAGTGAATGCTTTGATCCGCAAGGTGAAGCAGAATAAGTTCGGAAAGGCTCTTGCACCTCCTCCGATGCTGGCTCCAAAGGTCAAGGAAGTGGCTGCTCCTGCAGAAGAAGCTGCGGAAGCTCCGGCTGCCGAGTAAAGCACAGAACTTTCTGCCCGTCCGCTGTTGTGGAAGCGTGGCAGGAAGTTGCTGCCGGTTCGGAAGAACATTGTGTCTGCCGAGCTGTTGTGCTTGAGATGCCGGTATTCAAACCGGTCGGCTCAGCAGGAGCTTCGCCCTCCCATAGGTGGGCTCTTCAATGTATGAGTCAGCTGTTATGCGGTTTGATATCCTCACCCTGTTTCCGGAGATGTTCGAGAGTTATCTCGGGCAAGGTCACCTGAAACTGGCGATTGAACGCGGTCTGGTGGATATTGAGCTGCATAATTTTCGGGAGTACGCTCCCGGAAAGCGCAGGCAGGTTGATGATAAGCCGTTTGGTGGTGGTCCGGGGATGTTGCTGATGTGTCAGCCGGTGTTCGACTGTGTCGAAACTGTGCAGGCACAAAGTGAGTCTCCCGGTCGACTGTTGATGATGAGCCCGCAGGGGCGAAAGATGGATCAAAAGCTGGTTGAGGAACTCGCTCAGGAGCCTCGACTGCTGTTGCTTTGTGGGCGATATGAAGGTTTTGACGACCGCATTCGCCAGGGGCTGCAGCCAACTGAGATTTCAGTGGGCGACTTCATCTGCAATGGTGGAGAAGTCCCGGCAATGTTGATCGTGGATACGGTCATCCGGCTCATTCCGGGTGTTCTGGGCGACGAAACCAGCAGCCGATATGATTCGTTCAGCAACGCGGGGTTGCTGGAGCATCCGCAGTTCACGAGGCCTCGTGAGTTTCGCGGAATGACAGTCCCGGATGTGCTGACCAGTGGTGATCATGGAAAAATTGAAGAGTGGCAGAAGGCTCAGAGCCTGCAGAGAACGTCTGAACGCAGGCGGGATCTGCTGACAACTTCCGAGTCTGATGCGGCTCAGTTTGAATAGGTCGAAAGGAACCCAGTCATGCGAAACAATTTGATCCTCGCTGTTGAAAAGTCCAGCCTGCGTGAGCAGCCGCTGAAGTTTTCAGTAGGCGATAGTGTTGATGTTCACACTCGAATTCTGGAAGGCACCAAAGAGCGCATCCAGATTTTCAGTGGTGTTGTGATTGCCCGCAGCGGCACCGGCACAAGCGAAGCCTTCATCGTTCGCCGCATTGTGCAGGGCGAAGGTGTTGAGCGAAAGTTCCCAGTGAACTCGCCAAAGATTTCGCACATCGAAGTGAAGCGTCATGCTCGCGTTCGTCGTGCAAAGCTTTTCTATCTGCGTGAGCGAACCGGCAAGGCCACACGCCTTAAAGAACGTAAGTCAAAGCCATGGGAAGCACAGGTCAACGACTCCGCGAATTGAGTTCGCCAGGGTCGTTGAAAACTGCTGCTGAATAACGATGGGCGACAGCCTGGACTTCGGGTTCCTCAGGCTGTCGCTTTTTCGCTGCGCGGTAGACTCCCGCTGACCATAGAACTTAGAACCCCTCTCAAAACTGCAGCTGGACTCGTGAGAGTTCAGAAGCCCGTCCGAATTTTCACGCATCCGGCTACGGGCGAAAGTTTTGTCAGGCACCTGAGTACACACAGAAAGTTGGCAATTCGACTTCCAGCCTGCTCTTAGAACCGTTGGGGAATGACCATGAAGAAGCTGCTTCAGAAGCTGTTAGGAGATCGCGGGGAGCGAGCGGCCGTTGCGTTTCTGAAGAAGCTGGGATACAAAATTCTGGCCAGACAGTTTCGGAACGATTTTGGCGAGGTGGACATCATCGCACAGGATGGCGAGACCACTGTGTTTGTCGAAGTGAAGACTCGTAGATCGGCCGAAGACGGACAGCCGTTTGAAGCCGTTGATCGTCGTAAGCAGGCTAAGATTACCCGTGTGGCACTGGCGTGGCTGAAGAAGCACGGGCGACTGGAACAGCGAGCTCGGTTCGACATCGTTTCGATCCTCTGGCCAGAGGAAAACTGTGAGCCTCAGCTGAGCCACTATCTGAACGCATTTGAGCCCACTGGTCGCGGGCAGCTGTTCAGTTAGTTGTTTGCCGGTTGTCGGTCTGTTTGCCGGTCTGTTTGTCGGTCTGTTTGCCGGTCTGTTTGCCCGTTGGTAGTTCAGGCGGCCGATTTCGGCTGAGCGTCCTGCGATGCTGCGGAAGGAAATTCGTTCGGGGCCACGGCGGAGATGTTCCCGGCCTCTATGAGCTGGTCGAACTCACGTTCATCAAATCCACCAGAAGCCGTCGCCATCAGACCAAAGCCGCCGCCAAGCAGAGTTACCCCGGTCAGAATGCCAACTGCAACCAGACCCAGCGCAAAGTCTCCGGCGATCTGGCTTACTTCAAGCATCTTGATGCCGACCAGAAGAATCAGCCCCATTCCGGCGGTCGTGACCAGCACACCGCAGGCAAATTGAAGCGGCTGCATTCGTCGAGGTTCTGCAGGCACTTCCGACATGACCGCGTGCGCCGAGGTGATCGGTGTCAGGCTTGCATTGCCCGAATTGCCATGCGACACAGCGTCAGTTTTTCGAGGCTGGACTTCAGGACGGGCCGATGTGGATGATCCGGGTGAATTGTTCATAGTTGGTCCTTTGCCGAAAAACGCAAACTCCATGTCTACATTTCGACTGGTCGACATCGCACAGGCTCTTTGTGAAACCTGGAACTCCGAGCTTTCGTGGGGTCCGAAAATCATCGGAACTGTGGCGAATTGAATCAGCAGCGACTGGAAACGTCCTGTTGATGCCTGTCTAAACGCAGGCTGCTTGAATCCGGATCATGGCAGACGCACGAATGTTCACAAAGTGCTGGTGCGATGCAAGTTACGATCGGAAGACAGGATGCGATATTTGGGAAATTATTGACCGTGCTGAGAACACTTGGGGGCGGCGACACCGGTGCGGCGAATGAGTTAAGAGGTTCTCAATTTCGTGGCCTTTGAGCTGACTGCTTCTTCCCTGTTGCCGAGTTCGTGAGAACCTGGACGTTGGATAAATTCCGCTACGACTAAATCAGCAGCATCAGCATCAGCAGCGTGAGTCACTACATTAGTTTGGAGTGGTCTTGCCGAAATTTTCCATCAGGCGAAGTGTTTCATCGCTCACGTGGTGTTCAATTCCTTCGCTGTCAATGGACGCAGTTCGCTGGCTTACACCAAGGGCCAGCAGGAACTGATAAACAATCTCATGTCGACGCTGAGAGAACTCTGCGAGATTGCGGCCTTTCTCTGTCAGTGTCACAGGCGCATAGGGTTCCGTATCGACATAGCCATCGCGTTTCATACGAGCCACGGCGCGGTTCACAGTCACATGGCTGACGGCGAAACGTTTGGCAAGATCGCGCACGCGACACTCACCAAGTCGCAGCTGCAGTTCGGCGATGGCTTCCACGTAATCCTGAGTCAGCTCGGTCGCGTGATCGCTGCGAGTTCGCTCGTGGCCTTTAGATCGTGTACGGAGTTCTTTCACTGAATGGTCTCGTATCGCTTGATGCAGTGTGCGGGATGGGGCGACGAAGGTATGATTCTCCCGCGGGTTTGACAATGTCACGCATCGGAATATGTGGTTCGTTCCACAATGTCACCCTGCCTGGAAGTCGCTGACCAGACGCGCAGATGTCGGAAAAGGATTGAAGGGGCTCATCAGGAGACTCCAGCATGGCATCGCCCTACACTCTGCCGATCTGATTCACGGCACACCATTGTGCGAGTTCTCTGTTCGATTCTGCAATTCTGTTTTTGGTCCAACTGACATGTCTCGAATTCGAGTTGTCTTTACCATTGGGGCTATGCATGGTGGAGGTTCAGAGCGGCAAATCATCCTGTTGCTGCGCCATCTGGACCGGTCCAGGTTTGAACCGTTTCTTTATCTTGTGTATCGCTCCGGTCCGCTGTTGAACATGGTTCCTGCCGATGTGCACATCGCTTCATTCGAAGAACGCGTCACTCCCTCACGAATTTATCTGCCCGGGCTGATGCATTCCCGTCGCGTCCGCGACTACGCCAGGTTTCTTCAGGAAGTTCAAGCTGATGTCAGTTACGACCGGACATTCCTGATGACGCTGATTTCGGCCGCGGGGGCTCAGCGTATTGGCGTTCCGAATATTTCCACGATTGTCACTGACCCTGAAATCGGATTCGCTCCTGTGGCAGGTCGTTTTCAGTGGTTCAAGCGTCGCATGCTGCATCGGCTTTACAACGCGTCCACTCAGGTACTTGCAGTGTCGGATGGAGCTCGTGAATCGGCGAAGAGGTTCTATGGGATTCGCGATGAAAAGATCCAGACGCATCGCAATGGTGTAGACGTAGAGTTGATTCGAGAGCAGGCCACAATTCCGGTGAACGATAATTGGTGGAATTCACCTGGCGGTCGCGGGTCTTCGAGCGTCTGTCGGATTGTCTCTGCTGGTCGGCTGAATCAGGAAAAAGGATTTCATCTGCTGGTAACGGCCGTGCGCCAGTTGTGTGACCGTTATCCGACGATCGACTTTCGAGTCGCACTTCTTGGCGAAGGCGCACATCGAAATCTGCTGGAGCAGCAAGTTCGTCAGCTGAACCTGTCTGATGTCGTCCGTATGCCTGGTTTTCAGACGAATGCGGCTGCCTGGTACAAGTCTGCTGATGTCTTCGTACTTCCTTCGTTGATGGAGGGCATGCCGAATGTGCTGCTGGAAGCGATGGCCTGTGGAACACCGGTCGTCTCGGCCAATTGTCATTCCGGACCAGCCGAGATACTGGACAACGGGCGACTGGGCGAACTTGTGGATGTTGGAGACAGCCGAGCGTTGGAGGTTGGGATTGAGAACGTCCTGAATCATTCGGCGGAAGCGAAGGGCAGGGCAGTGACTGCGTTTGCGGTCGTGGAATCAGAGTGGTCGATCCATGCTGCGGCGCGCAGGCTGGAGAACATTCTGGAGACTGCTGTTCTGTCGGCTTTACCGCACAGAAACTGCTGAAGCCAGCATGCCGTGCGAGAGAATGAAAGCATGATCGAAGCTGCGCGACGGGATTATCCGATCATTGGCAGACGTGCGACTTGAGTCTATGCACTACAACCGATTCGCATCTGCGTCAAGCTGTTTATGAGTTGTTACCCGCTGCAGTTTTGTGAGTTTCCTGTGTCATCAAAAAGGATGGCGTTCAGCGTTTACAAGCAGACGTGATTTCAGCAAAGTACCTCTCGCGCGTGGCATTGAGACGTCGTTCAGTGCAGACGTAACAGCAATCACCTGCTCATTGTGGACCGGTCGAAGTTCGCGGGTCTGCAATGCTCGACAGAAAATTGCTGATCGTCTGACGTATGCGTCGGGCAGGTGTTCATGGCGTGTGATCTTTTTCTCACTGGCTTTGCAGCGTCTACATGGATGTATTTCTTGAACAAGAAGACCAGTGGACAAAGCCGTCTGTTGTCGCGCGCATTGCAGTGTCGATGCCTCTGAAATCGTGCTCGGTCGAGGCCTTGATCGCCGAAGCCGAACAACTTCGCTGCCGTGGAGTTCGCTACGTCTCTGTGCGCCGGCAGCAGGTATTGCGACTTGGCGAACATGTTCTGCATGATGTTCTGGGTGATTCAGGGATCTCCATCAGTTGTCTGGGTTTTGCCGGGGGATTTACAGGTTCCCTTGGTATGTCGTACAACCGTGCAATTGACGATGTGCATCGAGCTGCCGACATCGCCGTGGAGCTGGGTGCTCGGTTTCTGGTGATCGTGCCGGGAGAGCAGGGGCTGCATACTTACAACCATGCCGAACGCACCGTGAGGATGGGGCTCACTGAAGTCCTGTACCGAGTTGATCAGCGGCATTTGAAACTTCTGGTTCCCAACGACACCGTGCTCGGTTGTCTGAAAGATGTCTTTCGACCTCGCGAGTGTCCTGTGAACTGGGTCGAGCGGATGGGTTCAAACATCATCCGACCGCTGATCGTAGTTCGTGGTCAGACGGCGGCCTGTTGTCTGCCGGATGGATGGCGCGCGAGTCTGGCCGCCGGGGCCTGCCTCCGCATCTGCCATCGATGTGGCAACTATGACGAAAATGCACGACTGCTCACCAGAATCCTCGCGTATCTCGCTCGAAATGGTGGGGTTTCCGGATTTGAGCGGCTGGCTGTCGAATAAGGCGGCTCTTTCCGTTTCTTCTCTCTACGCCGCGTTGCCAATCCTTTGAGTTGCCAGCGACTGGAAGTCGATAGCAATCCTTCAGCCAACGTCCCACCACGTTGACACCACTGCGTGTGAGAAGTAGCCTGTCAGTTGGCCGGACAAATTCAAACGGTCTGATCTGATGGCCTGACCGTCAGCATCGGACGTTCCTGTTTCCCCACCCACTGATTCTGAGCCTCTCATGCTGATTCGCTTATGCCTTCTGGGCCTGATCTTACCTGCTGCCTGGTGTTTCAGCAGTGCGGCAACAGCGGCCGATGAGGTTGCTTCGTTCGCTGTCGACCAGATCGAACTCTTTGAGCAGGACGTTGTTCCAATTCTGGAAGCCAACTGTCTCAAATGCCATGCGGGTGCAAGGCCCAAAGGCGGACTCGATCTGACCAGTCGCGAAGGGATTTTGAAAGGTGGAGAATCCGGACCGGCCGTGGATCTGAGCAACGTGTCGGAAAGCCCGCTGCTGAAGGCTGTGAATTACGACGGGTATGAAATGCCGCCGACCGGCCAGATGTCTCCGAAGCAAATTGAGACGCTCACGAAATGGGTGACCGATGGGCTTGCCTGGTCAAAGGATGGCAAGCCATTGCACTTCGAGGTCCCTCGGGAAGCTCCAGCAGTTAATGAAGAAACAAAGAAGCACTGGTCATTTCAGCCTGTTCGAAAGCCTCAGGTCCCTGAGCTGAATTCGGACTGGGTCAAGACTGAGATTGATGCTTTCATTCTGGCACAGCTTCAGGAAAAAGCCCTGACCCCCAATCCAGTGGCTGATCCACGATCACTGGTGCGTCGCGCTTATTACGATCTGACGGGATTGCCACCTGCCCCGGAAGTGGTGGAGGCATTCGCTGCGGATCCTTCGCCCGCGGCGTGGTCCAAACTGGTCGACGATCTGCTTGAGTCACCTCATTATGGCGAGCAGTGGGGACGTCACTGGCTGGATCTGGTGCGTTATGCAGAAACCAACAGCTATGAACGGGATGGGGCCAAGCCATTCGTGTGGCGTTATCGTGATTACGTCATTCAGTCGTTCAACAGCGACAAGCCGTACAGCCAGTTTGTTACGGAACAGCTGGCCGGCGATGAACTCCCTGATGCTGCCCCGGACTCCATAGTGGCCACAGGATTCTACCGACTGGGCCGATGGGATGATGAGCCGGCCGATCCGGAGCTGGCTTACTACGATGATCTGGACGATATTGTGACCACGACGGGTCAATCGCTGCTGGGGCTTTCCATCAACTGTGCCCGCTGCCATGATCATAAAATCGATCCGATTCCTCAGGCTGATTACTACCGCATGATTGCGTTTTTTCGCGGAGTGCGAAGATACGGTGTAAGGTCGGGCGAGTCTGTGCTGGAAAACTCAGTCACAGAAATTGCGAGACCCGAGGAAGGTGTTTTGCACAGCGCTGCAATGGCGCAGCACGAGCGTGAGCTGAAGCACATTGAACGCGAATTGCAGAATCTTGAAGAGAAAGTGAAGGGCGATTTTTCCGGCGTCGAGAACGACGAGTTTCAGTTTGAAGTGAATCGTGTTCGTCTGATCGAGAAACGCAAGGGGGGCCTGCTGAATGAGAACGAGGTCAATCACTATCGCGGCCTGACGGATCGACGAAATCAGTTGCGAGACAATCCTCCGTCTGGAATGGCAAAGGCTCTTTGTGTCAAAGAGGATGTGGCGGGAATGAAGCCCACTCACATTCTTCTTCGAGGAAATCCCGGGTCGCCTGGAGACGAAGTTCAGCCAGCGTTTCCATCGGTGCTGTCTCCACCGTCGGCGGAAATCCTGTCGCCGCCAGCAGGTTCTTCCAGCGGCCGTCGGTCCGCGCTGGCTCGATGGATCACCAGCCCCGAAAACCCACTGACATCCCGCGTGATGGTCAATCGCATGTGGCAGTTTCATTTTGGACGCGGAATTGTACGCACCACAAGTGACTTTGGGTTTCAGGGCAGCAAACCGACGCACCCCGAACTGCTGGACTGGCTTGCGGCCAGGTTTGTGGAAGATGGCTGGTCAATGAAGTCGATGCATCGACTGATTATGAATTCTGCCGCCTATCAAATGAGTTCTGAAGGTCGCGACGACGCACTGGCAAAAGATGCGACGAACGACAGTTTCTGGCGATATGATATGCGTCGTCTTTCGGCCGAAGAAGTTCGCGACTCCATTCTGTGGGCCAATGGGACGCTCCATGCCGAACGCATGTACGGTCCGTCCGTCTACACGAAGATCCCCGATGAAGTCAAAGCCGGACAGTCTCAACCTGGCGCCGGCTGGGGAGACTCCTCTGCCGAAGACGCGGCCCGTCGAAGCATCTACATTCACGTGAAGCGATCGCTGCTGGATCCGCTGCTGGAGAGCTTTGACATGGCCGATACTGATCAGACCTGCCCGGTTCGATTTGTAACCACTCAGCCAACTCAGGCACTGAGTTTGTTAAACAGCCAGTTCATTCTTGAGCAGGCCGAATTGTTCTCGGCGATGGCGTCAGTTGCCTATCCGGACTCTGTCGAAGGTCAAATCCGTCTGGCACTTCAGCGAGTGACTCAGCGGCCGGCTACGGAGGCAGATGTCATTCGTGGACAGCAACTCATCGAAGGATTGGAAAAGCAGGATGGACTGTCGCCTGAAAAGGCAAGGAAGTACTTCTTCCTGGTGATGCTCAATCTGAACGAATTTCTGTATCTTGACTGATGTCGGCCGTTGCACTGATGCTGCTAAGACTGCCTGTTAAAACTTTTGCTCATCGCCGGATTCGTGACAATTCGGACGGCTGTCGTGAACTCTCACACGTCCAGTTACGGTTGTGTTAAGGCTTCCAAATCAGAGGTCGAAACTCTGAAAGCGCGCTGTCCGAGTTTAAGAAGTGCAATGCTGCTGTTCGGAAAACTGGTCCACGTCATCTGAATGCTGTAGCCGTTTATTTATCGGAAACAGCGCCCTGAAGTGAGGAGTACACAATCTTACTTCGCTGAGCACTGTCGCGACGCAACAGGGTGTTCGGTGGAAGCCCTAACGACTCTTCCACGCCGGTTGCGTCAGCGAATTCCTGGTGTTTGGCGTTCAGCAAAATAAGGGAAAATGGAACCCACCAGATCAGGTCGTTGGTGAGAATCGTAAGTCCCATCGCGAGCGGGAATCGGTCTGCAAGTACCGCTTGAACGAATCCGATCGGGCCAAAGATCTTTCCCAGAAGGCCCACAAGCACAATCGGCCAATGACGGACCGGGTCGCTGGCGGCAATCCAGTAACCAATACCATAAACGCCCACGATCATTCCGATGCACTGCCACAGTTCGGGATAGTTGGGCAACGGATCCATACCTACCAGTTTGAAGAGCAGCATAGGAAACGCGATTGCCACTGCCCCCCAAACGAGGTTATAAACGGCGGCCGCTTTCAACAACGTGCGATGCCATTTGGGAAATCGACCACTACTTCCTGATGAGATCATCTGATCGCTCCGGCTGCAGTTACATCAATGAAGAAGCAAATTTGATAGGATCAGATCCGTCACCGCGGTTCCATATCAACAGCGTTATAGACGGCTTTCGGCAAAATCCCAGAATGCATTCATCAAGGACCCAAACTTCTCAATTGCTCAACTGACCCACCGCAAGTGCCTGTTTCTTTGATGGGCACTGATGCCTGAGTCATTATCACTACACACTATGAATGTGTTTTTTTGTTCACTTCATGTTTCGTGGTTGAGTGGTCTCAATTCTGTAGCCGAGCTTGATGCAAGTGCTTAGCCGGAATGGAGAGCTACTCCGTCGAGGCGAACGGTAGAAAGAAAAAGACAATAGCATCGGGTTTTGGTATCACCAAACTCGCACAGTGTATGGCACTGACAGAGCATGACTCTTATCCGGGGTGGGTCTGATGGATGACTGGTGCTTGCGAGCGGATCGCATCAACGGAAGCCTTCTTGGAACGGCTATTGGCGACGCGTTGGGGTTGCCATACGAAGGGTTGTCGCCGCAGCGTGCGAAGCGAATGCTGGGGCCACCCGACCGTTATCGTTTCTGGTTCGGACGCGGCATGGTTTCTGACGACACCGATCATGCTCGAATGACGGCGGCCGGGTTGCTCCGCGCCAGGCGCAGGCCCGATTCGCCGGACGATGGTGCCGAAATGTCCGCTGTGGCAAAGTCGGAGCGATGGGAGGGATTTCGGGCGACGAAACCCTGGCTCCACCGAAGTGACGACTCTCGTCACCACTTTGAACTCGAGTGGTTCGAAGCATCTTTGTCGCGACAGTTGAGGTGGTGGCTGGCTTCGATTCCGGCTGGGATCGGATTCGCCACACTTCGATCGATTCTGAAGCTGTGGTTGGGATGGTCGCCGGCAACGAGCGGAGTCTTTTCTGCGGGCAACGGCCCGGCCATGAGAGCCCCGATTCTTGGTACGGTTCTCGACGAAATCGATGACCTTAAGTCCTTCGTGCGATGTTCGACTCGAATGACTCACTCCGACCCAAAGGCCGAATACGGCGCCTTCGTCGTGGCTCTTGCCGCGCATCTTGCCGCGAGAGACCCCGAGATCACAGGGCGCAGGTTTCTGAAACTTGCTTCGGAACATCTGCCATCGGACGCCGGGGAATTGTTGTCACTGATGTCGCAGTGTGTGGAGTCCGTTGAATCCGGTCAGTCGACGCAGGATTTTGCCATCTCACTCGGACTGGCCAAAGGAGTCACGGGATACATGTATCACACTGTTCCGGTGTGTCTTCATGCGTGGTTGTCTTTCACGGATGATCTTGAACAATCGGTGCGTTGCGTGATCGAATGTGGCGGTGATGCGGATACAACTGCCGCAATCGTGGGCGGCATTGTGGGAGCAGCTGTTGGCGTGCAGGCGATTCCGTCAGTATGGAAGGAAACGTTGACCGAGCCACAAGCGATTTTTGAGATGCTCGGACAACTTCTTGAAATCCCTGTGCAGTGGCCAGCGAGGCAGCTTGAGTTTGATTCGTATTGCTATCGCCTGATACGAAACGTCTTCGTATTTCTTCCGATCGTTCTCCTCCACGGCTTTCGCCGACTGCTTCCGCCGTATTGAGTGAACCCAGGAGCCGACGATCGATTCGTGAGATTCGGCCCCGGCTTTTCTCGCCACGAATTCCCGAGATGGCCGTGGCCGTACAAATTGAAAACCCGCTCAGGGTCCCTGTTGTGGGCAGATGCCGCAGAGCCAGAGTTGTCTCTGAAGCGAGTTGATAAATCCGTCACAGCGGGTTTGGTTAGTTGCCAAGACCCGGCAGATCGAAGTTTGGAATGGAGCCAGCGCCCGGGATGGCTGGACCATCCGCTGGCTTTGGTTCGTCCTTCGGCCCTACGACTGCATCTCGCGACAGCTTAAACTTTTCAAAGCTCTCGGCGGAGATCACGTAGTACCATGAGCCGAATCGGCTTGCCAGCTCTTCGGCTTTCTTCTTACCCGCGGCCGATCGACCTTCCCACGACTTCACAGCACCTTCGAAGCCCGCCTTGGCCGCTTCGAACTCGCCTAATGCCTGCTCGTATTGTTTCTGAGCTTCCACTTTTGGGTCTACAGGAGGCTGAGCAGCAGGAGCCGCGTCATCGCCCGGAGCCGCTGGTGTGGCAGGAGCTTCTGCGGCAGGCGCAGGGTTTTCAGGGGCTGGAGTCTCCGTCGTTGCTGGTGTTTCCGCTGCAGGAGCAGGAGCTTCCGGAGCGGCGGGTTCCGTTGACGGCGGCGCAGCGGCTGTTTCCGTTGGTTCCGTCACTGCAGGTTCTACTGCCGCTGGTTCATCACAGGAGCCTGGATCTGGAGATTGTTCTTTTGCCGGCGCATCCGAAGCTTCTTCGACAGAAGCCTCTGTTGCGGGTTCAGGAGAAGTCGGGGCCTCTTCTTTCGGAGTCGCGTCAGCTTCGGCTTTCGGCTCATCCGCAGGTTTGGATTCCGGTGGCGCGGGTTCCGTTCCATCATTCAGAACGGCGGGCTTTTCGGGAGCAACCGGTGCTGCCGGCTTTTCGCCCAGCAGAGATTCATCGAACTCCACCTTTACCAGCAGGTAGCGGCGAGGCCCTTCATCCGGACCTGCCGGCTTATCCGCTGGTTTCTCTTCCGCTTTGGCTTCGTCCGCTGCTTTTTCGCCGTCTTTATTTTCCGCATCTGCTTTCGGCTCGTTCAAGCCGGTCTCAATATCCTTCGCGGTGCCGCGAGCAATTTCGCCGAAGTAAAGCGTGTACTTCACACCATTGTTAGTGCCGGCAATCATTTCGCCTTCGTTGGAAACAAGCTTCACATCATCGTTGGCCCCGCGAGCGATGTAGAATCCCTGGCGCTGCATGTCGGTCTGAAGGACTTTCTGCAACAGAGGATTCTGAGCGACGTCTTTAGAAACAGTCAGGTCTGCGTTCAGGCCTTCTGGCTTCGGGCGAACACCCACGATCTTCAGCTGATCGAGGTTACGAGTGATATCCGTGACGGCAGCCTCTTTGAGAGATTCAACATTCAGATCCAGTCCGGCCATTGCCCATTTGCCGGCCTTGGCATCCTTGTCAAAATCGTATTTTTCGCCCTGAAGAATTGCACCCTGTTCTTCATCGACAGAGTACTGATCGACCACAACTTTCACGATGTCGTTCTGATTCAGCTTCAGAAGATCGGGCTCAATCCAGTCTGCGAATTTAGCAGACAGGTCGACATCCAGTTTTGTGATGAACACAGGATTTTTATCAGGCTGACGAACGAAAAAATGCTGGGCCAGATTCTCGACAGGCTTGCCGACAATGAGGTCCACCAGAGCATTGCTGCTGGAGTCTCGCAGCGTGATTCGTGTACCGCGGGCGGCAGTCTCGTCATCCTTCTCGGCACTGGCCGATGCGGCCACTTCTGCCGAAGGATCTTCTACGCCGTAACGACCCCAGTCTTCTTTGCTGCGACTGCGAATGCCCAGCTTCTTAATGCCAATCAGCGACGCAGCTGTTTTGGCAAGACGCTCGGCTGCTTCCGCCGGATAGTCATGATGCGATGGAATGACCCACATTCCTTTGTCATTCTGCCTGACAGAGAACGTCTGAGGCTCCTTCGTTTCGGCGTCGTATTTGACCACGCTCAATTCCAGTGCCTTCAGCGGGTCCTGGAAGTCTGCGTAGAATTCCTGACCCATGTCAGAAAAACCTTCGATGGCAACCGGACGATTGGCGTAGCGAACACCTGCCGCGGCAAGAGCGGCAACAGTGGCCACTCCAACGAATACCATAGTTCGACTTGTTGCGTTCATGGAATAACCTGGTTCAACAAAAGTATCTCAAGGAGGCAGGCAGAAATCTGCCTCGCCGGAATCGCGTTAACTTGCGGCTCCGGCCAACCAATGCCATCAACAGCGGGAATCAACTTTTACGGCGGCTGGGATTGATCGACTGTTGCTCGGCCAGATTTCGAAGTCCGAGGAACAACATACCGAAACAAACCGGCAGAATCGCTGGAATGATACAGGCCACAATTTTGACTGTACTTTCCACTCGACGAATCTCACGCTTCATCTCCAGACCGGATTTTCGAACGCGTGAATTGAGCTGTCGTTCTAATTGTTCTTTCTGCAGTGCCAGCTGGCGATTCAACTGCTGCTCTTTTTGCTGCATCTGGACGTCTTTGCTGCGTGCATCGAGCTGCGGGTTTTCTTCGATCTTCTTGATTTCCGCTCTCAGCTCTTCTTCTGCCTTTTTCAACTGCTCATCCATCTGGTCCTGAGAATCCTTCTCTTCCTTGTTCAGATTCTTCCTCATGGAACTGGTCTGGTCTTCCACAAACTTCAGCGTTCGCAGGCTCGCACGACGCGATCGCAGAGAAATGAATGTTTCGTCACCGGCAAGAGCGTCGACGGCATTCAAAACGAATGTGACGTTGTCAAACTTAACGCCCAGCATGCCTCGATTGCGTTCGAGGAAGAACCAGTCGGTGATCATGTCGATGTCAGAACAGAAGATGACATTCAGAGGCGTCTCTTTGGAAGTGTTTCGGATCTGAGCGGCGATCACATGCGAATCGTTGTCGTCACGCCGACGCGGACTCGGATTAATCTCCACGCCCTGGGATGGCGAAAACGGATTGAAGGATGGTGAAGTGTAATCTTCCCAGTCCAGCAGGCCCGATTCGCGGCTGGTGCGAAGTAATGGGATAAAATCCTGATCCTTGCGGCCCGCTCGATCCAAAATCGAACCGGGATACAACATGACGAGGTCCTGCAGACTTTCCGTCACTTTGCTCTCGGCGGAGAAGGGTGATTCCTGATTTCCTGTTCGCGAAACGAACACGTATTCCGGCGGAAGCGTGCCAAATTCATTGTGAGGATTGTTGCGATCGTAAGTGACCTGGCCGTTATCCCATTTCACGTTCAACAAAGTCATCAGCGAAGTGGCCTCTCCGCCATCAGCCTTCTGTTCAGGAGGTGGTCCACCGCCGAACATCCCGCCGCCACCGCCCGGTTTTGGCAGTTTTGGAGCCATTGCCAGTCCTGCCTGGGACTGAAACACGAACGGACATGGGTCGTCAAAAATCAGCGTCGGTTTGCCGGCTTTGACGTATTCGACAAGGTTGTCCATTTGTGGTTGAGTCAACGACGAAGGCATGATCGCCAGGAGAACGTCGAAAGTCTGAGCAGACTTTTTCTCTTCTTTCTGAGCGCCCTCTTTCGGGGCTTCTGCGCCGTCTGCGGGTTTCTCTTCCTCAGCCTGGTCGTCGACAAGAATCCGCTGCGAAGGATTGACTGCGATGACCTTATATTGTTTTTCCAGCTCTCGCACGATCTCCCATTTGCCCCCGCCTGCGCCCTCGGCGAGAGGCTGGGCATCGGTAATCAGGACCCCGACGGTCAGTCGCTTCTCCTGAGATACGGTTCGCAGAGAACGTGTCAGTTCATACTCGGCGGGCAGGCCCTTGCCGAAGAATGGAATTACCAGTTCGTCTGTGGCACTCTGGATGAATGCACCCAGAAACACTTCTGCTTCTTCACGTTTTCCGTCGCGTTCATACTGCAATCGAACGGGTTCAATTCCCAGCGCTCGAGCCTGTTCGGCTTCTTCGCTGAAAGGTTCAACCTCGACATCACGCCATTCGATGGCGCCGCCGCTGCCCAGTTCGAACTCTCGCAGCAATCCACGCAGCTGTCGGCGAGTCTCTACATAGTCGCCCGGGACATCGGGGCTGATAAACGACTGGATCGTAATGCGTTGTGTGGCCTTCAGGTTCCGGACTGTTTCCTTAGTTGCATCAGACAGCGTGAAAAGGTTTTCGGCGGACAGGTCCGCGCGAGCCGGATAGATCCAGAAGATTGCCAGCAGGCTGACTGCCGTCACCAGCAGACAGGCTGTGCGAATGGCAAACTGCATTCCCATGCCGACCTGCTGACCAGCGGACCAGCGACGTTTTGAGATCACAATCAGATTGAGATACAGCATTACCGCCGCGAAGAATACAAACCAGGCGATGCCGGAAAGAGGCAGAACGCCCACGCTGAAATCCTGCAACTGCTGCTGAAGGCTCATTGATGAAAGTTTATTTCGCAGCTCGTAAAGGTCGGCACCAGCGCCGGAAAGTCCGTAGACCCATTCCACGATGTCGGTCACATAGTACAACATGACCGGCACGCAGCAGAATACCACGCCCAGTACGAAAGCGACCGTCGAACTGCTTGTTAGTGATGATGCCAGCATACCGGCTGTCAGCAGAGCGGCCCCGGCCAGCCAGTAGCCGGCATAGCTGCTGAACAATGCTCCGGGATCCGGTGAACCAAGCCAGAAAAGGATCAACACGTTAACCAGTGAAAACGCGAGAGCCACTGTGTAAACGCCAAGAACCGCCAGATACTTTCCGGCCAGCACTTCCACTTCCGTCGAAGGCATGGTGAACAGCAATTCGTCAGTGCCCAGCTTTCGCTCATCCGACCATGCGGTCATCGTGATGGCTGGAATCACGAACAGCAGCAGCCAGGGAAAGCCCTGTGTCAGCTGATCCAGGTTGGCCTGATTGGCCGCGAAAAACGTGGCTGAAAAAGCCATGGCCGCGGCAGCAATGCAGAACACAAGAATGAAGAGGTATCCGAGTATCCCGGAGAAGTAACTGCGGAAATTCCGCTTGGCTACTGCCAGAATTACATGACTGCGAAACATGAACACACCTTCGCTCTGATTAGAAATCTCAAATCTGTAGGATGGACATTTCTGTCCGTCGGCCCTGATGCCGTTTCAGAAAGCTCAATCCTGAAAGCTCGCCTTCTGGCGGAATTTCAGGTGAATTTGGCCGGCGTTTTAAGCGGCGCTCTGAGTCAGCTTCCGGAACTGTTTTTCCATATCCACTTCGTTGCCGCCAAGGTCGGATGTCGGGCCGTCGAAAACGACGCGCCCGTTATTCACCATTACCACTCGACTACAGACGGCTCGAACTTCCTGCAGGATGTGAGTCGACAGCAGGATCGTTTTTGTTTTGGCCAGTTCCAGAATCAGGTCGCGAACGCCGTGCACCTGATTCGGATCCAGACCACTTGTCGGTTCGTCCAAAATCAGGACATCTGGATCATGCAGCATCGCGTGAGCCATGCCGACACGCTGGCGAAAACCGCGAGATAACTTGGAGATCGGCTTGCGCCAGACTTCGGCCAGCGAACACTTTTCCGAAACCCAGGCCATGCGACTGGCCAGCAGATCGCCTTTTAGCCCACGCACTTCTCCCATGTACTGCAACAGCGACTCGGGTGTCATTTCGACATAGAGCGGCCCGTTTTCAGGGAGATATCCCAAATGCTGGCTGGCAGCGATGCGGTTTTCGGCCACGTTATATCCGGCCAAAAACGCTTCCCCGCGACTGGGCGACAGAAACCCGGTCAGCATTTTCATGGTTGTGCTTTTTCCCGCTCCGTTAGGGCCAAGAAATGCGCACACCTGGCCTTTGGGCACCGAAAATGTGACGTCCCGCGTGGCGGCAAATTCGCCGTAGAATTTGCTCAACCCGCGGGCTTCGATCATGACATCAGACGAAGCTTTGGAAGTCGAACTCATGAGCCCTTTTCTCTGTCTGTTGGTCAATAACTGGACCGGCTGTTCTCCAGCCGGAAACTATGGATCTTTAACGATATGCCCGAGCTGTCGATCGTTGGAGATTTCTCCAAAACACTTCTGGCTCGGACGCCGGTCAATTGCCACGCATAGTCGCGACTTCAGGCAGGAATACAATCCAACGCGATGTTCAGCGTCTCCGTTTGCCAACTCAAAAAATCTGGGCAGTCCTTGAACAGCCCTCGTTTCCCGCCGTTTTTCGGCACAAAACTGCCTCAACGGCAGCAGTCTGCGTGTTGAGGCAACCAAAATGCAAACAGCGTTCCAGACGACAGTTTCCCGGATGTCGTGCCCTAAATTGTCTGGTGGCATCAGGTTGAGGCTGTGGATAGACTGAAGCCCGGTCGAGTCACTGGAGAAACAGTGACAGGCAGGTCACAATTTACACTGTTCACGTATCGGCGCTTTCCAGCGGCCATTCCGTGCTCGGTACAAAGCTATTCTCGGAGTTTGGTTCTCATGCCATTGTTGGGTGTCAACATTGATCACGTAGCCACGGTCCGTCAGGCTCGACGAACGAATGAACCCGATCCCTTGCACGCGGCCGTGCTCGCTGAACTCGGCGGCGCGGACAGTATTACGGTGCACCTTCGTGAAGATCGACGCCATATCCAGGACCGCGATGTTCGTCTGGTGAAAGAGATCTGCCGAGTTCGTCTGAATCTGGAGATGGCCGTTTCGGATGAGATCACGAAGATCGCCCTGAGTGTCCGTCCCGATCAGGTGACGCTTGTGCCCGAACGACGTGAAGAAGTCACTACCGAAGGCGGCCTCGACGTGATCACTCACTTCCAGCGCATTCGGCAGTGTATTGATCAGCTTCAGGGTGCTGGAATACTGTCCAGTTTATTCATCGACCCTGACGTGATTCAGATTGAAAAGGCACGCGAATTGGGTGTCGAGGCTGTTGAGTTGCATACGGGCGCGTATGCCGAAGCGAAGACTCCTGAGCAGGTCGAAATTGAATTTGACAAGCTCCGGGAAGCCGGTCAGTTCGCTATTGCGCAGGGACTTAAGCTTAACGTGGGTCACGGGCTGACCTATCGCAATGTTCGCCGAGTGGCTGAGATTCATAGCGTGCACGAACTGAATATCGGTCACTCGATAGTGTCTCAGGCGATTCTCGTCGGTTTTGAACGAGCCGTTCGCGAGATGAAACAGCTTGTGACCTTGTAGACTGCGACGCCGCTGGATTTCAAATTTCAAATTTCAGATCTCAAATTAGCTTCCCCCATGCCTGGCAACTCATTCGGAAAACTGTTTCGCATCACAACGGCTGGCGAAAGCCATGGGCCGGGCAACGTGGTTATCGTTGATGGAGTTCCGCCCGGGCTTCCTTTGAGCGTTGATGATTTGCGCCCCGACATGCAGCGACGCAAGCCCGGCCAGAGTCCTCTGGTAACTCAACGAAAGGAAGAAGACGAGCCGGAAATTCTGTCCGGAGTCTTCGACGGACGAACCACCGGGACCAGCATTGCGATTTTGATTCGCAACGCCGATCAGCGCAGCGGCGACTATTCGGATATCAAGGATAAGTACCGTCCGGGCCATGCGGATTATACGTTTGATGCTCGTTATGGTTTTCGCGATTATCGAGGCGGCGGTCGCAGCAGTGCCCGCGAGACGACCGCGCGAGTGGCCGCAGGCGCCATTGCGAAGAAGCTGATCGCTCAGGAATTCGGCGGACAGGTGATCGGTTATGTGAGCCAGGTCGGTTCCATCAAAGCCGTCATTCCACACCCAGACCAGGTGACTTTGCATCAGGTGGAAACTCTTCCGGACGGATCACCAAATTTTGTTCGCTGCCCGGATTATGCCGCTGCTGAAAGGATGGTGGCTTTGATCGATGAAGTTCGCCGCGATACCGATTCGATTGGCGGTGTCTCCGAGATCGTTGCGACCAATATTCCCGCTGGGCTTGGCGAACCCGTGTTCGACAAGCTGAAGGCTGATCTGGCCAAAGCTCTGTTCAGTCTGCCAGCCGTGCTGGGTGTGGAATACGGCAACGGCTTTGCGTGTGCTGAGTTGCGAGGCAGTCAGAACAATGACATCTTTATGACACGCCAGACTCGTGCCGGGACAGAGATCGCCACCGAGTCGAATCGCCACGGCGGCATGCTCGGCGGGATAAGTTCGGGGATGCCAATTGTCCTGCGAGCGGCGATCAAGCCAACCAGCAGTCTGGCGAAGGAACAGGCCACGGTGACTCGCGATGGGGAACCCACCACGATTCGCACCAAGGGCCGGCATGACCCTTGTTTGTTGCCTCGCTTCGTTCCCATGGGAGAAGCGATGGTGGCCATTGTCATCGCAGATCATTGGTTGCGCTGGAAGGCGATTCGCAAGTAGGTTTCGTTGAGAACTACACCGCCGCTTCAATCACCATCTCCACGCGGCAGCCTTTTCCAAGTCCGGCCTGCACGCACGCTCGAACCGGTGCGTGTCCGCGAGGCACCCATGCATCCCACAGTTCATTCAGGATCGGGCCGTCTTCGAGATCCGACAGATAAATCAAAATCTGCAGCAGGTTTTCGCGTGAGCTGCCAATCTGCTCAAGCGTGACGTTGATCTGTTCCAGCACCTGAGCGACTTGGCCTCGGGCATCCTGAGTCATGTCATTGGCCACTTCAACCCAGCGAGTCACGCCGTTGTGAATGACGATGTCCGACCATCGTGGTGAATCGCCGATACGCTGAATCTGGACCATGACCTGCACCTGCGATTTGAAATTTGAAATTTGCGAAGCCACATCACCAGTGTTCCACTGGTCCATTGGGCACTTTGATCAACGCGGTCGGGATTTCGCACTGGCGTTCCCCGTGTCGACGTCGAATCTGTTCTACAATTTCATCGAACTCTGCAAACGATTCGAAACGCCGCAGCCGATCTTCAAGGTCTTCGGGAATTCCGAGCCTCGCTCCGTACCATGCCGCAAACTTTCGAAACATCAGGCAGGCGAAGTCATCATGCTGTTCGGCCATAAGTGAAAAATGAGTGACCAGAAAATCGATCTGCTCATCACGTGACGGCTCAAATGGAATCGCTTCTTCATGCAGCAAGCTTTGGATCCGACGAAAGATCCAGGGATCCAGCATCGCACCTCGTCCGATGGCCACCGCCGCACAACCGGTGTCCTTCATCATGGAAAGTGCATCTTCAGGAGTTCGCACATCACCGTTGGCAACGATCGGCATCGATCGCACGGCCTGCACCGTTTGACGAATGGCCTCTCGGTTGACCGCGCCGTGAAAACCCTGCGATCGAGTGCGCCCATGAACCGTCACCGCGGCGACTCCGATGTTTTCCAATGAAGCGGCGAGTTCCGGGGCGGTGATCATGGAGGAATCCCAGCCCAGTCGCATCTTCACCGTGACCGGCAGATCGGACGCCTCAATCACACGGCTTACCATGTCGACGGCACCGTCGACGTTACACATCAGGCGCGCTCCGCCGCCGGAGCTGTTGACCTTAGCCATCGGGCAGCCCATGTTGATGTCGATGGCTTCGTAGTCGTGAGCCTTCAGCCAGCGCGCTGCCTTGACCAGATCTTTCGTTTCGCCACCAAAGATCTGGACTGTTAGCGGGCGATCTTCTTCGCACGTTTGTACCAGGTCCATTGACTTCGGACGTTCCGACCAGAGCATCGAAGCCAGAACCAGATCAGTCGTGGCCAGCCCCAGCCCGCCGACGCGCCTTAGGGCAAGTCGGAACGCCAGTTGTGTGTAGCCGGCCAGGGGCGCGAGAAAGAAACGAGTCGCCAAACGACGATTGCCGATCTCGATCGTGGACGCCGCCAATGCTGCGTCTGCGCGACTCGCGTCACCAGTGTTTTGAGATGCGGAAATCATGAGCGACTACTTTGCCAGCCCAGTTGTTTCAGACCTTGCAGCACTTCCATCATTGGCAATCCAATGACATTGGTTA
Source organism: uncultured Planctomycetota bacterium (assembly GCA_947085455.1). Lineage (GTDB taxonomy): Bacteria > Planctomycetota > Planctomycetia > Planctomycetales > Planctomycetaceae > SXXK01. Next base: position 54,581 of record CAMTWR010000016.1, on the reverse strand, counting down.
GCCCGCCATCCAAGCCTGTGACAAACGAGGCCGCGTGACCCTGAATCGCATAGCCACCTGCTTTACCGGTGGATTCCGCGGTGGTCACATACCACTCCAGCATTTCTTCGCTGACATTGCAGAAAGTGACTTTGGATCGAACGATAAAATCGGTTCGCGCCGTGTCCCGCGAAATCCGGACTCCGGTCCAAACTTCGTGAGCTCTGCCGGACAGCCAGTTTCTGAACCAGTGTCGAACATCATCAGCCCATTGGTCAGGGCCCGGCTGACCCAGAACGCAGCGTGCTCCGCTGTCATTCTGCGCGACAACAATCGTGTCGGCCACGACAACAAACGGAGGTGTCGTCAGGTCTGAGCGACCGAGCAGCTGACGACAGATATCGTCGTGCTTCAGCAATGTGATCTCATTAAGCCGTTGTTCAATGCGGGGCTGGTCGTGAACATCAGAAAAGCCCGGTTCGTCCGGCGATGACGGAGGTAGAATGAGCAGCTGGTCGTCGCCAACAAACGATCCAAGCAGTTCGCGTCGGCGCGGTGATCGGGAACCGAGAACGATTCGGGGAAGTGTTTCCGTTGTTTCGTCGTGTTTGTTCATCAGCAACTGGGGATTAAGGAAGTGAAGGAGATCGAAAGAAAGCCGGGCGATGTAGTTTGGAAATCGAACGGATACCGTACCATGGTAGCAGCTCGCCTGGACTTTGGGATTCGTTCGGGTCGAGATCGAGCATTCCTGTGAAAGGGAACCATCACTCGTGGTGGTCGAGGTGGATCATCACAACTATAACGTGGGCCTTTTCCAGCCGGAAATGTTTATGACCGAAGAACTGACCGCCTTTCATGAAGCGGGCCATGCGTACGCCGCGATTTATGTGGGTGCGCGTGTGCAGTCGGTCACAATTGATCCGGACAACGATGACGGCCCGAAGCGAACCGGGGATACGGTGATCCTGTGGAACCGGCGGCGATTTTCTCAGCGAGATATGGCGGAGAAGGGTGCCTGGGTCGCTCTGGCCGGTCCGGTCGCCGAAATGGTGTATTCTCAGAAGCCATTTCATCCGGCCAGTGTTGCTGAATGGCGGCAGGACTGGGAGACCGCCTTCGAATGTCTTGAGCATGTTGCCAGCATTCCGCATCGGATGGCACAGCTGGAGAAATACACCATCGAGCTGTATGAGGCTTTTCAAAACGACAACCATTGGGCCGCCATCGGAGCCATTGCCGATAACCTGCTGGCACACGAAACGCTGGACGAGGAAATGGTGCAGGAAATCGTGGAGGCATGGCTGGGCGAAGCGTGAGAAAACATGCCCCCCTCTACAAGCTCGAAGCGCCAGCGAGTGGGCCCCGTTGCGCTGCTGGCTTTGGCCGCGCTGCTTACCCACTCGCTGGCGTTTCGAGCTTGTATAAACTCACTGCGCCGAAGCCAGCACTGCAGGCTCACGGTTGTACCGTGAATTCGGCATTTGTATCTTGTCCCGGCAACTCACAAATTGGTGCGCCACCGATTATTTCCACGCTTCATTACGCAGAGGTTTCAGAAGAAATGTCAGACACAACCAACGGAAAACTCAATCGCAAGCTGCGCATGGCCCTGGTGGGCGGTGGCCAGGGATCGTTTATTGGTCGAGTTCACGCGACAGCAGCCGTTCTGGACAACCGGGCGTCGCTTGTCGCCGGCGCATTGTCCTCCGATGCCGCTCGAGCCAAAGCCAGTGCGGCCGCTTATGACATTGCAGAATCTCGAGCATACGGTTCTGTGGCCGAGATGATCGAAAAAGAAAAGGCTCTGCCAGCCGATCAGCGGATCGACTTCGTCAGCGTGGCGACTCCTAATCATACGCACTTTCAGATTGCCAAAGCGGCCGCGGAAGCGGGCTTCAATGTCATCTGTGACAAGCCGATGACCTTCGATTTTGCTCAGGCGGAAGAACTGGTCAACGTCGTCGAAAAAAGCGGCGTGGTTTTCGCCGTGAGCCACAATTACACGGGCTATCCGCTGGTTCGACAGGCTCGCGAAATGATTCTCAGCGGAGAACTGGGCGAGATCAACGCAATCCGCTCGAACTACATTCAGGGCTGGCTGAGAACTCGCCTTGAGTCGTCCGACCAGAAGCAGGCCGCATGGCGAACTGACCCGACGAAGTCCGGAGCGGCCGGTTGCTTCGGTGACATCGGGACTCACGCGTACAATCTTGGCCGTTACATGACGGGCTTGATTCCTTCAAAGATTTCCTGCAACCTGTCGATCTTTGCCGAGGGCAGGGCACTTGATGATTACGGTCATGCGGTTATTCGTTACGAAAATGGAGCTGTGGGAACAGTCACTGCCAGCCAGATTTCTCATGGTCGCGAGAACGATCTGTTCATCGAAGTGGATGGCACCCATGGAGCGCTGTCGTGGCGACAGGAAGAGCCGAACGTGATGATCGTGCGTCGCAACGGTTCGCCCCATCAGATGTATACACGCGATCCAAACGCACCTTTCATGAACAGCATGGGCAAGGCGGCGTGTCGTCTGCCATCTGGTCATCCGGAAGCTTTCTTTGAAGCGTTTGCGAACGTTTATCGCTTTGCGTATGACTCCATGGTGGCTCGTGCAACCGGCGAAACCTTCGAGAAGAAAGACACGATTTATCCGAACGTCCATGACGGAGCGGAAGGCATGTACTTCATCCAGCAGTGTGTCGCCAGCAGCCAGCAGGACGGTGCCTGGGTTCCAATGAAGTACTCGGGAGCTCGCAAGTAGTCAGTACCTGCTGAGGCAATGACTCAAATGTTCGCCGAGGTCACGTGCTATTGCGTGCCTCGGCGTATTTTTTGCTGCACTCGCTTTCCAGTTCGCGACCAGGTCCCCCGCGAGACCGCTCTGCAGCGGACCGCGAAGAGCGACGAAAACCTTCTCGACGGGCGCTTCGAAAGCCGCGAAATTCACGCGACTATGTGCACACTCAATGCGGCGGAGAGACCACGATTGATGGGCCGGAGTATGCTGCATTCGCGGACCCGCTCTCGAAAATGACGTCGACTTATTGTTCGGAGTGTGAAGACGTATTCCCTGTCAGTGAATTTGCATGGTCCGACACTCGGGAACGCATTTCTGATTATTACGCTCACTACCAGAAACAGGCGTCAGGGTTGCAACAATTCCTCGCTTCCCGAGGCGGAATGTTTACGCTGGCCGGTATTATGTTGGTGGCAGGACTCTCACTGACTCTGGTCCTTGGCGTTGGACTCGGGCTTGCGGCTGGCGTTGTCGGAGCCGTCGTGGCCATTGTTGTTCATGTCATGGTGATTGGCCCGATGATCCTCCGGCAGGTTCTTGGAACCAATGATCCGCGCCAATTGGAATGATTGAGATCGCAGCGGTGGTCCCTGCCATGCTTGCGGTGGATGAATTCACCGCGGTTATTGATGCTGAGGGGAAGGTGCTCGAAGCCGTGATACGCGTGATCATTTTCATCGGTTGCTCGAGCACCCTGACTTCCTGAAGCCTCGGGCCGGGCGAACTCGCGAAGAAATGATTGATGAAGGACTTGTTGATTGCCGTGAATCCAGCGGGCAAGGTCTTTGGGCTTGCCGCCGTCGTCAGTTATGACAACGAACCCTGTGGTGGTATGGGTGTCTCATTATTTCTTCGCCGGATCCCCAAACACGTTCTCTCGTTCAAGCGGCAGTTGGAAGCCGTCGGAAATCCGAGTCATGTACAGTCCGCGGCACAGCCACCAGAATGTTGACATGGCTTTGGCTGGACCGAGATCCTTTTCGAGCGTGTGATAGTTGTCCGCAGTCAGAGTCCATGGAGCTTTGCTGAGCTTTCTGGCGTACGCGTAGGCTCGCTGTTCTTCGGGCGGAAAGGCGGACCAGTCATCGCTGGCAAGCTTGCGAGTTCGATCGGCGACGCCATCCTTATCCAGCCCGGCGACTTCCAGCAGCATCTCGCAATGCCCCATGCAGTAATTGCATTCGATCGCGCGAGTCTGAATCCAGAAGAGACTTTCTTCAAACACTCGATCGCCCGGCAGTTCGGCCCACATGGTGCGAGTCGTAATGCTCCAGGGAATCTGCAACTCGGCTGCATAGCCGTAGGTCATCAGGCTCCAGACAATTCTCGTTGGACGAACGGCCATCGCTGGCGGAAGCTTTCCCTTCACGTCATCCCATGAAGGAATCGGCAGGCGCGGCTTGCGACTTCGCTGGGACTCAAGTCGAGCCTGCAGTTCGTCGAACGACACCGTGCCCCAGTCGCCATCGTTGCTGATGACATCTTTCCCACCCGTTTGCAGCGATGGCAGCCCTCCCTGTGGCGGCATCAGCGACGCCATCTGCAGCGCGCCTTCGATGAATTCCACATCCAGCGGTGCGAGTGGACCATCAGACTCCATCGGCAGATTCAGGCCGAGCACAATCCGATCCTGAAAATTGCCGTACGCGGCCAGCAGGATCATCGAAGCCACCGTGTTGTCGCCAAACTGAATTTGCAATTCCACGAACAGCTCATCGGTGATCGTCGGCGCCGCAACGGTCAGCAGGCGAGCGAACTCCAGCGGCTTGCGATCGGCATCCGGCCACGCGGCGGGATCTCCAGTAAGAACGGCGACGTCAGCATCCGTCGCTCCGACTCGCTTCAGATCGGCGATCGCGTAGGCTCGTGAGTACTCACAGTGATTCGCATCAGCGATCACCCATCGCATCTTCGCTCGCAGGATGGGATCAACGGGACTCTTTGTGCGATGAGCAAAATCCAGTTCCAGCATCGCGGCGGCCGTGCGAGGCAGATGCGCCGCGACGGCTCGAGCCCACGCTGGCAGCGGCTGCCCGGAACCAGCAATCGCTTTCGGAAGCAGCTTCCACGCTTCTGCGTCAGACGGGATATGAATCACGGGCGTTGTCTCAAGCTCTGAAGACTCACCGCGAACAGGAGGCTTCTGGTTGTAGTATTCGTAAAACACGTTCTCCTTCTCCAGTGTCAACTGGAAGCCATTGGAGATTCGTGTCATATAGTGATATCGACTGGCATTGAACATTACTAACAATGCTCGTTCTTGGCCGAAGTCTGTCTGCAGTTCTTGAACATCTTTGTCCGTAATCTCCCATGGTGCCTTCGAGAGCTTTCTGGCAAACGCGTAGGCATGCTGTTCTGCGACGGGAAACGCAGACCAGTCGGAGTCGCTTAGTAGTCGACTTCGCGTGGCGATCTGGTCCTTGTTGAGTCCTGCGACTTCCCAATTCATTTCGCAGTGCCCCATGCAGTACGGACATTCGACCGCCTTCGTTGTTACCCAGAACAACCCGGAACCAAAGATTCGATCCCATTTTCCACTCGCCTCAGCCCCAGCAGTCCGCATGACAAGTTCAAACGGGACTGCTAGTTCTGGTGCGTAGCCGAAAACTGTCTGATACCAAACGATATCGCTTGGCCCCTTCATCAGGCCGTCGGGAAGCTTGGCAGCAATCTGTGACCATGGCAGGATCGGTAGTCGAGTCGGCTTTCCCTTTTGAACAGACATCCTTTGTTGAAGGAAGTCATAAGTCTGACTCTGCCATTCGTCTCCGTTGTTTTCCTTTGAGTCGGCGGAGTTTGACGTCTCGATGAGCAATTCTGTCACTTGAGGTTTTGTTGGAGGCGTAGTCTTGAGGACAAAGCTCTCTGCGGGAAAACACACAGTCAAGGGATTGACTGGACCGTTCTCTTCAGATGACACTCCGAGACTTAGGAGCAAGCGATCCTGAAAATTGGCATAGGCCATCAGCAGAACCATGCACGCCGTCTGCTTTTCTCCAAAGGCCTTCACAAGTTCGGCAAATTGTTCATCGGATACAGAGTCGGAATCGACCGTCATATCCAGAGCGAATTTCAGCGCCTTGCGATCTGCGTCATTCCATTCTGTCAGGCTTCCGTCAATCAGCCCTGACAACGCAGGCTCGTCTACGCCGGCGGCACGGGCATCGGCAATCGCCTGATCCGTCGAGTACTTGCAGCGATTTGCATTAGCCGCCACGAAGCGCATCGCTGCACGCAACTTTGCAGGAAGTGGACTGGCAGCGCGATGAGCATAGTCAAGCTGAAGGTACGCCGCCGCCGTTCGAGGCATCTCCGCCGCAAGCATCCGCACCCAGACTGGTAAATGAGGCTTTGTGCCGTCGGTCGTTGGTGGAAGTCGAGTCCACGCTTCTTCATCTGTGAGTATCGCCACACGTGGCTTCTGATCACCAGATGCATTGGGACTCAGGTGAATAAGAGACATGAGCAGTCCCACTGTCAGTAGCGTGGTCAAAGAACTGGTCCGAATCGTCACGAAACCAAACTCAAACATGATGCACTCCAGATCTCGGCAGAACGGCGAGTTGCCGATTGAACGAAGGGGACGTTCTCACATTGCCATCACGGTGATTTACTTTACGGATGGAGGTGCATTGCTTTCGAGCAACGTCATCAACAGTGCCTGCTCCATTTCTTCGGGTTTGAATCCAAACGGTCCGCGGCCGCTCTTGTACGCCACCTTTCCATTTAGATCGATCACATACAGGCGCGCGGGCATGCCGCTATAGGCATTGCCAACTGTATCGTTGAGATCGTCTACAAGCAGTGGAATCGAAGGTTTCAGCTTCGCGGCACACTGTTCGGCAACGGCACTGCGTTCCTGATAGGTTGTTGGCTGGGTAACAGCAACACCTGCTTTTTCATTGGACTTCATCGCCCAACCATTTGTCGGATGCGCTTCTCGCACGTAGACAAACAGGAAATCGGCATGCTCCTTCTGACGTTCACGAACGGCTTCCACGGTAGAGTACATCGATCGAAACGGGCCGCACGTGAAGTTGCCGAAGACGAGCACCACGGGTTTCTTACCGATACGATCGGATAATCGGACGGGCTCGCCGCCGTTGATAGGTTTCAGCTCAAAATCCGGAGCCGGTTCGTCTACGGCGGGGCCTTCCTGCAACGAGCCAAGTTCTCCCGACATCAATCCACTGATTAGTATCTCCTTGCTGGGTTCATCGCCCGGGAGAAAGCCAATCCCAGGCGGAATCAAAGCATCACGCAGTTGCTCAAATCGAAAGGACTCCTCTTCACCGGCGACCTTTTCAAAAAACGATTGCCACTCGTCATGCGTCAGATTTCCATCTCCGCTGGGGTCGATGCGTCGAAACATTCGATTGATCATGTACGACTGGCGAACCCAGGGATTGCTGTCGGACCAGTCGAGATCGAAGCCGCTGATTGTGCCATCATGGTCTCTGTCGAGCTGTGAGAAGATCTTCTCGTCTCCTTGAAAGGCGTCCTTCCTCAACGGTTGATCCGGCTCGCCGTCATTCTGCTTCGCCAGCCATTCCCATGAAAATCGGCTAAAGGCTGGTCCGAACCAACCATTCGTTCCATCCAATTGGCCGCCCCTCGCTATGACGAGATACATTGCCACAGCTTCAGGCATCCTCTTTCCTTCGTAGGCAGCCTCAATCTCCTCCGGAGTCAGCTTCAGGAGTTCTGGTCCGGGTTTTGGTGGTTCAACGACCGGTCCGCTTGCAGCCGAAACTGCAACGGCATTCTGAGGTCCGGCATTCAGGTCGCAACTCAGGGCATGGCAAACAGCAATCGCGAGGAGGGCGAGTTTGAATCGTCGTAAAGGCATCTTATCTCCAATTGTTTTGAAAACTTAGCTTGAATGATCAAGACCAAAAAGCGGGAGACATCGAGCTCAATGGAACATGTCTCGAAAAACTGTTAGCGCCGGATCTGTTCCGACGAGATACCACACCTTGGGGTTTGACGTCTTGCCGGAAGAATCGGCGAGTATAAGCTCCACTTCGATCGAGAGGTTCGCTCCTACGGCCTTTCCATCTCCCTGCAGTGCGAACTCTTTCAATTGTTTTCCAGCTGACCAGTCCATGTCCTGAACGACGATCGCTGGACTTTGTGTCTGCAGTACATCGATTTGGCTGCCGTCCTTCCAGGCAGTGAGTGCCGTGATAAGTGTCTCTTTTGCAACTTCTGGTCGAACCAGTTCCGGTGTATTTGCTCCAAAACAGCCGACGACACAAACGGCCAACATCGCAACCAAAATCTGTGTCATTGAACGCTTCGTGGCGGTCCACGAAGCGTTCTGAATACTGAGTACGTGCATGAGTGATCCTGAAAAGAAAACGAGGGGCACGTTTTAAGACAATCGCTTCAGGAGAGGCGAGTACGGGCAGCCGAAATGGGCTGCCCGTACCAGCCATCAAGTTCTAAAACTCTCCGAGTACTTCGCCTCCGTCGCGAGTGCCGACGGCTCGCCATGTCATAAGGTCAATGTTTTCTGAGACAAATCGAACGGAGCCGTCGCACAAAAGAAGTTGCACCCCGCCAGTATGGCGGCTGCTCGGTGGCATCGAGGCTCGATTGATCAGAAAAAATCCGCAGGATCGTGAGTTGGGGACATTGGTATGCAGGTAAGTATGTTGCCCATTCATCCAGGGAGCCCCCATGAAGAGAGGGAACTGATTTGCAAGATTGTTGATGTCAATGGCGTTGCAAATTTGCACGGCTTCATCGGCAGTCGTTGGAGAAGCCGGGCTAAAGAAGACATCCGCAACAGGACTTACCTTGCCGTTGTTGCCGTCTGCCAGCAATCGTTCACACATCGCGGCTGTGTTCGAAGACCCATCCGTGATGTCCGCCATGCGCACTTTGCTGCCGTTGTACATAACACCATTCTGTGGCTGGAAAATTGCGTTCGGGCCTGTGGGGTGCCCCCAGAGAACGCCGGCACCCTTGTTCGCGAAGTAATTCGTTGCTCCACCGATGGCAGGAAGGGCGTTTGCCAGATCGCTTGGACAACGAAAGGCGGGCAGTTCGGTCAGCAGTGGCACCGCATTGTTGGCATGACTGACAGGGACATTGAAGTCAATCTGGTTATAAACGTTGGCCTGTTCAAGGTAGGGCAGCAGCATGCTGAATGCAGAAAAGGACTTTGTGGTCCCTTCATGGCCGAAGGGAAAGCAACGGTGAACGTCATGGTAATTGTGAAGAGCCAGTCCAAGTTGCTTGAGATTGTTTTTGCACTGAGTTCGTCTTGCCGCCTCTCTCGCCTGCTGAACAGCAGGTAGCAGGAGCGCGATCAGGATTGCGATGATGGCAATGACGACCAGGAGTTCGATCAGGGTAAAGCCCCGAGGTTTGCGAATGGAAATATTCACTTGAAAGTCCTTTGAGGAGTTGCATAGATGAGTTGGAAATAGAACTCGAATGGAAGGGGCACAACGCTGTGCAAACGCGCCGCTGCGGTCGAGTAAACGAGCTGCTGAAACCAGGCCCATGGCTGAGTCATCGGCTGCGAAGATCCAGAGATGGATCTGGAAAGCAGCCCATTAGAGGGCAGGAGACGCGAGGATGCCCAGGCAGGATCTCATGCCCGCAGAAGAAGCGCGCGACGGCGGATCGTGAGCATCATTTCACGCACGACGGCGCATTCAGCGGCGCTCTCGCGACAGATTGTTGGTTTCAGCAAACGGTCGGTGGGCGAAAGAAAGGCTCGGGTTCGAAGAAGTCGCCGCGTTCGGATCGCGGGATATCCATTCTTTTGACCGCAAATAGCAGTTTCGCGGTCATCTCAGAAATGTTCGCCTGCTCGATATTCTGCAGGCGGAGCAACGGAGTTGTCTCCAGAGGAAACAATGGCGGGACTCTGCGTGAACAATTCGGCCCCGTACAGACGGGAACGCTTGGTCCTGGTCGCTTGTCGTTAAACTCGAGCGGCGGCAATCTTTGAACACCCAAGGGTTTATTCGATGCATGGACACTCACGGGCTTACCACGTTGGAACAAATAGTTTCCGCAGGACCCGCGGACTTCAGCGGATGAACAGATCACAAATCCAAGAACAATCACAATGAGCTCACGCGCAAATCCGGGCAAACCTGCGCGTTGCGCAGGTCGCTCAGCGAGTTTGCGACGTGATTCTCGATAGAACATGAATGGATTTCTGTGAGCTCTGCCCGGTTTTACAAGCTAATTCTCAAGAGCCAATCCGGCCGCTTCTGTCACTCGATCAAAGTATGCGCAGCTGGCGACATGATTGATCGTCTGAACAACTTGAGCCGGGCTGTTCAGTTTCAGAGCCACGGCGGCGTCTTCATCGGTCAGGGCGATCGGTGATGCGGCCAGATGCTGGGCGAAGGTGAACAGAGCCTGATCCGATTCCGTGAAGGTTTTTCGATCTCCGTCGAGGGCAAAGATCTGATCATCGGTTTGCGCAAGTGATGTCAACTTCGCATGAGCCTGACCAGCCGCGTACCACGCTCGATCCTGGCGCGCGATGATCCAGGCCAGTTGTGCTTTCTGCAATTCTGTCAGTTCGCCGGTTTGTTTATCGCGGGACACGAGGCTGGGTAAGCGGCCTCGCCCTTCGTTGGGGAAATTGGCGATCAGTCGAATCCAGCCTGTCACAGGCACATCCTGTCCGGATTCCTTCAGCCATGCGGCGGCCGTTGCTTCATCGACCAGCGGTAGTCGTGCGGTTCGTGTTGCGGCGGAAGCGAGCAACGCTTTCACTTCGTCGCGGCTTTCCAGCTTTGGACGAGTGCTAAGAACTTTGCCGCTGGGTTTGCCATTGAAGATTTCCAGTGGTGCGACCACGGAAACGGCCGCTTTGTATTTTTCGGAAGTTGGTGTGGTGAATGTGTCCGCATGTTCGGCGGCCGGTGCTGCTCCGGCACCTCCGCGACCTGTAAACGTGTTGCCTGCGGATTGAGGAATTCCGGTGCCTTCCTTCCAGCGGTTGATGGCATTGTTACCGGACACCGACATCGTCATTTCCAGCACCTGTGACGGCGTGTAGAACTTCAGGACTTTGTTGAGTTCTTCGTCGGAGATTCGGTGAGGCTCATAAGTCAGCAGCCGAGCGTAGGCAAACGCCGCCTGTTCTTCTTTGCTGTACGCGGACCAGTCTGCATCCAGAGCTGCGATCGCGTCGTCATTCATGCCGGTCGCGGACAACTTCCATTCCTGATGTCCCAGGCAGTATTGACAGTTGTTTGTGCGCGACACGATCCAGAACAGCATTGTTTTGAACTGATAAGACAAGGTCATGTTTTCATCGGCGTTGCGAGTGAAATCCAGCCGCGGCGGATTGGTGCCCGGTGGAGCATCAGCCGTCTTCGGACGAGCGGCGCCGAAGATCGTTCCTTCGGCCGCCGGGACGTAGTTGTATCGCAGTCGGGCTTCGTAGCTGGAGCTGCGTTCGCCAAGTTCTGTCTTCTCTTTGTCGGTGAGTTCCGGAAGAGGAATCCGATGAGGACGCTTCTTCATGTCTTCCAGCAACTCTTTCATCTCAGGCCGAGTTGCGGGAATTGGCCGCGGAGTCTTCACCGGAGAATCAGCACGACAGGCAGTGGTTCCTGCAGCCGCAAGCAGAAGATACAAACAGCTTCGTTTCAAAAACATGGCGCAATCTTTTCTGTTGGAATGTGGACCTGGATTTTCCGGCACGGATCGTTTGAGCTTCTGCGAACTACTGTGGAAAGATTGTCACGACCGGCGTTGTGCCAACGATGTAAGTCACCTTCGATTCATTGCCCTCAAACTTACGCTTCACACGGATGTAAAGATTTGACCCGTCGGTGGTCTCTTCTTCCGGCAGGATCTCGAAAGAGACGAGCTTCTTCCCCTGCTCCCAGGAGAAGTCCCCCACAACAATTTCAGGCTGCAGTTCTTTCGGAGTTCTGCCTTCGACCCAGGCCTGCATGGCCTTTTGTACGGAGCTTCGAGCAACCTCCGGATCCAGAGGATGACTTGCGGCTTCCTGCAAACATCCGCAAAGACCGATGGTAAATAGAAGCCCCAGAAGACCACGCCGTGACAGGTGAGAGCGTGAAACAAGAACGAAGGACATTTTCAGAATTCCGTGGTAACAAAAGGATGAAGCGTCAGCCGGCTGATGCTGTGTCAGCCGTGTCTTGATGAACGCCGATGAACGTGGGCCGGAGCGAGTTCCGGCAGTGCTCAAGGAACACCGGAGCCCACGTTATGCCATCCGGCGAATGAGACACCTTTGGTTCCTGAGTCCCATTTCTGGGCCTTGACGGAGCACTCGTGTGCTCTCAGGACTTAACCTTAGGGCAGGATGAGTTTTACTGACCGTCACTGAAGTGTCGGACAAGAATGTCCAACCTGCGGTTTAAGGTCTGACCGAGCTCTAGAACTCTCCGAGCACTTCTCCACCGTTGATGCTGCCGACGTTACGCCAGATGATGATATCAAGATTTTCAGAAAGGAATCGGACCGAACCATCGCAAAGCAGAATCTGCACACCACCGACATGCTGGCTGTTGGCTGTGGTTGCAATACGGCCCGGGGGAAACATGCAGGATCGACCATTCGGCGGCAACACATGGTTGTATTGATTCGTCGAATGATATTGCTGCAGCCATGGACCACCCACATTTGAATAACCCTGCTGCGACAGATCCGTCACGTTCGCGGCGTTGCACTGCGTCGTTGCCTCGGCCGCGCTGTTTGGATAGGTCCCGGGGCGGTAAGTGTCTGTCTTGGGCGACGAGATCCCGTTGCTGCCATCTCCTGTCAGCTTCTCAGCCATGCAGGCAGAATTGCTCAGACCGTCTGTGATGTCGTTAAACCGATACTTTTTGTTATGGAAAATCACGCCATTGGATTCAGGCTGTCCTGCCGCGCCGCTGGTATACATGACGATGCCGTTACCCGCATTCCAGTAGTAGTTGTTTCGGCCTCCCACAGACGCAGGCAGTGGAGTTGGGTCCGAAGGACATCGAAACGCCTGCAATTCTGTCGTTCGTGCGGTTGTGTTGTTCGCATGATTGTAAGGAACGTTGAAGTCAACGAGCGCATACAACGGTGCCTGTTCGATGTAGGGCAACAGGCGAGCGTGGGCCGACACGGGATTTACGGTGCCGTTCACATCCGCAATCGGAATGCAGCTGTAGGTATCGTGGTAGTTGTGGATCGCAAGCCCCAGTTGTTTCAGATTGTTCTTGCACTGAGTTCGGCGAGCGGCTTCGCGTGCCTGCTGAACGGCAGGCAGGAGCAGTGCGATCAGAATGGCGATGATCGCGATGACCACGAGCAGTTCGATCAGTGTAAAGCCCCGAGATCGGGATTTGAGATTTTTCATGGGACGAAACCTTCAGGAAAAATGTGATGGAGAAAAAGACCATTAGATAAAGAACTTCAGACGCAATTGCGGCTGTGAATAACGCACAGGATTTTTGGGCACTTCAGAACGAGCACTTCGAACGGCGTGATCAAAGACAATCACGAGTGAGGCAGCAGACGTATCGTCGCGGGGGAAGCGAGCAGCAGCTGGCTTTTGAAAGCAAAACTGCGGAGCAAGCAGTGGCGATAATGAGTGTCTCGACAATCTGTGAATCCGCATCAAACTGCGGCAGCACAAACTGTCAAAGCAGAGCACACTCAGGAAATGAGCGACGGACAGTCGTTCGTCTTAACCGGCCACAATACCGCACGCGACGGTTCGTTCATGGAACGAACGCGTGACTAAGCGGCAGGCGGGCGAAAAATAGAAGAGGGCTCATAGCAGGCACCTCGTTCTGACTGAGGAAACTCGACTTCTCCAGAGCCCTGTGAGGCTTGTGAAAGAGTTTCCAGCAAAGCCGCCTGATCGACGTTTCGAATCAGGTTCGTGGGAGCAGCGGGCACAGGAGCGAGAGGCATTCGGCTGCGGGAACAGTTCGGCCCGTTGCAAGGCGCTGCCGGAAGTTCACGCGGTGTTGTCTGAGACAACAGATTCTGCATGTGGATCGAATGATCACCGGCAGACGGAGGTACGTTGATGTTGATCTCTGTCGGGCCGGTCATCGGATGGTGGCTAACCGGTTTGCCGTTTCGGAACAGATAACTTCCGCAGGACGCCACAGCAGAACTTGTTGTTGACAGAGACACAGCGATTGCGGCAGCCAGCATCATCACACCGCGCAGACGCAGTCCACAGCCGAAAACGGCCGGGCTGGACGCTGAGGATGTGATTGAAGAAACCATGCAGAAGCCTGGGACGTAAAGCCGGTCAGTGGATTTCCGTGTGATGTGCTCGGCGGATGATTTTCCAAACATCGAGAACATCGGCAGGGGAGACTACGTTTCTGTTGCCTCATTTTGCAAGCACAATTTGACGGGAATTTCAGAACAGCGGGAAAATCTGGCTTGTGCGGCGATCTGAACCAGACGAATGGCCATTCGTCTGTCAACAAAAAAGACCTCCCCGTCTGCTGTACGGGGAGGCCTTCGGATGGATTTAAGAAAACCGAAAGGATCTCGGAGGTCGAGACTGTCCTTATCAGTTCACAGATTTCTCGTCAAATTTTGACGACGCATCGGACGTCTTGTTATTGCTTTTGGCTGCAGGCGTTGGGGTTCGATTGGCAGCCGCTGGATTTGACGGAACAGCTCGGCCGCTGTCGGCACCTTTGGCTACCTCTGGATCCGCCTGTTCGGCTTTTGGAGTCCAGTTGGTGACGGCCCATGTTGGGTATTCGTCAGCGACGCTGGACGCCAGGTCCTGCAGCATTTCCAGCATCTTCTTGTTCGTCATGTCGCGATTCGCGACAACTCGCTGCATCACGAAACGCTTGTTGGTCGGGATGTATGCGAAGAACTTGCCTTCACCCAGACGGTCATTTGCCGCCAGCAGACGCAGCAATGCCGTACGAGGTACCTCGCTGGAAGTTGTTGGAATCTGGTCCAGCCAGGCCATAATCCAGACGGACTGACCATTGCGGCTTAACACAGCAGACATTGAAAACTTCCACTCTTCACCACGGTAGCTGGTCTTGAATGCGAAGTCATAGCGTTGCTCTGTCTTCGTTGGCTTCAGACCAATCGCAGCCAGCATTTCACCCAGTTCAGCTTCAGAGATCTGGCCAGGAAGTGGAGCAGGCTGAACTTCCGGAGCTTCGGCCTTCGCCTGAGTCTTTTCCTGCGTTTTTTCCTGAGCAGACACCGTCGACACACTGCCAAGCAACAGCAGTGCTGGCAGCAGAACAGCACTTAAAGATTTCATCGTTCACTCCCTTGAATTGCTTCGGCAGTTTCTGCCGGATGACATCGGAGAATCTGAATGTCGAATCGCCAGCCTCGTTCCTCAGGCAGGCGAACTGACGGTGTGATTCAGGAAGTGGCAGGTGTGGGACTCAACCGGCTTCCTGTTCTGCCAGATACTTGAGGCAGATTTGTGACCACGTTTCAAATTCGTCCATTTGGCGCACCAATTCTGATGGAGGTGCGAATCCTGCGTTTATCATCGACTTTTCACGGGGCAGAACTTTGGGATACTCTAAATCGAAAATATGAACGATCCCCAGATGAACTTTTCCGACTTCCGTTTCATCGTCGTTAATCAGGCCCACGCATTCTTCTGACCAGCCGGTCTCAATATCGACTTCTTCCTCAATTTCGCGCCGCATGCCTTCTAAATAGGGTGACAGATGGCTATTGAGATCAAGAGTCGACACGTGACCGCCGACACCGACCGACCGCTTTGCATGCAGCCGAGCCTCCCCCTGAGCCGTTCCGCGCTGGTAGTAAAACACCTCACCATTGCAGCGAAACACGCAATACGGGATTAACTGCTTGAAGGTGGGATCCTGCTCCATGTCCGGGCGAGGCCGGTAGCTGGCATGCTGAGGATCCAGAATGACTTCCAGATAGCGATCGATGTCATCGCAAAAGCCCTGAAAGTGACCGACCTGATGAAAGACGGGAGTTGGGATGACAAGGACGTGTTCAACAGTCATTTTTTCGGACAACTTGCAGGAAAGAGATTTGGTTTCAATCTCCCGATTATGAAAGCTGCCTCGCACCCGGTCAAACATGAAACATGCCCGCAATTGGCAGCGTCATATAAGGAAATGCGGGCATGGCGCGACTCCGACTCAGAATTCGAGACGGCGACCGGTAATGACGTTGAAATCCGAGCGAATTTCTGAGTTTCACCACCGCAGGTAGACCATTCGATGCATCTTTCGATTTCCATAAAGAGTCACGAATGACTGCAAAAACGGAGTCCGTTTTTTTCGCGCCGCCGTTTGTTACTGCAAAATCGATATCTTAGTCTGCCGTCGAACGATCTCAATCCCGACGTAACACACAGGTGCTTAACTTGCCACGTACGTCCACGTGCATGTTTTTCTGTACCAGTTTCTTGTGTCAGAAAAAGTGATTCAACGCCGTGAAGTTGATTTGTGATACTGAATCTGTGGTCCTTAACGTTGTCTTCAGGTGTGAGACGCTAAGCTTGTTAACTGCGTTATGAATGCCAGTCCTGTGAGTCTTTCTCTCTGACGATCTCCTTCCCTTCCGTTGATGCTGCTGGTTACCCAGTCGGTTGGGGCGTACTTCGCATGGTCGAAGTGCGGTTGAAATGAGATCAGACGGCCTGGAAGTCCGCGGGCTCTTCTGTGGGGATCCGGTTCGGAAACATGAGCAACTCAGAAGCATCAGAGTCCATAGGATCAAGTCCACTCCCTCGAGGCAGCTCCGTGCAACAATCTGAGACGTCGCCTTTTGAGAACCCGCTGGGCTCTGGCAGCACGGATCAGAAGGGCATTTCGAGGTTGGCAGAAGGTGCCCATGTCTCTTCTTTCCAGGGAAAGCCGTCTGAGCTTCCGTCAGCCAGCGACCGCGTGACTGTGGACGGGAAAGTGTTTCGTCGTGGTAAGGAACGCTTTCGAGTGCGCGGGGCGACGTATGGTCCGTTTGCTCCCAATCTCGCGGGCGAGCTTTTGCCAGAGCGCGATGTGGTGTCAGCAGACTTTCGCCAGATGTCCAGGATCGGTATCAACGCGGTCAGGATTTATCATTCGCCGCCCGCCTGGTTTTTGGATCTGGCGGAGGAGTGGCGACTGTTTATCCTTGTGGATGTCCCGTGTCCGAAGCATCTGGACTTTCTTGAGCACCGGCAGACACGAGCTGATGCAAGGGCAAAGATTTCGGAGTCACTGCGAGCCACCGAAGGCCGCGGACTTCTTCTGGCGACAAGTATCGGGAACGAGATTCCTCCCGACATTGTCCGTTGGTATGGTGAAAAGAAGATCTCAGGTTTCCTTTCAGAGCTGGCCGATGTCGCTCGCAATGTCGATCCCGGTGCCTTGCTGACCTATGGCAACTATCCGCCGACGGAATATCTCGAACTCCCTTTCCTCGACTTCCCAACATTCAACGTGTACCTGCACGATCGAGAAAAATTTCGCCGCTATCTTTTGCGGCTGGCGAACAATGTCGGAGATCGGCCGTTGCTCCTGGGTGAGATCGGGATGGATACGATCCGTCACGGGGAGGAGGAACAGGCAGCGTTTCTGAGTGGCCATGTTCGCGAGACCATGCTGCTCGGAATTGCCGGCACTTTTGTCTTTGCGTGGACTGATGACTGGCACGTTCATGGCTGGCAGATCGAAGACTGGGCGTTTGGAATTACCCGAACGGATCGGACTCCAAAGTTGGCCTGCGACTCCCTCACGAATCTGTTTCATGCATCGCCCGCCGGGTTGTTTGATGAGGCCCCGCGAGTCTCCGTGGTGATCTGTTCTTATAACGGCAGCAGCACGCTGGAGCAGTGTCTGGCGTCTCTCAGGAATCTTGATTATCCGGACTACGAAGTGATTCTTGTGGATGACGGTTCGACAGACGACACGCCGTCAATCGCCGCGCGGTTTGCGGAAGTTCGTACAATCCGGCAGACGAACATGGGGTTGAGTGTCGCACGAAATGTGGGACTGGCGGCCGCAACGGGAACGATAGTCGCTTACACGGATTCGGACTGTTTTGTAGACCCGGACTGGCTGGGTCTGTTAATTCGCCAGTTTGCAAAGACCGGAGCTGCGGCGGCAGGCGGGCCCAATTTGACTCCTCGAGACGGGTGGCTGGCCGAATGTGTGGCCGCGGCACCTGGACAGCCGACACACGTCCTGATTAACGATGAAGAAGCCGAGCATATTCCTGGCTGCAACATGGCATTTCGAGTCGACATCTTAAAAGCTATTGGTGGATTCGATCCGACCTATCGCAGAGCTGGTGACGATGTCGACATTTGCTGGCGGCTGATTGATGCGGGCTACCTTGTCACGTTTGCGCCTGGCGCCTTTGTCTGGCATCATCGCCGACAAGGCCCGCGTCCCTATTTTCGGCAGCAGGCTGGCTATGGGGAGGCGGAAGGGCTGCTGGCGCGAAAGCATCCGAGTCGCTTCAATGTTCTGGGAGCCGGTCGCTGGCGTGGCGAGCTTTACGGAGACTTCCTGTCGGGACTGCGACTGGGCGGACCCCTGATTCACAGAGGGCGTTTCGGCAGGGGGCTGTTTCAGACCATCTATGATCGGGGGCCTGCAAATTGGGCGATGTTACCGTCAACTCTTGAATGGCATCTTGCTGCGATCGGCCTCGCATTGGCTTCGCTTGTCGTGGTCCCCGCACGGCTTCCTGCGGCGATGATGTTTTTTTGCACTGCTCTGGTCGTCGCCGGTCAGGCGATGCAGGCGAAAGTGGCCCGTGATGCCGATGGAATTGCGGCTCGACTGGTCGTGGCCGTTCTTTGCTGGCTCCAGCCGCTCGTACGTTCTTTTACGCGTTATCGCACCTGGTTCCGCACTTCACCGCACAGAACGACACCGCTCGCCGATCGATTATACTTTCCACGCTCGAGCCAGGTTGTTCGTTTCCTTTCACAAACGGGCGTGGCTCGGGAAACGGTGCTTGAAACCGCGGTTCGAAATCTTGCAGGCGCGGGATATCACGGCGTTGAAGAAGATGGGTGGAGTTCAGATGACCTTAAGATTTTTTGCTCACAGGCTTTTCGGCTTTCGATTGTCACGGCCCAGGAAGGATATGGTGGCGACCAATCGACTCAGATCTGCGTTCGGTACAGGCTCCAGCCAACACCCGGCTATCTTGCGATGACTGCAGTGACTGGAATTTGCCTGGCAGTTGGCGGTCTTGCTCTGACCTCAGGGCGGCAGGAAGCGTGGGGTTTCCTGATGGTTGGAGTGACACTGGCTTTATTGGTCGGAGCAGCGGCCATCAGCGGCAGACGAAATGCTCGTCGCGTTTGTGCCATCTTCGAGAAGTCCGCAACGGGACTGGGCTTTGAACACTTCATGCCGTCTGATTATCGGAGTCGTGCATGAACAAAATTCAGCGGTTGCTTCCGTACGTGTGGCCTCACAAAAAGGGGCTCGCGATTGTTCTGATAACGTTGGTGCTGGGTGTCGGACTGGATGTCATTCTGCCGTGGCCGGTCAAGATCCTGGTCGACAATATTCTTGGCAAGCAGCCCCTGCCACCGGCAGTTACGACGGCTATCTCTCAGATTCCAGGAGCCGACACAGCCTCCGGTCTCGTCGCCTGGCTCGCTGTTGCCACGGTACTGATTCATCTTGCGCACAACATTCTGGCGATGATCAGTACGACGGCGTTCGTTGCGCTGGGGCAGCGGATGGTTTATGATCTCGGGGCTGATCTGTTCCTTCATTTGCAGCGCATGTCACTTAGGTTTCACGGCAAACAGCAGGTTGGCGACCTCGTGTCCCGAGTCACGGTCGACACTTACTGCGTGCAGACATTTGTCAGCAGTATTGTGTTTCCTTTGATGCATTCGGGTCTGACACTGATCTCGGTGTTTGGAATCCTGTGGAGTCTGGAGCCCGGCATGGCGTTGCTGGCTCTGACTGTTGTTCCACTGCTGGCCATTCTGATTCGACTGTTCG
Organism: uncultured Planctomycetota bacterium; assembly: GCA_947085455.1. Classification (GTDB taxonomy): domain Bacteria; phylum Planctomycetota; class Planctomycetia; order Planctomycetales; family Planctomycetaceae; genus SXXK01. Next base: position 34,859 of record CAMTWR010000016.1, on the reverse strand, counting down.
GACGTGCGATGGAGGATGCGGCGATCGTCCGCAGCGACCTGGATGCTCGAATGATGTCGCTCGTCGAACAAACGCTGATTGCACTTCCAGCGGTACAGGCATTTGCTCGCGAAGATGCAGAACATCGCCGGTTTCAGAACGCGGCCGACGAAACGGTTCTCGCTCACAGCCGTTCTGTCGCTGTCGACATGACTTTCAAACTGCTTGTGGGCCTTGTGACAGCCAGTGCTACGGCCGGCATCCTGTGGCTCGGGGCCAACAAGGCGCTGGAGGGGCGTGTGACCACCGGCACGATCCTGCTGTTCCTCGCCTATATTTCTGCGTTATACGAACCCATCAATACGATAGTGTACAGCACAGCAACGTGGCAGAGTCTTTCAGCGAATGCATCCCGCGTCCTCGATCTTCTTGACACGCCTGCGGACGTTCCGGAACCTGTCAACCCGCTGGAACTGTCGCTGAGAGGTGAAGTTGTCTTTGAAGATGTGGATTTTGAATACGAACCCGGATGCCCGATTCTGTCGAAGATTCGACTGACGGCGAAGCCGGGGGAAGTGCTGGCGATCGTTGGGCCGACGGGTGCAGGAAAAACGACGCTGGTGAATCTCCTTGTGCGATTCTTTGACCCCAATTCGGGGCGCGTTCTGGTGGATGGGCATGATATCCGCACGCTGACGATCAAGAGCCTGCGCCAACAGGTGGCTATGGTTCTGCAGGACCCATTTCTGTTCCCTCTGAGCGTGGCGGACAACATTTCTTATGGCAAGCCCGGGGCGACTCATGATGAGATTGTCCGGGCGGCTGTTGCTGCGAATGCCGATGAGTTTATCCGTCGCATGCCTCAAGGGTACGAGACCGTCATTGGTGAGCGAGGTGTGACATTGTCCGGAGGGGAGCGGCAAAGGCTGGCAATCGCCCGAGCCTTCCTGAAGGACGCTCCCATTCTGATACTTGATGAACCCACTTCTGCGCTCGATGCATTGACAGAGCAGCATCTGCTGGACGCACTGAAGCGTCTGACGGCGGGAAGAACAACGTTCATCATTGCTCATCGACTTTCCACGATCTACCGAGCAACTCGTATTCTGGTTCTCGAACGCGGACGCCTTGTGGAAGAAGGCACTCATGAGGAATTGTCGACTGCAGGCGGGCTGTACTCGTTGCTTTATCGAGTTCAGTCGGGCGCAGCGACGCCGTTCGTTGTTCATCAGTCGGAAGAAGGAGCCATCTCGTGAGTTCCGCGCCAAAAGGCAGTCTGATGATTCCGTTGCTCCGCGCCGGAGTACGTTATACGCCGAGTTCCGCAGTGCGTTCCTTTGTGTGGAATCGCTGGGTGATGCCGGAAGTCGCGTGGCGGGACCATGTGTTTGAGGTCCGGACGACGGCAGGACTGATGGCCGGAAACACGCGCGACATCCTTCAGCAATATCTGTATTACTTTGGCGTCTGGGAACCAGAAGCCACGGCGTTTCTGAACAACTGCCTGAAGCCGGGCGACACATTTATCGACGTCGGCGCGAATATCGGCTACTTCTCACTGTTGGCTGCAAAAAACGTAGGACCAAACGGACGAGTGATCGCTGTCGAAGCATCGCCTGTGGTCTATCAGCATCTTGTCGGCAACGTCAATCTCAACCAGGCTCGTCAGATCAGAACTCTGAATGTTGCCGCAGCTGCCGAAAAAGGAACCGTGGCGCTTTATTGCGGTCAGGAATGCAACTGTGGTGCCACCAGTGTCGTGTGCGGTGAGTCGGACGTTGTCATTGCTGAAGTCCATGCCGCACCCCTGACGGATCTGATTTCTGACGACGAATGGAATAATGCACGTCTGGTGAAGATCGACGTGGAGGGCGCGGAAGTTGGAGTCATCCGCGGACTGGGTCCGCTCATCGAAAGAGGGCGATCCGACCGTGAATATTTGATTGAGATTCATCCGGCTCAACTCCGCCGCCTGGGTCACTCTCCTGCAGAGGTCCTCAGAACTTTTCACGATGCCGGATACCACGCCTATACGATCGGAAACGACTACGAGCCTGCGACATATTTGCAGCGGCCTGGGTTGACGCGGCCAAAACGATGGCACGGGGAAGTGGTCGATGATACGAACCTCATTTTTTCCCGCGAAGACAGGGAGGAACTATGAAAGATGAAGATTTGGCGGTCGCCCCCGGACGCTGGATGAGCGGAGAACCGCCGTTTGGTGTTGTCATGGGAAACGGGACGCTGATCACCGGTCCGAAAGCGTTCGGTCGATACAAGGCTGTGGCCAGCGATGCGTTGACGATAGGGCAGCTTTGCACGATGGACGGCGTCCACTTTGCCCTGGGACGCGAAGGGCGAGTGACCATCGGCGACGCATGCTCGTTCTATGGTTCTTTGATACTCTGCGAGAAGGAAGTCCGCATCGGCCGTTTTGTCGTCATGGGCTGGAATGTCGTCATCAGCGACTCAGACTTTCATCCGACGGATCCGGCTGAACGCCTTCAGGATGTTCTCGCATGTTCACCGCTGGCGGAAGGACGACAACGTCGACCCTATCCGTCAAAGCCGGTGATCATTGGCGATGACGTTTACATTGGCCACGCGGCCACACTGCTGAAAGGAGTCACCATCGGAAACGGCGCATGGATTGAACCGGGGGCGATGGTCACCCGGGACGTACCGCCAGGCATGCGAGTGCTGGGTAATCCGGCTCAAATTGTCGGGCCGGTGGAATTTCCCGGCGAGGAAGGAGCTGGCTCATGATTGGCACCACGCTGCGTCAGTATTCGTGTGACTGGGAGCCGACTCCAATGCGGGACAACATCTCCGTGGATCCGGAAGCCCACATCGATACCGCGTTTTCGTTTGATCTGTGCCGCAGTGAATTGCCCGACGCAGTTTCGCTGGCGCGGGGCTCTCAGGTTCTCAGTGGGACAATGCTGGACGTCGGCCCTCGCGGTCGAGTCAAGCTGGGCGAATGTGCCATGCTGAATGCCTGCTGGCTGATTGCTGACTCGGAAATCACTATTGGTGCCTGCACGATGCTCTCGTGGAGTGTCATTGTGATGGACAGCTATCGATTCTCGCGCAACCGTGAGCTGCGACGAGAAGAACTTATGCAGCTGCCGGGACGGCGAGGCCGCAGGTCGGCCGCCGCAGTAACGGAGCGTCCGGTTCACATCGGAAATAATGTGTGGATCGGTTTTGAAGCGTGTATCCTGCCAGGTGTCACGATTGGTGACGGAGCGGTCGTCGGAGCCCGCAGCGTTGTCTTCGAAGATGTTCCGCCTTACACCGTAGCTGCCGGAAACCCGGCGCGTTTTGTTCGTCAATTGGTGACCCCCTGAAGCTGCTGCCAGTCAGGGTGGGATCCGTTTCAATGCATAGATTTAAAGGCATCAGTGTTACGATGAGTGTTCTATTACAGGAATTAAGGTGACTCCGTTTCCACCGATAACCCGCGGGCGAATGATCGTCTTTGGGCTGGCGTTCTGGTATCCGCTCGCAGGAGTGACGTATCAGTTTCTGCACTATTTGATCGGTCTGCGGCGGCTCGGATGGGATGTGTTTTATGTCGAAGACTCGTATCGCCCGATCTACGATGTCGCGACTGAGGAATACACATACGACTGGGCTTCGACAGGAAACATCGAACGAATCGGTGCCGTCCTCGATGCTCACGGGTTTGCCGGAAAGTGGGTCGCGCACTGCCATTTTGATCGTCAGATCTGGGGCATGACTCACGCGGAACTGGCCGAACTGTACCGCACTGCAGACGTGATCATGCACGTTTGCGGCGGACAGGAAATTCTCGACGAGCATCTCAATATTCCTCGGCGAATTTATGTGGAAACGGACCCGGTGATGACTCAGATCCGAGTCGCCGAAAAGAACGTCGATGTGATTGCGACTCTTGATTTTCATGACACTCATTTTTCCTATGGCGAAAATTTCGGTGCTGTCGATTGCGGCGTTCCCATTGAGCGGTACTCATGGATGCCGACGCGACAGCCCGTGGCTCTGGAACTGTGGCCGTGGAATGATTCCCCGGGAACCGCGTATACGACAATTGCCACCTGGGATAACAAGGGCAACGATGTTGTCTGGAAGGGCGAGGCCTACAGCTGGAGCAAGCGACCTGAATACATGAAGATCGTCAACCTGCCGCGTCAGCGGGATGTCGTCATGGAAGTGGCATCCGGTGTACCGCCCGAGGATGCGCTGTTGCTTGATCAGTGCGGCTGGCATCGGCGTCATCCGGTCGACGTCTCTCGAGACATCGACGTCTATAGAGATTACATCACCGGCGCTCGTGCTGAACTGAGTGTGGCAAAAGAACAGAATATTCGCCTTCGCAGCGGATGGTTCAGCGATCGAAGCTGCTGCTTTCTTGCGGCCGGCCGACCAGTGATTACTCAGGACACGGCCTTTGGAAACATTCTGCCGTCTGGCAAGGGGCTCTTTGCCTTCCGAACCATGGATGACATTCTGGCCGCGATCGATGAAATCGAAAGTGACTACGCCGGACAGCGAAAGGCGGCTTTTGAAATTGCTCATGAGTATTTCGCAGCAGAGAAAGTTCTCAAGAGTCTGTGCGACCGGGCGGGCTTATAAGTGGAAAACGCAGACATCGGAAAAACAATGAAAAAACATTTGATCGTTAATGCAGACGACTTCGGGGCTTCAACCGGAATTAACCGAGGCATCATTGAAAGCCACCAGCGTGGTATTGTGACGAGTACCAGTTTCATGACGACCGGCCGAGCGGTCGATGAAGCGGTTGGCTTGTCCCGAGAAAATCCTGACCTGTCGATCGGACTGCATTTTGACGTCTGGGGGGAAGATGAACGGGAATTTGATCTGGCCAACACGGGAGCCGTGCGTGAAGAATTTCAGCGGCAGTTAGAGGACTTTCAGCGTCTGATGGGTCGAATGCCGACTCACATTGATTCTCATCGGCACGCTCACCGACGACCGGGCATGATGCCGTTGTTTCAGGAACTGACAGCCCCGCTGGGAATACCATTGCGCGATGATGGCAGAGTAAAGTTTGTCGGTGGATTCTATGGGCAATGGGAATGGATGGTCACGGATCTGGAGAAGATCAGCCCGGCGTTCCTGCTGGAAATGTTGCGGAACGAGGTGACCCCAGGCTGGACCGAGTTCTCCTGCCATGCCGGTTATGCCTCACCCGATTTTCAATCGATTTATCTTCAGGAGCGGCAAACGGAAGTTGCCACGCTGACAAGTCGGTGCGTTGTGGATGCGATCGCGGAGAACGGCATCACGCTCACAAATTATGAATCCTTTAACAGGCTGCACGCCATGGAAGTGAAACATGCTAAGCCATAACATGCGAAGCCATAAACGGAGACATCAGGGATTCACGCTGATTGAATTACTTGTTGTCATTGCCATCATTGCGGTCCTGATCGCACTGCTGCTTCCTGCAGTGCAGCAGGCACGTGAAGCTGCACGACGGACGCAGTGCAAAAACAATCTGAAGCAGCTGGGCCTGGCTGTCCATAATTATGAATCCACATTCAGCCGACTTCCTCCTCATGAAGGGGGCACGTGCTGCAATATTCCCGGCACGAACAACGGAACGCTGAGTGGCATCGTGATGATGTTGCCGTACTTCGACCAGGCCTCACTTTGGAATGCAATAGCCAGTGCTCCTGGACAGGGAGGAGAGCCAGGAACCGTCACATTTATACATCCGCCAGGTCCGCTCCCGATGTTGCTTTGCCCGTCATCACCGGAGCCGCCGTCCGCCGGCAGTGTGAATCCGAAGTGGGGCGGTCCAGGCCGAAGTTATCATCTGAGCCTTGGGGACTCCGATCTGAATGCGTTTTCGCATCCACCTTATACGGCACCTCCGGCCCGCAGTCCATTTTCACCAACCACTGGGGAAACTCGCCAATGGCGAGATATCACCGACGGACTCAGCAATACGGTCCTGATTGCAGAGCAGGCCCTGTTTAAGAATACCTCAGAACTGCAGGGCACATTTTCGGAGGACTACACTATCGCAACTCCATCTGCATGCAGCGCAAGTACACCCGGGAAGAACTACAACGGACTGGGCAGTATCCTTGGGAACGGCCGTTTCTGGGCGCAGGCATCGGGGCTGGCCGGTTATACCGTTCTGACAATACTGCCTCCCAATGGACCGTCCTGCGGCTACTTCCCCACAGTGTCCAGCCGTCACACGGGTGGTGTTCAAGTTGTGTTGGCGGATGGAGCGGTTCGATTTATCAGTGACAGTATTGACGCCGGGAACCAGTCTGCGGCACCACCCACAAATTCGAATGGCCCCAGTCCATACGGTGTCTGGGGTGCTTTGGGGTCAGCTCAGGGAGGAGAGCCGACCAGCGAGTTTTGATTCTTTGGTCCGCCGAGGTTCCGTGTTATTGACGATCTTTGCGTGGTTTTCGTCCAGAAGGCCGCAATGATGCCAGGTTCAGGTCATAGCGGGTCCGAAAACACAAACAGCCCCGAGTTTTGACGCTCGGAGCTGCCATGGATGATGTCCCTGGTCTGAGGACGACAATTACTTGATCACTCCGGCGGCTCGCATTTTGGTAGCATTGCCGGCCTGACCGAACGCGATCATGCGAGCCATCACGACGGCCTTCATGGCTTCGCGAGCGGGCTTCAGGTAGTCGCGTGGGTCGAAGGCTCGTGGGTTTTCTGCGAACACTTTTCGGATCGCGCCAGTGATCGCCATGCGGCAGTCCGTGTCGACGTTGATCTTGCGAACGCCGTGCTTGATGCCTCGCTGAATTTCTTCCACTGGCACGCCGTAGGTTTCTTCCATCGTGCCACCGTATTGACGGATGACAGCCTGAAGTTCTTCCGGAACTGAGGAACTGCCATGCATGACCAGGTGCGTGTTTGGCAGGCGACGATGAATCTCTTCAATCAGAGACATCTTCAGAACTTCGCCTGTTGGCTTCGTCTTGAACTTGTAAGCTCCGTGGCTGGTCCCGATGGCCACTGCCAGAGCATCCACTTTGGTTTCTGCGACGAATCGTTCGGCTTCGTCAGGATCTGTCAGGTGAGACGTGTCCATTCCGCCGGTCGATGCGGCATGACCGTCGGTGTCGCCCGGTTCTTTTTCTGTTTCCAGATCATGATGAGCGGCTTCGCCTTTGGCTGGAGCGGCAGGAGCATGGCCGACCTGACCCAGACATCCGATTTCGCCTTCGACTGAAACACCCATCGCGTGTGCGACCTGAACAACTTCACGAGTCACGCCGACGTTGTAGTCGTAGGAGCCCGGAGTCTTGGCGTCTTCCATCAGTGATCCGTCCATCATCACAGACGTAAAACCGTACTTGATCGCGCTGAAGCATGTGGCCGGGCAGTTCCCATGGTCCTGGTGCATCACGACAGGAATCTGCGGATACAGCTCGGACGCCGCCAGCATCAGGTGACGCAGGTAGTTGTCCTGTGAATAGCTGCGGGCACCGCGGGAAGCCTGCACGATCACCGGCGAATCGGTTTCCTTTGCGGCTTCCATGATCGCCTGAATCTGTTCCATGTTGTTGACGTTGAACGCGCCAACGCCGTAATTGTTTGCAGCCGCGTGATCTAGAACCAAACGCAATGGAACCAAAGGCATTGTGAAACTCCTGACGACAGGCGGCTTAGCTCAAGCTCGCGGTCATCCGAAAAAGTGAACTCGTCCGACGGCGTCTCCCCAACGGAGATGCTTTCAGTGACGATCTGAATTCTTCCTGTGGCGGTGCAGCGGGTCTGGCTCCGGGACCTGCGACAGTCTGAAAGCCCATATCAATCGCGTGGATTCCGCATCTCAACCGCAAAACACAAACACAAGAGCCGGTACTCTAACGGTCGACTTACTAGTCGCCAAGCTGTTCCTTTAAGACCGCCGGGGAAACCGCAATTTTGTCGATTCGAGAAATGCGGGCCACGGGAACGCCGGTTTTGGCCGCCGGGACGGCTTCATCGAGACGACAAGACCCACGCGTGCCTGTGCGCTCAGGTCCCCATCAGCGTTCTGACGGCGACTCCGATGTCGGACTGACGCATGAGCGATTCACCGACAAGCACCGCGCCAATTCCTTCACTGCGAAGCCGCAGGATGTCGGCGTGCGTTCCGATGCCGCTTTCGCTGACAAGCAGCACATCATCCGGAACCAGCTTCTTCACTGTGAACGTGTGTTCCAGGGACGTCACGAATGTTCGCAGGTCGCGGTTATTAATGCCCAGCAGTTTTGTGCCGGTCGCCAGCACGCGAGGAACATTTTCCAGATCGTAAAGTTCGATCAGAACGTCCATGCCCAGGCTGCGAGCATACCCGTACAGATCATGCAGCTGTACGTCATCCAGACATTCGGCGATCAGAAGTACGCAGTCAGCTCCGGCGACACGGGCTTCGGCAATCTGATAGCGGTCAATGATGAATTCTTTGCGCATCACGGGAATGCGAACGATCTGGCGGATGTCACGCAGATAATCGAGATGTCCCTGAAAAAAATGTTCGTCTGTCAGAACACTCAGGCAAGTGGCCCCGGCAACTTCATACTGGCGGGCGATCGTGACCGGGTCGAAGTCAGGCCGGATCAGACCCGCTGAAGGCGACGCCTTCTTCACTTCCGCAATCAGGCCGGGGCGATTGGCAGCCAGCAGGGCGGCTAGAAATCCTCGCACGGGTGGCGAAGAGGCCAACCGGCTTTCCATGACGTTGAATGACACTCGTTCGCGCGCAGCGGCAACTTCCCGGTGCTTCTGTTCGAGGATTTCATCTAGAATAGTCGACAAGGCTGATACTCCGCGTTCTGATACCCGGGCAGGATGGTAGAGCCCGGCAGAATGCAGGTCGAGGGTCCACGGGAAATTGCCGGGAAACTTGTGGCGAACGGCAACGAACAGACGTCCTCACTGTGCCTTCCCGAGCTTTTCAGTATGCGGATGCAGAGCTGGATTGGATGTTGTCCCGTTTTTTACTTCCGGATCCGGCTTATTCGTGAGAAGTCGTCGCAATCCTGCGACGGAGTTTATTCTGAAGATCGGTTCTCTATGTTCTTGTTCCATCTGACCACACTGGCTCAGGCAAAGCCATCCGAAGAAGTGACGCCGGGGGCGTTGATTTCGGGAATGCTCGTACTGGCCGTAATGGCTGCCAGTCTGGGAATGATTGTTGCCTGGACTGCCCGAATTCGTGAGACCGGACATGCGTTGCCGGCAGCACAGCGAGGGATTCTTCGAGTTCCACCTGTGTTAACGTGCATTGCCATAGGCCTTTCGCTGCTCATGATTCTCATGATGGGATTGGTCGCATTAGAAGACAACTTGATTCCGCCCGTGGCCGTTGCTCCCAACGGTGCAGCCATGGACGCTGGTTCCGAATCCACACCGAATTCGTCGGAAGTCGTGCAGACCGAGGATACCGCGGAAGATCCGGCAAGTGCGGACGTGGCAGATGGGGCGACTTCCTCTTCTGCCGAGGCTGGACTGCCTGAAGACGACAATACATCTCCGCCCGAGAACGCAGCTGCACAGCCGTCTGTCGAGGCAGGGGAGGGAGGCGCTGATTCTGCGATACGAGGCCTGACACCAGAAGACATGCAGCGTGCTTTGGTCCAGACGGTCATCATGGACGTGTTCTTTTTTATTGTCCTGGGGTCTGTTGTATTTGTGGCCAGCAGACATGGGCGAGTCATGCTTGCGACGGCGGTTCATGGAGCGGCGACCGGCGCGGTTCAAGCCGTGCAACACACCCGAGCCTATGTTTCCAACTCATTATGGCCTGATCTGGACGAAGATCCGTCAAGCACTCCGCCATTGGAAACTTTGTCGCCTGTTTATGTTTCACCCTCGAAGACACTCGCACCGCCTGGGGCATCCGATTCTCCGTATACGCCTCCGAGGGAATCGTTCATGCCGGTATCGGACGAACCAGGTTTACTCAATCTGTCGCCATGCGATGAACCGTTTTCATGGGCGACTGAGCTGCGTTTTGCGGGCGAAGTATTTCTTGCCGCGTACGTGCCGACGGCGGTGCTGCGAATTTTCATTGTGTTGCTGACCGTCGGAATTCTAGGGAAAGAGCCGGAGCAACATCCGTTTCTGGAAATGATGGATTCCGGAGTTGGCAGCGTGTTGCTCATGTTGATCCTGCTGACCGCCGTCTTTTTGGCGCCTCTGGTAGAAGAGCTGCAGTTTCGCGTGGTGATGCTGGGCGGAATCGCGCAACTTGGGCATCCCATACTCGGCCTGGTGGTGTCTTCGATGCTGTTTGCGTTTGCTCATGGATTTCCGGATTCCCTGGCACTCGTTCCACTCGCGTTTGCTCTGGGATACACCTATCTGCGTCGCCGAAGTTACATCACCGTCATGATGGTTCATTTCCTGTTCAATGGATTCAACATGGTGCTCGCACTGATGGCGATGCTGTAGGCCGATCTGTCCTCAGATCGGCACCTATGCCACGTCCACAAAATCTCTCACGTGCAAAAATCTCAAAGCACCCCGCACCAACGCGTTTTTGTACGGCAACAGTCCCGCCTCAAACAAGCGGCATTGGTTGTCGACCTGCGGACAGGTCGACCTACGTGGAATGCAAAACGCGTTTTGCTAAAGTTCGCCGTCAATCGACTGTTTGTGATCCCTACTCCGAAACATCTCCGCCATGACGTCATTTCTACCTGTTGAAGATCAGCTTCGAATTATCACTCGCGGTATCGAAAAGATTGTGCCGCAGGACGAACTGCGCAAGAAGCTGCAGCACAGCAGAGACACGGGCACGCCGCTGCGAATCAAATACGGCATCGACCCGACCGGCATTGATGTTCATCTGGGCCATACGGTTCCGCTGCGAAAGATGCGACAGTTTCAGGATCTCGGGCATCAGGCCGTGATCATCATCGGAAATTACACGGCTCTCGTGGGTGACCCAAGCGGCCGCGATGAAGCTCGCAGCAAACGACTGACAGAAGCTGAAGTCGAGATCAACGCCAAAACCTATCTGGAACAGGTGGGCAAAGTTGTCGACACGTCCCGCGCGGAAGTGCATCGCAACGGCGACTGGTTCGGCAAAATGTCGTTTGCTCATGTGCTGTCGCTGTGTGGACGAGTCACGATTGCTCAACTGCTGACACGCGACGATTTCGCCAAACGTTGCCAAGCCGAGAAACCGATTTTCCTGCACGAATGTTTGTACCCAGTCATGCAGGCGTGGGACAGCGTGGAAATCAAATCGGATGTGGAACTGGGTGGCACCGAACAGCTTTACAGTTTCATGCTGGCCCGTGACCTGCAGGCTCAGGAAAATCTGAATCAACAGATTGCCGTGATGTCGCCGATTCTGGTCGGGCTTGATGGAATTCGCCGCATGGGCAAAAGTCTTGGCAATTACATCGGCATCAGCGAATCGCCGTACGACATGATGAAGAAGTTCATGCAGTTGCCGGACGGCGTGATGAAAATGTACTTCGAACTGCTGACGGAGGTTTCTCTGGATGAAGTCGATCGCCTGCTGGCCGGACACCTGAAGGAAGCCAAGGTCACTTTGGCAAAGCTTGTGATCGCTCAGTATCACTCAGCCGCAGACGGTGACGCCGCCGCCGCGCGATGGCAGGCAGAAATCGGAGGCGAAGCGCTGCCGACCGACATCCCCGACGTCAGCCTGGATTCGTCATTGCTGACCAACGGCACAATGACGGCGGTCAAGCTTCTGACAACTCTGAATCTGTGTCCGAGCGGCGGTGAAGCCAAGCGTTTGATTCAGGGCGGCGGGGCAAAACTGGGCGAGGACAAGTCGACCATCACATCGCACGATCAGCAGATCCCGATCACGGACGGGCTACTGGTCTGGGCGGGCAAGAAGAAATACTGTCGAGTGAAACTAAGTTGACAATGGTCAGGACGCAATGCTGAAAACACTGATTTTCATCCGCTGGGCCGACCAGCGTTATCATCGCCGGGTTGTGATGAATCAGACCGGCCTTCAAGCGAGTGTTGGCCGGTGGTCGTAAATGTGTTTTGGCTTCTGCTGTCTCGCGCAGGGGAGGATCGCTATGTTCGTTCACCAGCATGTTCTGCGGTATCTGCTGCGTCCCGAGCACTATTGCACTCAGCGGCAACATGATCTGGAACTTGAGCAGCTCTTCCTGCCGGCGTGGCATTTCATTGCGGCTAAGTCTGAGCTTCCGAAAGATGGCGATTTTTTGACCCTCGAGCTTTTCGGCCGTCCTCTGCTTCTGCGAAATTCGGGCGGACGTTTTTTAGCATTCGAAAACATTTGTTCGCATCGTCACTGTCTGCTGACGGATGCTGCGGCCGGGCATCAGCCAAAGTTGCGGTGCCAGTACCATGGCTGGGAGTTTGATGACGACGGGCGAACGGCAAAAATCCCTGATGCCAAATGCTTTCGGCCCTGGGATCGTGACAATTCTCGTCTGAATTCTTTTCGAGTCGAAGCGTGTGGTGACTTGCTGTTCGTCTGCCTGAACTCCTCAACGCCCCCGCTTCGTGAATGGCTGAGTCCATTCTTTGAGGAAACGGAACGGGCTTTTTCTGCTCCGATGTGGAAGATGACACACGTCTGGGAATACGACTGCGAATCCAACTGGAAGGTGCCTGTTGAGAATACTCTGGAGTCGTATCATGTGACGGCGCTGCATCAGAAATTCTTTGGTGACCAGTTGCCGGCGGAGAAGAATATGACTCACTTGCTGCACCATCGATACACTGGCCTGAACTTTGATGCCAATTCCAGAATGGAGAAGCTGCAGGCGCGTTTGAAGCAATGGCTGGGTGGAAAGCCTGAATTTCAGTATCTGCATCGACACATTCACCCGAATACGGTTCTGGTCTCCACGGACACGATCAACTATGTTTTGATGTATGTACCCACGTCGCCCACCACAGTCCGTATTCGGATGCGATTCTTTGCCGTTAGAGGAACTCGGCGCGGACCGCTCGCCAGTCTGATTGCCTGGCTGGCCTGGCGATTTGCAAAAGCCAAGACGCTGCAGGTTCACAACGAAGATCTGGATATTTACGCTTCTCAGCAGAAGGGTCTGGAACGCAGCCGTCATCCGGGCGTCATTGGTTCTCGTGAAGAACGAATTTATGCGTTTCAGAAGTACATCATGGATGCCCTTGGCCTGACACTATCACCTGATCCAGCAAACCCCGCTGCTCAAAGAGTCGTTTCATGAAACTGCCGCCGGGAGTTCTAAAATACCTGATCATAGGCCAGACGATCATCCCGATCTTCTTCAATTTCACCATCCCGCTGACCCTGGGCCTGATCACGTTCTGGAATCAGCCGACCGTTGTCACATGGGCACTGGATAAAGGCGCCGTCGCGGACTTCATTGGTACCTGCTATCTGCTGCCGGCCATCACCTGCCTCATCGCCACTCCGATCGTGCGCAGTCAAGTGGCCAGCGGTGTGGTCAGTCAAGTGCCAGTCGAACATCTTCCGCGACTGCTTCTATTTTACCAAGGTGGCCTGATCTGGCGCGCCACGAAATGGGGACTCACGGGACTCACACTCCTTTCCGCCCCTGTGTTTTTCACCTTCACGCTGCTCGCCGATGAAACGATTCCCACTGTGACGTTCCTCGTCGTAAAAATCTTGTTCGCCGTTCTTTTCGGCTGTGTGGTCACGCCACTCATTTCGCTGGTCGCGCTTGCTGACGTGCCTGTCCCGCTACCTCGCGAACCTGTAAGCTGATACAAGGTTGAAGGGCCAGCGAGTGGGATAAAAAAATAGTCTACTCGCTGGCGGTTCGCGCTTGTAAAGGGCATCCCGCGGAGACTCACCATCGCTGTTGATTTTAGATCAGAAGGTAAGACGTCAATGAGATCCGCTTCCAGGCAATCGTGCGGCATTTTAGCCATCACCAGCCTGCTGCTTTTGAACGCAAGTGGCGTCCACGCTCAATCCGATCTGCCTCCCAGTCTGTTCATCGAAGCGTATCCGGATCGCATCAGCGTGGTGGCGGGAAGCGAGCTGGCGTTTCATACGTCGACGGCGGCGGCGGAGTACTCGCTGGAGATTGCTCGCATTGGCGCGAAGCGGGAAGTCGTGTTTCAGAAGGCCGGAATTCTTGGTAGTGGCGCTCATGCGATTCCGGAACATGCCAGTGCCAATGGCTGCGGCTGGCCGGTGAGTTTTCAAATGCCTGTGCCGGCCGAATGGAAGTCCGGCTATTACTCGGCCGTGTTCAAAGTCTCCGATGGCGGTGGAAAATTCGTGGGACGAAATCGACGCACGGCGGAGATGGAATCGTTTTTCATCGTCAGGCCGTCAAGCTTCGACAAGGGTGTAAAGATCCTGCTGCAGATGGCGACCAACACTTACAACGCCTACAACAACTGGGGCGGCAGCAGCTTGTATGCGTACCACGGGCGAGCCAATTTGCAGGGACATCGCGTGTCGTTTCAACGGCCGCAAAGCAGTCTCTTTCCAAACTGGGAACAGCCGTTCGTGGCGTGGGCCGAAGCAAATGGATACGGCATCGATTATTGTGCCAATCAGGATCTGGAAGAACATCCTGAATTGCTGACGCACTACTCGCTGGTGCTGAGTGTAGGGCACGATGAGTACTGGTCATCCGGCATGCGTGATCAGCTGGAAGCCTATATCGCCCGCGGTGGCAATGTCGCGTTCTTCAGTGGGAACACCTGCTGCTGGCAGGTGCGTCCTGAAGAGAACGGTCAGGCTCTAACTTGCTACAAACAGTCATTCAATTCGGACCCACTGTTCAAGACGAACGATCAACGCTTGCTGAGCACCACATGGAGCCACCACCTGGTGAAGCGACCGGAGAACCAGCTGACGGGAGTTGGTTTTCTGTTTGGCGGCTATCACAAAAGTCATGGTCAGTTTATGGATGGCGGCGGAGCCTACACGGTCCATCGTCCGGATCACTGGCTATTCGCGAATACCAGCTTGAAATCAGGCGACGCATTTGGCGGTATGCACACAATCGTCGGTTATGAATGCGATGGCTGCGAACTGGAATGGAAGGATGGCAAGCCCTTTCCGACTCATCGCGACGGCACGCCGAAATCCTTTGAAGTTCTCGCCACCTGCGAAGCCAAATGGGCTCCGAACGACTGCGAATGGTACGACCAGTGGGAACAGGGACGCGTCGGTGCAGCGTGTCTGGGTGTTTACACAAACAACGGGACCGTCTTTACGTGCGGCTCCACCGACTGGGCTCATGGGCTTCGCGGCGGTGATGCCGTTGTCGAACAGATCACCAGAAATGTGCTCACGAAGTTGGCACCGTAAATCGTGCGGCTTTTGATAGTCGCCTTTTGCTCCGCAAAAGTAGCGGTCGCTTCTTTCGCGGAGCGAAAGGCGACTATGATTCTCGGCTCGATGCACAGACTGGCATCCGATGCGGTTTGCGATAAAAAACGTTCTGGTTGAACAGTGAAATCGCAATGGGAAAAAGATCATGAGCACAGGATTTGGAATTGTCGGCACCGGGATGATTGCCCACTTTCATGCGAAGGCCATTCAGGCGATGAAGGGTGGTCGCGTTGTCGCGTGCTTCAATCAGAACGTCGACAAGGCAAAGGCGTTTGCGACAGAATATGGCTGCAAAGCCTATTCGACGCTGGACGAACTGCTCGCCGATCCTGAAGTTGGCATCGTCACCATCTGCACACCCAGCGGCGCTCATCGAGATCCGGCGATCGCGGCGGCAGAGGCGGGAAAACATGTGGTCGTCGAGAAGCCTCTCGAGATCACTCTGCGGCGTTGCGACGACATCATCAACGCGTGTGCAAAGCATGGCGTGAAGCTCTGCACAATCTTTCCATCCCGATTCAGCCCGGCGAATATGGCCCTGAAGGCAGCGATCGAGTCTGGGCGTTTTGGTCGAATCACGCTGGCTGACACGTATGTCAAATGGTGGCGAACTCAGGAATATTATGACGGCGGCGGCTGGCGCGGCACATGGGCCCTGGACGGCGGCGGCGCTTACATGAATCAAGCGATTCACAACGTCGACTTGCTCAGCTGGCTGATGGGCGACGTGGCGGAGATCGCGGGTTTCACGGGCACGCTGGCTCATGAACGAATCGAAGTTGAAGACGTGGGCGTGGCCTGTCTGAAGTTCGCGAATGGCGCCATCGGTGTGATGGAAGCCACAACCGCGGCTTGGCCTGGCTTGTTGAAGAAGACGGAAATTCACGGCAGCCGAGGCACAGTCATTGTCGAACAGGATTCGATTTTGCGATGGGAGTTTGCGGACGAGAAACCGGAAGACGCCGACATCCGAGCGAAGTTTGGAGCAGGCTCTGCCAGCTCCGGCGGGGCTTCTGATCCCAAGGCAATTTCCTTCGTCGGCCATCAGATGCAGCTGGAGGATTTCGTCGAATCCATCGTGACGGGGCGACAGCCGCGAGTGGATGGTGCGGAAGGCCGTAAGAGCGTGGAAATTATTCTTGCGATCTATGAAGCCGCAAAAACCGGGCAAACGCAAAAGCTGATGAAGTAGCCGGATTCGTGAGAATTTGGACATTCGCGGGAACGCTATTCCGAAGTCTCACGACTTCAACTACGAAAAGCGGTGTGCTTCCGAGTGAAGAATGGCCGAATTTTGCGGGGTTAAGGAAATCTGGCCCGCGACTGGCTACCATTCCGCGTACCTCGAACGAACCAGGTCGGGGATTCTTAAAGAACAAACCACGAAACACAGTCATGTCTGACACAAAGTTGAACATCGTTCGAAATCCGACTCGCCGGATCGCCGTCGGAGACCGCTTCATTGGCGGCGACGCTCCGATTGCCATCCAGAGCATGACGGCCACCAAAACGACCGACATTGACGCCACGGTGAGGCAGATTAATGATCTGGTCAACGCCGGCGCGGATGTCGTGCGTGTCGCCATCGACAATCAAAAAGAAGCCGAAGCCTTGATGGAGATTCGGCGTCAGGTGAAGGGAAATCTGTCCGTAGACCTGCAGGAGAATTATCGGCTCGCCGAAGTCATCGCCCCGCATGTCGACAAGATTCGCTACAACCCCGGACATCTGTACCATCACGAACGAACCAAGCCGTGGCAGGAGAAAGTGAAATACCTGGTCAAGGTGGCTCAGGACAACGACTGTGCGATGCGAGTCGGCGTGAACTGCGGCTCGGTCGATCCGGATGTGAAGTCGAAGTTCGACGAGCATGATTCTATCTCGCCGATGCTGGAAAGCGCGTGGGAGCACTGCCGCCTTCTCGACGAACTTGGCTTTGAGCGGTACTGCGTCTCACTGAAGGACTCGGATCCTCAAAAAGTTATTGAAGTCAATCGTCGCTTTGCTGATAAGCGACCCGACGTTCCTCTGCACCTTGGCGTCACTGAAGCCGGCATGCCGCCGGATGGAATCATTAAGACACGTATTGCCTTTGAGCAGCTGATCAGCCGGGGCATTGGCGACACCATTCGCGTGTCATTGACCGTGGCTAACAATCGGAAGGCAGAAGAGATCGCTGCCGGACGAAAAATTCTGGACGACATTGCCGCCGGGCGAGTCCGCAGTTTTGTCGATTACGGTCTGAAGACGTTGAACATCATCAGTTGCCCAAGCTGCTCGCGTGTGGAGAACGAAGCGTTCATCGAACTGGCCGAGCAGGTTCGCGAGATGACGCGGTACGCCGAAGATCATAAGATCACCATTGCCGTCATGGGTTGCCGAGTCAACGGACCGGGCGAAACCGACGACGCGGATCTTGGGCTATGGTGCGGGCCGACTCATGTGAATCTCAAGCGAGGCAAGGAAAGTGTGGGTGCCTTCCCTTATGACGAGATTTTGCCCAAACTGCGTGCCGAACTTGATCAAGTGATCGCTCGACAGAGCAAGTAAATCAGAGCACTGGTTATTTATGATTCGTCGCGGTGCGCGCACGAGATGGGAGCTGCCTCAGGGCAATCGTCTGGCAATCTGGCAGAAGATTACGCCGCCGCAGTTGTTCGTGGGCTCGTTTGCGTTGTTGATCGCAATTGGGGGAGCGGCTCTGAAGCTCATTCCAGGAACATGCACAAACGAGCCACTCAGTTGGGTCGATGCCATGTTCATGTCGACCAGCGCAGTCTGCGTGACAGGACTTGCCGTTGTTGATCCAGCGAAGTTCCTTAGCTTCGAAGGTCAGGTCGTGTTGCTGCTGTTGATCCAGCTGGGCGGGCTTGGGATTCTCACGTTCACCAGTCTGATCATCGCAGCCCTGGGCAAACGTCTGTCACTGCGTGAAGAATCGCTTTGCATCTTTACGCCTGACACCGCCCTGCATCTGACCGCCGGTCAGGTGACGATGAACATTGTTCGCTACACGCTGATTTTCGAATTAGTTGGCGCTGTCCTGCTGTATGGATTCTGGGTGCCGACTTTGGGATGGGAAGGCGCTCTTTGGCCAGCAATCTTTCATTCCGTGAGTGCTTTCTGCAACGCGGGATTCTCGACATTCTCTGACAACCTGATCGGCTTTCAGCAAGCGCCGATGGTCCTGCTGACGATCTCGGGATTGATCGTTATGGGAGGGCTGGGCTTTTTGACTCATGAAGAGCTGCTGCAGACGCTTCGATCGCGACGTGCAAAACGGGCTTATCGATTGTCGCTGCAGAGCCGCATTGTGATCACAACGACGATCGCTCTGATTGTTGTCGGATGGATTCCACTGACGTTTTTGGAATGGGATCGAACGCTGTCGGAGTTGCCCGCTCATCACAAGATTGTGAATGGTCTGATGATGAGCATCACCAGTCGTACGGCGGGCTTCAATTCCATTGATTACGGCAAAGCGGGCGACAGTTCTAATCTGGTCACGATGCTGCTGATGGCGGTGGGCGGTTCGCCTGGTTCGACGGCGGGTGGCATCAAGACGACCACGCTGGCTCTGATGGTGATTCTGGCATGGTCTCGACTTCGCGGGCAGGAGTCAACGACCGTATGGTACCGATCAATTCCCGAAGAAACGTCTGCACGGGCTGTTGGCCTGTTCACGATCGCATCCGCTGTTTCGTTGGGGGGGATTTTGCTGCTGACAATGTCGGAAGGTCACCTCAAACCCGATGGAAGTGTGCTCACAGAATGCATGTTTGAAGCCATCAGCGCGTTCAATACGGTGGGGCTGTCGATGGGGATCACTGGCAAACTGTCGGTAGTAGGAAAATGGATCACGATTCTGCTCATGTTCTTTGGGCGTGTTGGCCTGCTGACACTGGCAGCCGCATTGACCGTTCCCCGAACGGGCGCCAAAGCTTTTCGATATGCCTATGAAGATGTTGTGGTGGGGTAATCTATGAAGCGTTTCGTCGTTGTCGGATTGGGGAACTTTGGTTCCAGCGTGGCAGAAAGCCTGTTTTCGCAGCGTCATGAGGTCATTGCGATCGACATGAACGAAGAATCAGTCGATCGAGTGGCGGCGTACGTTTCTCGAGCTGCTGTGGGTGATGCCAAGAATATTAACACACTCGAAAGACTGGGCGTGAAAGGCGCCGATGCTGCCGTTGTCAGTACTGGCGACGACATCACGGCCAGCATTCTGACGACGATGGCTCTGCATGACCTTGGAATCCGCGAGGTCTATGTCAAAGTCATTTCCCGTGACCATGCCCGCGTCATGGAACGCCTGGGTGTGTCCGAAACGATTTTTCCGGAGCGAGAGTCCGCTCTGGCCCTTGGCAAACGCATGTCTGGTTCCGGACTGCTGAATTACGTTTCCATCGGAACGGGTTTCAGTATTCAGGAGATGGGTGTGCCGTCCAGCTGGAATGGCAGGACCCTGCGCGCTCTTGCACTGCGGCAGAATTACGGCATCACTGTCGTGGCCATTCACGATGTGCTTTCGGACAAGATGTCGTTCACGTCCGATCCGGACACTGTGCTGAAGGAATCGGATGCTTTGATCGTGGCTGGTAACGATGAAGACCTCGCCAAGGCTGCTGAGATTATTTGATGGTCGCCTTTTGCTCCGCAAAAGTAGCGTTTATGCTCGCTACTTTCGCGGAGCGAAAGGCGACTATGATTGAGCAAACCAGACTCAGTCATTCTTCGGTTATGATCAAACTCGCGGGGGCTTGCATTCATCGCCGTAACGGACGATCCTTCACAGCCCCGCCACTCAAGACTTAACGAGTTGACCTCCAAACGCCTGCCTCATGCTCGCTCACAGCCTGTTTTTTCGCCGGAGCTGGAAATGCCATTCACATCGCGCCGCCGTTTTTTGGCTTCGTCGCTTTCCGCCAGCAGTCTGCTGCTGACGTCGTCTGCCTGGGCCGATGAAAGCCAGGCAGACAAGCGAAATCCTGCAGAGCCCATCATCGATATTCATCAGCATACGACCTATCGAGCTCGAACGCCCGATCAGCTGCTGGCCCATCAGCGTGCCATGGGAGTGACTCAAACCATCCTGTTGCCAGCCGGCTCGTCCGTAAATCGGGTGTCGACCGCCGACGGAAAACACAACACTCTGGGCGGCGTTGGAGCTGGCGGCAATGAAACGGCTCTGACAATGTCTCGCCAGCATCCTGGCGAATTCTATTTTGGCGCGAATGAGGTCACCGATCTTGAGGAGGCTCGGACAGAGATTGTCCGTTACCTCGAGATGGGCGGCATCATTATCGGCGAGCAAAAATTCGGCGTCGAATGTGACTCAAAGGAGAGCCAGGTTCTTTACGAAATCGCCAGTGAATTAAACGTACCGATTCTGATGCATCTGCAGCACGGCACCTATAACTTTGGCTTTGAGCGACTGCATCGGATGTTCGAAAAGTATCCGAAGACAATGTTTATCGGGCATGCTCAGACATGGTGGGCGAACATTGACAAAAATCACACCGATCCAAACAACCTGTATCCGAAAGGCAAAGTGACGGCCGGCGGATTAACGGATCGCTATCTGGCCGACTATCCCAACATCTTCGCCGACATGTCGGCAGGCTCGGGCCTGAACGCACTGACTCGAGATGAAGACCACGCCCGCGGTTTCCTCGAACGCCATCAAAACAAGGTTCTATACGGCAGCGACTGCGATGATCGAGTCGGCCACGGCACTGCCTGCCAGGGCTCACAGACGATTGCAGCCATTCGAAGACTGGCCGCCAGGCCGGAAGTGGAATGGAACATCCTTTACGAGAACGCACACAAGCTTTTCCGTCTGCCGCCTGCTTAAGTTGACGAAGAGGCCAGTCGCCTGAGTTCCCCGATCCGGCTAGGACGCGTCGGTCGCAGCGGCGGCACAGACGAATTCCATACGTGCGGTGACTTTGCCGTCTACCGTACATTTGCCCTTCAGGTAGAAGGCATTTGCGATTCGTTCCGTGAGTTCTACGCTGAGTTCGATCGTCTCGCCTGGACGAATCATCTTGCGAAACTGCACATTGTTCAGGCGAGTCACGACCGGAACATCGCTTGAACCAGGTGGAACCAGCCTGGAAATCAGCACTGCCCCCGCTTGAAAGCAGGCTTCGCACTGCAGCACGCCCGGGAAGACAGGAAAGCTGGGATAATGCCCCTGAAATACGGGCAGAAAATCGCTCAGAAGTTTGCGAGCCACAATGTGTGTCTCACTAATTTCCGTCACTTCATCCAGCCACAGGAACGGATCACGATGCGGAATGCAGGCTTTGATTTCGTCAGTATTCACAAGCGATACCGTCAGAGGAAGAGGCGTACAGTGTGCCACACGCGGGCCAATTTGCTGCTGAGCCGTGACTGAAAGGAGCCGTGTTGTTGGCGGGTTGCCAACAACACGTCCTCTGGATTAATTCAGGTCGTTCCTACAGCTCGATCTTCAGTTCTTCGATTTTGCGGTAGAGGCTGGACAGGCCCAGTTTCAGCCGGCGAGCCGCCTCTTTCTTGTCCGGGCACTGGCGAAGAACTCGCGTGATATGAAGACGCTCGTAGTGACGCAATGCGGATCGAAGATCGTCAGTATCCGGCAGCGAGGAGCCTCCGCCGAGCAGATCGGGAGGAAGATCGTTGGGAGTGATCTCTTCCCCTTCGCACATCATCACGGCACGTTCGATAGCATTGTCCAGCTGGCGAACATTGCCTTTCCAATGCGCAGCCATCAGGGTGCGGATCGATTCACTTGTCGCCCCGGACACTCGCTTGCCCATGGCTTCGCGATGACGCACGATGAAGTATTCGACCAGTTCCGGAATGTCGTCCAGACGTTCGCGAAGAGCGGGAATACGAATCTTGACGCCATCCAGTCGATAGAACAAATCTTCCTGGAAGTTGCCTTCAGAGACTTCGTGACTGAGATCTTTTGATGTGGCAGCAATAATTCGAGCGGTGACTTTAACGGGCTTTGAGCCCCCAACAGGAGTGACCTCCTGATATTCGATCGCTCGCAAAATTTCGGACTGGGTGCCCGGCGGCAGCTGAGCGATCTCGTCAAGAAATACAGTGCCCGATCCTGCCAGACTTAGCGCGCCATCCTGTCCGTCTTTCGTGCCGAACAGCTGGCTTTCCAGCAGTTCGACCGGTCGAGTTCCGCAGCTGACTGCCAGGAACTTCTCGTCTTTGTTCGGGCCCGCGACATGGATTTCGCGTGCGAACAGTTCTTTACCCGTGCCAGTTTCACCCACCAGCAGTACGTTGGAATTTGTGGCCGCCACTTTGCGAATGGTTTTTAGCAGTTCCTGCAGAGCACCGCTGGAACCAACCACCTGATCAAAGCCGGAGCTGCGAGCGAGGTCTTTGCGGAGCCGCTGGTTTTCGCGGTAGAGATCCTGAAATTTGAACAGCCGTTGCAGACGCTTGGCCAGTTCTTCAAACCGCACAGGCTTTACGAGGTAATCGAATGCACCCGCAGTGAATGCTTCGACCGCGTTTTCGACAGTCGCGTAAGCAGAAATGATCAGAACGAAAATTGATGGATTGATGCGATGAAGCTGTCGCAAAACCTTCACGCCATCCCCGTCAGGAAGCTGAATATCGCAGATCGCGACATCATAATCGCGTTCCTGTGCCACGCGGATTGCTTCCGCCGCGGTTCCAGCAGCGCGAACTTCAAAACCTTCCCCCATCAGAAACTCGGCCAGAGTTTCACGAATGATAGGTTCATCTTCGACAATCAAAATAGATTTTCGCTGGGCAATAGTTCCTGACACAGCTTTCAAACTCCGACAGCAGACTCAAACGACCCAAGGCGCGAAACGCTGCGCTTGGAATATTCCGCATTGAAAAGTCGACTTATGGTGTTTTCGACGGGCGGTTTACAAATCCAAAATACTCGCAAACACGTGTTTTCTCGTGCGTCGAGCTTTCGGATCTCCTTGATTATAGCGAAAACCGCAACGTAGACGAACTGTGCACTGAATTGCGCCTTCAGATTCCAGCGTGCCGCGGCGGAAAAGCCCATTCAACCGGAAAATTCCTGCTCAAGTTTACACAACAGCCCTATGGGGGAGTTCCCTGCGCTTGTGCATACGTGCTGTCTGCTTAGGAATCTGATGAGTCTGTCCAACCGTGGTTTAAGTTCGGCTGCAGATGGCTCCGCACTGAATTGTCGTGCGAACACAACTTGGGTTGGTGCAATCATTTCGAAAGGGCGGACGAGACAATCCGTCAGTGTCACGCCCGGTTCGGTTGAGGAATCATGTCCAGCTGTTCCACGGCAGCCTGAAGTGTGGATTTCACAAAGGCAAGATGATCATCCAGATCGATTCCGAGGTACTTCAACTCTTCGCCAAACTTTAACACATAGGCCCGCATCGCCGCTTAACAGAGAGCACATGGCGTATCAGGATTTCGTCCTGCCGACTGAAAGACAAAGTTGATCGAGTGTTATTCTGGAGGAATTGGACTGCCGTGAGGATCCGTCACAGGTGCCGCCGTTTCCTGTTCCAGCCGGTCTCGCATATCGCGTCCGGTGAAATGCTCCAGGTGCTCGGCCTGATCGTGAATACGGTCCATCGCCACACCCGCTTCGGAAACCAGGTATTGTTCCCACAGCCGATGGGATCGAACCAATTCTGCACCGAGGCGACGACCGGATTCGGTCAGTTGATAACCTGATTCGACAGCGATGACATCGCCATGATGCCTGTGACGGCTCATCAGAAACGAAATGAGTCTGCGGCCTGACAGAAGCGGCGTGCAAAGTTGCGACATTGTTGCCGTACAGCCTCGCTGCTTTTCGTCCAGGCGGTAAAGCAATGCAATGAGGTCCTCGGAAAGGATTCGCATGGCCAGTTTTTGCCTTCGCACCGCCTGCACAAGTACTCCACGAGGGGCAAACAATGAGGCGAGGAAGAACAGCAAGCCGGCGCACAGAGCCATCATGCCGGACGTGCTCGTACTGCCAAAGCCAAACCATCCGGGGACGGTAATTGCAGAAATGTGCCCGAGCACCGCAGAAGCAGCAGCGATCAGCGTACTTAGCAGTATCATGCGACTCAACCGCTCTGTCAGAAGACAGGCAGTTGCCGGTGGAACGACAAACATGGCGACGACGAGGATGTTGCCGGCAGTTTCAAAACATGCCACAGCTGTGATCGCGACGATGACCATCAGGAGATAATGCATAAGCCGCGCGCTCACGCCGACAGACACGGACAACGAAGGGTCAAAAGCACTGAGTTTCAGCTCTTTAAAGAACACCACGATCAGTATCGCATTCACCAGAGTCACGGCACCTAAAACGATAACGACACGAGGCACATCCGTTCCGCGAACAGAAACGGTATCCAGAGGCGTCATTTCAATGGCACCGTAAAGGACGCAGCCCGGATCGAGGTCCACGTGATCGGCTGCCTGAACGATCATCACAAGGCCAAGTGCAAACAGTGTCGTAAAGACGACGCCCATTGATGCCCCTTCATCCACGTCGCCGAAATTTCGGATCCATTCGGTGAACAGGGCCGTCAGGATTCCGACGACGACTGCCCCTGCAAACATCGGAACACTCGATCGACTTTCGCTGATGAAGAAGGCCACTGCCAGGCCTGGCAGAATCGCGTGACTGATGGCATCGCCCAGCAGACTCATGCGTCGCAGCAGCAAAAAATTACCCGGCAGCGACGCGGAGATCGCGCAGAGGATTCCGGCCAGCACAATCCATCCATCATAGTCCCATGCCCACGTGGAAAGGCCAGTCATGGTAAACCTCCGGCCTGATCGATGGGATGCGGACTTGGTGCAACACCTTTGACGGAAAGATTCTGCCGCAACAGATTCTCCAGCTGAGCGATCAGTTCCGGCTCCAGCACGTGTTCGATTGCATCCGCGCTTTGGTCCACTCGTCCCGGAGCCACCTCCGCATGAGTAATAAGGTAAAGTTCCCACAGGCGATGTTCATGGACAAGTCGTGAAGCTTCCCGCAGACCGGCGGACGTAAGCGACAGGCTTACATCGACGTTGCGAGTCAGAAGTCCCGCACGGCGGCAGCGTTCGATTTCTCGCATCAGGCGATAGGGTGTCCAGCTTCGAAGGCTCAGCAGCTCCGCAAATGGAACTCCGACTTTGGCAGAGGAACTCGGCCGCGACTCAAGCAGTTCAAACAAGCCACGCAGGAGGTGCTGGTGATCCACGCTTCGATTAAGTTGCTGCCGCCGAATAGCTCGCACAAGAACGCCTCGGTTGGTTCCCAGCAGCATGCTCAGAAAGAATATAGTGCTGCAGACCAGCACGATCATGGCCCCCGATGGAAGATTGGGAAACACGGCGCTCATGGCAGAGCCCGCTACTCCACCAACGCCACCTATTCCCGATGACATGAGCGTCATGTGAGTGAGATTCTGCGTCCAGAAGCGCGCTGCGGCGGCGGGAATGACCAGCAGAGCAATCATCAAAACCAGACCCACGGCCTGGAGACCAATGATGGTCATGACTACCACCAAAGCCATAAGAATCAGATCGAGGCGCACCACGGGATAGCCGCGAGATCCCGCAAATCCCTCGTCGAAACACAGCAGCGTCAACTCCTTGAAGAAGAGTCCGATCATGATGACGGAAATCAGCCCGGACCAGCCAATCAGTGCCGCGTCCGGTGCAGTCATAGAAGCGGTCTTGCCGTAGATGAAAGATTCCAGGCCGGCTGCATGACCCGTGGGCAGCTGCTGGATCACAGTCAGCACGGAAATCCCGGCTCCAAAGAAAACGCTCAACACAATTCCCAGCGCTGCATCCTCTTTCAGTCGCGTCATATTCCGAACGTAGACAATGGCAACCACACCAAAAATGCCGCTGACTGCAGCGCCCGTCAGTAACACGGGCAGTGACTTACCATCCAGACCCAGCCACGGAGCGATCAGAAACGCGAGTCCCACGCCGGGCAATGTCGCGTGGCTTAAAGCGTCGCCCATCAGTGCTCTGCGTCGCAGCAGAGTGAAGCTGCCCACTGTTCCCGCCGCCAGTCCCAGCAGCATCGTCCCCAGCATCACGACGCGCGTGTTGTAATCCTGCAGCAGCAGGACGCGTTTCCACTGCTTCCATTCGGGCCATCGAATGGTTCGATCTGTGAGTGAATCTGATGCAAGAACAGGAACACAAAAGTGCATAGCGGCAGAGGAGATGACATCGTTCGCTGCGGCACTCTGTGGAAGAGTTGCACCAGCACAGAGAGAGAGCAATGCTGTAAGAAGGAGCCGACTCACAGTGTGCGCTCCCGTCGACGCATGGCCTCGGTCGCTTCATCCAGCAGAGTCAGGCGGCCTCCGTAAGTTTTCTCCAGATTCTCGCGGGTAAAGACTGTTTCCGTGGGGCCGCTGGCAACGACTCGCATATTCAGCAGCACGACCGAATCAAAATACTCGGGGACCGTGTGCAGGTCATGATGAATCACGAGTGTTGTTTTGCCGGCCTGTTGCATTTCTCGCAGAATCCGGACGATGGCTTTTTCCGTCGCCGCGTCAACAGCAGCGAAAGGTTCGTCCATAAGATAGAGGTCCGCATCCTGCACGAGTGCGCGGGCGAGGAATGTTCGCTGCTGCTGTCCACCGGAAAGCTGGCTGATCTGACGATTGGCCAGTTCGCCAATGCCCACACGTTCCAAAGCTTCGCGAGCCGCTTCACGATGTTTACGACGGACTGGCATGCACCAGCCAATCTTTCCGTAAAGGCCCATCGTAACGACATCAAGGACGCTGATCGGAAAATCCCAGTCCACACTTTCTCGCTGCGGCACATAGCCAACGCGGGCGCGATTCTGCAGATACGAGCGGCCAAAAACTTCCACGCGACCAGACGCACGGGGAACAAGATCCATAATCGCTTTCAGCAGCGTGCTCTTGCCCGCGCCGTTCGGGCCGACAATCCCAACGAGCTGCCGAGGCTGTACTTCAAAAGCGACATCCCAGATGACCGGTTTGCGATACCAGGCGACCGTCAGGTCATTCACAGACAGCGGGATTGGAGTTCCTGCAGATGATGTCATTCTGGCTTCTCCGGTCCTGTCAGTTTTCCAGACAGGCCGTGTTCGGGAGCAGTTCCGCCCAACGCTCGCGTGACCGTCGTGATATTGAAATCCAGCATGCCCATGTAAGTGCCTTCGTAAGTGCCGGGCGAGCCCATTGCGTCTGAATACAGCTCACCGCCCACGCGAACATGATGACCGCGAGATTTCGCACCGTCGATCAGTGCAAAAATATTCTTCTGAGGCACACTGCTTTCAACAAACACGGCCGCAACTTTGCGATCCACCAGCATATCCACCAGTTCATTGATACGCTGCAAACCGGCCTCTGATTCTGTGGAAAGTCCCTGCACACCAACCACCTCGAGGCCATAGGCGCGACCGAAGTAGTGAAATGCATCGTGAGATGTCACGAGAATTCGCTGATCGGCCGGGATGGAGGCAACGCACTTTACTCCGTATTCATGAAGCTGCATCAGTCGTGCTCGGTAACTGTTGGCATTCGACTGAAAGGATTCAGTTGCCGACGGAACCAGTTGACTCAGGCCATCCGTTAGAACGTCCACGCAGCCAGCCCACTGAGCCACATCCATCCAGACGTGCGGATCCGGGTGTCGTTCGGCATCGTCGGTCGACAGCAGCTGGTCGGCCGAAATTCGACTGGTCATGGCAAAGACCGGTCGACGTTTTGAAATCTTGTCAAAGACCTCCTGAAGGCGTCCTTCCAGCATCAGACCGCTCGTGAAGATCACGTCGGCCGTGACGATCTGACGCACGTCATCTCGAGTGGCTTTGTAAAGATGAGGGTCGACTCCGGAACCCATCAACTGAAGAACCTGAACATGATCACCACTGATCTCGCGGACAACATCGGCCACCATTCCCACGGTCGCCAGAGCTTTCAAACGTTTGTCCGCTGGCTCAGTCCTGTGGTCGCCCGAGCATCCGGCCACTGTCCAGCAGCCCATGACGGCCAGAAGGCAGAGGCCCTGCGCAGTTGGCCAGTTCATTAACATAGAAGTCAGCTCCCGCAGTCATCATGGACGCATGTCTTCACGGTATCCAGTTTCACAGTTACGTAACAGTCACGGTAAGCGGTCGGCTGTTTTGCACGAATCCTGACCACCGTTCTGTACCGAACCTGTGATGTAGCCAATGCTACATCTGTGTCCGTGAGTCTATCGGCTGGGATGTTGGCGTCAAGGAGCCCATTGTCACGTCGGCAGGATCTCGGGTGATGGAACGGGATTCCGGATTGTGGCAGCCTGTCCACTTCGGGAAATGTTCCAGTGAACTCTCACATCGGGGCCAAATCAACCGAAGCGCGGCCGAGGAAGCTTAATAAGGGAACAAACAGAACGGTGCCGCTTCCTACGTCGTCGGACAAGGAAGAGTCGGCCACTTTGATGTGAGTGAGTCCGACGCCTTGAGTCCCGCGGGTGGAATCAAACGGAATCCATTTGTTATCCACAAAGGCTTCCGTCCACATGTGCGGAGCAAATGAAGCAGGATTTGGGACGTACACAAACCCAACAACCACACGCGAAGGAATTCCCTGGGCTCGCATCAGAGTGCTGAGCAGTACGGCATGTTCAGTGCAGTCGCCGCGCATGTGACGGATGATGTCCGGAACGGGTTGCAGGGCTGTTGAAAACGGCGAGACTCGCAGATTTTTCCAGACATAAAGAGTCAGTCGACGACATTTGTCGGCAGGAATTGAAGTGCTGCCCCCTGCGATAATGGCCATCCGTTTGGCTTCTTCGTTGTCGCACGTCAGCCAGCGGGTCGATGCGAGATAAGCGGGATCCACGGATGATTTACGACTGGATGTAATCGGCGGACTGCTTGTGGGAGTGATCATTGCAGGACGAGTCAACGTGATGTCCAGCGCGTTGCCGGATATCTGTTCGACGGTCTGAAAATCTGAGGAGGGCAGGGTGATCTGCTCGGCAGTTCCGACCGTGATCTGAAGTTTCAACGATTCAAGACGATCCAGATTGGTCAGCTGACGCTTCACGGGTACGACACTGCTGAACTGCAGATCCAGCGAACCCAGGCTCTCTTTTCCCAGAGCATTTGCCGCATCCGAGCGTTCCATTCGGAGCATCTGTCCGGCCAGCATTTGTTCAGACCGGACGGCCGTCTGCTGTTCGTCATAGAACACCGCAGATTTCATATCGGGGCTGTTCGTCGGCCAATAGTCAATGCGAGTGACTGCCAGCGTTTTGTGATTCGCCTGCTTCAGTGACTGGTTTCCGGTGCGGTGAATTTCGATGTCCACAATGGCCGCTGTTTCAGGAAAGAATACCGCGGCTGTCCATAACCGAGATCGTTCCCTGGAGGCCACTTCCAGCCAGGCGGGAAAAATAGGGGATCGCGGCTGAACGGGAGATGTGATCAGTTGCCGATGTGTACTGCCAGCGACGGTTTCGGAAATCTCAAACCCGGACTTTGTCGCATCCCACGTGCCTGTTCGTTCCAGCACGGAGCGTTCGGCATCTGTTCGTCGAAGAGACCAGCTGTAAAGGATTCCGTCGATCGATTCGACTGTTTCGAGATGAGCCGAAACGGAGAAGTCAGTACCAAATCGGCGCAGTTGAAGCCGCGTATCACGAATCCTTCGCACCATTGCCACTGGTGAATCTGTTTGTGCCGCACCCGCAGGTTTGGGCATTGGCAAGGTGTTCAGCGATTCATGGCCGACCCGTTGGTCGTCGAACTCCATGCGGAACCATTCTTCAACGGCTCCCGTGGCAGCTGGTGGCGTTGGTGAATTTCTGGATGACAGCCGACTGCCGATTTCTGGCAGTTGCGCCACAGCAGGCACACTGCCCATGAGCAGAGCCAGAAGTGTTAGTGAATACCCGCGAAGCTGTGTCATGAATAGCAGTATCACAGATTGTACCGGATGAAGCACGAGCAAATTCTGAAGGGGTTTTGCCGTGTGTGACGGAATCAGTGTCGCCGGAACAGCTTCTCCTGACGGTATGTTCGTGCTTCAAAATGACTGCTTACCCGCAAAATCGTCGTTTCGTCTAAATCCGTCCTGCGAGGCTCTGTCTGAGTGCTAGGTTTTTCACAGGCTGGCTGAGATCGCCATTATCCATTCTGCGTCGGAATCATGTCATGAGTTTTCTCAAGAACTTCCTGAAGTCAAACTACCGCGATGGTGACGCACCTCATGGCGTCAGCAGCTTTCGTAATCTATCGGAAGACGAGCTGGAGGCTCATATGACGATCGCTCGGTACGGCGATTTTACGCTGACCGATGCGGTTCGCCCGTCATACAATCTGGAAGTGATTCCCCGGACCGGCTTTCGCCATGAATGGTATGTCGATCAGGATTCCGGAGCACGGATTCCTGTTCTGATGGCCTCTGTGACTCGGGAAAAGTTGTTTGATACTTTTCTGTCTCTCCTGGATCCGCTGGGTGAGACGGTCGATGTGGTTCTGGAAACCAGCCACGATAAGAACAACGGTCAGCACACCGATCTTTATCGTGAGCAGATCGACATGCCGGTTCTGCAGAGCATTCTGTATGACTTCGAAGACCTGCTGATGGACGATGGCTGCTGCGGAATTGCCATTCTGAATCCTCGCAAGCCAATGGAGGTTCAACTGGATGAGCACAAGCTGATGTTTGTGTATGGTCGGGAAAATGGCGACTACGAAACTGCATTCAAACAGAACCAGATCGCTCGTATCGAAGACCTTCGCTTCATCACCGAAGCGGAACATGTTCATTCATCAAGTGACGAGTTTCAGCAGCGCTTTGAGCAACTTTGCTACCACCTTGGCATCGAAAACTGAGGCTCGGAGTATTTGAAAACGATTGGCAGCCGCGGATTCAAAGAATCGCGGCTGCAGTCCGTTGGCGATTTGTGTTGTTGTCCAGATCTGAGCAAACCAGTCAGGAGACTGTTTTGCAGATGGTTCCAGTATCCAAGTTATCCATAGGGAGGTTCAGATGACGTGGTTCCCCCCACACATCGAACACTACCGTTCGACGAGTCCTCTGCGGTCTTTACTGCTTCTGGCGATCTCCGGCTCGCTGTGCGGATGCACGTCGTTGCCATCCCTGCGTTCCATGTCTGTAGCCAACAGCTTACAGACAGCGCCGGCCGCGAAGGGCGACATGCCGCCTGCGGTGCCTGATTTCGACATTGCCCAGGAATCGCCAGTGGAAAAAGTGGCTGCTGCTGTGGTTCCGGTCCCCAAAGCCGAACACAGCGGGACTCTGGAAGCTCCAAAACCCGTTGAAGCCACGGTAAAAACAAGTTCCGCACCGCAACCTGAAAAGACGCCTTCGGTACCGATTGTCGAGTCTGCTCAGGCTGCACGCAGCGTTGTAGAAAGTTCTCCTGCCGCCGCGCCGAAAACCGCGACTTTCGGACCGGCGGTGGCTCAGAAAGAAATACCAGCGCCATCTCCGCCAAGTGCTGCACCGGTCAAGCCGGAGCAGACAAAGCCTGCGCCGCCAGTGTCTGAACCCGTCAAAGTTGCTACGGCAAAAGTCGACGGCGTGCTTGTGAATCCGCCCGCTTCTTTTCATTGGGAGCAGGACGGAAAAAGTACTGGCGGGCGACCTTTCCAGAAAGCTTCGCCAGGAGACGACGGCTATCGAACTTTGGTTGTGGGAAGTGTTGGCGGAAACGATCCACTGGCACTGGAACTCGTTGAGCTTCTTGCCAAACGTCTGCACGATGACAGTGTCATCCTGGGTGGCTTTGACTGCACGATTGTCAGAACTTTGAATCCAGATGGTGAGGCCAAAAAAACATATTTGAATGATAAGGGTCAGTACGTCAACGACTTCTTTCCAAAGCCTGGTGAGAAGATAGTGGCAGAGTCTCCTGCTGAGGTGAGTTATCTACTGGCTTTGCTGAAGGATCTGCAGCCTCAGCGAGTCGTCCACGTCAGGTCTGTCAAAGGTGCTGCAGGGATTATCGCCGCTAACGAAAGCTGTCAGCCGGCGGCCAAAGAAGCGGCCGACTGGATGAAGTTCAAATTGGCGACTCTTCCGTCAAAAGGAAGTTCTGCCAGCACAATGGAACGATACATTTCGGCAAGCGGAAGTTCTGACATGATCATGTTCGCGATCCCTCAGACAACTCCTCGGGCCGAACTTTGGGAACGTTACGGGGACACGCTGCTCAACTTTCTGTTGGGTGACGACACTGGAACACGCGAACTTGCGAGGCAGCAGTCAAAAGAATCGTCTGCCGAACGAGTCAAGGAGAGTTCCGAAAAGTAACAACGGCTTGAAACCATAAGACGAAGAAAGCCCGGCATCTGTAAAACGATGCCGGGCTTTTTTTGGATTTGCAATCGCTGTTGACTGGGACTACTTCCTGGCGGCGATGGTTGCCATGGATGCCTGAACCAGGCGACGTGACTGCACGGCATTCTGAATGGCATTTCGAAATGCTCCGGCATCGGCCACGCCGGAAAGTCGCAGGATCGTCTGACCGTTGGCTGCCTTGATGCGGATGTCGGACGATCGGAAGAATGCTTGGCCTGCCAGTTCTTCCAGTTCTACGGATGCGATCTCATTCAGATCGACGCTGGCCGTACGCTGGCTGCCCATGGTAGACCAGATCTGCAGCGATCGATTCGTCAAAATGTAACGTGAGCCCAGCTTGTTCAGCAGAAAAATGAGCAGGCCCAGAGGAGCCAGTGCAGGTCCAAAGATCAGATACGAAAGTTTGATACCGAAGATTTTGGCCGGAATCGCATCCATCAACTGGCCAATCAGCCGGCCGATTGAAGTCGCACCGACGGAAGGGAATTCGGCCATGATGCGAGATTCCAGAGTAGGGCTGACACCCGCAATTGCCTGAACGGACATGGGAAACCTGTTTACTGGGGAACGGCGCAAACTTTGGCCTGACGCCGAAGGAAATCGACGAGGTCGTCAGAAACTGTGTTGAAATTACCACGCCCAACGCTGAATTTCCATCGCACTCAGCCGCCGGAACCGCCTTTCGTTCCATTGAGACATTACCCCGTGCGTTTTTCGGGCCGTTTTAATGCCAAAACGATCCATCCCATACACGTTTCCACGGACGCGGGGGCCGTCTTTCGAATTCGCAGGAGCGATCAGCGAATCCTCGCTGAAACACGCCGCATCAAAATGCCCGCCAGAATCATCCATCGCAAAATGTAGTGAGAACTTTTGGGCTGAAACCGCAGAAAACTCAGTGCTGTTGAATTGAGTTGGGGAAGTTGGGCTAAATCAACCGTAACGCACTGCAAGTTTGTTGATAAGAAACTTCCAGATCCAGTGAAATGGCATGGTCGTTGTCCAGCCAGATCGGGAGGACTGGTAACCGCTCGCCAACAACCATCGGATACGCCCACGATTCGAATCGCGAACGAGTGGCAAGTGCGTGACTGCGACACGTAACGGCGTACGTCGCCGGAGGGATCGGCGCAAACGCGGGATCGGTCTGGCAGAAGACATCCAGTACTTCACAGTACAAATTGAAGTGCTTCACGGTCACCAGATCGACGATCGAAACGGAAACCTTCTTCTGCAACAAGGCCGCACACTTGGAAACGAACGCCTGGCGAGTTTCCGGGCGATCTTTGTTTGCCGGGCTGACCAACTCGATAGCCGCAACCAATTCGCGACCTCGCTGTTGGTCAAAGATCAGCACTTCGTATTCGTAAATCTCAGTGGGATCAAGCTCCAGTGTGAGTGTCGGTTCGGGTGGAGCCCAGGTCGCCGTTGCGGTCCCGGAGTCTGACACATTCGCTCCGAATTGGTTTCCGCCGTCCACATCAAATGTGCAGACATCGACTTCAAAATTTTTCCCCAAATGCACGCGAGGCTCGGCCGTGTACTGTTCAGGCAGCGACTTGCACAGATCCATGACCATCGTCATGGGCCAGCCACCATGAAAGCCTTCCCAGGAACCTTTGTTGAAAATCGGCGGTCGAAAGTGATCGAGCAGCGGCATAGTTTGTCTCCTGAAAATCATTGTACCTGATCTCAATGTTGTCGCGAGCGAAATCCAGCGGGAGGAAGATCAGTACTAATCGCCAACTTTTATGTCAGAATTTGAAGCAGGTTGTGTTTAGCTGTGTAGAGGCGAATTTCCTGAGACTTGAGATCCCTGTGACACAATTGCCCGAAACCCGTGAAAGCCTGATTATTCAGGTCAAGGACCCTGCTAATCAAGGCCAGCGCACACTTATTAATGGGCGAACGAGGATCTTCGAGCTGTTCAAAGTAACATATAATTTCGCTCGGCCCAAGATTCACGATTTGATCGTGACACAGTCTTCTCTCCATAGCATGCGATGAGAGTTCGTACGCTGCGGAGGTGTACTCAAAACCGCACAAAAGCGCAACCCCCTAGTCCACAAAATTGACCCGATGTGCGCGTTTTGAAGTTGCGCGTTTTATCATGGATTCATGAGTTGGAGCGGAATTCGGTTGGTAGAGCGTTCATGATCAAACTTTTCACCTTCTTGAGACCTCCGGAAGTTTTTAGTCTGTCTGACAGATATTTTAATTCGCCT
>CAMTWR010000015.1:0-79042 GCA_947085455.1 uncultured Planctomycetota bacterium | reverse complement strand
TTTCGATAATGTAAAAAGCGCCGTCGTGTTCGTGCAGGAGAATGCCTTCTCGCTTCCACAGTCGCCAGAATTCATCGGCGCGGACGCTGCAATCCTGAGGCGACGCATCACCAGGTTCTTCGCGATTCATTACGAGCCGAACCGCATTGCACGGATGCTGGCGATAGAGCATTCTCTGCAGGGTTTCATCAACCAGAACGGAAGGCGGCGCTGTGACCTCAGACAATGCTCCCACCTGACTCAGGTCATATCTCCAGCCCGCGAAGGGCAATATCTGGACCATGAAACGCGCGTTACCTTTCCCATACCATCGATCGACGAATCACATTATCTGGAAAGTGTACCAGCCTGGTGCCGCGATGAACAACCATCCATGAAACGGACGATCTGACGGGGTGCAGTCTTGAATTTCGGCAGGTCCACTCTGCCGGGGTGGACTTCGCGACCTGTCGCGTCCCGAGTGCACTCAGTCCCCCAAAGTCGGCCGAGTGGTTCGCATCGGCGCGGCAATGTAAATTGTACGCCGCGACCTTTGGTTCGCCTCACGGCGAAAAGTCCTTTCCGGCAGAAAGGACCTACTCCGACAATCATCCGAGACTTCACCCCCGGCACAACACCAGGTTTGCCGCATTCGAACGAGAGAAAACAGGATAACACAAGGACGCATCAGGATGCACAGCGACCTCATCTTCAAGTGCCGGCAAGTGCGGCTTGCAGTATCTGCTTAAACTTTTCTACCGACTTCTGTCGCGTAAATTCTGTCACCGCCAGAGTTCGCCCGCGCTCCCCCATCAGTTGAAGCAACGGAGCGTTCGCCACGGCCGCTCGAATAGCGTCTGCAATGGCGGCCGGAGAACCGGGCTCCACCGTAATTCCCACCTGATGCTGGGTCGTGATCTGATGCAGTTCGCTTTCTGGCACGGCATTGGTGAGGTACGGTCGCCCGGCAGCCAGAATTCCATAAAGTTTACTGGGCATCAGGCACTGACTGAGTTCCTTCGTCAGCGGGACAAGGTGCAGATCTGCAGCGCTCAGGCTGTGAGCCAGTTCGGCTTTGGGCTGGTAGTCAAAAAAACGAATATTGGTGAGCGATTGAGTCTGCACCATCTTTTGCAGGAGCGATTGTTGGGAGCCCTGCCCGACGAAGGCGAAAACAACCTGCGGCAGATCCGTCAGCAATGAGGCTGCTGTCACGAATTCTTCCAGCCGCTGCGTCAGGCCCAGGTTGCCGGAATACATCACCACGAAACGATCTTCCAGACCATGTCGCTGGCGGAAGAGGTTCGTTTCTGTGACCGGAAAAACCGAGTCAGAGTCCGACCAATTGGGAACCAGATGAATTCGCTTTTCGTCAATGCCGCCGGAGATCAGCAACCGTTTCATGTCCTCGCTCAGGACGATCATGCGATCGCATTGACGGTAGACCGCAAACAGGGATTTCCGCAGCCGACGAATGAGCCCATTGTTGGGCACTTTTCCCAACGCAACAGCGACGTCCGGATAAACATCCTGCAGATATCCAATCATCCGGCAGCCGGTGCGACGCTGCAGACGAGCGGCCTCAAACGGAAGCAGGAACGGATCCGTCTCAAAGACCACCACATCCGGCCGCTCGATCGTTTTCAAAGCACGGCGCGTGGCGTGGATAAACGACAGATAGTTCAGGCCTTTCAACAACATCCGGTGCTTGGGAAACTGCCAGTGTCGAACGCGGTGGATCGACACACCGTGCCGCCGTGATACATCCTGCCATTGAGCCCGGGCAGACAACTCACCGACGGCGTTTGGCTGGCCGGCCACCACATGTACATTAAAAGTATTACCCAGACTTTCACACAGCTCCGTTAACAGCTGACCGGTCGCTTCAACGTCAGGCCAGTAAGAACGATTAAGAAATAGAATTCGGGAACCGCTGTCGTTCATTGGATGGCCCACTATCGCTGAGCCCAACTGGAAAAGATCGAGTGGACGCACTTCGTTCCTTTGGGTGCCAACAGTGCTCGCACCTTCTACAGAAAACATCACTCCCTGAAAAAATGGAACCATTCCCTGCCAAACGCAAACTGCAGCCAACTTTTCAAAAGACGCAGCGAACCGTCGGAAAACACAAGACCCTATGCGGATGGTGAAAAAGGCGGCCGGAACTTTCCCAAGTGACGCCACTCTCCATGCTCCAGCCGCTCCCTAACAGTTCCCAATACCTTACGCCAACCGCACCGTCGAACATTGACGCAGCCGTCAAACAGAGGCGAATACGCTGGTAACTCACGCCTTAGTTGCCCCGAAAGGCAAACCGCCTGCCGCGCCAAATCACACCCCAATCTTTGACTCTGGCACCACAGCACCTGAAGCATTTTCATCGGCATAGTACTCGCGACCATCCTTACTGCCATATTCACCATACTTGTAATTATAGTTCTTATAGTAGTAACGATAATCGGAGTAGCGATAGTTTCCGTAACCATACGCATCCCGCTCTTCTACACCGTTAATGACGATCCCAGTCAAAGTTGCGCCCACATCCCTTAACTGCTCAATCGTGCGCCGACCGAGGTCTCGCGTATGACGACTGAGCCGCATGCAGACAATAACTCCGTCAACACGTGCGGCAACACCGCAAGGATCCGTCACCGCCAGGACAG
This sequence comes from uncultured Planctomycetota bacterium, assembly GCA_947085455.1. Lineage (GTDB taxonomy): Bacteria > Planctomycetota > Planctomycetia > Planctomycetales > Planctomycetaceae > SXXK01. The sequence goes on along the minus strand of CAMTWR010000015.1, from coordinate 76,400 downwards.
GCGGCGTGTCGACAATTACATACTCATAACGCTCCCGGAGAACCTGCAATAACTGCTCGAACTGAGGCTTAGCAAGTAACTCGGCCGGATCATTCGGCCGCTTCCCACAGGGAAGCACAAAAAAATCAGGAACTGAAGTCGACTGGATCGCGTCATCGATCTCAACATCCCCACGCAGCAAATCTACCAGACCAGTCTCATTGTCCACACCCGTAAGTTTATGAACTTTCGGCCGCCGCAAATCCGCCTCAACAAGAACCGTACGCTTACCCGACTGAGCGAGGGATAAAGCCAGATTCAATGCCAGCGTTGATTTGCCATCGCCAGCAGCAGGACTGGTCACCGAAAGGACACGATGCGTTCCACCAAATGCGCTAAAACATATCGCCGTCCTTACAGCACGAAACGCCTCCGCTGACCTAGACCGAGGCAGGTGAATAGAAATGGCCGTCCGATCAATCTTCGATGCAGTCACGTCAATGGCCTTCAGACGATCTTCCGTCATGAAGGGCACGTGACCAACAATCGGAACGCCAAACTCACGAATAATGTCCTCGGGCTTTCGGAAACTCCTGTCAGCAACCTCAACAAGATAACCCAGAACCAGACCCGCAAAGGCACCAAGAAAGCCACCCATCGCAAGGAACTGAGTAATAACGGGATAAACAAGTGAACCATGGCGAGCAGGCGCGAGCACCTGAGCCGAGACCCCTCCCATTCCGGAATTCACTTGTACCTCACTGATCTGCATGGTCGTTTCGTTAAACAACTTTGAAAGCCGCTCCATTTCATTTTTACGATTACTATCCTCAATCTCTTCCTTCATTAAATCACGCGCCTTAACGTCGAACCGCTCGGCCATCACCTGCAAGTCCACCTGCTGACGCTCTATGATCAGCAACTCCTCTCGAAGAGATTGAAGATACACTGTCAGAAAATCCACGGGCGCAGCAGAGTCATGCTTATCAAGACCGCCATCAAGACCGCCATCAAGACCAGCAAGATTCTGCAGATGCTTACGAGTCATCTCAATCTGCAGGCGAATTGTCTTCAATTTGGGATGATCCGCCCCCAACTCAAGCTCCAACAACGTCGCCTGCTGCATCAAAGGAAACAGAGTCTGTGCAATTTGCCGGGGAGAAGAAACAGCGTCATTCACGGCAGCGGTCGATGCCGAACCTGCTGAAACATCTTTACCCACCAGCAACATCACCGCCTCACGAGCCCCCCCTCGATTAATTGCTTCCTCAAGTTGCCCCAACTGAGCTTTTAACTCGGTCTTCTGCAACTCAAGACCTACCACTTTTTGCTCAGCTGATTTCGCACTCGCCCGAAACGGATTATCACCATCCGTATTCAATCTGGAATCTCCCCGAAAGGCGGCATAGTCCTGCTCCGCCGCGCTCAGCTTCTCGAGAAACTCCTCGCGAGCCTTAGTAAGCAAATCTTTCAATTCCTCCGAAGCATCTTTGTAGTTTCCGCGTTGAGCGGCCACATACTCGTCAGAAGCAGCCTGAACAATTTGACGCATATCACCCGGATCACCACCAGAAGCCGACAACTCAATAACGTTGGCCGAAAGGCTTCTTGTGGAGATCATTCCAGCCATTCGAGAAACCGCATCGTCTTCTGATAACCCACGCAACGTAACCAATTCACCCAAGTGATGATTCTGATAGGCCGCAGTCAGCGTCCGCGGACTTTTGATAACATAGTCCGAATCCGACAAGTCCTTCTCCGCAAGCATTGATTTCAGCCGCGGATCGGAATTTCTGTGGATCACCTGCACCCACGAACTAGATCGGTACTGCGGAATTTGCCGCTGAAACATCATGTAGCCGACACCGACACCCAATAACGCAAGGAAAACCACAAACGACTTACGCCGTTTCAGGAAGCCAACAAGATCCATTCCCTCCGCTTCCGCTTCGGACGATGAACCTGCATTATTTTCGTAAGGCATGTGGGACACTGCGTCAAACTCCTGACTGAGACAACCGATCCATGACGGACTCCTCGTTGGTCCGCCCTACTTGCGTCTACTCTTCCATTGTGAGACGAATTCATTCAGCAATCCACACCAGACTCGATATTTCAGGAACTCTCGGAGCATCCCCTGTCACCGGAAAAACCTGGGGGATTTGGGGAATTCTGTCGCAGAAAATTAACAACACTTGATGCCAATAGGCATTCAACCCCTGCAGACAGATTAAGGGAAATAATGAACATACACACACATACAGCATTCCGGCTGGACGACCGACGCTGGCCGTCCGGTGAAAAATGTGTTGTGGGCGGCAATTGAATCAGCCGCTCCAGCGATTCATCAGACTCAGTATCCGCAGGACTAAAGCTCTTCACGCGAAGCCACTCATCGTAAGCTTCACCGTTCAGGCCGGCTTTCTCCAGCATCCGCGCCCTGCCTTTTCGAACAACGACACTACTCGGATACTCTGCCAGATACCCTGCCAGACACTGAAGCGCCTCTTCCGCTGCCCCTGTGGCTTGAAGATGCAGGGACCTGACGAGGACAATCTCCTCAGTTATGCGGGGCTGTCTTGTTTTCCACAACTCAGACGCATACTTAAAGAGCAGTACCTGAAGGCCAGAGGATCGCTGCACCCCAAGAGCAGTCCGCACGCTGGTCTCATAGGATTCAGGAGAAAACCAACGCAACGCGGTTTCAGGACCCAGCTTATCAGACACTCGCAACAGTATCTGAGGGCGAAACGATTCCGAGGCTGCAATCGACTGTGCCCAGCATTGCCGGCATTCAGCAACACGGTCCGCAAGAAACAGCAGATTGCCCAACTGAAACAGGGCACTCGCAGCATGGGGCTCCGCGAATCTCGTCTGAAGAATTGCCAGTTGCGAATCCTCAAGCCGCCCCATCAGCATATCATTGGCAGCGAGCGAGATTGCAACAGTCAGCACGAATGGGGAGTTCTTCAGCAGCGTTCGAGATTCCTCGCACCAGGAATATTGAATCTGTGAGTCGGCAATTTCTCGACGTGATTGCATCCGGACCGAATCTGACACGCGTTCATCGAGCATCAGGGATGCAAGGGTGACCGGATTCAGATTCGCGTACAATCCCTGAATTTCATTCGGTTTGCGGTGTTGAATTGCCACCAATTTCTGAAGGAGCGTGCGACGTGCCATCATCTCAAGAAAAAGCACTCGCAGCCTTTGACCCTGCAGATCATCAGGACGACCCTTCAAAGCAGTCTTAAGCGAGTCAAGCCTGGAGTCACCGGAATCTAGCAGCGTTTGATAATCTGGCTTATTTACTAACCGCTCGATCGGCGCGACTGCGTTATAAACACAGACTGATGCAAAGGTATCGGGCAACATAGCAACGGAAGGAATTAGCAACATAGCCCATGTGGCCGGCACAAAAACCCAAGAGGCGGAACGGTCAACCACCCGTTTTTCCAGCGCCTGCTTTTCGCTTTTCAACTCTACTGATTGCCGCTCCAGCAAAGCGACAAGCGAAACAACGGCCACGGCAACAGACGGAAGTGAAACCCCATAGTCAAAAAAAGCCGCACCTGCTAACGCCGCACCCATGAATACCACGCTGCTTGCAAGCCACCTTGGAGACTCAGCGTCATACTGAACCCGCGTTGCCACATGAGAGGTGACCCGCCGCACAAACAATGCAGCTAATAGAAAATAGGCAAGAAGGCAAACGCCTCCGGCAAGTCCGGACTCGACAAGCAATTCCACATACTGATTGTCTGCCCGTTGAAACCACTTTCCCGTATAGTGCCGTTGATAAGGAAGGCTCGCAAATCGATACGCACCCAACCCTGAGCCAAGAACTGGAAAATCAAGAAAAGACGTGAGCGAATCTGACCAGTGAAGCAATCGGCCTGTCGACTCTGAGACTGGGTCTTTCAGCGTCTGAAGTTCCGAGAGAACAGTTGTATCCAGCTCCAGTAAAGACAGAAACGCGCAGCAAAGAAGTAGAAGCATCATTCCGCAGCACGCGGCGGCCATCCAGCGGCCGGCCAGCAGGCGACTGACCAGCAAAGCTAACAGCCCGAGACCACCGGCGATGATTCCAGCACGAGACAAAGTTGCCGCAAGCCCCGCAAGCAACATCGTAACGGAGCAGGCCACCAGAATCTGCCAGATAGTCAAGTCCGCAACCCGACCCACGAGGCTCTGCCACGAATGCCACACCAGGTCTATGAAAGACACCCGCCCGCCAATCGAGCGAGACAGTGTCACAGACGGCGCACGAAAGAGAGCCCCCGCCAGAAACAACGCGGAAGCGAGACACACAATCAGCCATCCAGCGGCGTTGTTGGGATTCACAAAACAGCCGAAGGGCGTCGTTGGACTGATTTTCCAGTGGTCCCCGACGAGGACCTGAGACGCGCCAAAACGCTGGGAAAGCGCGAGCGCGGACATAAGGCAGCCACTCATGACAAGTCCGCTGCTGACAAACAGCACACTGCCACGGCTCCCTGCTGTTTCGAAGACGACACAGCCGATCAGCACCAGAGAAATACTGCGACAAATCCAAGCCCGCGTTGCTGCGGGGTCAACACTTCGGGCAAAAACACCCGAACCTGAAGTAACTTCGCCAATTCCCGGGAGTTGCTCAGCCAGTTCAAACTGCACAGAATGCTGCATGTCAAGGGCCGGATGGCTATAGATTGGCAGCGACTGCAAGACTCCCACCAGTGTCAGACCAAGCAAAGGAAGACAGCTCCACGCAAAGCCGCCAGCGGATCTCCTGCCAATTGTTATCCCCGCTAAAGCAAAGCAGGCGGCCCCAATGGACCCCAACTGCAGCACCATGTCACTATGTGGGATGGCCCCACCAAGAAACCAGGGAACAACAGCAATTGTCAGCGTTGCAGTTCCCAGTGCGGCGTGCGTTAACAGTCCGCCCACACGAGTTCCTAACGATTTGCCTCGTTGATGAAAAACCGACCGCATGAATGTTTCAGCTTACAATTGACAGGATCTGCAAAAGACAAAAGGAAGCTTACCGATGCAATCCAGCATTAGAACCAGACGTTGAGTCCCGAGCTTCAGTCAACAGCTGACGTGACTCATTGAAAGGCGGAATCAACCATAGCAGGCTGAACCAAATCGACACGATTCGGCCCTGGATATGATGAACTGTTCATTGCACTGCGCACACTTCGATGTCTATCCAGCTGTGCGACGATCTCCGTAAGCTGCTGTTCGAATGGACGCAATCCGGACATCAATCCATTCACCCACTCGACGACAGAACCTTCCGGAGCCGCGGCCGCCAGTCGAACGTGACCCGCTCGGATGCCGTCGACGATCAGCGGAATGTCGGAACGCCAGACGTCATGCTGCTCAACACGCGAACGTGATCGCCACGTACCATGATATTCTTCGCCCATACTGGGCATGTTGACCATCAAGTCGACTCCGTCCAGACCATGCTTTTCAGCAAATTCCGTCAAGGTTTGCCACAGGTGCTCCCAAGTGTGATGGCCGTGCAGACGGACTTGTTCATCATGCAGAACAGGGCTTGGGCCTGCTGTCTTCCGCACAAGCGAACTGGCAAAACGACGCAGCCGATTTGTCAGCAGATTGAGTTCCGCATGCCCAAACGAGCGAGTCACAACCAGCAGAGAGAGGGCTGTCAGAACCCCGATGATGGCAATCAGGTCGCTACCCAGCGCCGCACCCGCAATCGCTCCAATGCCAGTGAGACTGCACAGTGAACCAACCACAACCAGCAGTCGAACACCCGTATGACCTTGACGAACAAGGCAATGGTGAAGATGACCGCGGTCCGTTGTATAAATGCTTCGCCCGGTCAATCGACGCCGAACGATAGCCATCGCGACATCAAAAATTGGAATCGCCCAGATAGCCGTCGGCATAATCAACGCAACAGCCGCGTACTGCTTCAGCGAACACTTTAAAGCAACACACCCAAGAACCAGCCCGATCAACATGCTGCCCGAGTCGCCCAGAAACATTCGGGCCGGGGGCAGGTTGTAGACCAGAAAACCGCTGAGTGCTCCCGCAAGTGCAAGAGAAATCAGCAGACCATCAGGTCGACCACCGAGGATAAAAGTCACAGCCGCAACGGAGAGACTGAGAATAATTCCCGTGGTGCTGGCAAGTCCATCCACGCCGTCAATCAAATTGAGCGCGTTGATCGCCCCCAGAATCCAGAAGACGGTCACAAAAGGAGCCACGTCGCCAAACTCGAGGGGATATCCCAAAATCTCGATGCGTTCGATCAGGATGCCCGACGGGACCATTACCAATGCCGCCAGAAACTGACCCGCCAGCTTTTGCCGACCGCGTAAACCGAAGCGGTCGTCCAGAAGGCCCACAAAGACGATCACCAAAGACGCGCCCGCAAGACACATCAGAAAGCGAAGGTCGCCTTCGTTCGAGTTCAGCAAATTGGGAAAAGCAAGACGGGTCACCATTACGGCAATGACAATCGACAGCAAGACGGTCGGACCGCCTGTGAGTGGGACGGCCTTCGTATGCAGTTTTCGGTGACCGTCCGGCCGATCGACAAGGCCTATGCGGCGTGCGACCACTGCCGCCAATGGGGCAATTGCCAACGCTGCGACAACAGAAGTGACGATTGTAAGCAAAGGGAAATTCATGCGGGTCGCGTCAATCATTGAGTAGACAGCCAGAACTCTCTTCAACTACCAGAATTCGATAAAAATCCCGGCAGCCGTCCAACGCACGTGCGAACTAATGCGCCACGTGCTTCTGCGGGATACCCATCCGCAAATTCCCTGCCAAACCGGTTAAGGTCTCTCGTTTGCCATTGAGCGGCAGACGGCGATGAACAGAAAACTTGCAGACTTTTTTTCCTTAAGCAGAGATTACGATCATGGTGTAGACTCGCAACCCGTTGCAAGCGCGCAATCAATGAATCACAGAAAACCCATTCATTGTTCACAGACGCCATCATCACACTGAACAGCCGTGTTGACACAATCCCCCCAGACGTGGTTATCTTACACTTCGCCGTTACAACCTGCACGAAAAATGGGCAGGTACTGAGCTTCTGGCAGTTGTGCTGATGATTGCTTCCCTGCTGGAAGGAATGTGAGCTACCACGAACCAACCTCCCGCTCGAGGCTCAACGCTCTGTCGGGCTGTAGCTCTGCAGCGTGGACGCATGGAATTTCTGGGCGCGGGGCACGTCAGTGCCTGATTCCCTGTGGTTGGACCGGGAAGATCGGGGGATTCCGATCCAGTTGCCGGACGGACGGCCACGCGATAACAGCCCAGCGTCAGCTGCCGGGCGGCGCTAGATCAAGTCACTCACTTTGCGCCACAGTAGCAGGCACACTCCGTGTGCCGTCAGAGATTCCATTCAAATCCGGAGCCTACGCGGCGTGTCGATTTAATGGGTTTTCACAACCCGACACGTCAGTGAGGGATAAAAGTTGCCGTGTTTTCAACAACAATCCCTCGCTGACGCAGCGGGTTAGGATTTAATCAACACGCTGTGCGGCATTCGGAAAATGCCTGCGACTTTTCAAAGTGAGCGCCATTGGGGGCGTCAGATCATGAAATCTGTTTCGCGGCAGAGGATTCTGTCGACCAGATCCTGGGGGAAGTCCACGCCCGGCGACCGCTCCGGATCAAGGTCTGTGGGATTGATACCACAGTAGACGCTCCAGGGCCCAAGATGTCGCCAGCGGCCGGCTCGTTTGGGCTCGCCAGGCAGCACAGGAGTGGTGCAGCGATTACAGCCAATCGTTGAATAGCCCTGCTTATGCAAAGGGTTCAGAATCACACTGTTTTCGCGGATATAGACTTCCAGTTGCTCGTCTGTAAAGTTCGCGAGTGGATTGATGCGAAGACAGTTCAGACGCGTATCGATGGCCAAAATTGGGCAGATACCTCGCCGACCACCGTCTGCTCTCCGCAAACTTCCAATCAACGCGTCATACTGGCCTTTGACAGCGTCTAACGGCTCAGACTTTCGCATTTCGCAGCACTGCTTTTGGCCATCCGCCGTCAAATACAGAATGCCGTATTTTTCCGTCTGTTCCACCATGGTCAGGGCAGGAGTCAGCGTGTGAATCGATAACCCATAATGCTTCATCAGCTGATCCCGGGTATCCAGAGTTTCCTGGAACAGCACTCCTGTATCCACAAAAACGACCGGCAACTTCACCGGGATCGAATAAAGCATATGGCAGATGACGTTCCCGGATTCCTGCATGGACGACATGGCGGCCACGCGATCTCCGAAGATCTCCTGCGCCCAGAGCAGCAATTCCTGAGGTGTGCGGTCATCAAATGTACGATTTAATGCGACAAGATCGGCCTGAGTAAGGCGGGCCATGGTTCTTTTCCGAAGTTCGCCCGGAGGCCGGGAATATCGATCCTTCAAGTCGGCCGCCTACCAGCGAATGCTGGATTCAGGGAGCAACCGACTCAATCTGGGCGAATAATAGCGGCTTTACCATCTGGGAAAAGACCGACGTCCACGGTCGTGCAGTCCAGCTGACTGGTTAAGGGGTGAAAACGAAAAGAGCGAAGGCTATTCGGGCCTTCGCTCTTTGTGTCCACATTCAGGAAAAGCAAGATGGGCTAAGCAACGGTGGTTGCTCGGTGCCGCTTAACGAGCAGCCGCGTCCCACCACCAGCGACCGCTTTGCCCCACAGGACTGGCGTCTACAGCGGCTTCAACAACCTCTGCGGACACGCTGAATTTCTCTGAATCAGTGACGATACTGCGGAAATCTCCACGAACTCCGCCTGCCACCTGAACCACAATTTCGCCACCTCGATAAACCCGGCTGGTCGCCGCAGTCATCAATTCGTCGGGAACTTCCACGGTTGCAGGCACATAACTTCCATCCGCAGTCAGCACTTCCGGATGCCATCCAATCTGACGATTCAGACCCATCGTGTGAATCATGGCCGTGGCCAAACTGAGATCAAAGACGTTCTGCAGGTCTGCAAAGACAACATCCTGGCCAGCCAATTCCGGCAAATGTTCGGTAAATAACTGGGCGAACTGAGTGTTGGCGCCATCGGCTTTGCCCGTGGATTGTCGAGTCCCGTCGACGTTCACCAGTTGATTTTCAGACTGACACTGAACTTCGCGCCCAGAGAACTCAAAGGCCTGACGATCGGGAGAAACCTGGATTGAATCGTATCCAACCGTCATCCACCAACGCAGCGCGTCCATTGACGCTCCTCGACGCTCGGTACGGGAGAGCAAATCAAAGTAGCTTTTCATGCCCTTCGCGCCTTCGCGTTCGCCAATGCCAATCAGCTTCATCTGATAGTCGGCTTCAACAATCACGCTGGCCACGCGAGAATCTTCGGGAACTCCCTGTACGATGACATTCTGCAAACCCAGCATGTCTTCCAGCTTCTGCGTGACCTGACCCACGTTCTTTGGCGACAGCTTTGTTCGTGCTGCGTACTCCTGAACGGCCTTGACCTGCTCAGGCTTCGGATCGATGGAACACATGAAGAAACCAGGGCCGCCGGATGAAAACGTGCGGCTGAGCGTTACCAGATCATCAAATTTTAGTGTTGGACGACCACTGGCAACACCAACCGTGCGGCCCGTTTCATCGGTCTTCCAGTCTCCAGCGGGTCCACCAATCACGATATCGCTGGTTTCCGGGAAGACGAACAGAAACTGGACTTCGGTGAGTCCTGCCATTGAGGCGACGTCGTCGGAAATCGGCTGTCCGGCTGCGGCCAGACCTTTAACATGCTGTTCCAGCCGCGGCAGAGAAACCAGTCGGAGATTCGAGGCTTCTCGAACGTCCTGATTATGATTGGCCGTCTGGGCCAACTGAGCGGCCGTTACCAGACGCGAATTATCGAACGTCATTGTGATCGCACCGGCCATCGCAGGCACACCTACGAAAACTCCCTGCAGGAACGGCGTCATCGAGCCGTATTCGCCGGAGCCCAGAGGATCGGCCCAGGATTCTTCGCCAGTTTGCTCCACGATGAGCGTCATCAGCTGCGTAAAGTCGGCTCCACCGCCCCCGCCTGCTTCCAAAGCTTCACCCAAAGACTTCGCCTTCTCAGCAGTTCCTCGGTCACCGACCTGCAGAGCTGCTGTTTCCAAGAATTCGGCGGCGCTGGCAAAGTCACCCTGCTCCGCTTTCAGGCGAGCTTCGAGCCTTAATTTCGCCGATTCGGAGATTGCGGCAAGAGTGGGCACTCCGTCCTTTTCTCCTGCTCGAGCCATTCCTTCAGCGGAAAGCACGGCAAGCCCACAGGCTACAGTCAGGCCCTTCTGCAGAAATCGACGAAGCCGAGGACTTGAACCGGGGACAACAGAATCAAACAGTGCCATCTGCATGACCTCAAAAGGAACCTAAGAAACTCGGCCAGGATATCCCCGTCAACCGCGTGGGCAGATAACATCTGCGCAACGCCCCGCTCTCGGCAAGGAAAACCTTTGTTTAGGATCGTCGCGACGGCAGCCAGCGTCAAGAAGATTCCTCTAATTCCCCGACGCACCAGTTCTGCCGTGTACAATGTGCGAGCCGGACGAATCGACTGTAGGGAATTCATGGGATATTCCGGCTGATTTCTACCCAAAAACGCCCTTGTTCGGGTGGAACACCGGTGTCCATTTTCCGATTCGCCTGATGTTCCGGCATGTCTCCGACATCTCTCCGAGGACCGCTGTCCAATGCCAGAATTGCCTGAAGTCGAGACGATGGCGCGAGGTATCGCACGGGATTGCACTAACCGAATTGTCGATCGACTGGAGTTCGTCCAAATTGAACGGCGGCCTATGTTCGTTGCTCCGGATCGCGACACGGTGGCTTGTCGCGTTCAGGGCCGACGGATCTCGTCTGTCCGACGCCTGGCCAAACGCATCGTCCTGGAACTGGATTCTCAGGATTCGCTTGTCGTAGAGCCTCGCATGACCGGGCTGCTGGTCGTCACCGAACCTCCTACTGCTGAACATCGCCGAATCGTATGGCACTTTCAGCGAGAACAGGGGTTGTCTGATTCGCTCGAATTCTGGGATCGGCGCGGCCTGGGAACCTTGTCGCTGCTAACTCCCGAGCAACTGCAGGAACTCCGATCCCGTCTCGGTCCGGACGCGCTGGAAATTACCGCTGACGAGTGGCTGGCACGGCTGAAGAAGACCGAACGCCAAATCAAAGTCGCCCTGCTGGATCAACAGCTCGTGGCCGGAATCGGTAACCTGTACGCGAGCGAAATTCTGCATCGTTCGGGAATTTCGCCGCTCCGCGCTGCCACTCGACTGACGAAGAATCAGATCAACCGACTTGCGGAAGCGACATCACAGATCCTCTCTGACGCAATTCATTACGAAGGTTCTACGCTGAACGACGGAACCTATCGCAATGCACTGAACAAAGATGGCAGCTATCAAAACCACCACAGAGTCTATCAACGTGCTGATCTGCTGTGTCTGACCTGCAGGACGGACCACATTCGCCGAATCGTGCAGGCGCAGCGAGCCACGTTCTTTTGTCCGAAATGTCAGAAATAGAGATGGCGAGTACGGGCGCCGGCGCGGCGTTTCCGTCTGTGAAGGAAACTACCAGACGTCTTCTATGTTGCCACTGGAAGCGTGAACCAGGCGACCGGGGCCTGCCCAGTCCGGTGGATTCTGAAGAATTCTTAGCCAGACATTGAATCCGCGAGTTGTTCCTTCAAAGGAAAGGTGATTGCCCAGATCGTCGTCATGAGAAAGCTTTTCGGCCTGCCAGTAAACCGCCGGTGCGGAATCAAACGCCGCACAGACCGCTGCGATATCAATCTGCAGCCCTGACGGAACCTGCTTGCCATCTGCTGGTCCACCGCACACCTCCGTGCGGGACACAAACAGCGACACTTCCCACACACTGTCCTCAGGCTCGAAAAAGAAATGACATCCAATCGGCGCAGTCACCTGCCTGTCAACAATGCCGCGAACGGTATCGTTGACAAACCACCGCAACCAGGCCGGCGGACTAAGATCTTTAGGGGAAGGGGAAGACATTAATTGTAAAATCTCTCGTCTGTTAGATCATTCGCGGCGAGACTCGGGAAGTCATTGAAAAACGTCAAAGACAGCTTTGTCTCGAGGGTAACGCAAAGCTCGCGCCATTTGGCAGGAATACAACGCGAGCGATTTAGATGTTGAATTTCATCACTTGCTGCTGGCGACTGTTCATTACAGTTCACAAACTGACTTCGCATTCTGTTCAATTTGCTTATCACTTTAATCACGGGCAGGGACATCTGATGATCAAGCACCTCACCGCATTTCAGACTGTCGTCTGGCTGTTGCTGCTTCTGACCGTTCTGACTCACAAAGGTCAGTGCCAGGATACGGATTCGACAGCGCGCTCTTTTCGCGACCACGTTACCGACCGAATCACTCTGAATGACGGCACCGTGTTGTGGGGAATGGCGGTTAGCAAAAAGCCCGTACGTTTGTTCGTGTCGGTCGCCTGGCTGAAGGAAAGCCATCCCGCATTCCTGAACGAAGTCGTTCTTCCGGAATTTCGCAAACTGGATCAGCCCGGCAATTCATCGCTGGCTGCTTCGCTTCAGACTGAGATCGACTCGCTGGATGATGAGCCCGCTTCTCTGCAGCGCGCTGGGCTGCTGAAAGAAATTCTGCAACGGCTGACACCAACGGAACTCAGCCTGCCAGAGTTTGTGATTCTTGAATTGCCAAAAAACCGACTACGAAGCACAGACCTCCAGGCGGATGCTCGAAGAGAACTGTGCCGGCTGGCCATTTTGAATGGCATAGACAATATTGAAACAACTCACTGGAAATCTGTGTCCGAGCAGCTTCAAAAAATCCCTCCGGCCGCGAGAAAAACAACTCCGCCCGGACAGCCTGCGAACTCTGACGATCCGCATCAGCAAATTCTTGCCGCCGTGGACGTCAGACTCAACAACGTCACACGACTTGTGCAGAATGGCGACAGCATCTTTGATGAATCCGCACCTTTGGACCTTGCAGGAGTCATCCAGACGGCACTGGGAAACAACGTTCAAACACTGCTGAATGAATTGCTTAACGAGACCGCTCCAAAAGCCGCGGCAGCAACAAACGACAAACTGCCTGATGCCGCACGACGAATCGCCGAAACAGCGAATCACTCCACAATCGTCCTCGCCAGTTTTCAGCCGGACCTCGAAGCCGGTTCTGCCACAGTGACTCGGCAGCTCTTTCGAAAACACTTTGACGGGCAATGGAAATTGCTGTGGGCCACAACCGGCACGTCAACGTCGGGCGACCTTAAACCCAGTCAGATCGCATCACTGGAAAATGATCCACAGGTGAAGGAGATCTCACGTCTCGCGGAAGGCCTGGGACTCGGCGGCCAGAAGTTGTCGACCGCACTGCAGTTCGGAGCCATTGTCCAGAACGCGATGCGAGTCGCCGATCGAAATTTCGAAGAACGAATTCAGACGACCATCACAACAAAGGCTTTGACTAACACTCAGGAGACTCCCGTGCTGATCATTCCCGACACTGGCGCTGTGCCATCGACCATCCAGTAAAGCGGAAATCCCGTCAAAGCGGACCCGCAAATGCGTCAGCCAAAAATCTTCGTCAGCCAAAAATCGCCGATCGCAGCAACGGCAGTTGTGATAATGCCTCATCCTGTGTGTCTGCATAGACGCGAATGGATCGATTGTTACTGTTTCGTGGCTGCTGAGACCGGCGAAAATTGTGGGGCGTCTTTTCGAAAACAACCGTCGCGAAAAGTCGATCCGTCTCCTTTCGAGGTTCGTTGTTCAGACACCATTGCACAGACTCTTCCTGTCGCGTCAGAACATTGAGAATCTCCGGCAGCCGGAAGATATCGCGATCCGAATTGTCGCATTTCAATTCCATTCGCAAGGGCCGCCGATGCAGGCTTGTCCAGAGTTCCCGCACTGTTTGCTGAAGAATCGGATGAAGCATGTCCCCGGCAATTTCGGTGGCCGGATCTAAAACGAATCGGCGATACCACATGGCTGGATGGGGCACCACCAGATGCGGTTTCTCGATGACTTCGTCACCAAACAGACAGAGATCCAGATCCAGCGTGCGAGGACCCCAGTGAATCGTGCGAGTTCGGCCTGCTTTAGCCTCAATCTCATGAAGCAACTGAAGTAACTGGTCCGCACTTTGGTCGTATTCCAGAGTTGCAGCGGCATTCCAGAACGTGTCGCCGGCATGGTGGCCCACCGGACGGGTGAGGATGGCCGTGCTGCGGCCAGTCACGTGGATTCCTGCTGCTTCAAGCTCACTCATCGCCAAATCATAAATCGCCTGAGAAACCCCGACGTTTCCTCCTAAAGCGATCAAACAACGCGTCATTGAACGACACTTTCCGAATCGAATTCTGCGTCAGTACGATTCGATTTTTGTCTTGATGTTGCCCCACCAATTACTCACGCCACCGCCCGCAGATGTTACACCGACGATGACGGCGATCAAAATCATCGCCAAAAGGACCGCATATTCGACCGCCGTGGTACCTTCCTCCGCAGTCAGGAAGCGACGTATTTTTTTGAGGGCTTGCATCCCGGATTTCCGTACAAAGCTAACAGAGCGAACTTTCGAACCCTATGTCACGCAACCGGAGAGCGGCCGCATATCTTCATTTGTCGCGTTCATTTCTGGAAACTGGGTTTCTCCGTCCGACAGCATCGACAAAGACGCACAATTCATCACGATATGTGCAATCCGGGATCATTTCAGACTACAGAATCTACCCCGGTCGATCTTCGGATGTCTGGTGAAATGCCCGACTGAGCAGAAACATACGACAGAGCCACTCATGCCTGGTTTTACCCAACGTCTTCATGACCGCATCTTCCAATGCAAGACTCCAGCGCTCATAGGAATTGACCCACGATGGGACTGGCTGCCAGCGTCGATTCGCGAAAATGCGGGCTCCCGATCCCGCAATACCTTTGAGGCATCAGCATACGCATTTGAGGCTTTCTCCAAGCAAATCATCGATATCGTGGCACCACTTGTTCCTGCCGTGAAACCACAGGTCGCGTTCTTCGAACAACTGGGTGTGCCCGGTTTTCAGGCGCTGCACGAGGTGATGAAGTATGCACGCCAGGCCGGCCTGATTGTCATCGCGGACGCAAAACGCGGCGACATTGGATCGACCGCGGAAGCCTATGCGGATGCCTGGCTGGCGGGCGAGGATCCGGCAGCAGCAGCATGGCCGGCCGATGCACTGACCATCAATCCTTATCTGGGTACCGACTCACTGGAGCCCTTCGTCCAGCTGGCCGCGAAACGGAATGCAGGATTGTACGTGCTTGTGCGAACGAGCAATCCTGGCGCGGCTCAGTTTCAGGACCGCATTTCCGACGGGCAGGCGCTTTATTCCAGCGTTGCTGCCACGGTGCAAAAGCTCAGCGAAGCGACTCGTCCTTCCGGGGAAGCTTTCGGATGCGTGGGCGCCGTTGTGGGGGCCACATGGCCGACTCAGCTTGTGGAGCTGCGTAAGCAAATGCCAGCCGTACCGTTCCTGATTCCAGGCTACGGCGCTCAGGGAGGTACTTCGTCCGACACGGCCGGTGCCTTCACTCTTGAAGGACTCGGCGCTGTCGTCAACAGCTCACGCGGTATTAACTTTGCGTGGCAGCGAAAAACTTACGCAGAGCAATTTGGTGAAGCCCGCTGGCAGGATGCTGTCGAAGCCGCCACTCGCGACATGATCGCTGACCTTGCGCAACACACCCCAGCAGCGAATCTCTAACAGAGCTTCGCAGGGTTGCGAGCAAAACGGCTTACAGCACCACGGCAAGAAACCACTAGCCTCGAGTGGAATCCACTTCTCCGGAAAACATAGGTTTCAGCGCGCGTATCTCGTCCGTGGAGACGGGTTCAGGGCGAAGCGACAAACGCAGTCCGTCAACTTCAATCTCCTGAATTCGGTACATCTTCTGAGTCTGCCGAGTCCTGCCTGGCAGGCTGCCTCCAAATAAGGGCAGTCGACTGGAACCTCGCTGATCATTCACCGCGACTTCGTCTCGATTATCCTGAGCCAGCACGATGCGAATCGCAGGCGTCGACGGATACTGCAGAGTCATTCGCAGTGTGGTTCCCACTTCGCCGTCGCTTCGAGACTCCAGCGCCGGAGTGAAGCTGACTTCCAGACCTTCATCAATGGCTCGATGTCCGGCATATTGAAACGTGTGTGTGCCGTCCGTAATAGAAGCCTCGGCATCGCTGAGCTTCCAGCTGCGGGCAGCTGCCACCGAAATCGCATTCATCCGACCGGACGTTCGCGGAACAGCGGTCAATGTGGATGCCAAATAGGTTTCCGCTCCACGAGGCAGATCGTCCGGCCCCAGCAATCGCGCGCACAGCAACAGTCCAGGGATGGGTATGCGCTTTACTATCGCTTCATCTTCCAGAAGTCGCTTCAGATGAGGCTTGTCGGCCGAATGAAAATACAGAGAAACCAGCGCGACGGAACTTTGCTCCGTTTCCAGCCCATCGTCCATATTGCAAAGAATCAAATCTTCCGCGTCGCGATACTCGGCATGACGTCCCAGTACCCACGCGCAGACAAGATTGGCCTCCCAATTGCGAGTCGAATAGTTGAACGCGCGAGCCGCCGTGCGAGGTGCCTCGGGATCTTTCAGGCTTTCCTGAATCAACGCCATGTTGGCCATGCTGCTCGCCAACATATCGTCCTGACGAAAATGGCCCTGACCAATTTCCGAAAGGCGTTGAAAGGTTTTGACCGCCTCGTCCGAGTTGCCCAGTTGCTGGTGAGTTCTGGCGACGTAGTACCAATACGGTGGATAACACTCCATGAATCGCTCGAGACGCGCCAGCATTCGCAGACGACGTTCAGGATCCTGCTCTTCCAGTGTCTGAGTCAGTTGATCCAGATCCTGATCGCGCAACAGCCAGCGGTCGGGAATTTCGTTCTTACGGCTCAGCTTCCAGAAGCTGTCCAGAAACGTGGAAGACCGCGTCATCAGAGTTGTGAACTGTGTCTTTTCCACCTGCCATAGATCAGAGTCGCGTTTGATTTGTGTGGATCGATGATCCCACCAGCTGTTGGCCCCCGATTGAATCATGGATCCGACCTGACCGGTCGCGGCCTGAGCGCCGATGACAAAGAAGTCTGTGCCCATCTTTCGCTGCGCACCGCGTGTGTACTGTTCGCCGATGACAACACGCTCTCGATCGCTGATTTCCACCTGACCGATTTCGTCAAGGATCGAGCGGTACAAGGTGATTACTTCCGGATCGTCAATCTGATTCAGGTCCAGATTGTTCAGGATCCTCTGCTGCTCTTCCAACAAGATTTTCTTCGACGGAGCGCGGCGAATTCGATGGAGCGCAGCACGACAGTAATTCAGCGTCACCGCTGTGTTACGACGACTGGCTTCTGTAGCAGGAGTGACGTCCGGTGAATTCAATTCCTGCGAGCTGACAGAAGACACCATCAGACACGCCAGGGAAAGACTCCACATCATCACAAAACGGAATGGAAAATGTCTCATGGTTTCAGTCACTGATCAGCAGACGCCCTTTCCCAACTGAGCTTCCGACGGTCTTCGTCGACTGGCCAAAACATCTGACCAGAATCATGCTCATTTTCGGGTTGGATCATCCCAAACCAACTGACGTCAGCTCTTCCATGAACCGCGCAGCGATACTCGCTATATGATTTCGTTCCACGGCCGGAAGACAACTGCCAATCTGATCAGTCAGCAAGTTCGTGAATCGAAAACAGAGGTCATGCTCAGCAGGCAATTCAGCCAAACTACGCAGTCTGCTGATTTAATCCTCATTCGGCCGACTTTGCCGCTTTCTGCAGATCTCCCACGGAACAGGTTCGAGAGGCATGACCAATGACTGGGCCGTCAGTTTCGTATAGCAAGAATCGGCAAAAAGCCCTAAATAGAGACACCTTTTAATGTTCTGCCGCCCAGATGCCTCGAGCATCCTGACCCGGAGATTACCCATGCGCGACAACTTTCTGCCCTTTTCGTTGCCTCTGATTGGCAATGAAGAAATCGAGGCAGTTGTTGAGGCTCTCCGATCCGGATGGCTCACGTCCGGTCCCCGCATGAAACAGTTCGAAACGGAATTCTGTCAGGCAGTTCACGCTCCGTCAGCTCTGGCTCTGAATTCGTGCACAGCCGGTCTTCACCTTGCTCTGAAAGTTCTGAATATCGGGCCGGGTGATGAAGTCATCACCACGCCGATGACTTTCGCGGCCTCTGTCAATGTCATCGAACACACCGGGGCAACTCCAGTGCTCGTCGACGTCGAACCCGATACTCTGAATTTACAGCCGGATGCCGTGGAGCAGGCTATCACACCGCAGACCAGAGCAATCATCGCGGTTCACTACGCCGGTCATCCGGCCGAACTGATTGCTCTGCGAGCGATCGCCGAACAATACAACCTGCATCTGATTGAAGATGCCGCACACGCTCTAGGATCCGCGTTCGACGGGCAACCGATTGGGTCTGGTGAAAATCTCACGGCGTTCAGTTTCTACGCCACCAAGAATCTCACCACCGGAGAAGGCGGCATGTTGACCGGCAGCTCTGAACTCCTGGATCGAGCTCGAGTTCTTGGTTTGCATGGCATGAATCGCGAAGCATGGAGTCGCTATGCGGCCGGCGGTAAATGGGCGTATGACATTGTCGAGCCAGGCTTCAAATACAATATGACGGACGTGCAGGCCGCCATTGGACTTGCCCAGCTGAATCGATTCGATCGGATGCAGGCCCGCCGTCATGAGATTGTGCAGGCTTACAACAAGGCCTTTGGCTCACACTCCACTTTTCTGATTCCCACGACGCGCGCCCATGTCACGCACGCATGGCATTTGTACGTGCTGCGTCTCAGACCCGCGGAACTCAGCATCAATCGCAATCAGTTCATCGACGAAATGACGGCTCGCAGGATTGGAACGTCAGTGCACTTCATCCCGATCCACATGCATTCGTACTATCGCGATAAATACAATTTTCACCCGGACGACTTTCCCGTCGCCCACACGGCCTTTCAGAACATGCTTAGCCTGCCACTGTCGCCATCAATGTCTGATCAGGACGTCGCCGATGTGATCGACGCCGTCCTCGATATTCGCCAAAAATTCGCCCGCCGCCGGATCGCCGCCTAATGACCGAAGGGCATTGGGCATTACCACTTCCAGCCTGTGACGCCTTTGAGATTCTGGATGCAGTCGGCCGGCCATTCACCACCGTGAAGCTTCAGAATAATTTCAGCGCCGAGAGCCCACGTGGCATCGTGAGACTCATTGTCCAGACCAGCCACGTGGCCTGCCAAAAGAACATTCGACATCCCAATCAACGGACTCGTCATCGGAAGCGGCTCAACTTCGAAAACATCCAGACCGGCGGCCCGAACTTTACCTGACTGCAGTGCACGAATCAGCGCTGGCTCATCGATCAGCGGACCTCGAGCCGTATTGATGATGACGACTCCGTCTTTCATAGACGCGATCGACTTGTCGTTGATCATGTGTTTTGTTTCAGGCGTCGAAGGAGAATGCAGCGAGATGAAATCCGACTGCGAAAACAGTTCTTCCAATGACACCATCCTGATCCCGTGCTTCTTGACAAAATCAGCCGGCGCGTACGGGTCAAAACTCAGCACTTTCATACCAAGCCCGACCGCTCGCGTCGCTGTCGCCTGCCCGATGCGTCCAAGCCCCACCAAACCCAGCGTACATTCAGAAATTCGCGGATAGGGATTTCGCTTCCATTCACCCCGACGAACTTCCTGATCCAGCGCAGGAAAGCCGCGACCGAGGGCCATCAGCATTGCAATCGCGTGCTCCGCGACAGAATGATGATTGCAGCCAGGTGTGGTAGCTACAACGATTCCCAACTCGTCACAAGCCTTCAGATTGATTGCGTCGAAACCGACGCCGGCACGGGCAAGAACTCGAACATGCGGAATCGCGGCAATCACGCTGGGCGGATACGGCTCAGAACCGGCGATCACCGCATCGAAACCTTTCAAAGTCTCGATCAGTACATCATTGTTCCACAGGTCGCGTGTACGGTCCGGAACAAGGCATTCATGCCCCGCTTCTTCCAGCATCTTAAAATGTGGACCACTCTCTCCATTCAACGCTGTGCACAAAACGCGTACCATGTGGGTTCCTTTGTCAGTGATCTTCATTCGAATAATGGCAAGCCGCAGGCAACCGCCTGTCCGGTCGACTTCATCCCGACCGTTGCCGTAACAGGCCAGCTTTGATGCGGAACGTATCAGTCACACTCAATCCCGACAATCAGATTGAAGTTCAGGTCGGGACCGAATCCCGCGTGGGGGAAAGCTATTATCTTGGCCTCCAGCCGAACAGTACCAATCTGGATTTTCAGCCAGCGACCGGAACATGGCAACTCGTGACCGAATGGATTCGACTGATCACTGCCATGGAAGACGGTCTGCAGTTATTTCTTCCGTTCGATTTTTCAGACGAATACACACGCTGGCTCACCTTGCGACGCGAAAATCGTGATCTCTCCGTGGCCTTTGGCTGGGCGACCATTGAAGGTTGGGCCATTTCCCCGAGCGATCTTTCTGAGTACGCTTCCGGCCTGCCAGGCTTCATGCCCGATGAACCGATCGTATTGCAGACTTTTTACCTGCCACGGTTTCTCAGCAACCTCCGCCGGTGTCAGGCCCTTCTTCACGACAAGAGCCGCCTGGAGCAAAAACAGGGGAACATGGGCAGCAATCCGCACACTTGAAATGCTGATTCACGCCAATAACCCATTGTCGGCCGTTCCGCCCCACCGGGAATATAATTCTAGCTCCGCGAGAAGCCTCCTTGCCGCAGTTCAGTCGGCCGCACGCGTATCACACCCAGTCGAAACATCCTCGACAGTCCGCACCCAAAACCGGGTGGTCAGCGGGGAGTGACGAACGCCAGCGACATTCACTCACACGGGACATTTCCAGATCAATTTCAATTAAGGTGTTCGAGGCCGATCCAGATCAAAACGGTCTGTCGTGCGACAATAGCTCTGCCCGCCCAGGCGGCCCACCAGATCCAGCAGGCCAGGATCCGCAAACCCCGACTCATCCACCGCCCAGTCTGCAATGTGCAGAAACTCGACACGACCCACCACGATGTTTGCTCCGCCAGGTCCATCGGCCAGAGGCCAATGATGCATCAAACGGCACTCTAAACAAACGGGAGAATCAGCAACCCGCGACGGCTTCACCGTTCGAGATTCCGCCATTGCCAGTCCGGCCAAATCAAACTCAGATTCGTCCGACGGGATCTCCGCAGATGTTAAATTCATCGCTTCGGCGAGCAAAAACGGCACGACATTGATTACGAATTCGCCGGTCTCCAGAATATTCTGAAGCGTATCTTTCAAACTTCCATCGCGGCGATTGGACGGACAGAAGACCACGCTCGGTGGGCGAGAACCAACTCCACTAAAAAAGCTGTACGGGGCAAGATTGTAGCGGCCGTCACGAGAGACGGTCGAAACCCAGGCGATTGGGCGAGGCGAAATGACGCGAATCAAGTGCTGATAAACTGACGCCGAAGATATCTGCGAAGGGTCAACATCCATAGTTTACTGCCGTGCTTGTGGCCTGAAGAGGCTTCCGTCATGCAGCCTTGCCCATGGGAATCAGTCGCGGAATTGCGATCCGCAAACCCACCACTTCTCCGAAGGTTACCTGCAATTCGGAGAAGCTCAGTGTTAGAAAACGGTACAGCTCTTGAGGGGCACCCATTCGCAAATACTGCTGGGCAAAGACATCCATCTGCCTGTCATAACTCTTCTGACTCCCGGTATGCATGTAACAGGAACCGGAAAATCGCCGGATGTCACCGTTAAAATCCGGGTTGATGTGGTACAGCTCGTGGAAAACCGTGATCAGCTTTTCCCCAAATGACAGATTCAGGAAACGCGGCAACAGGAATGTCAGAATGTAGAGCGACTCCCGCCCTTGATGATAAACCCTCTGAACCGTCCAAAGCCTCCCCTTCCGACGCTCAACAATAGAACCGCCCTTGAATCTTAGAGGAGTTAAACGAGCCTGAACGCCCCATTCCACCGGCGACCGAGCCTGCGCAAACGTGACTGCGACCTGTGGCATTCGAATGTGGCCAAATTCTGGATGACGACGACAAATATCGTCACATAACCTCGTCATCGCATGGCAAAAATCAAAGCTTTGTGTCACAACCCCGATCCTTCGAGGAAACTACATTCTACATCAGTTTGCCGAACGCTAAGCCTTGCCCACTTCCCCGACAAGATCAATTCAAGCTACAAAAAAACCCTCGCTCTTAACGAACGAGGGTTTCAGTAGTCAATTATGCACGACGAGTCTTAGCTCGCTGAAGCTTCTACAGCAGGAGCCGCTCGCTTGCGTGACTTTGTGCGATCATTCACGCCCACAAACTCGATCAATGCCCGCTGCCCAGCATCACCTAAACGAACAGCAGCCAAACGCACGATTCGTGCGTAACCGCCATCGCGTTCACTAAACCGCTGCGCGATATCGCTGAACAAAATGTCTACGGCAAGATCATCCCGCAGTTCGGAGAAAGCGCGACGACGCAGAGTCAGAGCCGGAGAGCTTGCCCTGACCCAGTTCTTGCCCTTCTCAGACTCACGCCACGCTTTCCACTCATCCGTACCGCGAGCGGCAGGAGTTCCGAACTCAGCGGCAGCAGCAGTGATCTTCGCAGCCTTTTTGGCCATGGTGACCAACTTCTCGACGATTGGTCGAAGCTCTTTCGCCTTCGGAACAGTAGTCACAATGCGACCGGCAACCTTTGGCTGCCCGACTTCGCCTTCAACCACACGCACCGTGCGAATCAAGCTCACAGCCATATTACGAAACATCGCTTTACGATGTGACGCATTACGACCCAGTTTACGACCAGAAACACGGTGTCTCATATCAGACACTCACCCAAAAAATCGCTATGAACAAACCTCGTCCGAGCCGCCCCGAACCCATCAAACGATCTACTTCAACTGCTGATTAGGCAACCGCATCCCGAGCCGCAAATCGATGCCGCCCAGACGCTCTCGCACTTCCTCAAGAGTTGTTTCGCCGAAATTTCTCACCTGCAAGAGCTCGTCTTCAGTCCGCACAACCAAGTCTCGAACAGTGTTGATTCCAACAGATTCAAGGCAGTTTGTAGCACGAACAGACAGATTGAGTTCCGCAAGGCTCTTATTGAGCTTCTCTTCCAGTTCCATGTCAACCGGAGAATATCCGGTCGCTTCCATCATCCCACGAAGACCACCCTCTGGACCCGTTTCGGGGCCAGGTTCGCGGAATGTGATGAAGCAATTCAGGTGCTTGCGAAGAATCTTGGCCGCTTCGACCAACGCCATGTCGGGCGTGATCGTTCCGTTCGTCCAAATCTCCAGATTCAACTTATCGTAGTTTGTTCGTTGCCCTACTCGAGTCTCCTCGATCAGATGACGAACGCGTGTGACAGGAGAAAATGCGGCATCCAATGGAATGATGCCAACCTCGGGTTCGTGCTGGTACTGCTCTGTAGCAGCCACATAACCACGGCCATTCTCCACGGTCATCTCAACGTTAAACGGAACATCGTCCGTCATCGTCGCGATGACCAAATCCTTATTGATCACCTCAACCTGATCGTCACAGATGACGTCAGCACCGGTAACCACTCCACGAGTGTGCTTCTCAATACGAAGCGTCTTACTAGACGCACTATGGTTCTTAACAACCAACGACTTGAGATTCAGGCAAATGTCAGTGACGTCTTCCACGACCCCTGGAATAGTCGTAAACTCGTGCTGCACTCCCTGAATGCGAGCGCGTGTTACCGCTGATCCTTCGAGACTGGACAGCAGAATCCGCCGCAGGCTGTTACCGACAGTGGAACCAAAGCCGCGCTCAAAGGGCTCAGCCACAAATTTACCGTAGCTTCCAGTGCGAGTCTCACGATCAATCGCAACTCGACTCGGCAACTCTAAACCACGCCAACGAATTCGCATATCCCAACCCCCAAAACCCAAACCAAAGCCCATCCGCAACTACATCAGACACGTCGTCGTTTTGGCGGACGGCAACCATTGTGCGGCAGAGGAGTGATATCTTCAATTGACTTGATAGCCATCCCGGAAGCCTGCAAACCGGTGATCGCACTCTCGCGGCCAGCGCCAGGGCCCTTTACGCGAATCTCAACTTCCCGCACGCCAACTTTTGCTGCCTTCTCGGCAACAATCTCAGCAGCACGCTGAGCCGCGAACGGCGTGCTCTTACGAGAGCCCTTGAACCCGACTGTTCCAGCCGTCGCCCAGCAAATTACATCGCCAGCAGCGTCGGTCATCGTGACAATCGTGTTGTTGAATGTTGCCTTAATATAGGCAACACCCTTGTTCACATTACGACGGATCTTCTTCTTCTTGACTTTCGCCACGCTACCATCCCACTCAAAATATTACCAAGCCCAAGACACCGCTATTTTTTAGTGCTTCATGTCTTTCACGCCTTTTTTACCAGCAACAGTCTTCTTGCGACCCTTGCGAGTACGAGCATTCGTCTTAGTGCGCTGCCCGCGAACTGGCAAGCCCTTGCGATGCCGCACGCCACGGTAGCACTGGATCTCCCGGAGACGACCAATGTCCTGCTGAATCTTGCGACGCAATGGGCCTTCAACGGTGTAATTCTTATCCAGATGAGTCGTAATGCGACTCACCTCATCTTCGGTCAACTCACCAGCACGAACGTGTGGATCCACTCCCAGTTCGAAGCAAATCTGAACAGCAAGGACAGGTCCAATGCCGTAGAGATACGCCAAGGAAATGTAGACCGGCTTATTATTCGGTATGTCGACGCCAAGCACGCGGGGCATTGCAAATCTCCACTGCAAATACAAAAACGATTACTAGCCCTGACGCTGTTTGTGTCGCGGATTTGACGAACAGATCACGAAGATCTTTCCGCGCCGACGAACCAACTTGCAGGAATCACAAATCCGCTTAACGCTTGAACGAACCTTCATTGCATCACCAAATCAGCGGCAAAACCGCCTCTATTTGTCAGAGTCCAGCAGACCAGGATAATTCCTCATCACCAGATGAGAATCAATCTTCTGAACGAGATCCAAAGCCACAGAAACAATGATCAGCAACCCTGTTCCGCCGAAAAAGCTGGCAGTCACAAAGTCCTGAGTCATGGTATTCGAAACAATCGTCGGAATCACAGCAATCACTGACAGAAATGCAGCGCCAACGTAAGTGATTCGAAGCATCACCTGTTCAAGATGACCAGCAGTACGAACTCCCGGTCGATAGCCAGGAATGAAGCTCCCGTTATCCTTTAGATTCTCCGCCATTTCTTTCGGATTGAAAGTGATGGCCGTCCAAAAATAACAGAAGAAGTAAATCAGGATAATATAGGACAGACTGTAGACAAAACCTTGCCCCGGAGAAAACGCAGACCCGAGACTTGTGAACACACTACCAGCGGTGGAATCAGGCCCGAAAGCCAAACCCAACTGCCCGAACAAGAAAAACGGAATCATCAACAAGCTGGACGAGAAGATGATGGGCATCACGCCGGACTGATTCACTCGCAACGGCAGCCACTGGCGATTTCCACCCATGACCCGCCTGCCGCGCACATGCTTAGCACTTTGAATCGGGATCCGTCGCTGACCCTGAGTAATGAAAACAACTACAGCAATTACGCAGACAAACAAAGCCGCCATCACAAGCAAACGCTCGATCCCGAACTGGCTCCCGATCTGGAGCCCCCCAGAGCGAATCCCGTCAACCCACTTCCTGACTATCTCAGGCATGCGGGCCAAAATGCCTGCCATAATCAACAGACTGATACCATTACCGATTCCGTAAGCGTCAATCTGCTCACCAATCCACATCAGGAACACAGTCCCTGCAGTCATCAGTATGGTGCCAAAGATCAACCAACTTATAGAATTGTATCCCGGAAGAATCGCGGCCTGCCCGTTGGCGCCGCTACGCATAGACCACAGCAGCGCAAAGCTCTGAAGCACACAGACAACTACAGTTGCATAACGCGTGTACTCGTTCAGCCGCCTCCTTCCTGATTCGCCCTCTTTTTGAAGAGCTTCCAACGGAGGATAAACTGTGCCAAGCAGCTGAAACACGATCGATGCAGTGATATAGGGCATAATGCCCAAACCAAATAGCGACCCGTTCTGGAGTTCCGACGCGGAGAACACGGAAACAACCTGCAGCAAACCACCAAGCCCGGTGCTGCCACTCTGAGCATTCTCCATTACCCTGCCAATGGACTCATGGTCCATAAACGGCAGCGTGATGTGGTAACCTAGCCGATAGACTCCAAGCAGAATCACCGTAAGGATGATCTTCCTGCGAAGTTCAGGGATGCGAAACACCGTCAGCAACTTAGCAAACATCCGCTCCCTTTCTTCGAAGCCAAACCAACGTCAAACTAAAAACTACTAACGGGGATACGGCTAACCGTACCACCAGCCGCCGCAATCTTTGCCTCAGCACTGGCAGAAAAGCGATGGGCATTGATGACGAAACTCTTAGTCAGTTCGCCGTCGCCCAAAACCTTCAATTCGTCAAACTTCGAGGGAATGAGTCCTTTTCCGGCCAACAATTCAGGAGAAATCTCGGCGCCCGCCTCGAAGCAGTCATTCAGCTCACCAATGTTGATGACAGCAACATCAGCGGCGAAGAAATTGTTGCTAAAGCCACGCTTGGCCACGCGACGGAACAAGGGCATCTGACCGCCCTGAAACCCACGTCGACGAGAAGATCCTGATCGACTAAAGAAACCCTTGTGACCGCGACCAGCCGTCTTACCGTGGCCGGACCCAACGCCACGCCCGATTCGCTTGCGTGCTTTGCGAGGCTCATTACCGGACTGAACGTCATTAAGAATCATAGAGATACCCCTCGCAACCGTTCAATCTGTTCTCTTGTACGAAGCTTCTTCAACGCATCCAAAGTTGCCTTCACGAGGTTCAACGGATTCGTCGAGCCGTACGCCTTAGTCAAGATGTCTGTAATGCCGACCGCCTCGACAACCGAACGCACGCAGTCGCCGGCAATAATCCCAGTACCTGGCTTCGCAGGGAGCAAAAGCACGCGAGAAGCGCGGAACTCACCAAGAACCTGATGCGGAATAGTGGTTCCCACAATCGGAACGCTCATCTGAGTCCGGTTCGACTGCTTTGTCGCCTTATCAACAGCCAGCGGAACTTCAATAGCCTTACCGTACCCGTAGCCAACGCGACCGTTTCCGTCGCCAGTAACTACGAGTGCCGCGAAACTAAAGCGACGTCCGCCTTTTACCACGCAGGCGCAACGACGGATCTGAACAACCCGCTCGCCTGAATCACCTTTTACTTCTGCCGTCGACAACAGACACCTCAACAAACGTATGCAGAATTAATTAAAAATCCAGCCCGGCTTCGCGGGCGGCTGTGGCTAACGCCGCAACCCGACCATGATAGCAAAACGGACCACGATCGAAAACCACTTTGCTGATCCCAGCTGCGGTTGCACGTTCCGCGATCAACTTTCCAACCTTCGAAGCGGCATCCTGATCGCTGCCGACTCCACCAGGGCCGGCAATCTCAGCATCAACCGTGCTGGCGGCGACCAAAGTCTTTCCCGCAACATCGTCGATGATCTGAGCATACATATGCCGATTGCTTCGGAACACCGACAGACGCGGACGCCCGTGTGCATCGCGAATAACGCGATTTCTAACACGAAACTGTCTTCGCTTCTGCTGCAATGCAAGACGTGATCGAACGCTCATCGCTAAAACCCAAACCTAACGAACTTGAAAAATCACTTGGAACCAAATGCCTTGCCGGCCTTCCGACGCACAAACTCATCCTGATAGCGAATTCCCTTGCCCTTGTAGGGTTCTGGAGGCCGTACCGCACGAATATCTGCGGCAAACTGCCCACAAGCTTGCTTATCGGAACTCTTAATGATTACGTGAGTCGGATCCGGAACCTCGCACTTAACCCCTTCCGGTACGACAAGCACAATCTTGTTCGCAAACCCAACCTGCAATGTCAACTTACCAGCAGCTAGATTGGCATTGTACCCAACACCCTGAATCTCAAGCTTCTTCTCGAAGGGCTTGACGACTCCAGAGACCATGTTCTGAATCAAACTACGAGTGAGACCATGCAAAGCACGACTGCTACGCTTATCGTCTGGTCGGGACACCTGCAGCAACGCACCGTCCACTGCCACTGACATCGCAGGATGAAGATTTACGCTCAATTCCCCAGCCGGGCCCTTAACGGTCACCTTGGAGCCAGACACTTCAACCTTTACGCCGCCTGGAACGGCGACCGGCTTCTTACCAATTCTCGACATGGAACTCGCCCAACTTAAGATAACCGAAGTTTAAGTGTACAAACGACGCCTACCAAACCTGACAAACCAACTCGCCGCCAACACCCTGCTTACGAGCTTCACGATTGCTCAATACGCCTTTTGACGTCGTCAGAACAGAAATCCCTGTACCCTGCCGAACGTCCTTCATGTCGCCGACTGCGCAATAAACTCTGCAGCCCGGCTTCGACACTCTTTCGATATGCTGAATGACGTGCTCTCCATTTGGGCCGTACTTCAGATTCACCCGCAGCGTCTTACCCGCGTTGGCATCAAGAAGTTCGTAGTCCCAAACGAAACCCTCACGCTGAAGAGCCTCGACGATGCTTACTTTGATCTTTGAAGAAGGAACGTCGACAAAAGGTCGATCGACCTGTACGCCGTTACGAATTCGAGTCAGCAAATCTGCAATAGGATCAGTCATCATAAAAACACGCGCTCTCGTTTTACCAGCTGGCCTTCTTGACACCCGGAATCAAACCATCAAGGGCAAGATTCCTGAAGCAGATTCGACAGACCTTAAACTTACGATAGACCGCACGCGGACGCCCACACAGCATGCAGCGATGTTCAATCCTGCTGCTGAATTTCGGAGTCCGCTTTGCTTTTTCAATCTTAGCTTTGCTTGCCATTGCCTAATCTCAGGATCCAGGAACCAATGTTTCGTTCAAACCTACTCTTCAGTCTTGAAAGGCATCCCAAATGCCTTCAACAACAGTCGTCCTTCGTCGTCCGTAGACGCAGTCGTCACGAACGTAATATTCATACCCTGAGTCACAGTCACCGTCTCAGGATCAATCTCCGGGAACACCAACTGTTCGCTCAGACCATAGTTATAATTGCCGCTGCCATCAAACCCCTTGGGGTTGACGCCGCGAAAGTCTCTCACTCGGGGAAGTGCGAGAGTGATAAGACGGTCGAGAAAATCGAACATCCGCTTGTTTCGCAGCGTAACACGGCAGCCAATCGGCTGACCTTCACGCAAACGGAAACCGGATACCGATTTTTTTGCTCGAGTGATCTGGGCCTTCTGCCCCGCCAGCTGTGTCAACTGGTCGGCGGCCTGATCAAGTCGCTTACGATCATTCACCGCCTCACCAACGCCCATACTGACCACAATCTTTTGCAGACGTGGAATAGAATGAATGTTCTTACGACCTAGCGCCGTCTGCAGTTCGGGGACGATACGACTGCGATACTCTTCCTGCAACCGAGACATGTCTGCTAACTCTTCAGAAAGTAACCAAACGGAAAACTAGACGACTTCGCTGGCAAGGCTGACGATCTTCATGAACTTTCGATCCCGCAGCTCTCGAGCAACAGCACCAAAAATGCGGGTCCCCTTCGGATTGCCGTCGTTGTCGACAATCACGATTGCGTTCCGATCAAAACGAACGTAGGACCCATCAGCACGGCGAGCCGCCTTGCGAGTTCGGACCACTACACCCTTGACAACTGAACCAGAACGAATCGCACTGCCGGCAAGTGCCTTCTGCACGCTGACCACCACGATATCACCAAGTCCAGCGTACCTGCGGCGAGTGCCACCGAGCACTTTAATACACCTTGCTGTTTTTGCGCCCGAATTGTCAGCAACATCGAGCAGAGTCTGCATCTGAATCATGACTTATCCCCAAACACTCAAAAACTCTACTCAACACCAACCGACGCCGAGGTGCTCACAACACGCACAAGCTCCCAGCGCTTCAAACGACTCTTCGGCGGACACTCGACGATCTCAACAGTATCACCCTTTCGAGCAACGCATTCTTCGTCGTGAACATGACACACAGTCCTGCCGCGAATGATCTTCCCGTATTTCGGGTGCTTCATTCGCCGATCAATCTCAACCCGCAAACTATTCTTCTGCGGATCACGAGCCACAACACCAACCAGAGTCTTTCTCATCGCATCAGTACCAATCAAACCTTAGAGAGTTCACGCTCACGCTGAATTGTGATAATTCGTGCGATGTTTCTACGAAGTTTCTTAACGTTCGATGGCACGTCGTTCCGCTCAGTGGCGGCCTGAACACGCAAACGGAACAAAGACTGTTGTGCTTCTCGCAGCTCGTGCTGCAGCTGCTCATCAGACATTTCGCGAATCGCCGACGGTTTCGACATGATTACACCTCAACAACATTAAATCTCAGGACGCCGCCCTACGAGACGAACCCTGACCGGCAGCTTGTGAGCCACACGATTGAAACAACTACGAGCGGTGTCGTGAGGAACACCACCCAGCTCAAACAAAACGGTCCCTGGTTTGACAACTGCAACCCAGCGATCCGGTTCGCCTTTTCCCTTACCCATTCGGGTTTCAAGCGGCCGAGAAGTCACTGACTTCTGCGGGAATATACGGATAAAGACTCGACCTTCACCACGGACATACTGTGTCGCAGCAATTCGGCAAGCTTCAATCGTCTGACCAGTAATATGACCTGGATCCAATGACTGCAGTGCCCATTCACCAAAGACAACAGTGTTGCCGCGAGTCGCTTTACCTCTTATACGCCCTCTTTGGCTTTTTCGATGCTTGACCCGCTTTGGCATTAGCGCCATCTGCAGTCTCCTCGTTCGAATAATCGCCCAGATCAATCCACACTTTCACACCAATAATCCCCATCGCCGTCTTCGACTCGGCAAAGCCGTAGTCGATGTGGCGACGAAGAGTTGACAGCGGGATAGAACCCCGGCTTGCCTTCTCCTGTCGAGACATCTCAGCACCGCCAAGACGGCCCGACATCTGAATCTTTACACCGTAAACGCCGGCGCTCATAACCTCGTCAAGAGTCTTCTTAATCGCCCGTCGAAAACTGCCACGCTTCTGAAGCTGCTGCGCAATCTTCATCGCAACAAGACGTGAATTTCGATTAGGATTTGTGATCTCGACAATTTTCACATCCATTCGCCGTCCAGTCAGGTCTTCCAACTCAGCTTTGAGCTTGTCGACTTCCTGACCCTTGCGACCGATGATCACGCCCGGCCGAGCTGTGTGCATATGCACCACAACCTGGTCCCGCGTACGCTCGATCTCAACACGAGCGATCTCCGCAAATTCGTACTTAGTAGCCACGAACTTACGAATCTTTTGATCTTCAATCAGCAAGTCACCAAACTCGCGCTTTGAAGCGTACCAACGACTCCGCCACGTCTCCATGACGCCGACGCGAAACCCAGTTGGCCTAACTTTTTGACCCATAACCGTTGATCCTGACGAAGCGACCGAAAAAATTAGCCCAGCTCTGGAGCCTCAACCGCAACATGAATGTGCGCGGTACGACGACGAATCAAATTCGCCATCCCACGAGCCCTTGCATGAACTCTCTTGAACATCGGACCACCGTCTACACGGGCTTCCGAAATCTTAAGCCTGTCAGGGCTGCGAACCCCTCGATCTTCTGCGTTCGCAATCGCACTCTTCAACACTCGCTCCAGAAACCGCGCTCCGCGGTTCGGCTCGAACGCCAAAGCGTTCAACCCCTGTTCCGCAGACATGCCGCGGATCATATCAGCGAACGGACGAATCTTCGTTGGCGAAATGCGAGCGAAGCGATGTATAGCACGTACTGCCGCCATGATTACTTCTTACCCTTCGAACCATGCCCGCGGAACGTCCGCGTTGAAGAAAACTCGCCGAGCTTGTGCCCGACCATATCCTCAGTGACGTACACACTAATGTGCGCACGACCGTTATGTACAAGAAACGTATGCCCAACGAATTCTGGAGAGATCGTACAACGACGAGCCCAAGTCTTCACTGGCTCTTTCCTGCCCGCCTGGTTGAGCTTCTCAACCTTTTCGAGCACGCGAGGGTCAACGTAAGGACCCTTCTTCAGCGAGCGACCCATTCAAACACCCTTCCACAAATCCGATGTCTACTTAACCTGACCATAACGAACCGACTTGCGACGACGAATAATAGCTTTCGAAGAAGCCTTCTTTTTACTTCGTGTGCGTCCACCTTTAGCAAGCTTACCGCTCGGACTACAAGGATGACGACCTCCCGAATTTCGACCTTCACCCCCGCCCATCGGGTGCGCGAATGGATTCATCGCTGTCCCTCGGACTCGAGGACGAATGCCCTTCCAGCGATTACGACCAGCTTTGCCAATCACAATACTGCTGTGTTCAGAATTCCCAAGCACACCGATCGTCGCTCGACAGCTACTAGGAAGCCGACGAACTTCACCGCTCGGCAGAGTCACCTGCGCCCAACGGCCTTCGCGTGCATTCAAAGTTGCCCCGACCCCAGCACTCCGACACAGCTGGCCACCGCGGCCCGGCTGCATCTCAATGTTATGAATGACAGTTCCCGCAGGAATGGATCCGAGGAGCATCGAGTTACCAATGTTAGGCTCGAGAGCAACACCGCTCTCGACCTTGTCTCCAGCCTTCAGACCCTCAGGAGCCAAAATGTACCGCTTCTCGCCATCCGCATACTCAATGAGTGCGATTCGGCTTGATCGGTTAGGGTCGTACTCAATATGAGTAACAGTCCCAACTACACCATCCTTATCACGCTTGAAGTCGATATGGCGGTACAGCCTCTTGTGGCCACCACCACGATGCAACGCAGTGATCTTCCCCTGATTGTTTCGACCACCACGCTTCTTGAAGCGGCTGGTCAATTCCTTCTCAGGACGTTTCTTCTTGTCGGTGATTTCAGCAAAGTCACTAACGGACGCGCCACGGCGACCTGGAGTAACCGGCTTGTAAAATCGAATGCCCATGTTTGAAACTCACACCCAAACAGCCAAAATGAAAGCCCAAACCAATCCTAGAAAAACGCAATCCGGTCTTCGTCGTGCAGTTTCACGATCGCCTTCTTCCAGCTTCGCGTCAATCCCAACACCATCTTGTGCCGTCGAGGCTTTCCAATTCGGGTTTGAGTTCGAACAGCCACCACACGCACATCCCACAACTGCTGAACCGCAGCCTTAATGTCCGTCTTGGTAGCCAGCGGATGAACCTCAAATGAATAAGCGTTCAACTTCTCTGACAAATGAGTACCCTTCTCCGTGACCAGAGGCCTGCGGATAACCTGATAAGGTTCAAGGGTAATACCTGTTGCAAAATAAGATGTCATCGAAACACCAAATCCCAGTGTCAAATCAGGCCTGGCGGCCAAGAATGCGATTCATTTCACCAACGGTGATAACCAAATGCCTCTGACGAAGCAGACTAAATGCGTTCAGATCGCTGCCCGGCAGCACCATAACACCGTGAATGTTGCGAGCGGATCGCCATACATTCTGATTAACGCCTTCAGTCGCAAGGAGAACAGTCTTCCCCTCAAGCCCAACTGCTTTAAGCAGCCCAGCAACGACCTTTGTCTTTGGCTCAGAAACGTCCCAGCCCTTCAGCACGACAGCCTGAGAGTCCTGAAACTTACTGAGAAGCGCCATCCGAGTCGCCTTCTGAACAGCCTTCTTTGGAAGCCTGTAATAGTAGTCTCTCGGCTTCTTCGCAAATGCGTGGCCACCACCGCGACGAACTGGAGTACGAATCCCCCCAGCACGAGCACGACCAGTACCCTTCTGCTTAAACAGTTTCCGAGTACTGCCCGAAACCATCCCGCGAGACTTGGTCTGAACCGAGCCCACTCGACGATTAGCGAGGTACATCACAACAGCATCATGCAACAACTGCTTGCAGACCACATCAGAAATCTCTGACGGCTCAAACGCAAGAGTGCCACAATCAGCACCTGACATATCTTTTACTGGAACCGAAATCATGGCACCACCAAAGCTCAAGCACGATTCTTCATGGAACGACGAATGACTACATACCCACCATTCGGGCCGGGAATTGCGCCACGTACAAGCAGCACATTCGACTCAGCATCAACCCGAACAACTCGAAGATTCTTCACCGTGACACGCTCGTCACCGTAATGACCAGCCATCTTTGTACCCGGAAACACTCGACTCGGGTCAGCACTTTGACCAATTGACCCGCCCGACCGATGCACACGCTTCACACCGTGACTCGCACCGAGACCGGCAAAGTTATGCCTGACCATTACGCCCGTGAAGCCGCGACCAATGGTCTGCCCGATCACATCAACAAACTTAACACCTTCAAGAGAGTCCGGCCCAACTACTTGACCCACAGCGAAACCGTGGCCAGCACCAGTACACCGAAACTCACGAATGAATCTTTTTGGCTCGCACTCAGCTTTAGGCACAGCGGACGCTTTACCCTGCTGGCGCCTTCCGCCCAACGCAGCCACATGGCCACGCACGGCACGAGAAACTTTATTTCTGGGACGATCACCGAACCCCAGTTGCACTGCATCGTAGCCATCCTTTTCGGAAGAGCGAACCTGCAGAACAACGCAAGGACCAGCCTCAATGACTGTCACAGGCACTATGACGCCATCGGCATCATAAACCTGCGTCATCCCAACTTTTCGACCTAACAATCCAACTGACATAGCTCCGCACCCGCGCGCAGAAAGTAGAAAAAGGCGGACAGAGACTGACCGCAGAGATAAAACGACACCAGCAGCAAAACCAAAACTCAGGCCGTTGCCGTAGCCTTGATCTTAATATCAACCCCGGCAGGCAACGAGAGCTTGTTCAAAGCATCAACCGTTTTGCCGGTAGGCTGAATGATGTCGATCAGCCGCTTATGAGTCCGAATTTCAAACTGCTCACGTGATTTTTTGTCAATGTGAGGACTTCGAAGCACCGTGTACCGCTCGATTCGAGTCGGCAACGGAACCGGACCATGAACAATTGCTCCGGTCCGCTTTGCAGTGTCAACAATCTCCGCTGCTGACTGATCGAGCACGGAGTGGTCATACGCTTCCATCCGAATCCGGATACATTCTTCGCCAGCACCAGCCACCGCAAACCACCTTCGCCAAACAGGTTACGCAAAACGAAACCAACAACCCGAAAAACGGGGAATCGGGGAGTGTAGAGTCTCTCCGCGTTTATGTCAATCAACGTCGGAAGAGAAATCCATAGTTCGACAGAAGACCCTCTAAACTTCAGCTACATCATCTGTTCTACCACGTTTGGAGGAGCAATTTCGTAGCGGCAAGGCTCCATGGAGTAGGATGCTCGACCTTGGGAAAGACTACGAACTTGGTTCGAGTAGCCGAACATCTCGACCAAAGGCACCTCGCAATGAAGTACGCATAGGTCTCCCCGTCTGTCGGAATTGATGATGACCGCTCTGCGGGAATTCAGGTCCGACTGAACATTTCCCAGGAAATCCTCGGGCGTGACCACCTCTACTGACATGATTGGCTCCAGAATCGCCATCTTTCCTTCATTCAATACTTTGTGGAAAGCTTCTGATGCCGCCATTCGCACTGCAACCTCGGTGCTTTCCCCGTCTCTGAAACTCACAGACTGGATTGTCAGACTGAGACCCATGATGGGATTTCCATAAACGCCGCCGCCTTCCGCTTCTTTTTGCACCGATTCCAACAGTACCTGCAGCAGTTGCTTGGGCATTGCTTCAGGAGAAATTCCGTGGCTGACCGTGATACCGGCGCCAGGCTCGGTCGTTTCTTTGGCGAGCAGAGTAAGGCCAAATCCAATGTTTCCGGCGGGCATCTGTTTTAAAAATTCTACGTTGACTCGGATTTCGCCGATTAGCTTTTCGCGGTAGCTGACTCGCGGCTTGTGGAATTTCACCTTGAGTTTGAAATCGCGTTCCATCCGATGTCGAATCACTTCCAGATGCAACTCACCCATCCCGCTGATGATTGTCTGTCCGGTTTCGAGATTGGATTTCACCCGGAATGTTGGATCCTGCCTCTCCAGACGCTTGAGTGTGTCATCGAGCTTCTTTCGGTCATTGCTGGATTCTGGCTCGATCGCCATCGAAATCACCGTTTCCGGAAACACGATTGATTCCAGCGAGACCGGAGCATTGGCATCGCACAAGGTGTCGCCAGTTGCCGAATCTTTGGGGCCGATGATGCCACAGATATCGCCCGCTTCAACGGATTCCACTTTCTCTCTCGAATCCGACTGAATGTGCCATAGCTGTGTCACCATTTCTTTTTTGCCGAGACGCGGGTTGAGGAGTTTTGAGTTTCCGGTGAGCACCCCCGAGTAAACTCGAGCAAAATACAAGTCGCCATGCGGCTCCGCCTGGACTTTAAAAAGCAGCGCACAGACCGGTTCGCTGGCTGCTGCCTTTCGAACGGCAGTCTGGCCCTCTTGCTTCCCCGAAGGGATCACACCCTCCACGGACGGACGGTCCAGCGGGCTTGGCAGCAGGTCTCGAATTCCGTCCAGAACGGGTTGCACTCCGATGTAATCAAGCGATGCACCACAAAAGACAGGCTGAATAGCTCCGGAAAGCGTGGCCTTGCGGATCGCGGCAATCGCAATCTCATAAGGCACGCTTTCACCTTCCATGCATGCCAACATCACATCATCGTCAATTGACGACAACACATCGAAGAGCTCGGACCGCCAGAGTTCCGCGTCATCCCGATGACGCTCCGGGATCTCCTCTTCTCGAAAATTCTGCCCCTTCGACTCGGATTCCCAATACAAAGCCTTCATTTTCAGAAGGTCAATCACACCGCAAAAGCCGTCGACATTGGTGGACTGCCCTGCCCCAATCGGAATTTGCATGGGCACCGGATTAGCCGCCAGTCGGTCGCGAATTTGCTGCAAAACTCTGTCGAACCCTGCTCCAATGCGATCCATCTTGTTAATCAAACAGATGCGTGGCACCTTGTATTTATTGGCCTGCCGCCAAACAGTCTCGCTTTGAGCCTCGACGCCCTCCACGGCACTAAAGATCACCACTGCTCCGTCGAGCACTCGCAGGCTTCGCTCAACCTCCGCCGTGAAGTCAACATGCCCAGGAGTGTCGATGATATTGATCGTGCAGCCCTTCCACTGGCAGGTCACTGCGGCCGAATAGATCGTGATTCCACGCTGAGCCTCTTCCGGATCGAAGTCCGTTGTCGTCGTTCCATCATCAACATTCCCCATCCGATGGGACGCACCGGTGTAATAAAGGATGCGTTCGGTGGTCGTCGTCTTGCCTGCATCAATGTGGGCAATGATGCCAATGTTACGAATTGTCTCTATCGAACGAGCCATGATCGGGTAACCGTAAAAAAACGGGCTGCCGCAGTGGGAAACGCCCGAAAAACTGAAAAAACCGAGTTTCGAGGCGCCACGGTCAACGTCAATACGTTCACCAGACTTCATCCGAAACACAAACACCTGCGCCGCAAGGCCACACAGAGCAGCGGGATTATGACTCCGCCAGTGCGAGAAACAACCGAGGTGCGGTCGTACCGGCCAAGTCGGGTGCAGTCTCGAATCTCGGTCTTAGCGCATTCCAGTATAATTCTCGGCAGGAGCCTCCCCCTCTCATCTTCTCAACTGAACGCGACTGCACCCAGCCAAGTCCCATACATGAGCCCCCTGTCTTCCAAAAA
Organism: uncultured Planctomycetota bacterium; assembly: GCA_947085455.1. Taxonomy (GTDB): domain Bacteria; phylum Planctomycetota; class Planctomycetia; order Planctomycetales; family Planctomycetaceae; genus SXXK01. The sequence continues at coordinate 38,594 of CAMTWR010000015.1, read as the reverse complement.
GCATTGCCGCTTCATTCTCTGAGCCTTGCCATTCGCCTGACAGCGACGTTCGACCGGCATCAGTAGGCCGCTCGAAGAATCGCCAGCAGATCCGACTCGCTGGGTTGGCGAGGATTGACCATCATCAGTCGCTTGATCGCAAACGCCTTCGACGCAAATCCTCGCAGCTGCTCCTCACGACCTCCGATATCACGAATTCGCTCAGGAATTCCGATGGCTCGCTTCAACTTCTCTACTGCCGAGATCGCAAGCTCCGCAGCCGCAGTTTCACTTTTACCCACCGTGTCTTCTCCCAACAACGTCGCAATCCGAGCGAACGTCGCGACGCGTTCTGGCAAGTTAAATCGCATCACGAACGGAAGCAACAAACCATTTCCCGCACCGTGTGACACATGCAGTTCACCCCCCATGGGATATTCGAGCGCGTGCACAACGGCGACCGCGCAGTTGGAAAACGCCATTCCAGCAAGCGTGGCAGCCAGACTCATGCCTTCCCGAGCTGCACGATTGCCGGGCTCTTCAACAGCCTTTTGCAGGTGCTGCCCGATAAGCAAAACTGCTTTCTCAGCGAGACATTCACCCAGCGGAGTACGGCCTTCGTAGGCACACGTTTCCCCTTCGGGGATCTCCAGCTTTTCGAAATCTGCCGCCGTGCAGGCCTCGATCGCATGCGTAAGCGCATCAATTCCACTGTCGGCCGTTACTTTTGCCGGACAGGAAACCGTTAACTGCGGATCCACCAAAGCGATCCGCGGTCTCAAGTAGTTGCTGAGCGTACTGACTTTAATCGCATTTTCCGAATCGGTCAGTACCGCCGCATGGGAAACCTCGCTACCAGTTCCTGCCGTCGTGGGCACACAAATAAGCGGTACGACGGGACCAGGCACCCGATCCCAGCCGAAGTAGTCTCTGGGCGATCCGCCATGCGACAAGGCCGCAGCGGCTACCTTGGCCAGATCCATATTACTGCCGCCGCCAAGTCCAATGATCACATCCGGTTGATACTCTCGAGCATGCTCCAGCACCTTTTGTGCTGAGTCCACGGACGGCTCGGGCTCGCCACCATCAAACACTTCCACATCAATCCCCGCATGGATCAACGGCAGGCGTACAGTATCCAAAATTCCGTTCTGAGCAAGTACCCGATCTGTCACAAGGAACGCGCGGACAAATTGCTCACGCTGCATTAAGGCTGGCAGGCGACTCACAGCTCCCCAGCCGAATACCAATTGTGCCGATGTATGAAACTGCCAGACACTACGCATTGTGGTCATCCATCCAGGTTCAATTTTTACGAGAAGTTTATCCGAGTCTGCCGACGGTGGACCGAAGCTTCGCGAGCCGCAATAGCCGTGCTTTCAACATTCCGGGCCGCCTGAAGTCTCTGCAAATCTTAGAACACGAGCGTTCGGACTGCTTTATTGATTGGGCTGACTGCTGAACAAATCGATAGAAAGACAGCCTGACAGCCATTCACCAACTCCTCCGATGCCCGCCTGAAGAACTTCAGTGACTCCCGAATAACTTGTTAAGCACATGCCCCGGTAGATCTCGACAGTGGAAGCCCGAAGTCCCTAAACTTCCGACACACCTTACGGCAACGTCAGAAGAGCATCAAATAGCGTTCTTTGTGATACAAGTTTGACCCAATAACAAAGAAAACCGGAATGACACTCCGTTCTGCCGCCATCGCACTGCTGCTGCTTACCACAGCCTCTGAGTGCTCAGCACAAACTCTGAATTCAAAAGCTTCCACGTTCCTCGCCGGGAAAGTTGGCACACGTATCGGCGGCGGCGAGTGCGCACATGCAGCGACGGAGGCACTTCGCGCAGCCGGGGCAGAATTTACTTCGGCCGACCTCGGTGCTGACAACCCGAGCCCTGGCGACTATGTCTGGGGAACGCTGCTGAAAACGGTCTCCGGTGTCGGAGGAAAAATGACCGATTCCGCGTCTGCTACCAAACTTCAGCCGGGCGATATCATTCAGTACCGCAACACTAAATTTGTTTACCCAACCTACTGGACAACGACATCTCAGCACACTTCGATTGTGGCCACGGTGAATACGGCTGGCAGCCCAACATTTGTCTACGAGCAGAACTTCAACAACGTGCGAACTTTGCAAAAAAACTCAATTGACCTTACTAAACTTGCGGCAGGATACGTTCGCGTTTATCGCCCAAAACCACGCGCGAGCCGCATTGGGCAGACAAAGTTTACGTTAACAAACAACATGACAAGTTCCCAATCCGTGTCGATCCGAGTGGGAGCGTCGACGCTCGGCTCATCTACCCTGACAGCGGCCAACACACTCACCAGCTACCAAATTCGCTGGGTGACGATTACTGGCTCAGCCACACCCGTCACGCTGCAACTTGCCAACGGCCAAATCCTGACGGTCACGTCCGCAGGCGGCTACGAGATCTACAAGACCAGTGCAGGCGCCGCCGCACTTCGAAAACTCACGCCGTAGTATGTCGTAAACCGTAAATACCGGATCATGTTTCGTTAGCCCGAACCAAAACAGCGTGAACTCCGCTGTGCTCTACTATTGGCGGAACTCCTTTTTCTACGGGCGGATGGGTTTCACGAGAACCTTGCCGACAGAAGACTCGCGGAAAATACAGCAATCTTCGTTTTACCAACGCAACGGATCAGTCGTAAAAAAAGCCAGCAGGGTTAAACCTGCTGGCTTGATTGATCATACAAAAAGCGAAACGGACATTACCACGCGAAGTGGGAGAATGCCTTGTTCGCGTCCGCCATGCGGTGCACGTTTTCACGCTTGTTCATGGCAGCACCTTCACGACGGAAGGCAGCGACCAGTTCTTCAGCCAGAGACTTGTCAACTGGTCGACCTTTACGGCCGCGGACAGCTTCCAGAATCCATCGAATCGACAACGCCTGCTGGCGACGCGGATTGACGGGCGTTGGAACCTGATAAGTCGCACCACCGACTCGCTTTGAGCGAACTTCGATCGCTGGCTTTACATTGTCAACAGCAGCGAGAAATACATTCAGAGGCTCTTCGTTTGGCAGCTGCTTCTTAACCAACTCCATCGCACGGTAAAAAGCGCCTGTGGCCACACTTTTCTTGCCGTCATACATCAGGCAATTGATGAACTTCGAAACCAGCAGGCTGTTAAACCGGGTATCGTGCTTCAGTTGCTTGCGACTTGCCGTAAACTTCTTAACCATCGAAAGACACTCTCAATTACACATTTCAGAAAGCAATTACGGACACCGAATATAAAGTCTGCCCACATCTTCGGCTTCTGCCACAAAGGCAAACACCGAAAATTGCTGAACACAAACTCTGATTACTTCTTCTTCTTTGCGCCGGCGGCAGCCGCAGCAGCACCACCACCCTTTGGACGCTTGGCACCGTAACAGCTGCGTGCCTGTCGACGATCGGCCACACCCAAAGTGTCGAGAACACCGCGAATGATTTTGTAACGCACACCAGGAAGGTCGCGCACACGACCACCACGAATCAGAACAATCGAGTGTTCCTGAAGATTGTGGCCTTCGCCAGGGATATAAGCCGTGACTTCTTTCCCGTTCGAAAGACGAACTCTCGCCACTTTTCGCAAAGCGGAGTTCGGCTTCTTTGGAGTCACAGTCTTTACCTGAAGACACACACCACGCTTCTGAGGACATCCCTCAAGAACCGGGGTCTTCGATTTGGTAGACTGCTGCGTTCGGGGTTTCCGAATAAGTTGATTAATTGTGGGCATAAATCGCCAAACAAAACAAAAAAGCCAAAAACAAAAGACGCTCGACGCACTTGTTTCGTGAAACGCGGAAAACGCGGCACTTTATCGACGTTACCCCTGATCGTCAACCTTGGATGTCACCGATCAGTCTAATTCGCGGATCACAGAGGATCATCAGGTGTCAAATCTGCCAGTGAAGGAGCAGAAGGACGGTCAGGATCGACCCGGCGCGTCTGCAACTCAGAATTACCCATTAGATCCTTACGAGCAGCAGCAATTCGAGCTTTCTGCTCTTCCTGCTCCCGCAACGCAGAATCGTGAATTCTAACTTGTGCGTCCTGATGCAGATGGAAACCCGTTCCTGCCGGGATCAAATGGCCCAGAATAACATTTTCCTTCAGCCCGACCAGATTATCCACTTTACCACCGAGAGCCGCTTCTGTCAGAACCTTCGTGGTTTCCTGGAAGCTTGCCGCAGAGATAAAGCTTTCGCTGGAGACGGCCGCCTTCGTAATCCCCAGCAACTGAGGACTTGCCTTTGCCCGCTTCAACGATGTGTACTTAATCGGCTTGCTGACTTCTGAATTTACAGCCTCAATGTCCGTCAGCAGAACTCGATCGCCGATCTCGAAATCGGAACCGCCTGGATCAGTCACCTTGCCCATTGATTCCAGCGAGTCATTGATCTTTTTCAACTCGAACTTGTCGATCAGTAATCCTGGCAATAGATCGGTGTCACCCACGGTGTCCACTCGAACTTTGCGAAGCATCTGAGCGATCACGATCTCGATGTGCTTGTCGTCGATTTCCACACGCTGTGCACGGTAGACATTCTGGATTTCGTGCAACAGGTACTGCTGCACTTCTTCCGGACCGCTGACTCGCAGGATGTCCTGAGGCACCAATGGACCTCGAACAAGCGCGTCACCCGCTTTGACCAGATCTCCCGGATGAACCTGAAGATCCTTGCCGTGCGGAATCACATGTTCGACTTCGGTGCCGTCTGCACCTTTCACGAGCACAATTCGCTTGCCGCGCTTCTTCTCAGCAGGGAATTCAACTTCCCCATCGATTTCAGCAACGACAGCCGGATCCTTTGGCTTTCGAACTTCGAACAGTTCAGTAACGCGTGGCAAACCCCCAGTGATGTCCTGAGTACCTGTAGACTCTCGAGGAGTCTTCGCGACGACCGTACCAGCCGAAATGTGACCACCCTCTTCTGCATCAAGGCTCGCACCTTCAGGCAGATAGTAAAAGTCGAGAATCTTCCCGTTGCCATCTTCAACAATGACCTGCGGATGAAGACCTGCCTTGTGCTCGGTGATGGTTCGTCGCATTGTACCAGACGCTTCGCGTTCTGTGCGAATCGACCCACCTTCGACGCAGTCTTCCAGTCGCACGCGACCGCCCACCTGGGCAATAATCGGAATTGAGTGCGGGTCCCATGTGCAAAGCACATCGTTTGGCTTTACAGCCTGATTTTCGGCCACTGAAAGCACAGCCCCATTCGGAACTCGCTGCTTTTCAACTTCACGTCCACGATCGTCCACGATGCTGATTTCACCGTTTCGACCCAGAACGACCTGACGGCCTTCTGAGTTAATAACGCTGCGGATTCGAGTAAATCGAACCTGACCGGCACGCTTTGCGAACAGCTCGCTGGTTTCCACATCCTTCGATGCCACACCACCAATGTGGAATGTTCGCATCGTCAGCTGAGTTCCCGGTTCTCCGATACTCTGAGCAGCGATGATCCCCACGGCCATGCCCATCTCAACCAGGTCGCCGGTTGAAAGGTCCATACCGTAGCACTGCTGGCAAAGGCCGAGTGTACATTCGCAAGTCATTGGACTACGGACCTGGATTCGTTCCAGACCCATTTCCTCGATCTTGCGAGCCTTCTCGACAGTGATCAGATCACTTTCGCGAACAATCAGCTCTTCCGTGACAAGGTTGACGATGTTCGTTCGGCTGACGCGACCACGAATCGAATCCGCCAGACCCACTTCCACCTTTTCGCCGCGGTAAACAACACCGCGAGTCAGGCCCTTGGTGGTCTTGCAGTCGTGCATCGTGATAACCATATTCTGACAGACGTCTGCCAGCTTACGGGTCAGGTAACCGCTGTCCGCCGTCTTCAGAGCCGTGTCTGCCAGACCCTTTCGAGCACCGTGTGTCGAGCTGAAGTACTCCAGCACGGACAAACCTTCTCGGAAGTTCGACTTAATCGGCGTTTCAATAATCTCGCCGCTTGGCTTGGCCATCAAACCTCGCATACCGGCCAGCTGCTGGATCTGCCCAACACCGCCTCGAGCACCAGAATGTGCCATGAGGTAAATCGGGTTGACGTAAGCGCCTTCTTCACGCACGTCTTCCTTCAGCTGCTCCATCATGGATTTCGTGATCTCTTCACGAGCATGAGTCCAGATGTCCAGCACCTTGTTGTAACGTTCCTGATTCGTGATGATCCCGCGTTCGTAGTTCTTCAGCAGCTTCAAAACCTGCTTCTCGGACGCACCAATCACCTGCTCTTTGTTAGGAGCTGTTCTCAGGTCGCTTACGCCGAACGACAAACCGCTCTCGGTTGAAGCACGGAAACCGCAACTCTTCATGCGGTCCAAAAGCTCAATCGTCTCGCGACGGCCAAGTTCCTGATAGCAGTCAGAAATCACTCGGGCCAGATCCTTGCTGCCCAGCGTTTGGTTGTAGTACGACATCTTCTTCGGAAGAATGTCGTTGAAGATCACACGGCCCGGCGAAGTTTCCACCAGACCTCCCTGACGGAATGTTTCTGCGCCTTCACCCTTAACTCGCTTACCGCGCGGCAGGCGCAGGCGGACCGTCGCGTGACGATTGACCTTGCCCTGAGCGAATGCCATGAACACTTCTTCGGCTGAGGCGAACACCATGCCCTGCCCCGGACGATCCAGTCGCTTCATCGTCAGGTAATAACAACCCATCACGATGTCCTGCGATGCACTGATGATCGGTGCACCGTTCGCCGGACTGAAGATGTTGTGTGTCGACATCATCAGTGTCGTAGCTTCGATCTGCGCTTCCATCGACAGTGGAAGATGCACGGCCATCTGGTCCCCGTCGAAGTCTGCGTTGAATCCCTTGCAGACCAGAGGATGCAGACGAATCGCGTTTCCTTCCACCAGAGTCGGCTCGAACGCCTGAATACCGATTCGGTGCAGCGTTGGAGCACGGTTCAGCAGAACCGGGTGGTTGCGAATCACATCGTCAAGAATGTCCCACACATCTTCGTCGCGACGCTCAAGCATGCGCTTGGCACTCTTGATCGTATCCGCATGTCCGAGATCCTTCAGTCGGCGAATCACGAATGGCTGGAACAGTTCCAGAGCGATCTTCTTGGGAAGACCACACTGATGCAGTTTCAGTTCAGGACCAACGACAATCACGCTTCGTGCCGAATAGTCAACTCGCTTGCCGAGCAGGTTTTCGCGGAATCGCCCCTGCTTGCCTTTGATCATGTCGGTCAAAGACTTCAGCGGACGATTGGACGAACCCAGAACCGGACGCTTACAGCGGTTGTTGTCGAACAGTGCGTCAACAGACTGCTGCAACATCCGCTTTTCGTTGCGAATGATGACTTCCGGAGCGTTCAGGTCAACCAGCTTCTTCAGTCGGTTATTACGGTTGATAATTCGACGATAAAGGTCGTTCAGGTCGCTGGTGGCGAAATTGCCGGAATCAAGCAGAACCAGAGGACGCAGATCCGGTGGAATCACCGGAATAACATCCAGCACCATCCACTCAGGCTTGTTCTCGCTGTCGCGAAGAGCTTCGACAATCTTCAGACGTTTGATCAGGTCTTTGCTCTTCTGCTGACTGCCCGTCTTGGCCAGTTCAATTCGAAGTTCAACAGACAGTTCGGCGAGCCGCATTGAAGCCAGCAGCTTTTTGACCGCTTCTGCACCCATGCCGATCTCGAAGTTGCCGTCGCCGTAGTCTCGTCGAGCCTGGCGGGCTTCTTCTTCCGTCAGCATCTGGCACTTCTTGAGCGGAGTGTCTCCCGGCTCAATGACCACATAGTCCTGGAAGTAGATTACCTTTTCCAGAGACGTCGTCTTCATGTTCAGCAAGGCGCCCAGGCGACTTGGCATCGACTTAAAGAACCAGATATGAACGACAGGAGCAGCAAGTTCGATATGGCCCATGCGCTTGCGGCGCACACGGCTGTGAGTCACCTTCACACCGCAGCGGTCACAAATCATGCCCTTGTACTTCATGCCACGATATTTGCCGCACGCACATTCCCAGTCCTTTTCAGGTCCGAAAATTCGCTCGCAGAACAAACCGTCACGCTCAGGGCGGTAGGTTCGATAGTTAATCGTTTCGGGCTTTTTGACTTCGCCAAAAGACCAGCTGCGAATGTCGTGAGGACTTGCGAGACTGATTTTCACAGACGCATAGTCGTTGACTCGATCAAATGTACCTTCGCTGACACTCACGCCAGAATCTCCTCTAAAGTGGAGGTTCAAAACAGCTTCCGCCTCAGAAGAAATTCTGAGGCGGTTTTCGCTATCTGTAATCAGAAATGCTTGCGACCGCCCTGCAAGCAACGCTCGACCGTTTCACTAAAATTAGTGAACAGCCTTCTCAAGTTGCAGGTTCAGACACAGACCACGAATTTCATTATTCAATACGTCAAAGCTTGCCGGCGTGCCGGCTTCCAGCGTGTTCTCGCCCTTGACCATACTTTCGTAGATCTTGGTACGGCCTTCCACGTCGTCACTTTTTACCGTCAGGAGTTCCTGAAGAATGTAAGCCGCTCCGTACGCTTCCAGGGCCCAAACTTCCATCTCTCCGAATCGCTGACCACCGAAGCGTGCTTTTCCGCCCAGTGGCTGCTGAGTAATCAGCGAGTATGGACCCGTTGCTCTCGCATGTACCTTGTCATCCACAAGGTGATGCAGCTTCAGCATGTAAAGATAACCGACCGTTGTGCGCTGTTCCTGACGTTCACCGGTACGTCCGTCGTGAAGGAACGCCTTACCGTCTTCAGGAAGGCCAGCTTCGCGAAGAGCCTCTTTGACTTCGTCTTCGCCAGCTCCGTCGAACACTGGGCAAATGGCTCGATAACCCAGCTTGCCGGCTGCCCAGCCAAGATGTGTCTCGAGAATCTGTCCTACATTCATACGACTCGGAACCCCCAGCGGGTTCAGAACAATGTCAACTGGTGTTCCGTCAGCAAGGAATGGCATATCTTCGATTGGCAGAATCTTGGAGATTACTCCTTTGTTCCCGTGCCGACCGGCCATCTTGTCCCCGACAGAAATCTGTCGCTTTGATGCAACGTAGACCTTTACCATTTGCAGCACGCCGCTTGGCAATTCGTCGCCACGCTTCATGCTGTTCAAGCGATGATCTTCGCGATCGATAACATCTTCAACATGCACCCAGTTCTCACGAACGACCTTTCGAGCCGCCGTCTTCTTCTGCGGGCTGCGGATGTCCATGTCTTCGAAGTGGTTGTGGAATCGACGTGAGTAATCCGCAACGACTTTCGTATCTTCCTGCTTGGAAAGCGGCCGACCATCGTCGTCAGAAACCGGCTGTTCGAGAGCCGCTTCAAGTTCCACGAGGAAGTTCTTGAACGCAGCAGCGATGGCCACTTCGCCTTCCTTCTCAACCTTCTTCAAGTCGTCCTCGAAACGCTTGCGTTCCACTTCAGAGAGACTCATTCGACGTGAGAATTTCTCCGTGTGGATCACAATGCCACCGACGCCGCTTGGAACTTCAAGACTTTCGTTCTTGACGTCTTCTCCAGCGCGGCCAAAGATCGCGTGCAAAAGTTTTTCTTCTGGTGTCAGTTCTGACTTCGCCTTCGGAGAAACTTTCCCGACAAGGATATCGCCAGGGTTAACACGTGTGCCAACCTTTACGACTCCAGTGTCATCCAGATGCCTTAAGGCCTTTTCACTCACATTCGGAATATCCCGAGTGAACTCTTCTCGACCCAGCTTCGTTTCGCGAATCTCCACGTCGAATTCATCAAGATGGATCGACGTGTAAACATCTTCTTTTACCAGACGCTCTGAGAGAATGATCGCGTCTTCGAAGTTGTATCCTTCCCAGGACATGAACGCGACAAGCACGTTACGCCCCAGTGCCAGCGAGCCATCTTTTGTCGCAGCACTGTCGCACAAAATCTGCCCCGCCTTGACCTTCTCGCCGATGGACACAATTGGCTTCTGATTCAAACAGGTGCGCTCATTGAGCCGCGTATACTTCCGCAATGGATAACGTCGGCCGTCGATTTCAATGTTACAGGCGTCGACGAACGTTACCTTGCCAGCCTTCTCAGCCCGCAGCACCATCCCGGAGTTCTGTGCAACGAACTGTTCCATCCCTGTCCCAACCACTGGACGCTCGGAAATCAATAGCGGCACTGCCTGACGCTGCATGTTCGAACCCATCAGGGCTCTGTTAGCATCGTCATGCTCCAAAAACGGAATCAATCCGGCCGATACGCCGACCATCTGGCAAGGAGCCACATCGATGTATTGAACTTCGTTGCGATCAATCCAGACCACGTCGCTCTTTGTACGAGACAGCACGCGTTCTTCCGCAATCATGCCATCCTTCACCAGAGTGTCCGCCGGACAGACCATTCCGGAGGCCTCTTCGTCAGCTCGCAGCCAGACAACCTCATCCGTCACCTTAGCGTTTTTCACGACGCGATAAGGAGAAATCAGAAAGCCATAGTCATCCACCTTGGCATAGATGCTCAAGCTGGAAATCAGACCGATGTTGGTACCTTCCGGTGTTTCAATCGGACAAATACGGCCGTAGTGCGAAATGTGAACGTCGCGAACTTCAAAGCCTGCTCGCTTACGATTCAAACCGCCAGGGCCAAGTGCAGACAAACGCCGCTCGTGTGTCAGCATCGAAAGTGGGTTCGTCTGGTCCACTACCTGCGACAGTTCGCTACGACCATAAAAATAGTCGATCGCCGCTGAAACACTCTTCGGATTGATCAGCGTCCGCGGAGTCATCGCGTCCACTTCCTTCAGACTCATACGCTCCTGAACCGTCCGTCGCAGCTTGAGGAAGCCCTTCCGGATTTCGTCAGCGGCCAACTCATCAATCGTGCGTAGTCGACGGTTTCCGAGATTGTCGATGTCGTCGATCTGGGCACTAGGATCGCCGATACGCAGGCGAACGATGTACTTCATTGAATTAATGAAGTCCTGGGGATTCAACGTCATCTCGTCATCAGAGATGTCCTGCTGAAACTTACGATTGATTCGGAATCGCCCAACCCGGCCAAGCCGATAGCGATTCACGTCAAAGAACTTTTCTCGAAAGAGATCGTTCGCCTTGTCCAAATTCGGTGGGTTACCCGGACGAAGACGCTGATAGATCTTCAGCAACGCTTCTTCGTGGGTCGAGGTGCCATCCTCGGCAAGCGTCTTCAGAATGAGCAGATCGCGAGCTTCTGAGACAATCTCAACACTCTTAACTCCGGAAGTAATCAGCTCTTCAGCGACGGTGTCGCTAATTTCGTAACCGGCGTCGACAATCAACTCCCCTGCCCGCTCATGCTTCGCAGGAAACACGACATCTTCGACAGAATATTTGCCTACGAACTCCGACGCAGTCGTCTTCGTCGAGATCTTAATGACCTCGGTCGGGTAGAACACACGAATGATGTCCGCGTCGGACGAGTAATCTCGCGACATTGCGCGAAGCAAAGTCAAAGCGGAAAACTTTCCGCTCTGATCTATCCGCACACCAATCGCTTCTCGCTTACTGACCAGCAGTTCAATCCAACTGCCGCGCTCAGGAATGATTCGGCAGGAATGAGTCTTTCGATCACTACTGGCCGTTTCGTCAGCCATCACAAAGTCCACACCCGGCGAACGGTGCAACTGACTTACGACGACGCGTTCAGCACCGTTGATGATGAACTCACCACCGCCAACCATGATGGGGATGTCACCAAGGTAAACCTCCTCCTCAACCGGCTGTTCTTTCACAAGCCGCAGCCAGACCCGGAACGGCATTCCGTAAGTTAACCGCAGCTGGCGACACTCTTCTGGGGTATAGCGCGGCTTGCCCAGTTCGTAGCGAACATACTCCAGCCGGAACTGCCCGTCGTAGCTCTCAATAGGAAACACTTCGCGCAGGATGGCCTCAAGACCAATGTCCAAACGATCACGCGAAGATCGATCAGCCTGCAAAAAACGAGCATACGAGGCCGTCTGAATAAGAGTCAGACCAGAAATCTCGTACTCTGCGTTGATTTTCCCGAAGCTTCGAACTTCGTCCTGGTCGATGGTACGAACAGACGGAATCGGCATACGGAACCCTGCCTTCAATCAAGAACAAAACTGACTTGAAAACCAAGCCTGAATCAAAAACGAAACCGCCAGTCGACGGCCGCCAACAAAACTCACAGAAGCGCGCGACGAAAGGCACCTGCCGAATTTCTCGACAGCTGCCTAGCTTGTTCAACTAACCAGATAAATGTATCCAACGTCAGACGCTCGCTTGACACGCAGTGCCGAGCCTTCATCACGAACCGAACCAAAGACATAACAGAACCGTATGCATCCCTGCCGCGACGGATTTCCGCCCCGGCAGGTGCAAGCGAAAAGCTCTGCTACTCAACCTGCTGAACTACTTAATATCGCAAGTACCACCAGCAGCTACAACTTCAGCCTTCAGCTTCTCAGCATCTTCTTTAGAGACGCCTTCCTTCAGAGACTTCGGAACGCCTTCGACAAGATCCTTGGCCTCTTTCAAGCCAAGTCCCGTAACGGCGCGAACGACCTTGATCACAGAAATCTTATTCTCGCCGAAGCCAGTTAAAACTACGTTGAACTCAGTCTGCTCAACTTTTGCTTCAGCGGCCGCTGGAGCAGCAGCCATCATCACAGCTCCGCCACCAGCTGGCTCGATATTGTGAACTTCCTTCAGGTAGTCGACGACGCGCTTAGCTTCCAGCAGCGTCAAACCCACAATCTTGTCGCCCAGTTCTTTGGTCTTATCATCAAACTCAGTTGTCGCTTCCGCAGACATTGTCAGTACCTTTCTCTTTCAGTCACAAGCTTTTCGTTAATCAAACTTCAACAGGCGAAGCACTTTCCTCAGCCTGCTCTTCTTTTTCCGACAAAGTCTTCAACTGGCCAGTCAACTGACCACCAGGACCCTGCAGACAACCAGCCAGTTGACGACCAGGAGCAAGCATCAAGCCAGCCAGTTCACCAATCGTCTCCAATCGACCAGAACTCTTACTAAGAGCATCAACAGCCGCAGCATCGAGAGATTCTCCCTCGACGGTTCCGCCTTTGATCTCAAAATGCTTCATTTCTTTGGCCCACTTCGCGATGGAACGCGAAAGAGCAACCACATCGTCGCCGCCCCAAATCAACGTGGACGGACCGCTCAACACTTTTGCCAGACCCTCAACACCTTTGCGTTTTAACGCATTGGAGGCGACGGAATTCTTAACCGTCAGGGCGCAAATATTTTCCTTACGCAGCGCCAATCGCCAACGATTCGCAGTGATCGCATCCACCCGGGAGCAATCGACCACAATAAAGTCCCTGACATCCCCAATTCGGGACTGAATTTCAGAGATAACCATATCCTTGACTTCGCGACCCATGACTTCACTCACACAAAGAAGCAGCGGAATACCGCCCGGAAACTATCTACACGGCCACCGCAATGGAGGGCAGCATCGTTGCTGAGACCACGACACCACGAAGATAAACACCCTTCGAGGCACTGGGCTTCAAACTACGAATGTAACTCAACAGGGACTCAATATTCTCCTGAAGCTTAGACGCCTCAAAAGAGATCTTTCCGACAACGCAATGAAGGTTTGAACCGTTGTCGACGCGAAACTCAACCTTACCCGCCTTATACTCTCGAACAGCAGTGGCCACATCCTGAGTCACCGTACCAGCGCGAGGACTTGGCATAAGCCCACGTGGCCCCAAGACGCGACCAAGCGGACCAACAACACCCATCATGTCTGGCGTCGCAATCGCTACGTCGAAATCCAACCAGCCCTCTTTGATCTTATCTGCGAGATCCTTTCCGCCCACGAAGTCGGCACCGGCTGTCTGTGCAACCTTGACGTTTTCCCCCTGAGCAAACACCAAAACACGCTGCGACTTGCCGATCCCATGCGGCAGAACAATTGAACCGCGAACGATCTGATCCGCCTGACGCGGATCAACACCTAGACGCAATGCGATTTCAACGGTCTGATCAAACCCAACCCGTTTGATCGCCTTTGGCAACTGATCTTCGAGACCCTTCAGCGCCTTAACAGCATCGGGCAGCGTCAACACGCCAAGCTCCGATGTCTTCTTTGCCAACGTCTTCATTCGCTTTGACTGAGCAGCCATCTCAAACACCCAACCGTATAAAACAATGCTGACACAACCCGAACGCCGGCCTCCGATGAAGCACAACCCATTCGACTAGTCGATAACTTCAATTCCCATACTCCGAGCAGTACCAGCAATCATCTTGCGAGCCTGCTCAACCGAGGATGCGTTCAAGTCCTGATATTTCTGCTTTGCGATCTGCTCGAGCTGACCCGTCGTCACGCTGCCAACTTTATTCTTCAGCGGACTCCCTGAACCCTTCGCAATCCCGGCAGCCTTCTTCAAAAGAACTGCAGCAGGAGGACTCTTCAACACAAACTCAAACGTGCGATCGTTGTAGACCGTGATAACGCATGGAATTGTGACTCCCATCATATCGCGTGTACGCTCGTTAAACTGCGACACGAACTGGCCAATATTGACGCCATGTGGGCCAAGTGCCGTACCAACCGGTGGAGCCGGAGTAGCCTGACCACCAGTCACCTGAACCTTAATCTGAATCACAACGGCGCGCTGCTTGCCCATAACCAACCAACCCAACTCGCAAAGTAAAAAGAATCAACCTACACGGACTCGATCTGCCAGTGATCCAGCTCAACCGGAGTCGATCGTCCGAAAATCTCTATCAGAACGGAGACCTTCCCGTTGTGCTCATCAATTCCCTCGACGGTACCTTCAAAGTTCTCGAACGTACCCTCGCGAATCTTCACGATGTCACCGACAGAAAACTGAATCTTGACCTTGGGAGCTGCACCAACCTGCTGCTCAGCCCGACCAAGCATCCGATCCACTTCATGCTGCTCCATTGGAAGCGGCTTCCCAGCCGCCCCAGCAAAGTCTCCAACTCCGCCCGTATCCCTGACCAAGTACCAACTATCATCATTAAGAATCATATGGATCATGATGTAGCCGGGGAAAAGCTTTCGGTCGTGCTCCTTCGGCGAACCGCCCCGCGTATCCACAACTTTTTCGGACGGGATCACGATCTCACCGAACAGTTCCTCAAGCCCTTCAAGCTTTATCTTCTTTAAAAGCGCTTCACGAATCGTACGCTCCCGATTCGTTTGCACCTTCAGCACATACCAAAGCATGTCACTGGCCGCAGATCCACTCACCGCTGCGTCTTTGGCCATGTAGGCAGATCTCCAAACGAAAACGACTAAACGAGAAAACGTGTATGTTTATGCGAAACGGGAGGAAATGCAACCGGCTGCACCACAGGAATGCAAAGTTGATGCACACATCTGAGCTAGGACTTGTATTCCGTAAAACCGATCACACTAAAAAGCCACGTCCAGAGCAAATCAATCAAAAACAAAAACAAACCCAGCGAGAACATCGTGAGCAGCACGACAACCGTGGCCTGGGTAACTTCATTCCGTGATGGCCAAGTGACCTTCTCAAGCTCAGATTCCACCGAAACGAGAAAGTCCGCAAATCGAGGCACATTCACCAGCCGAAAGGCCAGCCAGCAAAACAAAGCCCAAACACCCACCGGAACACCCACCTGAACGCCCTTGCCATACGGCATCAAGGCCCCATTTGCAAGGGTTACACAGCCAAATGCAGCAATCACAACGACCGCGAAGAACGTGAACTGCCGAACCATTCGGCCCTGGCTGGATTTGTAAATCCCGAACCGGAACAACTCCGGAAACAGCGAAGCACCCACACTCTTGCTCGACATGACACGCCCAACATCAAATAAAACAGGGCCAATCAGGCAGACTACCAGCAAACACATGGCCGCAAGCACGGGCGGAGGGACTTGAACCCCCAACCTGCGGATTTGGAATCCGCTGCTCTGCCAATTGAGCTACACCCGTTCAAACACTCAACTATTTCTTACGCGACTCTTTGTGGAGCGTGTGGCGACGAAGCCTTGGACAGTACTTCATCAACTCCAAACGCTCTGTCCCACGAGTCTCCTTGATCACACGGTAATTCCGCTGCCCGGTCTCCGTGCACTCAAGCCAAACATACTCTCGCATGACAAAACCTCTGGGCGAAAAATGCGAAACTGCCTGCTGGAACCACCAGCAGGCAGTAAAACTCATCTAAACCAAACTTACTTCAGAATCTTGGTCACAACACCAGATCCGACAGTCTTACCACCTTCACGGATAGCAAAACGGCTCTGCTCTTCCAACGCAATCGGCTTGAGCAACTCAACCTCAACCTTGACGTTATCGCCAGGCATACACATCTCAGCACCGCCGAGCAATGTAGTCGAACCAGTAACGTCGGTCGTTCTGAAGTAGAACTGAGGACGGTAACCAGTGAAGAATGGAGTATGTCGACCCCCTTCTTCCTTGCTCAGAACGTAAATTTCAGCCTCGAACTGTGTGTGAGGCTTGACAGAATTATGAGAAGCCAAAACCTGACCACGAGAAATATCTTCCTTCTTCAAACCGCGAAGAAGAATACCCACGTTGTCACCAGCAATACCCTGATCCAGCGTCTTCTGGAACATTTCAACGCCAGTAACTGTCGTTTCCTGGGTGTCGCGAAGACCAATCACCTGAATCTTCTCGCCAACCTTCACAACACCAGCTTCAATTCGACCAGTGGCCACTGTACCGCGACCTTCGATCGAGAACACATCTTCAACAGCCATCAGGAATGGCTTGTCGACTGCACGCTTTGGCTCTGGAATGGAACTATCCAATGCCTCCATCAAATTTGTGATGCAGGCACTGAATTTTTCATCTTTTGGATTATCCAGAGCACCGCGAGCGTTTCCCTTGACTAACTTGATATCGTCGCCGGGGAAGCCGTATTTTGTCAGCAGCTCGCGAACTTCCATTTCGACCAGATCCAACAATTCCAGATCGTCGACGAGGTCGCACTTATTCAGAAATACCACCAGCGCAGGAACACCAACCTGGCGCGCCAACAGAATGTGCTCGCGAGTCTGAGGCATAGGGCCGTCAGCCGCTGAAACCACAAGAATGGCCCCGTCCATCTGAGCCGCACCAGTGATCATGTTTTTAATATAGTCCGCGTGCCCCGGACAATCGATATGAGCATAGTGGCGGTTTGGAGTCTCATACTCCACATGGCTCGCAGCAATCGTCACAGTCTTAGTAACGTCGCGAACAGTACCACCCTTTGCAATATCCGCATAAGCCTTCACTGTTGCCAGACCCTTTGCGGCCTGAACAGCCAGGATCGCTGCCGTTGTAGTGGTCTTGCCATGGTCAATGTGACCAATAGTTCCAACATTTACGTGCGGCTTCGTTCGCTCAAACGTACCCTTTGCCATTACCCCAACTCCAGATCAAACCGTGCCGAGACACTAACAAAGCCCGGCAAGACAACCTCAAAAATCAACCCGGCATCTCACGCGAGACGCCACCACACACAACTACTAATTAAGCAGAAAAGCTGCTGGTGGGACTTGAACCCACGACCCCGTCCTTACCAAGGACGTACTCTACCAACTGAGCCACAGCAGCAATCTCCACGATCAAGCTGCCCAGAACGCAAAGAGCGGGCGATGGGAATCGAACCCACACAGCCAGCTTGGAAGGCTGGAATTCTACCATTGAACTACGCCCGCATTACCCGATCCCCCGGACAGCCACATCCACCTTCCACAACCTGCTCACTCATGGAATACTGGGGGAAACAGGATTCGAACCTGTGAAGGCTTACGCCACCAGATTTACAGTCTGGCCCCTTTGGCCACTCAGGTATTCCCCCGTTCTTGAACACTTCTCCGAGCTAACTACCAAACCCTACTCTTATCACACTCTGACCCGCGTCGCATAACACCCACAGAGGTTCAGGCCCAGAGATTCAACGAAGCTAGCGGAGGGAGTCGAACCCACAACCGCCGGTTTACAAAACCGGAACTCTGCCAATTGAGCTACACTAGCGCAGACCGGATGCGTGGCAAGTCGCGGAGTATAGCAATCGAATTCTGCCAGGCAAGGCAGATCCTCGAAAGCTCCCAACAACGACGGAACTCGCATGTCTACAGAACAGATTCCCAACTACATTCCCATTTCGATCTGCCGGTTTTTCTGCCAAAATTTGGACTTTCTGGCGGCAGTCAGATTGATCCCCATGTAGTCGGCAACCAAGCGAGGGAAGATCAGGTTTTCTTCTAGAACCCGGGAATCTCGAAAGAATGTCGCTCGGCGATCCTTCGAAGTTTCTCGAGTGTGCGAACTTCTATTTGTCGCACTCGTTCTTTCGTAACGCCCAACTTTGTTCCCACTTGTTCGAGCGTCTCTGGTTCAGCACCCTCTTCCAATCCGAAACGACAGGCGATCACTCGACGCTCCCGACCGTCCAGTTCGTCCAGCAGCTCCCGAATCACGGCCCTCTGGCTCCGGTTCATATGCTCGTCCAGGAAGAACGATCCTCGTTTTTCCGACGATTGGGCGAACACATCGTCCTGTCCAGTGCGAAATCTGTCGAGTCGCTGGTGCTCTGCAGGAACGGAACGGGCAAAATTCTTCAGAATCGCCCACGACGCATATGTTGAGAATTTATTGCCACGAGCGTAATCAAATTTCTCAACCGCCCGAATCAACGAAATGTTTCCATCGCTGACGAGCTCAAAAAAGCCTGCATTTGATTTCAAATATCGCTTCGCAATGGATACTACGAGCCGCAGATTTGATCGAATCAATAGATTTTTGATCTCCGAGAGATCCTCCAGCAGAGATTCCAGTTTTGACACAAGGCGAGCCGCTGGTTTGACGGAATTTAGCGAAGCGCGTAGTTCGGAAAACTGGGATTTGCGGAAGTTCATCCGTCGAAAATAGTACTGCTCCTGCTCCTTGGTAAGCAAAGGAACCTGATAAAGCTCGTTCAGATAGGCGGGCAGTCCGGACGGCATCCGTCCCTCAAACGACTTGCC
This sequence comes from uncultured Planctomycetota bacterium, assembly GCA_947085455.1. Classification (GTDB taxonomy): domain Bacteria; phylum Planctomycetota; class Planctomycetia; order Planctomycetales; family Planctomycetaceae; genus SXXK01. The sequence continues at coordinate 19,631 of CAMTWR010000015.1, read as the reverse complement.
TTGCATTACGGGAGCAGCCCCACAAATCGCGGCTTCCGCGTGCTCCTGATGGAATTCATCGCTATCTATGTAGTCGACATTCGCCGCCAGCAACCGTCGAACGCGTGCCTCCATAAGAGCAGAATGCACCGCCGTCCGACTAAGGCTGAACGCCTGAGCCAAACAGGCCACACTTTCTCCGGCGCCTGAACGCTCGAGGATTGCATCATTGCGGATTTCATCAGATGACCACGCCGAAAAGGGGCCAGTTTTCCCAGACAATGGAACACTGCCACTCAGCTCCAACATGGTTACTCGTCGATCAGTGGAAATTTCCAAACTGCCATCTTCTGACCGAACTGACTGACTGACATTAACCATGGTACACTCCCTGTTTCTTAATGCACCTCGTTCGAAACGAAGTGTTTTGATTACTAAATCAAGCAATCCACTTCCCAACCATCAATTTCTGCATAGCATTACATTGCATTTGACGATGGGCTCTGACCGTTCATTAAGCCCGCAAATGACGCGCCACTATTCCGGTAATTTGCCGTGACTGATGAAACAGCCGACCTCGTGACTACGACTGTTTCGATTTCGCCTATTTCCACCGGAATAAGTCGCCGGCCAGTCCTGGAGACAACAAAAAATTGCCGTTAGATCCCCTACAAATACGATCTTCGGTGACCCTTTCTGCAGTAAACGTTCACTTTTTCGGCCGGCTACCTATTCTCTGGGAGCCCTGATTACCCCGAATTGCCAGCACCGTTTGTAAATACGTAAACGGATGACGCAGAGATTACAAAAAAGTTCGCAACGGCAGAAAATGCGGATCTGTTCTTACCTGATCCCGGGATCTGAATTGGATACCTGCAAACCTTCTCTCAACACCGAATTGCGTTTTCTTCGCATCGCCTGCCGACAAAGAGTTGCCGAACAGGACATTTGCCGTAGCAAAGTTCCTCACTTCGTGAAGGACAACTGGGAACTCCCTGCCCGTACTATTTCTGCAAACCGAATTCCGGAAAACACTTATGGCAATTCGGCGGCATTGGAATGACCGTTGCTCCTCGTGTTAGCGTCTAGGTAAGTGTTCTGACGTGACTGGAAGGATGATCTTGTGGGGACAACATTTGTCTTTATTACCGTCGGGGCCTTTGTCTGGTTGTTTGGAATTGGCATGGTCGCCTGGCACGTTCGGCAGCGGCGAAATGCTGTCAACGACGCGGGACTTCCTCCTGCGGAGTTGAAATTCGTCGAACAGCAATATCGAAGGCGAATGCAGACCTCAGCGCTTACGATCACGCTCGGCGCATTGATAGCTATGAGCGACTATTTGCCGCAATTTCGCAGTTCACCGGGGTTTGCCGCCGGCTATGTCGCCACCCTGCTCTTGCTTGCAATGTGGCTCGTCCTGCTGGCGATGGGTGATGCGTTTGCCAGTCGAGTCCACCTGCGGCAGGCACTTCGACGCAATCGCCAGACGCGACAAGCCCTGCAGGAGGCCATTGATGAAATGCGGCGGCAGCAGGCACTGACTCTGAAGTCACGCCCGGACGAATTAACCGTCTCCGCGTCCCGGGGCAGACACTCTGAAGTATAACGCGCATTCCGGGCAGTGATGGAACCAGGCCACAAGCCGTCAAGCCGGAGATTATGCAGCGTCTCGTAGAATGTCTTCAGCAATTTTACGGCGTTTCGTTCTTCGCCGCAGTTTATGCATCCATCGATCTTCGCCGTCGTCCGTTTCCTTGAGGAATGAACCGGCCAGCAATCGGTAGAAGAACAATAGCGTGAATGCACCGAAGACGGCCGCAAAGAAGCCTTTCATGCTGATGGGATCAACAGTCGCATCACGCCAGAAGAAAAGCACGGTTCCGCAGCCAACAACTGATCCTCCGATGCCCGTCAACATCGTTGAAACAGCGCCTCCGGGATCTCGCCCGGGCATTATTGCCTTGGCTGCCAAGCCCGTGAGTGTTCCGAAACCTACCCAACGCAGGAGTTCGTTCACACTGCCGCGAAGGACTTCGACAAATTCTGCTTCTGTCATGGACGGGCCTCCTGCCCGAGCCTTCTGATATCAGGGCCTGGACCCCACCATAAGGATCCCACTGAACAGCGCAAACTGATGCCCGACTGCCCTTTCTATTTCGGCATCTTCGAACTAGTCAACGCAGTCGGAAAAGACTTCTTTAAATTCTTGTCCTGCCTTCCCGCCGCTTCCGGCAAACTCTGCTGAAAAACAGCCGCTCGTTCCGACGTCTCCGTCCTTCGAGACGCCACATTACGGCTTTGACCGGCCGCGTTGTCGCACATCGCTTTTATTTGCACTTCCTTCAGAAGGACGAACTGCGGGCTCACGACTTCTGCGGGACGGAGCAGCTCCTGCTTCGCTTCGCACCGGAGCACGCTCGACGGGAGTACGCCCCACTGGAGCACTTTGGACAGGAGCACGTTCAATGGGCGGACGCCTGACCGGGGCCGATTCGACCGGCTTTCTTCCTTCTATCCGTTGCGTTGGTCGCGTTCCCCCTTCTGTCCTTGAACTTGAAGGCGGCTGCGATACCGGAGCGGAAAGCACTTCGCGTTTTTGAGCTGACTCAGGCCGCGCTGTTCGCTCCGGAGCGATAGTAGCCTGAGACCGAATGCCGGGGACTGTGCTTTGAGGACGAGACGTGCCGGCGTTGCCATTCGTATCGCCAATGTTTGGAGTAGGAGCACCTGGCATCGTCCTGCGCGGCGTTTCTTCCCGTTGCTTGGCCGCTGCGTCGTTCAGTCTGCGTGTCGAATTCTCTAGACGATTTTCAACACGTTTCGCGTCCCCGCGCACCTCTGTGGGACTTTTCCGCGAGGGCACTTCTTGATTCTGCGGAATCGCTTCCTCCGCAGACTTACGGATAACATCAGGCCGAACGTTGTCCGGCTGAGGTTTTTCCTGACGTCGCCCCGAACCGGTCTTCTTTTCCGGCACGGCAGCAGGTGCAGCTGCAGGATTCGGCAAAGATCCTGCCTCAACTCGCTTCGGCATTTCCTGCTTTTTCGAATCTTCCTGAATCTGCCCTGCCCCACCTGTTTCCGCGTTTCGCCGAACAGGACGAGAACCCCGGCCCGGGAGGCCCACGCCTTTCGGGGTTTCTCCTCGCGATACCGGATCGGCCGGAACCGCCAACGCAGCGGAGTCTCCCGCTTTTGTTTTCTGATCTTCACGGGAAGAATCATCTCCAAGCCGCTCACGACCCTGCGGCCGATCCGCTGGCAAACGGCCTGCTTCGACCGTGTTTTTTCCGCCCCGATCATTGCCGTCGGGCTGGACCAGCAAGCTTTGGGAGTTTTCCGGACCCCCATCCGCCGTATTCGATTCAGCCACGGTCGATTCAGCCACGGTCGATTCGACCACAGTCGCTTCTTCTGTTCGCGGCTGCGATGTTTCGCGAACCATTGGAGGCAGTGTCAGTTTCTCGGGACGTTCCCCACGAATTCGATCCCGTTTCGCGGTCTGAGGCCCCTCATTGGCGACGGGCGGATCTTTGCGGCCAGCTCGCGGCCGCTCCGTTTCGTTCTTACCGGCAGCCTCTGAACCGCCGGAATCAGGGATATCCGCAGGAGGCTTCGTTTCCCCTGGGACAGCCGAGTTCACCACGTCGTGGTCGTGTTCGCGATGACCATCGCGACGGTCTCCTCGATTTACGCTCTCGGCCTCGCGTCGGTGACGGACGAGATTTTCAAACTGTTCGGCACCGCTTTTCGAACGCTGGCGCTGGGCGGTCTCCAGTTTCACAAATCGCAGACCAGAAGAGTTTTCGTCCCTGCGGTCAACGAGATTCTGCAGCTGGTTGCCCAGTCGGGAATGTTCGTGATTGCCGTCTTGTCCATGCGGTTGTCCCCAGTTGTCCTGGTCCCGCCATGTGCGTGCGGGCCGTCGGTCCGGATTATTCACGAACAGATTAAACTGCAGCGTTCTTTGGGAGTAAAAATCGCGACCCCGGCCGCCTCGACTGTAATGACAGAACAGAGGATCTGAGCCGTGATGCTGACGATGATAATCGTGCCACGGCATGATGCCTCGACTTGCATAAGGCGTACTGTAGTAGTCACCGAAGTAGTAGTGCTGGTGTCGAGGCCGCACCCAAAAATGGAACTGCAGCAGATTGGAAGCCACCACGATTCGAGGCGTGAACCTCACGTGGCGAGTCGTGTAAACCTGACGGCGGAAGTAGCATGGTGCGAAAAGAACTCCGCGGCGCTCGAGAGGATAATCCCAGTATCCGTTGCAGTAGTAGAATCCGCGAGGCGTCCATTGGTAACGTGCCGGAACCCAGACCCAATTGGAATATCCGCCCGACCAATAGCCCGGTCGCCAGACGTAACGATTTTGCGTCCAGTTCCAGCAGCCCGGAATCCAGATATGTTCTACCGTCGGCCCAATGCCCACCGGCCCCTGCTCAAGCGATTGAGGAGGCGACTCTTCCAGATACTCAATTTCTGCTGTGTTCGTGGAAACCCATGTCCCCGCAACCCATTGATAACCGCCCTCGGCTTCGGTCCAGTAGCCAGGCAACCACCGAAATCCCTGTGGTACTTCTCGCCAGATGCCGCTGACCCACATAAAGTCTTCGCGGTCGTCATCCCACGCCCAGTAACCCGAAATCCACTCGACAGTCCGCCCTTCCGGACGAACTTCCGGCGGAACTTCCTCAACCGTTTCCGGAGGCTTCGCGGCGATAACCAGACCAGGCAGTGGATCCGGATTGACTTGCTCAGCAAAGGCTTCATGCACTGGCCCCCGCAGCATAGCTTCCGCGTCTTCTTCCGAAAGGTCGGCCGCGTCAACAGGAGTCAGCACGGTTGATGAAGGAGTCGCTGGTGGAAGCTCATCGGCAGCCGGGATTGAGAAAGGAACAATGTTTTCGGCAGGGAGAGGTTCCTGAGCATCCAGTCGGCTGCTGTTATCCATCAAGACGACATTCATCGCGACAGCTGTTGCCACAGTCACAAAAACAGCAGACCAGGTCCGCGGAATCATGCGTGTCAATTGGTGGCTCATAGATAATCTCCCGGATGAGGTTCAGAAACAGCGGGCCGCAGCTCCGATCCTGGAGCTCTCCGACGAACGAGTAGAATGAAGCAGATCCTGCGCCAGTCCCTTGCATCCGATTCTTCATGGGGAGGCCACGAGTATTTTTGTGGGCGGTACCTCACGTATCTCAACATGATATTTTTATGTGGAAAACTCCTGGCCATTCTCGCGAAGAGCGTTCTCATCGGTGATGCCGCGTTAAACCGTCTTCATTGTGACGACATTTCAGACAAATCGACGACACTTGCACCATCCTCGATCTCTTGGCTCGAGCGGTCACAAGGAGCGGCCTCCGAGGAACCGGGCAGGAACACGGGTGCCCCCGCTTTTCCAGATGGGGATCTCCGCGTAAAGTGCTTCGATGCCTCTTGATCTGGATGACACGATTGTTGCACTGGCGTCCCCGCCTGGGCCTGCGCTGCGCGGGATTGTTCGCGTGAGTGGCGGCGAGACCGCTGACGTTGTGGCAAAGCTGTTTAAGGCAGCGGATGGTTCCGGCGACTGGCGGTCAATTCGGCTGCCTCGACGATTTCCCGGACTCCTGCATTTGCCCGCGATTGGTGTTCCTGTCCCTGCGGCGCTGATGTACTGGCCCACGCGCCGCAGTTTCACCGGTCAACCCATGGCCGAGTTCCACCTGACCGGTTCTGTCCCCTTGCTTGAAGCGACGATTGAACATCTATGCAACTGCGGTGCACGTCTCGCGCGACGCGGCGAGTTTACGATGCGAGCCTTTCTGTCCGGCCGGATCGATCTGCTGCAGGCCGAAGCGGTTCTTGGCGTCATCGAAGCGACGGACCACGAGGAACTTCAGAAAGCTCTGTCTCAGCTGGGCGGTCAAATCACATCCAGGCTTGGAAAGGCGAGGCAGGACCTGATCTCGCTTCTGGGAGATCTCGAAGCGGGACTCGATTTTGTCGAAGAGGACATTGAGTTCATCACGCGCGATCAGATGGCCCAGCGGCTGCAATCAGCGCTCAACATTCTTCAGGCCCTGTCCGCGGATTCGGCCTCCCGCCTGCCGTCCGGGTATCGCCGGCGCGTTGTTCTGGCTGGACTACCAAACGCAGGCAAAAGCACACTCTTCAATCGACTGATTGGGCAGCAGAAGGCGATCGTGTCCCCCATCGCCGGAACAACCCGCGATTACCTGACCGCGACTTTGCGTCTGAATTCGCTGGAGCTGGAGCTGATCGATACCGCCGGCTGGGAAGACGCCGCCGACCTCATCATGGAGCGGGCTCAGCAATTGCGTGGTGAGCAGGTGTCTGCGTCTGACATTGTCGTCTGGTGTTCGGCCGCAGATCTGTCCACAACCGAAATCGCAGGAGATCGACGCCTGAGTCACCTGGCAGCCAAACAGTGCGCTGCAATGCTGCGTGTCACAACGCGTGCCGATGTGATGAGTCTGGATAAACCCGCATTTACGAACCACAGATCTCACTCCCTAGAATCGCCTACAGCAGCAGCGCCCTCTGCACCAGCGTCACCTCCAGAATCAGCAGCGTCTAAAACAGAATCGCCCGCAGCCCTGTGTGTGAGCGGGGAAACGGGCTGGAATGTTGACGCTCTCCGAACCCTGCTGCAGACAACTCTTCAGACTTCGCACGCCTCACGCAGCGAACTGCTCGGCACCACGACAGTGCGATGTCGCGACAGCCTGAATCGAGCGACCGAGTGTCTGCAACATGCTCTGACCGCAACGACCGCGAATCATGGCGACGAGCTTATCTCCATGGAGATCCGCGCGGCCCTGCAGGAACTGGGCACCATTCTGGGCGATGTCTACACAGACGATATTTTGGATCACATTTTCAGCAACTTCTGTATTGGGAAGTAAACGGCGGATTCCCATTGCTGCGTTTTCGTCCAGCAGGCACGAAGGGCATCGCTGTATCCAACTCTTACACAAACAGCCTCAGTTTTGGCTGACGTCGCGACTCTCACCCATCGCAATCCAACGGCGGCGATTGCGACTCAGAGCCAAAACAATTCGGCGAGTGTACACCGGCCCGAACGTCAGACCAGCTCACAGAAAAAAATACCAGGCACTAAACAACGCGCTGTAGACCGCCAAAAGTGCTCCGGAAATCGCGGCTATGCCGGCTTTGCAGGCGGAAGCTCGGCGGCTCATAAAATAGCCCAGCACCATGATGGCAGGAACAACAACGCTGGCATACCGGGACTGCGATCCCATGCAGAACTCTTCAGCTCGACCCAGATACGGAATCAGCAACAAGCCAGCACCGAGGGCTGATTCAGAATCGCTCAACACCCGTTGAAACCAGCCGTAAAACAGACAAGCCGCTGTCAGACAAAAGTAGACAGGATTCCAGAATTGCAGATTCAGCAGCGCGATTGGCGTGGGAGAATGTCGCTTCCAAAATGCATCAGAGGCCGCGAGGTAATTGCCCCAAAGCGGCTCCAGCGTCACCAGTCGATACCAGTGTTCTGACGCGCTGACTGGCGTCCGAAGGCAGAACGCGGCCTGCCCATGGATAAACACGAATGGGTCCCCGAACAAATTCGCCTGATATACCATAAATGCGATCAGTCCGGCGACGCTTACAGGAAGCAGCAGGCTTCCTTTCAGTAAACGCCTGATACTGAACGGCTCTCGACTGAGATACTCCATGGCCAGTGGCACCAGCATGGCGACTCCGACAAGTCGAAATGCGGTCGACAGACCCACGAGAATCGCCAGCCATCGACATCCCCACTTCTGGTGCATCCCGTAGAGAAAGAGTACCTCGATCAGGACAAACGGAGCTTCGGAATAAGCCATTCGCCAAAAGAACGTCGTCGGCAGCAGTGCCATCACCGCGAGAGACGTGTCGGCGATCTGCGGACTATCGAATCTCAGGCGAACAAACCGATGAAAAACGACCATCGCCGCCACAAGGCAGAGGTGGGAGACAAACAGCAACGAAGCGGCGGACGAAAGCCCCGTGCTCCACTGCAGCACCCTGGCCATCGCCGGATATCCGGGGAACACCACGATGTTCGAGATCCGGTCGGGCACATATTGATAGCCCGTGTCCAGAATCTGCATAAACTGGCCACCATCCCATGCGGCAAAACGCAGCAGCAGACTGTCCTCACCATAAGGGATCTCGCGGCCTGGTCGGACCACTTCAAAACCAACAAGCACGCCAAAGAACACCGGAACACAGGTCAGCAGATAAGCACACAACCCGGCCAACAAGCTGTGTCGCCACACGCTGAACATCCCCCTGCACTTCTCTGCATGTTGATTGCTCATACTTCAGGCTCTGTCCGACGCCGGCGAAGCAAAAATAATCCTGTCGCAACGGCCGCAGCAGCAATACCAATGGCAAAGATAACCAGATAGCGACCTTTGTCAGCAATCTTTGAATTCTGGCCGGGCCGCAGCAGTTCGGCCGCTTTGATCTCCACGCCTTCGATGCGAACCACAACCTCATTGGCAGCACCTCCCGGCTGACCATAAACCTGTGTGACCACAATCGGATTCGATGTGAACTCAACGCGGTCAATCTCCTGCAGAGTTTCCGTTCCCTTTCCGGAAGCGCGATAAATCAATGTGGAACCCTTTCGTTCCATTTGAAGAATCATATCCGTGGCGTCCAATGCTGTCTCTTTGGCCTTATGATCGTACTCACCGCCGATCACTGTGTAATGATGAGCCACCACGCCGTGCCGCTCCCCCGGAAACACAACACGCTGAAGACTGGCCCCGTGCGATTGCCCATCTTCCAGAAGCAGAGCGAATCCGGTTCCGTATCCTTCCAAAGGCTTTGGTACATTGACCAGTGAAGCTCGGACAGTCACCGTGAAATCACCAATCAGATGCGGCGCGTAACGGATGCCCGTGTTGTCCGTCGCTGGTGGCTTAATGTGGACCTGCAGTCCCTGTTCCTGCGGCTGCAAAAATCGAGCTTCTCCAACCACGCCCATGATCGCCTGATTATGATGCTTATTCAGGAATGACTCGGAAAACTCTTCCGCGGCATCCAGCATCTGCGATCCGCAGACTCCCCAGCCCAGACCGAAGAACAGCAAAGGCACTGCCCATCGTTTGAACAGCGATGGATTAGTTCTCATTCGATTCTCCCAGTGACTGAGCCTGTGTTGCCGCATCATTGTTGTCAATCTGGTACTCGGTCACGATCAGATCACCTTCAAAGGTGTAGGGCGAACGGAATCGCTTCTCCCTTTTGAACTTTAGTTTTTCCGGAAGCATTGGCCGCTGATACCCGGCGGAGTAACCCGTGCAGTCAATCACCCAGACAGTGTTGCTGTTCGGTCGCACGAGTTCTTCCAGTTCCTGTCGTTCGTCGGCCCGAAGGATCGGCTGGCCTGTATAGTGCACGACATTTTCCGGAGTCGTACACAACACCACCTGGTCAGGGTTCTTCGAATGATAACGCAGACTAAAGTAGGCACAGGGATGCAGGACGAAAACCGGATCCTCCGCACCGCGAACAGAATCCAGCCACTCGATGGTACCTCGCGGCCCGGGGCGATTTCCCAAGTCAAGCTGATTCACGCATTCCCCATGAACCCATAATCCGTCGGCCATCAGAACCACCGCAAACGCAATCGCGGCCAGCGGCTCCAGCCACTTCTGCAGGCCTCTGGCAATCGCCAGCAGCGCACTCAGATGGATCAGCACGAAGAGACGATAAGCAATGATGGAGGACGATGCCATCGAAATCCCAACGGCCAGAAACGCCGGGATGGCCGTCAGCATCAGCGACAAAACATCCACCGCTCGAGCTCGAATCTGCAGCAAAAGCAAAACTGCAGCGGTGATGGCCAGAGCAATTTCACCACGAGTTTTCTGCCATGGCCCGTAGCGGTTCTCTGGAAAGATGACGCCATCCCAGGCAATGGCAAGCTGAGTCAAACTGAAACGTGAAATCCAGTAGTTGGCGGCCACCTGACTTCGTTGATGCAGCAAGGACGGAATCCACGGGACAAATAACAGTCCCGCAACACCGGCGGCCAGAATCACACGCCCCAGCATCCGGCTGTGGTGGAATTCGACATCCGAACGTTCTCGCCACCACGCCAGAACGGCCAGCGAAACGCAGATCGCAACGAAAGAGAACAGCCCATAGTTGTGCGTGTAAAGCATCAACGCGGAGGAGACCGTAAAGCCGATCAACGGCATCGACGACGCACGATGCTGATTCAGAGCCCGCAGACCAAAAAACGCGCTCAGCAGAAACAGCAGCGACAGCAACGCATACATGCGAACTTCGCCCGACCAGTGAATCTGGAAGGCACTTGAAGCGACAAGCATCGCAAACATCAGGCCGACCAGATCCCCCGCCTCGCGCCGGTCTTCACTCTCCATCGACCGCGAAGACGCTGCGACGGCTTCTCTGCCCACATGCGAGGCCATCCACACAGTCGCTGTTCCGCACACCACAGACAAAAAACGCATCGTCCACAGTGATTCGCCAAACGCACTGATCCACGCCCACAGAATCAGATAGTAAAACGGCGGATGGACATCTTCACCCGTGCGTTGAATGATCTCCAGTGGCCCAAACTCAGTGCACAGCGTCCACGAAAAAGCTTCGTCAAACCAGATCGAACGCTCGCCCAGGTTCCACACTCGCAGCACAAACGCGACGATGACAGTGATCGCCAGAACGCCTTCCGTGACACGGCGACTCAAGAGGCCGCTCCTGTGGTTATCGTCTGACGAGCAACGCTGGTGATAACAGATTCCGTCTGACTGCCAGGGGGCAACGCCAACACGGCCGCCTCGCAATCTACGATCACTCCGGATCTCAGCTTCTGCCGAATCCGAAACAGTCCACACAACATTCGCCAGGAATCACGCCACAGGCTGACTTTGGACCCCGGCATTTCTTGCCAGGTGACCGGAACTTCTGACACACACAACTTCTGCCGCGATGCCAGGGCCAGAATTTCAATGTCGAACAGATAGCCGCTTTCCGACGATTGCCGGAACAGCGACATGGCGGCCAAACGACGGAATAACTTAAATCCGCACTGCGTATCCTTCAGTCCCGGCCGGACGGTCCAGTGAGCAATCAGCCGAAACACACCCGCCATCAACCGGCGAGGCACCGTGCGGCGGACCTGACCGGGCCGACATCCAAATCGCGACCCGCACGCCAGATCAGCACCGCTCTGCACTGCCGTCAGCAATTTATCACACTGACAAAACGGAGTGGCATTGTCTGCATCCGCAAACAGGACCAGTTCACCGTGCGACGCCAGCACGCCCGTTCGCACGGCCGCTCCTTTGCCCTGATTCCTCGCGTGGGAGATCAACAGAAGTTCGGGGCATCGCGTTGCATAGTCCTTCACCACGGACACGGTGCCGTCACAACTTCCGTCATCCACGACAATCAGTTCCCACGCACCTGGAAACCGTTCGCGAAAAGTGAACATGGCATCGTCCAGTGTTTCCGAGATGCGGCATTCTTCATTAAACGCCGGGATCACCACGCTGAGAAACAAGTTGCGGCCATCAGAAGTCGCCATCAGCTACTCCCGCATCTAGAGCTGTCCCGCGAAGTCCGTTACCGTCCGTACTAAACAGATGATAAAGCACAAGCCCGTCAATGGTCTCGGACAAAAATCGCACACTGCCGTCTGCGAGAGCCACGTTGACGCCCCCCGGATGAAAGCTGTTCAGGAAGGGCGACTCGCCTTCTGTCCGCTCACGCCCCGCATTGATCGCATGATCGCCTTTGTTTGCCAGGGAGAAATCCACAGCACCTGTCGTGCAGGAATTGTCCCGGCAAACCATATGGCTGAAAAACAGACGAGACTGCCGGCCATCACCTGTCGCCCAGTTGATTCCCGGACGAGCCGGATCTGCTCCGGTTCGCACATTTTCGCCCAGCATTAACGTGTTCGACAAACCGTCCCGTACGGTGACAGCCGTGTGATGGCGAGTTGTGCCCTGATAGCCAGGAGTCCCCTTGAACTGCCAGTTCTCGCTGAAGAACATGCCAAGGCGAAAGAAGAGTTCCCGATCGGAAGGGGAACCATCAGCGGAATCCGGATTGGCACAGACGATGCCATTCCCATTCAGATCCAGCGGTACGTAAAACGGATCGGCCACGCAGTCATGAACTCCGCTGTAGAAGAAAGAATCGCCGATTCCACCGTTAAGGGCATAGCTCATGTCACCCTTCCCTGTCGTCGTTCTGTCACTGGGACAGGCCAGCACACTGACATGGACCGTGGCTATTTCCTGATTGGCCGGAAACGTCGCCAGCTGCTCCCAGTTCCAGCGATCCGCCAGATCCTGCCGATCCAGATAAGGAATCAGATCCACGACCCAGTTGTGATGCGGCCCCGGACGGTTCTTATCCGGACTCGGCCCACCGCCCCAATATCCCGCCGCCGGAAACTGTTTTTGAGCCGCCAGGAACCCATGCATCCCCAACGCCAGATTCTTCACATGATTCCCACATTCAATCCGCCGAGCCGACTCCCGAGCACTCTGAATCGCCGGAAGAATTAAAGACATCAACAATGCGATAATGCTGATGGAAACAAGCAGTTCAATCAGGGTGAAGCCCGAACGCGATGGCAACTTCGTGTTGAAACTTGGAGTAAACGCAAAGACATAAACCTTTTCCTTACTGCGGGCACGAACCATTTGCTACTCCGAAACAAACGGAAGGTGCAACGACTACGAAATTGTTCACACTCAAATCCTCTACACAGTGGCGCATTTACAGAAAGAAACTCAACTTCGAATCCCGTATAGCAATCGTCGGCAGCTGGATTCCAACAAGATCGTGCGATTCAATACGAGGTCACCGTGCTGTGGATTCCACACTTCGAAATCGACAGTGTGTCGAGATCTCGTCCGCATCTCCCGAACGGAATTTCGCTTTGACGAAAAGATCACACTTTCGAACAGATGAAAAATCCAACCCCTCAGTTGGTAACACAGAGATACGCCAGCAACGTTGACTCAACGGATTCGACGTCACACGCAAAAGATCTTCGTCAGTCCGCAACTCCAAGTCAAAATCAGCCGAAGCACTCACAATGAAAGACTTGGGTGCGTCTGTTTCACCATCCAAAAACGTAAGGTGAGGGGGATCAACACGAAGTCGATTTCGGGGATTTGCAACAAAGGTTGCCGCGACTAATCGCTCGCCACCATCGAGCGAGATTGGCACCCCATTCAACTTACCACTCTTAGATTCACTCTGAAATCGCGTTTCAAACCTAAAGCAACAGACACCGAATTCATCTGGGTACGCGACGCTTCCGTCGGCATTTATTTTGTACCGTTCTCCTGGTATGAAGCGAAAGCTTTCAGCGTTCAGAAGCTCAACTCGCTTCACTGAAGTTTGTCTCCACCCACAATGAAGCAACGCCGCAGAGGACACCATCATGGTCGTCAAGGCGAACGAACCTGGGAGACACCTGCGGGCACGGACCCGAAAAGAACCTAAAAGAAAGATTTGTATCCCCAACACTGGTCTCCAGGGAGATCGAGACGCTTCTTGCCACTGCCTCAGGCGTACCCTTTAGTTTCACTTTCCCATAAGCCTGCGAATTAGGTTCAATCGAGTTAGGCAGGTCAATTTCGGCACACGCACAACTCTTACGAATGTTCAGGATCTGAATCGCTTCCGCAGTCTTATTCTCCAAACTCACCGTCACGATTCGGCCCTCTGGCGGCACTCGCATTGAACCATCAGTAGTGCAGTCCATTGCGACTTGCAATCCGCCACTCTGCAGTCCTTCGTCCTTCGGTGAATCACATCCGCTATAGAAGCAGAGAGCGAGCAATCCAAGACAAGCCAAAACATAATGCCGCAGCAAACACAAAACACACATCATTAGCGGTAGCCAGCAAAGTAAACGCTCGATTCGGCTGTTTCGATCCAAAGTTGCCACGACTGCCTCCAACTTTGCTTTGTCACGGGCGACAAAGAGAGCGTTTCCGCTCCATTGGGAAAAAATCAGCTTCGGAAACCATCGTTGCCGGGAGCGGAAGATCCAGCAAGACGATGTTGCCATTCTCCGTCCCGCCATAGATAACAAAATGTTCTGCCGCGCCGTTAAGATGAAGGATCGAACCGACCGGCACTAAGCTGATATCTTTGTCCGGGAGGCTGACGGGGGCGGAATAGACCCCAAAGTGATCAAGGATGACTGTGAGATCCGCCAATGAACAATAACCGCCCAATGACCTTCTCGAATATTCCTCCTGCACCTCTTTCAGCGTCACATCTCGTGACAGCGAACCGAGGGTTCCATAAACACACCGCTCTCCACAGGTTACTCTTGGAAACTCAGTCGGTTCGTTTACAACCAAAGCGAGGATCAAAGCCAACATCACTTCCGCCTCTTTCGCAGGGTAAACCAGATCAAGAACCCCAGAACAGCGAGATTCAGGATCGCAAGCCAGAACCATTTAAGACGACCGATCCCAATCGTAGACCCCGCTCCACTCGTGGCTGCCTCCAGCCGTTCCCGAGCAAACTCAGCAGCGGCCTCGTAGTCTTTCTCATCTCCTTCTCGTTGTACAAAGTTAGTTTGTGATTCCGATTCATAAACAATTGATCCCGGCGGAAACGCCATGGCGAAAACCGCCGGATCAATTTCAACGTTTAACCGAGCCGCTTCAAGGTCCGTTTGCATCTGTGTTACCATCGCCGGCTCAACCGCACTACTGGTTATACTTGGTGCAAAGTCCTTCCAGATACACGTCTTAGGAACCCAGAACGATTCTTGACACAATGAATACTCATTGATGATCTCCGTTCGAAATTCGCCCCCGTTGCCCAGATTCTGTCCAAAAATAATAGAGGCCGGAAGATAACCACACTTCGGATCAAGTAAGACTCGTATCTGATCTGAAAACCTCGAGTGGGTCATCGGCTCAGTTGTTGCACCGAACTTTGCCTCAATCAGTCCGTCTGGCATTTCCATTGCTGACGTCGTCGTCCGGTCGCGAAGAAGAGCAGGCCAAGGCTCCCCGCTATAATCAGTATGAAACACTTCGAACCAGTGCGGTGCGAGTAATCGCGTCTTAGAGAACTCTGCCCTCGGATCCACCTGCCCAAATAAATCAGAAGCATGAAAATACCGGACAGCACTCCCGCCATCGTAAGCAAATGCTCTTATATTATCCGCACCGCTCTCCCATTCAGTAACTTCCCCTCCCGCAATGATTCGCGTCTTCAGAAAATCAACTCGCCATTGCCCACGAAGAAACCTCTGTCGTATTGTGGCCTCGGTTGTTCGAACCAATCTAGCCTGCTTTCGCGAATAGGCATCCACCTGTACATGAACAACTATGTCGTATGACCAAACGGAATCAATGGCCCCTGACCAACGATCCAAATACTCAGAAGCGTCGAGCCCGACTTCACCAATACCCGGACTCACAAAACAAATCACCGCAGCCATCAGCGAGATCATCACAAGCTCCCCACAACGCCAAGCTGCACGATCCTCCCACCCCGCATCAAATAAGCAACGAACGAAGGGTCACAGTTCGAATCAATGGTACCCGCAGTCTCATCGGAACATGACCCGTCTGGATCAAGAACAATGTCACATTTGCAGCCATCAAGAACCATGACACCGCCTTGTCCGAAGTGAAACTTCATCACACATTGCCCTGCCCCGACAAACTTTTGACCGCAGGAGGCATGATCATCTTCCCGGCAATCTATCAGATTCAACGTCCCCAAAACCGGCGTCCAACACTTATTGACACCAGCTGTCCCGTTACACTGATAGTATAAAGCACAATCTCCACCACAGGTGATTCCACCCGCCTGAGGTCTGCACCCATCAAGGCCTCCATCGCCGACATCCTGGCACATTCGAGGCGATAATGCGCGGGTACAGTCGTCGTAACCGTATCCGGCTTGACCTCCCATTACCTTCAGCGATTCACCGACGGTCAACGTGCGAGGCGATTTGCTGGAAGTCACAAAACCAATAACTAAGCCGATGACAACCAGAATTGACAGGCGAGACATACGAAACCTCCCGAAAGCAGATTAACACAAGAACGACAAGCCCCCCCCCCATCGATCGCCCTTCCCGGCCACCTAATGAACACGCCGCTAACACAAGAAAACGCAGGGAGAACGGGAGAACGGGAGAACGGGCAAATACTAACTGCAGGAATTTCCTCCTGCAATGGCTTTTATCGCCGTTTCTGAGGTGTTGATAGAAATACTTACCTAGGGTGGCAATGTTGAGTTACGCCATTTGTTTTCCCGAACACCCCTCAAACTTGCCGAAAGCCGCGACGCCTTTTCACGTTGCCAGTTTGTGCGAATCCCAACCGGTGCGTGTACGTTGAAGTTGCGGTGCTAAAGACAGCGGGAGATCAACGAGGCGAAAACACAGGGAAGCATCAGAACCCGACGCGTCAGTGAGGGATGGACGCAAACGCGCAAAAGACGTGAGCGAAGGATTGTGTTTTTGCTCTTTCGTCCGCGCTTCCAGGAATCCCTCGCTGACGCTTCGGGTTATGATAAATCGCATTGTTTCTCCACGTGTGAACAACCACAGCGTCTCGCCACCGGGCAAACAGCGCTGACTCAGAGACAGCGGCCAGCGTATGCGAAACGGCAGACAAATGAGCCAACCCGAACTACACTGCCCTGCTCATGCGGCTTCGCACGCCGTTCTTCTCGATCTTTCCATGCAGGAGCACAGGGCAATGAATCTTCATGTTTCCACGGTCAAGTCTTCGCCCAGCGTTCTCATATTCGTAAGTTCTCTCAGTCTTCTCGGCGGCCTGCTGATTTCTGCTCCCGGGTCAGCCGCAGAACCGATTCGTCCCGTGACATCCTCTTTTCTGAGTACGCCATCCGTGACCTCATTCGATCAATTGCCCCCAGAGAATCCCTTCGCCTCACCAAGTCCTCTTCCCTTTCACACGCCCGCGTTCGACAAAATCAAAGACGAACATTTTCAGCCTGCGTTCATGGCAGGCATGAAATCTCAGCTGGCGGAAATGGAAGCAATTGCTTCACAGGCTGATGCACCGACATTCGAAAACACCATCGTTGCCATGGAAAAATCGGGCGCACTGCTGACTCGCGTGCGCAATGTCTTTTCCAATCTCACATCAGCAAATAAGAACGATGCGTTGCAGAATATTGAAACCGAACTGGCTCCACTGCAGGCCGCGCATTCCGACAATATTCTGCTCAATCGTCGATTGTTTGAACGCGTCGCAAAACTGTGGGAAACCCGGGACTCGCTCAAGCTCACCGGCGAACAGGCCGAAGTGCTGAAGCAGCAGTACGAAAGCTTCGTGCGAGCCGGCGCGAAACTGAATGACGAACAGCAGGCGCGCATCCGATCTTTGAATGAACAGTTGTCGAAGCTGGAAACAAAGTTCGAAGAGAACTTGCTGGCCATCACGAAAGAGCGGGCCGTCATTGTCGACGATGTTGTGGATCTGGATGGAATGGACGCTGCAGATATCGCCGCTGCCGCTGAAGGCGCGAAGGAACGTAGGCTGGAAGGCAAGTATCTGCTGGAGATTACCAACACCACGCGCGTGCCGATTCTATCGTCGCTGAACAATCGAGCCCTGCGACAGAAGGTCTGGGAATCCTCCGCCTACCGCGGCCTTGGCCGTGACGGCAGCATCGATAACCGCCCGATGATTCTTGAGATCGCTCAGTTGCGAGCCGAGCGTGCGAAGCTGCTGGGTTTTGAAGACCATGCGTCGTACAAGCTTCAGAATCAGATGGCCGAGACTCCTGCAGCCGCACGCAAAATGCTGACCGATCTCGTCCCCGGCGTGCTCGCTCGCGTGAAGGTCGAAGCGAAGGATCTGGAAGCCATGATCAAAGAATCGGGAGCCACTCACGAACTGGCTCCGTGGGACTGGGAGTACTATGCCGAGAAGCTTCGCAAGGCTCGTTTCGAAGTCGACGAGGCCGCCGTCAAACCTTACTTTGAACTCGACAGCGTGCTGAAGAACGGTGTCTTCTTCACCATGAACAAGCTGTACGGCATCACCTTCAAGGAACGAAAGGATCTGCCGGTTTACCACCCAGACGTTCGCGTCTTCGACGTGCTGGACCATGATGGCTCCCAGATCGGCCTGTTCTACGCAGACTTCTTCCGACGAGATTCCAAGCGCGGCGGGGCGTGGATGAGTTCCTTTGTGGATCAATCCTCGCTGCTGAATGAAAAACCGGTCATCGTGAATGTCCTGAATATTCCTCGACCAGCCGACGGCGAACCAGCTCTCATCAGCTTTGACAACGTGACCACGCTGTTTCATGAAATGGGCCACGCTTTGCATGGCATGTTTTCCGACGTGACGTACCCGTCGGTTTCAGGAACCGCGACTCCGCGTGACTTTGTGGAATTTCCGTCGACATTCGAAGAGGACTGGGCGATTCAGCCGGAGATCCTCGCCAACTATGCCAGACACTATAAAACGGGCGAGCAGATTCCTAAGGAGCTTCTCGACAAGGTCATCAAAGCCAGCAAGTTTAATCAGGGCTTTGATACGCTGGAATACATTTCGGCCGCTCTGCTGGATCTCGAATGGCATTCGCTGACCAGCGAAGAAATCCCGACTGATGTGGAAGCGTTTGAAGCGACCGCACTCAAAAAGGTGGGAGTCGATGTGGCCGCTGTTCCGCCGCGTTATCGCACCGCATATTTTGCTCACATCTGGTCGGGCGGTTATTCGTCTAGTTACTATGCGTATCTGTGGAGCGAAGTGCTGGCCGCAGATGCGTTTGCCCGCATGATGTCGCTGGGCGGCTGCACTCGAGCCAACGGCGATCTGTTCCGCAAGGAAATTCTGAGCGTCGGCGGCAGCCGCGAACCGATGGAATCCTACAAGGCTTTCCGCGGCAGTGAGCCCACTGTGGATGCTTTGCTGATCAGAAGAGGATTGAAGTAAGCCTTTTCGTCTGTGGCGAGTGATTGATTTTGTCCCCCCTGAGCCTGCGGCCTGTTGATTTAATCGTTTACCGCCCAGCCAAAGGCGCGCGCAAGGCCCCCCTGCTGGCTCGTCCAGCAGGAGCCCAAGTTTTCCAGTTAACTCGGTCGCCCCCAAACACAGCCTCCCCGGTTGGCTTGTCCAACCGGAAGGGAAGTTTCTACGGCTGCGGCAAGCCAACCGAATTCGGACTCGCTTCCAAAAATCGCTTCAACTCCTTCTCAGCGCCGGGCTCCGTTTCAAAGTCGATATCGATCACTGACCAATTCCCGTCTTTGCTTTCCAGTGTGAACACCAGGAATCCATCGCGTCGACCATCGGGATTTTTGTGTTCCTCATGAAGTCTTACTGCTTCCGAAGTTGCCAAGGCTCGGGTCGGGTTCGCAGCATCGCTCAGATAGACTGTTGGAATCTTCAATCGCTGGACGTTGAGAATTTCCGGTAGGTCTTGAATCAAGTCGGGATCAGCCCAAGGCCAGCGCGCACATTTTGAAGTTGCGCTATTTTGGATCGGTCTCGGAGACTGGTATTGCAAAAAAGGCGGATCCCACGCATGAACGGATCATTGGAATCTCACCACTCATGCGGAAGGATCCGCCATGGTCATCGTCGTCGAATCGGCTCGTG
>CAMTWR010000014.1:0-46589 GCA_947085455.1 uncultured Planctomycetota bacterium | reverse complement strand
GGATTCAGGATTCAGTTCCTGCCCATACATCACCAGCCGAGCGTCCGGGTTCAGTTCGGCCAGATGTTCTTCCGCCACCGACAACATGCCACCCGTGGCCACCGTGGGGTCATACAGGGACCGCACGATCCCCGGTTTGCTGAGCACGTCATCGTCTTCGATGAACAGCAGATTGACCATCAGCCGAATCACTTCCCGCGGTGACATATGCTCCCCGGCGGTCTCGTTGGAGAGTTCGGCGAACTTCCGGATCAGTTCTTCAAACACCGTCCCCATCTGAGCATTGCTGATGGTCTCCGGATGCAGATCCATTCCTGCAAACTTCTCAGTGACCAGGTACAGCAACCCGGCTTTGCTTAGCCGATCGACCTGAGTGTGGAAGTCAAAGCATTCGAAGATGTCTCGGACTGCGGGCGAAAACGCCTGAACGTAAGAGAACAGGTTTTCGGTGATGTTGTCCTGATCGCCCATCAGCTTTTTCATGTCCAGCGGCGAAGTGTTGTAGAACAACTGGCCGGACTTCTTCAGCATGAACGGTTCCGGATTCAGCCCGGCGGCTTCCCGCTTCTCCTTTTCCTTCAGAACAGCGTCCTTCGTGGCTTCCAGCACGCAGTCCAGACGTCGCAGGACTGTGAACGGCAGAATCACCTTGCCATAGTCCGATTGCTTGTAGTCTCCTCGGAGCAGATCAGCGACTGACCAGATGAACGATGACAGATTGGGGTTTGACATAGCGTGTTTTATGATCGGTAGGCCGTTGTTGTAGAGACCGCGTATTGCGTCCAGGGCGGGCATCTTAGCAACCGGGGGTGAAACCGTCCTTGTTTCCGGGGCACATATTCCGTTCTGCAGCAGGCCGGACAATGTTTGACCGATTGCGACGGACTAACCGCCGTACAATGCCCGCTGAACAGTGGTGTTTGCCTTTAACGCAAGTTCAGCACGCCATACAAACTGCCGGTGGAACGTGGTACAATCGGAAATCCGGATACGGCAACCGGCACTGTCCGTAAATGTCCGATTTTGGCGAGACAGCAGGGCCGGGTGGTGGTCGTCGATAATTCGGCGCTGAAATCAGCGCCGAACTCAGAACCACGGAAATGCGGGTGAAAAACGATGCCCGGTGGACGGCCAACAAATGTCACGCCTTCCCAGAGTATTTCTGCCGTGTGTATGTCAACACGTGTCTCTCGAATCTGCTTAGCGGCCATAGTTGTCTGGATTCAGGCGTTGTGTAACGGAACCGGCGTCTGGAAGTTTGATATCCGAATTTCAGCGGGGCTTCTTAAGCTGTAACAAGCGGTTGACTGCTTGCTCGCACCGTTCTTTATCGATCTCTATCCCGACAAACCTTCGCCGAAGTCTGCTTGCGGCAATAAGAACATCGCCGGTGCCCATGAACGGGTCCAGGATTGTGTTTGCGGTTGGTGCAATGTGAATGCACTGAATCAGGAGCCGAGTTCTGTCTGAGTTGGGAACGTCGCCCCAGTTCATCATTCGAGGGACCGCGATGTTGTGCCACGCTGTGGCAATGTGAACCTTTCTGCAGCACCACTCCAGCTTTTTTCCGACGGGAAGCCTGTATCGTGAATGACTCCAGACGATAGCGTTGTCAGCTTTTGCTACCGCCAGCAATAGTTCTGCTTCGGGAAGCGGACTGATTCGGTTCGTTTGCGGGGCAAGTCTCGATCCTGAGTCCATCCGGGTCTTGTTGTCATCCGAAAGCCCGAGTTCGTACTGCGGCGGTTTTGTCAGCAGGAGGTCGAATCGATCGAGTGACGGCAGGATGTCACGGCAGTCGGCGTTGTAGATCGTGCAGTTGTCGTCGGAGTAGTACGGACTCAATGTCACGCCTGGTCCTGATACTGGAACTGCTGAGTCCGGGGCCACAATCGGCTTTTTCTCCGCAGTTTGTAGATGCGGGTCTTTGGAATCCGGTATGGCTTGTCGTGGGAACTTCTTTTGCGACCGGACATGCTGAAGCAAGCCATCACGCTGATCACAATATTGCACGGCTTCTGCAAATGTATCGAATGGCTCCTCGCGATCCGTGAGAGAATGATGCGACGCGAAAACGCTGAATGTGCCATCGGCCAGAACATCAATTACCCACAACGGTCCTTCGTCTTCGTCAATGTTCTCCTGATCGTCACTTTCGTCGAGGTCATTGGGATCGGATTCGCGGAGCGATGAGTAATCCTGTCCGGCGAATCTAGTCCAGCGTCCGTAGTCGAAGGCCCAGTAGTAATAATCAGTGCTCATGCCGTTCTCTCGCACGCGGTTAGACTCCACCCGACGCCAATTACCCGGAGGGCAGTATGGTCAGCTCCCCCGAGCATTCCAAGTGAGTATGCTCCGGGGACTGTCATAACCGGCTTGGCGATCTGTCAATTCGTATAACACCGACCGCCGATCAATGGCTCAACTCGTAACCTACCGCACGGTTTGTTTCGGGGTTGGATCCCGGTTTTCTTGTCTGACCGTTCCGTTGGCTCAGTAAGTATCCATCACCAACCTGTTTACTGACCGTGGAATCTGCTCTGAGGCTCCTCCATCATGAACGTTCAATTGCGGCACAGGAAATAGCCATGTTCAAAAAACTGATACGGGAGATGAAGAGACTGGGGCAGGGCATCAAAGTGCCAATTCCCATGCCGCGTGATGAAAAGGGGTATCTCGATCGTTGTTGCCCTTCGAGCGAATGCCTCGCCGAGTTCAAAGTGTTTCTGGAAGATTGGCGGGACAAGGTGAAGGATGAGGTCGTCTACTGTCCCATCTGCCGCTACGAAGCCAAATCTACTGCATGGAATACGGTGACTCAGAAGCGTTACATTAGAGAGGCGGCGATGGTGCATCTGCGCAAAGTGGTGAAGCAAGCCATGGAAGATGATGCCCGATCGTTCAATGCACGGCAACCACGAGGTGGTCTGATCAGCATTTCACTTTCGGTTAAGCCTGGTCGATTGCCCATTCTGATCCCACCAGATGCCGCAGAAGCACTACGGCAAGATTTCGTATGTGAATCCTGCGCCTGCCGATACAGTTCTCTTGGAGCTGCATTTTTCTGTCCCGCTTACGACTGTCATTAAACATCGACTTCTCCGAGATCACTGACCCGAAGGGAATCGCGAAGGATGTTACCAACCTTGGCCGTTGGGGAAACGGTGATGTTGAGGTTGGTTTATCTTCAATTAATGAGCTGCCTTACATGATTGGGCTGGTGCGCAGGCACCCGAGAATCAAATGGGCAACGGAGCAGACTTGTGACCGATGAAAAGCCAGATGCAACTTACCCTCCCGACCTTCCGCAAACAGGTTGGACCACGGAAGTTCCATGGTGTGCAGCGCTGGAAATTCAGAAGAAGGAATTTCTATTACTGCTCGAACGCTTCGGCGTTCCGCACATCCCGTTTGGACGTTCTGTTTTGATTGATGTTTCGCGGTTCTACCAGCACATGTCAGAATGGCTTGACAATCAGGCCAACAAACCCGGAGAAGGACGAATTCCGTCTGGGCCTCGAAGCAACAAACACGCCCGTGAGTCTTTTCCAACTGAAGCGAACTTGACAACTCTCACGAAGAAACAAGTGGCAGAAATCCTGCAGTGCAGTATGCGGCAGGTCGAACTGCTAACGCAGAAGGGGAGAATTCCCAACCCGGTGTACCTGGGAGATTCATCGCCGCGATGGAAACGCTCGGAGATCGAGGCCATTTTTGAACAGGCTCGGTCGTCTGAGTGAAGCATTGATAAGTTAGACATCATTGCCGGGATGACCGAGATTTTGCGGTTTCCTGAAAGGCAGATCAGATCAGGGTTGAAACTTAACCGCACCGCGAGAAGAAGCCGTCGGGGCGTGACAGTTCTGGAACGATAGTTTCGACGGCCTGAGAGAAATCAAATGAGTGGCCGAACAGTTCACGCAATCCGAATCAAGCTGCACACGCAAACCGATTGTTCTGTCATTATCTGGCTGAACGACACAGCAAAGCTTTGCGTTCAGTTGATGAACCCACGGAAGACGTGGATGACCGCACGCGCTGGTGACCCCGTCGACTTGACCCACAACGGGGAGAAGTCTCGGCAGTACATCGAATCAGTTGAGCTATACCGAGTGTTTCCGGCAGGCTTCAACGGGACCGTGGTTGCATCGGCTCACGATTGGATTGGGCCGGCGTGACGGAAAGGTACCATCACTCTATGTGACTCGTTTTGTTTTTGGTCTCTTATTGGATGTCTTTGGTTTCTCGTCGGCGGTTACTTCAGAGTCGCCGATTCTACCAATCTTACATCCCACCATTTGAGCTGGGTGGAACAATGGAACCACAATCGGAGGCAGCCCCATTGCTGCGATAGTGGATTGAACGTGGCTACGCAGGTACGGCCAGGCTACCACAGAGCCGCTGGTTATCAGCGTCTTTCTGTCAGCATCTTTTATTTGCGGGAACTGATCTTTTGCTTGAAAAACGACCTGAAACACTACAGAAGCTTTTGTGCAGTTTGCGTGCGGTGTTTCGGAGTTTTGCTTCAGGAAGACATCTACGCCGGCGTTTACCAGAACGACTTTGCTCTTTGCACCTTCATTTATGTTAATAGTGAAGTTGCATTCCACCTCGAACGGTGGCCGCACTACTCCCGAAACAGTTAGCTCACAGCTGCAAGTGAGCAGCCGAACTAATTTGACCTCGAAAAAGTCTGTTATTACCCCCATTGCAACGGGGATGCTTGAAGGTTTCTTGATCGTGAGTTTTTTTGCCATGATCTTTATTAATCAACAGTCGTTGGAACAACAACAGGCCATGCAGAGACATCGTCGAGTTCTTGTCTGATAACCAAAGAGTCAGATCCAACGCGTTTAGCAAAGAATCCAACACCCAATCGAACATCTAAAGCACTGGCAAGTTTCTGCAGCATCTTCAGTGAGTGGCCGTCGTAGTCAGCATTCTCCATGCGTGCTATGACACTTTGTGTTGTGCCTGTCTTCTTGGCAAGCTGTGCTTGGGTGTACCCTTTCTCTTTGCGAAGCCGATAAATCTCTTCTGCAATGCAAAGCTGGGTTTCCTCTTCGGCAACCATTTCCGCAATCGCCGGATCTCTGTCAATCAACTTCTGGAGATATGCTCCGAAATCGGTATTAGGTTCGACGGAGGGTTCGTTCACTGTCTTCATCTTGGTTCTCAACGAAATCTTGGTGTTACGGGAGCGTGGCGATGTGGACTTTTGGATTGGCGAGTGCCTTCGTTCTGTTTTCAATGGCGCGGTTGATGATGGTGTCAGGAATCTTGTCTTCTTTGGTGCATCCACAAAACAGCAATGCCACATTCTGCCCGTTGAACGAATAAAGAAGACGGTAATTTACAGTTCCGAGACGAGCTCTCAATTCGTGAATGTCATCTCTCAAAGGGGCAGATTCGGGGCGACGTAGCTCGCGCCCTAGTTGCTCTAGTCGCTTTATCAGTGCTACACACTTTGCAAACGCACGAGTGTTTGTTTCTTGGAGTTCTGAAAGCCATTTCAAAAATGGCACATCTCCGTTCTTCTCTCGATATACCTGTATCTTCGTTTGCGGCATGATCCAAGTCTATCGCAATTTTGCTATACGGTGGCGAAAAGTCAAGTTACCCGCGATCCAGGAGGAGACAATCGGCACTATCTACAGAGTCAGGCACCCGTGTGCAGTTCCGAGTAGGACTAAGACTACCAAAAGCCGCGTCATGATCAATCAACCGGTAGTCGCGACTACCGCAACGGGTCAAAAAGAGTGTTTTCGGGTCAATCCACGGAGTCTAGCAAAGTGACTTCTACGCGGTAAAACACTGGGAAAGCGAAACATCGGCATAAACTGCCGCAAACTTATGAGTTCGCTGCTCTAACCGATTGAGCTACGGCCCCGCATTGATATTCTTCGTTGCAGATTGAAGGACGACACCCGCAACGACACCCGCAACGACACCTGGCAAGGGGTTTTAAGAATGTCAAAGACTCGCCAGAAACCGGATAAGCCTCGCGAGGATTTCCCGCTTTTTGCCCATCAAAACGGGCAGTGGTGCAAGAAAATTCGCGGCAAGCAATACTTCTTCGGCGTTTAGGCCGATCCAGATTCTGCGGAGGGGGGAATATCTCAGAGTTCGTGAATATCTGCAAGCCGGGAGAGTTCCGCCGAAAGCAGACGACACCAGTTTGCGGGTGTCGGAACTGGCAGACGAATTCCTGAACGCCAAGCGGGTGTTGAAAGAATCCGGAGAACTCAGCCCTCGTTCCTTCCGGGATTATCACGCGGGGTGCGCCCAGATCGTCGAACATTTCGGCAAGGAGCGACTTGTGAGCGATTGCAGGCCTGAGGACTTCACCGCGTACCGTCAGAAGATCAGCAAGACCCGGGGCCTGCATTCCATCGGCTGGGCGGTAACGCTCACCAGAATGCTCTTTAGCTTCGCCTAGGACAGCGAGCTGATTGAAAAGCCGATTCGTTTCGGGCAGCAGTTCAACAAGCCCACAAAAAAGAGTATGCGGCTGGACCGCGCCAAGAAACAGGAAAAGCACGGGCTGAAGATGTTTCAGGCGGAAGAAATCCGCCAACTGGCTGACGGCGCTTCCGTCCAGGTGAAGGCCATGATTCTTCTGGCAGTGAACGGCGGGCTCGGGAATTCAGATCTCGCGAACCTTCCTCAGTCTGCCATTCACGGAACCTGGCTTGTATTCCCTCGGGTCAAAACCGGGGTTGAACGCAGCATTCCATTGTGGCCTGAATTGCCCCTCATCAAACGCACGGAAACAAAGGCCGAACTCAAGTCGCTATGCTTTAGCCTTGCGCGGGGCACACCGTTCGGCAGCACTCACTGGTAGTTGAAAATCGCAGCACAGCTCCAACTCGGTTTTTCTCGTCAACCGCGGGACGGACCAAACGCGTGGCAGAGTAACCTGTCTCGTGGCGGGATTCGCTTGTTAACTGATTGCCGACGTCGGCAGACGCTTTGCACAACCGGACGTGTTAACATGGCCGAGGTCTTCGGCAATCAGTTGACTGGTGATTCGAGCACTTTCATAGATCACCGGAAGACCACTTCCGGGATGAGTCCCGCCACCGACGAGGTAGACGCCGTCCAGATCTTCAAAACGATTATTCGGGCGGCGGTGGAGCATCTGGCCGAGATTGTGAGCCATGTTAAACGTCGCCCCGTTGTAAACTTCATAGGTCTTGTCCCAGTCATCGGGGGTGACGATTTTCTCGAATCGAATCCTCTTTTCAAGGTCGGTTATGCCGATCAACTCCAGCCGCGAGATCACACGTTCCCGAAATCGTGAAGTCTCATGAGACCAGTCGATGTTGGGATGTTGATTCGAGACAGGAACAAGCACGTAAAGCGTACTCATCCCCGCCGGAGCCAGTGTCGGATCTGTGACACCCGCGTTCTGGACGTAAAACGAAGGATCCTCTGAAAGTACATGATACTTCTCGATCTCTTCCAGATTCCTGGCGTAGTCATCAGCGATGTGAATTGTATGATGACGCAGGTCATAGCTTCCTTCGATGCCAAGGTACATCATAAACGTGGAGCAGGAAAACTTTGTGCGTTTCAGTTTTTTGTCGCTCCAGGTCGGCCTTAATCGGTCAGGAACCAGTCGTTGCATCGTACGAGCGAAGTCGGCATTAATCACGATAGCGTTTGTTGGGTAGTGCCGTCGATGGGTCGTCACTCCGACCACCTGTCGATTGACAAATTCAAGCGACTCGACAGCTTCGTCGAGGCATATTTCCACGCCCATTTCCTGAACGATCTCCGCCATCCGTTCGCTTATCGCGCTACAGCCCCCGGTGGGATGAAAAACTCCGTGCTCGTACTCCAGAAATGCAAGGATTGTGAATAGTGACGGACACTGGAAAGGGGACATACCAAGATACTTCGACTGAAACGATAGCGCCAGAACCAGCCTTGGGTCGGTAAAGTAGGACTGCAACTCACTGCCGACGGAATGCCACGGCCGAAGATATGGCAGAGCCCGCAATATGGAAGGTTTCAGCAAATCGAGCACGCTGCTGAAGGGTGATTCGAGAATGGGCCGAAATCTTGCCAATTTCTCGCGGTTGTCGTTCATAAACCGCGTGAACGCACCAGCATCATGTGGCGAGAGACGAGCAATTTCAGCTTCCATGCGTTCTATGTTTGGAGTGGCATCAAGAAAACCACCCTGTCCGAAATTGATGCGATATTGCGGGTCAAGCTTCGTCATCGGGATTTCGTCAAAGAGGTCATAACCGGCCTCCGCAAAAATCTCTTTTAACACTCGCGGATACAGGAAAAATGTGGGCCCAGCATCAAAACGGAAGCCGGATTCTTCAATGGACGAGCATCGCCCCCCAACGCGATTCCGGCGTTCCAGTATTCGGACTCTGCGCCCTTGACTTGCCAGTTGCATTGCAGCCGCAAGTCCTCCCGAACCGGCTCCAATGATCGTAATGGTATCGGACATCATTTCGCTCCAAATGTGTGTTGCGATGCGTCACGGATGATTTCGAAATCGCCAGACGCTATCAATTTTTTGAAATCCACTCAGTGTATTTCAACCGTCTGCGTCAGACGTTTAACGAGTGCAAAAAATTCATCGTAAGCGATCCTCGAAAATCGACTTCCACAAAGACCGACTTCCGAAGGTTGATTGAGAACGCAGAATAAGATGACAAACATCCCTCTCGCGACTTTGAGCGGAATTCACCGATGGGGTCGGCCATGTTTGGAGATTGTCATCCAGAAGGCATTCATGTGCGTTGGTTTGAGCAGAGCAAAGAATCGGCCAGTCAGTTTGAGCGTCGCACCAGACTGGCATGGGAAACAACGGAATTACCAGAGAGAACGTAAGGCGTTTTTTTCAAAAGCAGAAAGGACACATGGCGACCAATCAATACGTGCCGACCCCGTGCACCGATGTTTCGCGTGAACATGTCGTTTTCGATCTAATTCTGTGACAAGACATACATTGTCAGATTCCTCATCTCTTCAAGTCGACGACGCAGAACACGCTTTGGCGGCGAGTTCACACGAAAGAGCGTGCTTCTGCTCTCTCGCACGCGTCAGGTATTGAAAAAGTCGACCACAGAGCAAGTCGTGCGGCAACGTGACAACGACATAAACCAACAGGCTTACAGATGCTACATTCCTTACGTTGATCGTCTCCGCCATGCGGTTGCATAACAGAAAGATTATCACCAGCGTTGGGATCAGCAGCGGCAAAGATTCGTAATGCAGTCGAAAAACCATGCTAAGGCTCGGAGACAGATTTGGGTACAATGCCACACTCAACCGTCTTAAATGCCGCCAGCTATGCCAGACTCCAAAGTACAGGCCCATGGCAAACAGCGGATGCAATGTCCCGAACGCGATCACAAGCGAACAGATCTCCAGAAGAATCAACCGCGCCAGTCGCACACAGCCGAGGTACTGAAATGTAACAATCCTCGCCAATTCAAAAGTACCGCAAACCGAGGCAATGAAGATCGAACCATTCTGCAAAGAGCTGATGTTGCTCGAAAGCTGTGCCCCGCATAGTCTTACCAACTCTTCCGCTACTGCAGCGGATTGTTCAGCGTGGAAGCAGAAGGGCAATGTGAGGATCAGCAGCCCACGCGCCCACGCGGCCATGCGAAGCGATCGCAAACACTTTCCAGAAGAAACACTCGCAAACACTCGGAGTTTTCGTTTCTCTTGTGCCAACAGAATTTTGTGATCATCCACATCAGAGCGTCCGAAGTGCCACGCACTGAGAAGAGCAAAGCCAAGCAGTGTCGCAGCAGGATGGAGCCAAAGACCAACTGTCGCTCCACTCATGAACAGCAGATACCAGCCGAATCGTGAAGCCGCGGTTGTAAGCGGAACACCGTCCAGCTTAGCGGCAAGTCTCAGGTCGATTGCGCCATGAGGCAGCCCGAAGGCGAGAATCGCAATTGAAAATGGCCATGGTGCCATCTCATCCGAGATGCTGCCGACCATAGAAACGGCCAGCAGTATCAAGGGCGGCATGATAAGATGGAGAGACATTTAAAATCCTAACGACGTTTATGCCGCAACTCAGACACGCGTTCTTTTTTTTCTCAGGCTGGACATCATCCACGAAACTCTGCTCAGGGATGGGAGAAGCAGAGCGACACCAACGATCGCTCATTCAGGGAGACTTGTCCGAGCACGCTCTGACCGCGCGAATGTCTGAATCCCGTGTAGTGCGACAAGTCCAAAACCGACCTTGTTGATCACGTCAGAAATGTTGTAGACGATTTCGCGGTACTCCCCCGCACCGCCAAGTGCCATGAGAAATCCAATCGGATAAATCGCCCATCCTACGAGGATGAACAGTCTCATCGTCCGAATCGCGGCAGCAATCGGCGCCGGTTGACGGTTGATTGCGTCGCTCATCGATCCATAGAGAAGTGCTACGATGCCCAGTTCAAACGAACACGCCACGATAAAAAAGGCCCACCATGAACCGGTGCCAACCGCAGACGTTTCTGCGATAAATGCCGTGACGATCATCCCAATGTCCAGCAGCACGAGATTGCGGAACAGCCCTTTACCCTTGTCGCCAAGTTGTAACAACATCGGAAACTTGATGAGAAGCAGCGGCGTGGTGAAGAGCCAGTCGATGTAACGCAACGCCGTTGGGAATGATTCTCCCGTCATGTACTGATTCGTCATCTTGTAGTAGTGGAAGCAGGCGATCCCGCATATCAATCCACTCACAGTAATCGCGCTTCGATACTGAACTGGAACACTACTACGCTCGAAAAACAGATATACGGCTCCCGCCCCCATGCCGACGATTCCGGCAAAGAAGAGGTACAAAGTGATCGACTGGATCGGCGTGTTCGCCGAAAAATCCATCGATAACGCAACTAGATCTGGAGACATTGCAATGCCCTTTCAAAACGCGATACGACCAAATGTGTTTGTGAACCCAGAGAGTTATTGCAACAGCAGATCGCGTTACCATTACCGTTCGCATATTTTTCCGTTCGCGGAAACGGTGAAGCATTCGCAGTAATACGGATCCAACGCAGGGAATGTTTGTTAAGTTTGCAGCTCAGCAGATTGTGCGAAGATGAGCGTTCGTTAGTAACGGAAGCCTGACATAGGTGATCAACCACTTTGCCTCGGCTTCTCGATCTGATCAGTTGTGGCCACACAGAGTGACTGAATTGAACGCAGTCAGAAGTGCAACAAAACTGCACAAGCGATTGGTTCATTCTGGCGGACGCATCGGAGAGACAAAGACTTTCCGGGCCGCCAACTGCCACGATTGGATTGGAGTCTCACAGCGGGAGCAGAACTCTTTCTTGTACACAAGCAATCGTTCACTGCGGTTCATCTGACAGCGATTCATGTTTTGTATGGTTCATTTCCGTTGCGTCCACGAAAACTTCCGGTTTGCGTTTTCATCGGGGGACCTCCGTGCGTGATCGAGTTGGTACTGTTTCCTTCGCTCGAAATCTACGCAATCGGTCAAGCCCCTCGGTCGGCGGTCAAGATATGAACACGCGTTAAACTCATTCACCGACACCCCAACTCCCTTACAAACACCCGCACAGACTTCCTCATCAGAATAAATTTCACAGAAAAAAAATTCGCCGACTGTCAGGCTGTCAACAAAATTGTGGTGAAACCTAAGCGCTAGCCCCCAGCGGCTGATAGACAGACTAAATCAACACGCCGTCATGGGGGCACAAGAGCGGGGTGCCCGCGAATCTCATGTGTTTTGCGGTTCCGTCCTCGCCTGACCGTTTTGAATTTTCCGTCCCCGGCGATAGAACCTGGGTTTGAAAATGCGGACATTGAGTCAATGACTGCAGTTCATAAAACGGGGATGCTGCCGTATCCTTCGTTTGTAAGGCTCGACAATTTATGGCCGAACAACGGCCGCTCAGAAGCAAGAATCTAGAATATGTCCTCCAGCTCAAAACCTCAACCCATCAGCAACGCCACCACTGGCGGCGCTTTGCCAGCAGTGAAGTCGGCGGTGGAAAAGCAGACAGCCCGCTTTCCGTGGACGATGACCATCCTGACACTCGTGGCAATTTTTGTCGGATGGATGTCACGGTACTTCATCAGCGAAATTGAAGACGCCACACATCTGGGTCTCGACGTAATCATGGTGCTGACGCTGGTCGTGGCCATCGTAATGCTGCTGTTGTGGCTCGGATGGTTTCTGATGTTCAGCCGTTGGCGGTGGAGCATGCGAATTACGGCCTGCATACTGCTGATGGCGTTGCCATTTGTCTTCCTGAAAGTGTTTCGCCCGATTCATGGTGGCGACACAAACCTCGTTCGATTTGAACCCATCTGGGCGGCGAGACCTGCCGCACTGCCGACTGACGCGAAGAGCGAATCGGGGATTGATCTGGTCACCGAATCATCGACCGACTTCCCTCGTTTTCTTGGCAGCAGCCAGAACGGCGAAGTCAGCGGCCTTGTTATTGACGTCGCGAAATTTGCAACCGACACGAAGATCGTCTGGAAGCAACCTTCGGGACTCGGCTGGTCCGGCTTCGCGGCGCGGAATGGATTTGCCGTCACGATGGAGCAGCGGGCTGACAAAGAATGCGTGACGTGTTACGAGATCGCGACGGGAGAATTAAAGTGGATCTCCAGTCATAGTGCGCGTCATCTGGACACGATAAATCTTGGCCGCGTTGGACCGCGAGCGACTCCGACAATCCATAATGGCAATGTCTACGCGATCGGTGCCGTTGGGAATTTTGTCTGTCTGAAGGGATCGGACGGCACGGTCGTCTGGCAGAAGGATCTGAACGAAGTTCTGGGAATTAAACTGGGCGAGCGACAGGATGCCGATGGCCTTGGCACACAGTTTGAAGAGAACACCAACTTGTCCTGGGGACGTTCCGGGGCTCCGCTGGTCGTCGATAATACGATTGTCGTTCCGGGCGGCGGACCTGTTGGTGAAACACGGGCGACGCTGCTGGCCTTCGATCTTCTGAGCGGCGAGTTGAAGTGGAAGGGCGGCGATGAAATGATCGCGTACGGCTCGCCGGTGCTGGTCACCGTCGCCGGGCAACGACAGATCATGATGACAGCAGAAACGCAGGTCATGGGATTTGATCCTGTGACCGGACAAGTGCTGTGGAAGTACTCGCGGCCCGGTCAATCGGATGGAGCGGCCAATACATCGCAAGTGACACAGGTTTCTGAATCGGACGTGTTGGTTTCCAAGGGATATCCGGACGGCGGTGGTGACCGCATTCATCTGGAGCAGACGAACGGTGCCTGGGCAGCCACGGCCGCATGGTCCAGCACAAAAGTGTTGAGGACGAAACTGACAAGTCCCGTGATCCATAACGGCTTTGCCTACTGTTTGTCGAACGGATTTATGGAATGTGTCCAGTTGTCGGACGGGAAGCAGATGTGGAAACGTCGGGGCCGTTTTGGGCATGGTCAAGTGCTGCTCGTCGGCCAGCATCTGCTGCTGCACAGTGAGTCGGGTGAATTATTTTTGCTGGAAGCAAGTCCGGATGAGTATCGCGAATTGGGAGTGGTCAAAACGATCGAGGGCGTATGCTGGAACACGCTGTGTCTGACGGGAAATCTTTTGTTGGTGCGGAGTGAACTGGAAGCCGCGTGTCTGGAAATTCCGATCGTTGCCGGAGCCGAGCTTTAAAGTTTCTAACAAAAGCCGTCGCTGAACTTGTGAGAGTTCAGGGCTCGTCCGAATTTTCACGAATCCGGCTACTGGCGAGAGTTTTGTAAGGCGTTCCTGGTTGCAGAAGCCCGCGGCGGAGGCGTTCGGGCTGGGGTGTTGAAAGTGATCGTGTTTAAAACGCTGCCGGTTTGCGGTATGGTGCTCGTCTGGTCTGCGGCAAGTTGGTAGTCCAGTAGCACATCGAAGGATCGGCGTTTTCGCCCGGCATAAAAGCATTCAGGATTTGCTCAATGACCATCACTGAAGATCGGGATGAACGGCTGGCAGTGGTATTTGATCAGCTGATGAATTCGTCCCGTTCTGGCTCATCGGGCAAACGGCTGGAAGACGCGATCTCCGAGAATCCGGATCTTGAACACGATCTGCGAGAGTTGTTTGCTACGGCGCAGATCGCCGACGACATCGCTCTGTTTCAATCCACGGAATTGAACCAATTGACCGGCGGAGGCACTCGACGTCCGCAGATCTCGGGAACTCGGGAAGCCGGATCGGCCATTGGTTCGACCGTCGGCGACTACGAGCTGCAGGAGGAACTTGGACGCGGCGGAATGGGCGTCGTCTATCGATGTTACCAGACCAGCCTGCAGCGTACCGTAGCGTTGAAGATGATACCCAACGCAGCGTTCGCTGCGTCGCAGGATCTGGCTCGGCTGCGCGCGGAAGCGTTGGCGGCGGCACGTCTGAGTCATCCGAATATTGTCCCGGTGTACGAGGTCGGTGAACATAACGGACAGCCGTGGTTCAGCATGCAGTACATCGAAGGAGTGACCTTGTCGCAGCGGCTGATGAACGGCCCGATGAGTCCTCGTGAAGCCGTTGCGATGCTGGTCCTGATCGTCGATGCGATCGGCGCGGCACATCGAGCCGGCGTGCTGCATCGCGATCTGAAGCCGAGTAATATTCTGATTGCTGCCAATGGAATTCCGTACGTCACCGACTTCGGGCTTGCGAAACGCGTCAACGTGAAAGACGTGTCCACGGGCGGTGGCATTTCATCAGAACTTGCCAGTCTGACTCAAAGCGGAGCTATCCTGGGAACACCAGCGTGGATGTCGCCTGAACAGGCGGCCGGACAGACGGAATCCATCGACGTCGCTACGGACATCTACAGTCTGGGAGCCGTGCTGTTTGCGATGCTCACCGGCCGACCGCCGTTTCAGGCCGCGTCGCCGCTGGACACAGTGCTGATGGTTCTGGAACAGGATCCTCCGAACATCCGAATTCTGAATCGTGCGGTGGATTCGGATCTGGAAATGATCGTACTGAAGTGTCTGCAAAAGCCGCAGGACCTTCGATATCCGTCGACCGTTGCGCTGGCTGCCGACATGCGTGCCTGGCTTAACAATGAACCGGTCAGTGCGCGATCGTCGACCGTCGCGCAGGTGATGAATCGCCTGTTTCGTGAATCGCATCATGCGGCGATTTTGCAGAACTGGGGCCTGTTGTGGATGTGGCACAGCCTCGTTGTTCTGTTGCTGTGTCTGATCACCAACTTCATGCAGTTCCAGGGCGTCACCAGCCGCTGGCCGTTTGTCGGTTTGTGGGTCATCGGGCTGGGTTTATGGGCCGCAATATTCTGGAATCTGCGACATCGATCCGGACCAATTACGGCCGTGGAGCGGCAGATCGCACATGTCTGGGCCGGCAGTATGATCGCATCATCGATGCTGTTCTGGGTCGAATCCATCATGCACCGCCCGGTGCTTGAGTTTTCTCCGGTTCTGGGTGCCATTGCCGGGATGGTGTTCCTTGTGAAAGCTGGAATTCTGTCCGGCAGCTTTTATATTCAGTCGGCCATGATGTTCGCCACGTCGCTGGTGATGGCCGCTGTAGAATACAGCGATCTGCCCGACTTCAGCGTGTCACTGTTCGGCATTATGTCGGCACTGACATTCTTTACTCCCGGACTGAAGTACTATCGCCAGCAGAAAAAGTCACGGCGTTAAACGGGCTGGCATCAACCACGGCTCACTGGGCAACAGAGTGGTCGCTCAGATCCACTGCATCCAACGGCCGACCTTCGTGATTAAAGGCGAAAAAAACGCCAGCGTGCGATGTTTGCAAGTTGATCGCAGACACCGACCGCTGACGTTTTTTTGGGGACTCACTGGAAACAGCATGGTGGTTCAAACGCACACTGTTCCGGATAGCCACAGGATCAGATCACCGATGCAACCTGGACAGCAAGCGGGCTTGCCAGGAGGTTCGTCGTAACAAGCGCCGTCAGAAGACCGGTGGCTTTCGGTTTCACGCTGAACGTGATCGTCAGCGTTGTCGCCGTAGACGCGGTCACGGTACCGATCGCTCCGTTGTTGAAGACGACTTTATTGTTTCCAGGGATCAAAGAGAAACCGAAGCCGGTGATCGTCATCGTGGTTGCCAGAATCGAAAGATTGGCCGTGCTGAGAGTCACCACCGGCGTCACGTTGGCGACCTGTATCGCTGCACCGCTCGAACTGCCGCTTGTCGTAACCACAGCCGTCAGGATTCCGGCCGTCTGTGGCTTCGTGGAGAACGTCACCAGCAGCGAAGTTGCCGTCGCTGTAGTCACAGTTCCAACAGCCCCGTTGTTGAACGTCACCGTGTTGTTCGCGGCCACCGCGCTGAAACCAGCCCCGGTGATCGTGATCGTGGAGGCGTTGGCCGCGATGGAAGTCGTCGCAACAGTGACTGCCGGAGCGACCGTCGCGATTTGTGTGGCCGTTCCACTGGTCTGTGAATTAGTCGTCACAATCGCGGTGAGAGTGCCCAGTGCGATGGGCTTCGTCGAGAACGTCACGGTCAGCAAACTTACGGTCGCGGAAGTGACGGTGCCGATCGCTCCATTATTCATGACCACCGTGTTGTTGGCAGCCACTGGATCGAATCCGGAACCAGAGATCGTCACTGTCGTGGCGTTGATAGCCAGACTTGCCGTGCTGCTGGTCACCACAGGAGTTACGGTTGCGACCTGGACGGCAGCTCCGCTGACCATTCCGTTGGTGGTCACAATCACAGTGAGACTACCGGCTGTCTT
Source organism: uncultured Planctomycetota bacterium (assembly GCA_947085455.1). Taxonomy (GTDB): domain Bacteria; phylum Planctomycetota; class Planctomycetia; order Planctomycetales; family Planctomycetaceae; genus SXXK01. The sequence goes on along the minus strand of CAMTWR010000014.1, from coordinate 29,874 downwards.
TGGTTTGATTGAGAACGTCACGGTGATCTGGGTAAACGTCGCTGATGTGACGGTTCCAACGGCTCCGTTGTTGAAGACAACCGTGTTGCGAGAAGCCACTGGGTCAAAGTCGCTGCCTTCAATGACGACAGTCGTCGAATTTGCAGCGAGGCTGGCCGTATTGAGTGTCACTGTAGGAATTGAAGCGGCCACCTGAATCGACGTACTGCTGTACGACTTCGTCGTGACCACTGCATTCAGCGGCCCGGCGACATTTGGCAGGGCGGCAAAAGTCACATTCAGAGACGTGGCAGTGGCAGCGGTAATGATGCCCACAGCTCCATTGTCAAACGTCACTGTGTTGTTGGTCAGTGTCGTATCGAAACCGTAACCAGCGATTGTCAGAGTCGTTGTTCCCGCTGCCAGGGCGGTGGTGTTGGCCGTAATGGTTGGGATCACCGTCGCAATCTGCACGGCTGCTCCACTGCTCAGGCTGTTCGTGGTGACGACAGCTGTCAAATTCCCCACAATGGTCGGCTTGTTGGTGAATGTCACGGTCAGCAATATTGCGGTCGACGCAGTCACGGTACCAGTCACTCCATTGCTGAACACAACGGTATTGTTGCCAGGTGTCGTACTGAAGCCAAAGCCGCTGATCGTCATTGTTGCAGAATTTGCTGCGAGGTTTGTTGTGACACGTGTAACCGTTGGCACGACATTGGCCACCTGCACTGGAGTTCCACTTGCCACGCCGTTTGACGTCACAGACGCCGTCAGGATGCCCGCTGCCGTCGGACGTGTCGTAAGGGTCACGGTTAACGATGTTGGCGTTGACGAGGCAACGGTCCCGACGGCTCCGTTCGTGAAGACAACGATGTTTCGCGAAGCTACTGGATCAAAGGCGAAGCCATTGATCACGATCGTATTGCTGCTCGCGGCCAGATTTGCGGTGCGAGTTGTAATCGCTGGAAGAATGGCCGCCACCTGAATAGAAGTGCCGCTGCTGACGCCATTTGTTGTCACAGACGCCGTTTGGATACCGACCGCCAGTGGCTTCTTTGACAGCGACACAGTCAGAGTTGTTGCTGTGGCCGCGGTGACGTTTCCGATCGCCCCGTTATCCAACGTTACGATGTTGTTCCCTGGTGTTGTGTCGAATCCAAAACCGTTGATCGTGATGGTGGCAGTGCTTGCTGCAAGAGTCGCTACATTCAGTGTCACGACCGGTTGAGCGGTTGCGATCTGTATTGCGGCCCCACTGGCGAACCCGTTGACCGTGACGATGGCTGTCAGATTTCCAACCGTGGTAGGCCGCGCCGTGATTGTCACGGTGAGCAATGTCGAGGTTGCAGTTGTGACTGTTCCGACCGCTCCATTGTTGAACGTGACGATATTCAGACCGGCCGTTGTGCTGAATCCCGCTCCCGCGATGGTCACTGTAGTGGCGTTGATCGGGATATTGGTCACGGTGCTGTTGACAACTGGAAGAACGTTCGCCACTTGCACGGCAGTTCCGCTGCCAAGCGTGTTTGTGGTCACGACCGCCGTGATGCTGCCCAGTACGTTCGGCCGAATTGACAGGGTGACTGTCAATCTTGTCGTTGTCGCGGCTGTGACTGTTCCCACCGCTCCGTTCGTAAGCAAAACCGTATTTTGATTTGCGATCGGATCAAAACCGAACCCGTTAATCGTCAAAGTTGTGGATGTAATGCTCTGGCCGAGCACGCTGCTGGTGACCACAGGGAGGGCGTTTGCAATCTTCACCGCAGTTCCGCTGGACTGGCCGTTGGTGGTAACCACGGCAGTCAGGCTGATGCTGGCCGTCGGAGCGGTGCTCAGTGTGACAGTCAGCGACGTTGCTGTGGCCGACGTGACCGTACCGACCGCACCGTTGCTCAGGGCCACCGTATTGTTGCTCGCCGTTGGGTCAAAGCCGAATCCGCTGATCACAAGGGTTGCTGCATTCGCCAGCAGATTACCGTTACCAGCTGTGACTGTCGGAATCACCGAAGCCACCTGCTTCGCTGCGCCGCTGCTGTTGCTGTTCGTCGTCACAATGGCCGTCACGCTGCCAGCCGTCGCAGGCTTTGTGGACAGAGTGATAATCAACGAGCTGGTTGTTGCTGTTGTAACCGTACCCACCGCACCATTGCTCAGCACGACTGTGTTTCGGTTGGCGATAGGATCAAACCCGGCACCGTTGATGGTCAGCGTCGTTCCGCTTGCACTAAGAACCGTCGTGCTGCTGGTGACGACAGGGATGACTGTCGCGATCTGTACCGCTGAGCCGCTCGGGATACTGTTGGTAACCACAATTGCTGTCAGGCTGCCAGCTGTTTTCGGTTTGATGGAAAACGTAACGATCAGAGAAGTCTTCGTGGCGGAGGTTACCGTGCCAATGGCTCCGTTATTGAACGCTACCAGGTTTCGATTTGCAATAGGATCAAAACCAACCCCATTGATGGTGACCGTTGGTGCCGTGGCCGCCCGATTTACTGTGCTGCTGGAGACTACCGGACGAGAGTTTGCGACCTGCACGGCCGCACCACTGTTGACGCCGTTGGATGTGACGGAAGCCGTTAGGGGGCCGGCCGCAGCAGGGAAGAATGAAAACGTCACTGTCAAAGAGGTTGCGCTGGCCGTTGTGACAACCCCGACCGCTCCATTGCTCAGCGAAACGGTATTGTTGGCAGCAACTGGATCAAATCCAAGGCCGTTAATGACCAGTGTTGCGGTGTTGATCGCAACGTGTGCTGTATTGGTCGTTACTATCGGAGTAACGTCGGCAACCTGCACGGCAGCTCCGCTGCTGACACTGTTGGTCGTGACAACGGCGGTCAGACTTCCGGCCGAAGCAGGCGAGGTTGACAATGTCACCGTCAGCGATGTGGCGGTTGCTGCAGTCACCGTTCCCGCGGCACCGTTGTTGAAGACGACTGTGTTGTTGCCAGGTGTCGTGTCGAAACCAAAGCCGTCAATCGTCACTGTGGTCTCATCAGCCGCAAGAACACCAGACGAACTGGTGACGACCGGAACTGACGTCGCGACCTGAACGGCCGAGCCGCTCGCCAGCGAATTCGTAGTTACGACAGCGGTGACAGATCCTGCCGCCGTCGGCAGAGTCGTCAGATTTACCGTTAGCGATCGAGTGGTGGCCGAAGTCACCGTGCCGACCGCTCCATTTGTCAGTGTTACAGTATTATTGGCCGCTGTTGGGCTGAATCCAAATCCGTTGATGATCAGAGTGGTGGCATTCGCGGCGAGTCCCGTTGCACTGGTGGTAACCACCGGAATAATCGTGGCCACAGAAATCGCTGCAGCACTATTGATTCCACGAGTCGACACAATCGCAGTCAGTGAGCCGGCAGTTAATGCGTTCGTGGAGAACGTCACCGTGATTGAGGTCGCTGATGCAGCGGTGACATCACCACGTGCTCCGTTGTTCAATGTGACGATGTTGTTTGCCTGTGTCGCGTCAAACCCGAATCCGTTGATGACGACGGTCGTCGCAATGGCCGAGAGGTTGGTCGTGCTGGCTGTCACAACTGGAATTACGGTCGCCACTTTTACTGCAGCACCACTGTTGATGGTGTTGGTGGTGATCACGGCGGTCAGGTCACCGGCCATGGCCGGCGAGGTCGTCAGGGTAATGGTCAATGACGTCGCGGTAGCCGCCGTCACCGTTCCCACAGCACTGTTGTTGAACGCGACAGTATTGTTCGCCGCGATCGGATCAAATCCGAATCCGTCGATTGTGATCGTGGTCTCATTGGCCGCCATGTTGGAAGTGCTGGTGGTGACCACAGGGATAATTGTGGCCACCTGAGCGGCCGAATCGCTGCTCTTGCCATTCGTCGTGACGATAGCCGTGAGGACTCCCGCCGTCGCAGGCAGCGTCGAGAAGGCTACAGTGATTGATGTTGAAGTCGCAGCAGTGACAGCACCCACAGCACCGTTGTTGAACGTGACTGTGTTGTTTACGATCGTAGTGTCAAATCCAATGCCGTTGATCGTAAGCGTGTTCGTGTCAGCAGTGATAGGATTTGAAATCTCCACAGCGACAACGGGAATGATGTTCGCCACCTGCACGGGCGCACCGCTGGAGTACGAATTTGTGATGACGGTCGCTGTCAGTGAACCCGCCTCGGTCGCATTGGTGGTGAAAGTCACGGTGAGTGATGTCGCAGACGCCGCCGTCACGATGCCTTCCGCACCGTTGTTCAGCGTCACCACGTTGTTGGTCGGTATGGAATCGAATCCCAGTCCGCCGATTGTCATTGTTGTGGCGTTCGCTGCAACCTGAGTCTCGCTGCTGGTGACCACGGGGACAACGTTTGCCACCTGAATGGCCGCCCCACTGCTGAGGCTGCTGCTGGTCACGATCGCATTCAGTTCACCGGCGTTTGCTGGTTTTGTACTGAACGTAACTGTCAGCGAAGTCGCGGTTGCCACCGTCACCGTTCCCACGGCTCCATTGTTGAAGACCACGGTGTTGCTGGCGGCCGTTGTGGAAAAACCGAACCCATCAATGGTCACTGTCAATGCATCCGCGGCAAGAGGCGAAGTGCTGCTTGTTACGACAGGGACGACTGAAGAGACCTGGACGGCCGTGCCACTGCTGCGGCTGTTGGTCACCACAATCGCTGTCAGGCTTCCGGCGGTCGCAGGTGCAGTTGTCAGGTTCACCGTGAGTCGTGTCGCTGTGGCCGATGTAACGGTTCCCGCAGCTCCGTTGCTGAACGTGACAACGTTGTTCGCCGCGGTTGTGGAAAATCCAATACCGGTAATCGTAATGGTCGTGGCATTCGCGAGCAGTCGTGCGGTCGTGTTCGCCGTCACAACAGGAATGACGGAAGCGATCTGAATCGTTGAACTGCCCGTAATGCCATTGGCAACGATTGATGCCGTGAGGCTTCCGGCTGCAGTCGGTTTAATGCTGAATGTGACGGTGAGTGACGTGGCGGACGACGCTGTCACGACGCCCACAGCTCCACTGCTGAATGTCACAATATTTCTGGACGGCACGACATCGAAGCCGAATCCAACGATGGTCACGGTCGCGGCATTGGCTGCCAGATTCGTGGTGCGGGCGGTGATTACAGGAGTTACGTTGGCGACCTGAAGCGCTCGTCCACTGGATCGGCTGCTCGTAGTCACGATTGCCGTAAGAACTCCGGCATTTGCTGGCTTTGTGGAGAACGTGACAGTCAGCGATGTGGCTGATGCGGCCGTAACGGTTCCCACGGCTCCGTTGTTGAACACGACGGTATTCTGAGATGCCGTTGCACTGAAGCCGACACCCGTGATTGTCAACGAGCTGGCATCAGCCGCAAGACTGGAAGTGCTGACGGTGACCGATGGCATAACTGTCGCCACGACCACCGCTGCACCGCTTGTTTCACTGTTGCTGACGACGATGGCCGACAGAGTTCCCACAACCGTGGGGCGAACCGAAAGCGTGATCGATAGTGTCGTTGCAGTTGCGGCCGTGACCGCACCTATGGCACCGTTGTTGAACGTGACGGTGTTGTTGACAGCAGTTGTGCTGAAGCCAGTTCCGATGATGGTCAGCGTTGTGGCACTGGCGGCCATCAAGTTTCCACCATTCGCGAGTACAACAGGCTTGACGGATGCAACCTGCACAGCAGTTCCACTGGACTGGGAGTTGGTGGTTACGATTGCTGTCAGACTGCCTGCCTGCGACGGCTTGGTGGTAAACGTCACGGTCAGTGTTGTGGCGGTGGCCGATGCAATTGTTCCCACAGCTCCGTTATTCAACACTACTGCATTGTTGGCAGCGATCGGGTCAAACCCAAAACCGGTGATTGTCAGTGTTGTTGCGTTGGACAGCAGCGTGGCTGTGCCGCTGGTGACGACTGGCTTCACCGTGGCGACCTGGACTGCCGATCCGCTGCTCTGACTGTTGGTCGTCAAAATCACGGTCAGGATTCCCGCCGTGGCGGGGCGAGTGGAAAATGTGACTGTCAGTGAAGTGTTCGTAGCGGAGGTCACTGTTCCGACGGCACCGTTATTGAGACTGACCGTGTTGCGGGAGGCAATTGGATCGAATCCGAAACCGCTGATCGTCAGCGTTGTAGAATCGGCCAACAACGTGGCTGTGCTGGTGGTGATCACTGGTTTCACACTGGCAACCTGCAACGCAGCGCCGCTGGTTTGGCCGGCGGTGGTGACGATGGCCGTGAGGCTTCCGGCGGCTTTCGGTTTCGTCGAAAAGCTGACAGTCAATGTCGTAGCTGTGGCGGCCGTGACTGTACCCACAGCTCCGTTGTTGAACTGAATCGTGTTATTTAAGGGCGTGGCCGAGTCGAACCCAAAACCATTGATAGTCATGGTCGCCACATTGGCGTCCAGACTGGCAGTGCTGGTGGTCACGACAGGTTTGACTGTCGCCACTTGCACAGCCGATCCGCTGCCGATGGTGTTGGTCGTAACAATGACCGTCAGGCTGCCCATCGTGGCGGGTGATGTGTCAAACCCAACGGTGATCGATGTCGCAGTGGCGGCGGTTACTGTACCTGCTGCTCCGTTGCTGAGGACGACGGTGTTGTTGGCCGGGATCGTGTCAAATCCCACACCTGCGATCACAATGGACGACGCATTGGCCGCGATGCTGGCTGTACTGCTGGTGACCACGGGAGTGATTGATGCCACCTGAGTGGCGCTTCCGCTGGTTTGACTGTTTGTCGTAACAATTGCGGTCAGACTGCCCGCTTTCGTGGGCTTAGTGGAGAACGAAACCGTTATGGATGTCGGCGTCGCCGATATGACCGTTCCCACTGCGCCAATACCGAGCGATACGCTGTTGTTGGAAACGACAGGATCAAAGCCAAAACCGCTGATTGTTACTGTCGATGCATTGGCGGCGACCTGACTGGTTGCTGAGGTGACGACTGGAGTGACGAGTGCCACCTGCACCGGAGCACCACTGCTGATTCCGTTGCTGGTGACGACTGCCGAGAAACTTCCGGCGGTTTCGGGCCGAGTCGTCAGGTTGACTGTCAGCGATGTGGCTGTGGCGGCGGTGATTGAGCCAACAGCTCCGTTGTCGAATGTGATGCTGTCGTTGACAAGTGTGGTATCAAAACCCAGTCCTGCGATGATCACCGAATTGCTGTTGGCCAACAATGCTGCTGTACTGGAGGTGATCACTGGAGCAACGGTGGCCACTTGTGTTGCCGAACCGGCGGCACTGTTGGTTGTGACAGTCGCATTCAGTGGGCCGGCCGTTGTAGGGGCCGTCGTGAGTGTGACGGTCATCTGAGTTGCCGTGGCTGATGCAACGGTGCCGGCGGCTCCGTTGTTGAACGTCACGGTATTGTTGCTGGCTGTTGTGTCAAAGCCATCGCCGTAGATTACGATCGTGGCTGCATCAGCGGGTAGAGTCGCTGAGTTGGAGATCACGTCCGGAATCACAGTCGCTACCTGAACCGGCGACCCGCTGCTCACGCTGTTCGATGTCACAACGGCGGTGAGGTTACCGGCCGAAGTTGGTTCCGTGGTAAACGATATGGTAAGCGACGTGGCCGTCGCTGCCGTGACGATGCCCTCAGCGCCTTTGTTGAACGCCACGGTGTTGTTCGAGACGATGGGATCGAAGCCCGTGCCTGTGATTGTGATCTCTGTCTCTGCTGCAGAGAGAGATGTTGTTGCGAGTGTGACGGAGACGCTGAGGAGCGTGCGATCTTCGAGTGCTTCCAGAGACTCAAGTGCGGGCGTCTGAGTTCCCGACCACTGACCGCGGGCTCCGCGTCGGCGAGTCGAGCTCTTCAGCTTGAACGGGAAAGTGAACAGGTTAAGAAACGAAGAAAGACGTTTCCGTGGCATGATATTTCTCGTTTACCGGGACAATGAGGGAAAGCCGAGGTGATCTCAAGCCGGTCATCAGAACAGACTGGAAAAACCAGAATGTCTTGACATGATTGCTTCACACTCCTGAAATCACGGCGCAGGCTCCAGCGCAGCGATGCAGGTCATCGAAGATGCCCCAGGGCACTTGCTGAGAAAACCCTAAACTTGTTCCAGGGCCACTCGCACTCGGAATCGCAAAAGGGCTGCGTCGACTGAGTAAAACCGGATGACTTCGACTCGCAATGAGACTTTGCCGAAGGAAACGATCACACCGGCTCGACTTTTCAGATCACACCGAGTGCACCGCCTAAAGCTGGTCACTCGCGTTTCGTTCGGACAGTTTCTGAAACAGCCATGCACGCGAAAAGGTCCACCAGCGTGAAGCTGTTGGACGCGAGATGCCGAGCGTCTCCGCCGCGGTTGCTTCATCAAGTCCCGCGAAGTAACGCAGCTTGACGAGTTCGGCCTTGTCTGGCATCAGGCGTTCGAACTCTTCGAGCACTTCATGCACCGCCAGAACTTCTGACAGATCAACGGACGGATTGATAGCGATCTCGACCAGTGGTTCGCGTTGAGCGTCGCCGCCGCGTTTGAGTCGATCTCGACTGCGGGCGTGTTCAATCAGAATTCTTCGCATCGCCTCCGCGGCGGCCGAAAAAAAATGCCGCCGGTTCTCCCACGTCTGAGGCTCGCTGCGCAGAAGTCGCAGATACACTTCATGAACCAGAGCTGTCGGCTGCAGCGTGTGCTCGGTCGCTTCATTCCTCATTCTGGCCGCCGCCAGTCTTCGAAGCTCCTCATACACCAATGGCAACAACTCCTCCGCCGCGCGGACTTCGCCTTCAGACACACGCTTCAGGATGCGCGAGACAGGAAGGTCGGCGGAGTGTTCTTCAGAGTTCAAGATGACCTTTCGATGAATGCTGTCGAGGCGTGTCGCGACCTTGTGTGCATGTGTTATTGCTAACAATAAAACGTTGGCTCCTGCTGGGCGAGCCAGCCGGGGGCCGGTCTACTCCGCCTCATGTCGGCTTGTCCGACATGATCGCAAGTCTTGAAGTTAGAATCCTAATTCGGAGCCAATGCCCCTTCCGGCGGCTCCTTCATGCGCCATGTTCCGGGTGTACTGCCGGCAATCAGGAATTTTTGTCCTGATGAAACGGCGGAGCCCTCTGGACTTTTTTCCATCCAGAGTTCGTTCCATGACGAAGCTTCACCCAGTTGCAACAGTTCTGATTCGGGAACATCGGGCTGCCCATCGGCCCAGGCGGCAACCAGGCGCCGAACTGCGGGCACTGATTTGGGTTTAATAAAACTGGCGTCGTCAAACCAGCGAAAGTAGAAAGCTAAAACCATACCAACGCCGTCTTCGGGCTGGGCCTCTGCAAATCTTCTGATAAACCCACGATCACGGCGTGCCACCTGCGGCATCATCAGCGATTCGTCCATGGCGATTGGACCATAGTCTTTCCATCCGTAGACTCCCCAACTGACGAGCTTGTCTGTCACCAACGTCTCAAGCCCTTGCCTGGGCACGAACACCCCTCCCGGCGATATGAATTCCTGGTTACATGATAGAGACCCAAGTGGCGACCGGAACCCAGCGAGCATGTCGGGAGACTGTATGTTGATCTGCCCCAATGTACGGTGGTGCCTAAGCGAATGGCCGCCACTCTGCGCATTAATGTCGACCGCTTCAAGAAAGAGAGGATGTGTACGAAATGACTCAGGGGTGATGTATTTTTGCTTCTCCGCAGTGGCGGCGAGAAGACCATTCACGATCTGTACCTCATCTGGCGTTTCGATCTGGTATGTCTTTCCAGCCCAACGAAATGCTTGGGGAAACTGATCAGCGCCAGAACTCAGCAGTTGATGTTCCTGAAAGGTACGTTTGACATGAACATAAAGAGGCCCGTTTCCAATCGTAATCGTGCCTCGGCGATCCAACTGCCAGCCGTAGTCGAGATCCTGCACAAGCACTCGATAACGTCCTGCGGGAAAATGGCAGGGAAGCTCTCCGACGTTTTCGTCGACTCCCATAAACGGTCCTGTGCCCCATGCGACCTTAGAGTAATATTCGATCTCCGTTCCTTCTTCTCCTTCAAAGCCCAATCGCTTGATGCGGACTAGGAGCCCCGGTTCATCGATCCACACGGCCTGGGTCATCTCCTGAATCTGGCCTCCTAATCCACTCGGTATCGCAAATTCAGCACGAGCCGGCATTGTCTTCGGATCGGTCAGCACCTCGACCGCATCGGCCAGCGGAATTGAGAGTGCCGATACTTCTGAAGTGGCGGGCGGCTTGACAATGATTGGGCTGATGGTGGCGGCGGCATCGACGACTATACTTCCCCCGAAGACGTTCACTGTTGAGTGAAAGAACTTCTCCTGCTGAGGGTTGTCGCTGATATATTCAATGTGCAGCGTGTGTGGACCTGCATGCGACAGGAACGAGGGCCGACCATTGGCATCGGCCTCAGTCTCCAGTGAGCGAACTTCTTCGCCATTGACCGTTATCTTTGCGATCTTTTCTCCGTGAGTGTCCAGGACGACACGACTCAACTCCATAGGCTTTGCCTGACTTGCCTGATAAGCCGGGATAATCACCGCCACAGCCAGCAGTAAGCCCCCGAACAGACCCACACTGAGAAACGCAACCAGCATCCAGCCAAGGAACGACCAAGGGGAGCGAGGCTGTGCCGCCTGTCTATCGGATGGCTGTTCAGTGGCAGACTGCTGGACCAGGGATGGGGAGCTGACCGGCTGCGGAGAGCGATTCTGAATAAACATACTCGGAAACCAGCGTGTCAGCAGCCAGAAGATCCCAACTGCCAAGCCAAATACAAATACTCCCGATCGGGAATGAGCCTCCAATCGCACCCAAACGGTAAGCATCATCCCCAGGTAAAGCGATAACAGACTAACAACACCCATGGGCCACGTGACGCAAAGCCATCGACCACGCCCGCTCCGCTTGGCGAACAGCAGAATTAACCAGACTACCGCAAAGAACGAGAACGTAGCGAAATGCAGCATGCCGTCAGGCATTGATGCTGCGATCATTCCACAGGCTGCCGAAGACACGATCAGATCGGGCAGACAGCTTTTCCACGCATCTCGAACGAAATGGGGGATGATCGGGGCCAACAACCACCGAGGAATGGTCTTGGCATCCTGTCGGTATGATTTCGTTTCCTCCAGAGCATGAGTCGACGCTGCTCGTAGCGCGTTTGCAACCGCCCGAGACTCGAGGACTTCCACAACGTCACCCGCCGACTGAACCCGTCGTTCCGGCTCCTTCTCCAGTAACCGGTTTACGAGTTCACAGAGCCATTCGGGAATGTTCGGATTGATCTGAGCAATCGGTCTCGGCGTCTCCTCACACACTTTCTTCATCACGGCCAGCATGTTGTCTGCGCGGAACGGGCTGACTCCGGTACACATCGTATACATCACGCAGCCGAGGCTGAATAAGTCGCTGCGCTGGTCGACGATTTCACCACGAGCCTGCTCGGGCGACATGCACTGTGGCGTGCCAAGAATCTCGCCGGTATGAGTAATTCCGCCATCCGAAGTTGTACGAGCCAGACCGAAGTCGGTGATCTTGACTCGTTCAACACCGTTCTCCAGCAGAATATTGGCCGGCTTGATGTCACGATGAATCAGTCCACGCTTGTGAGCCGCCGTGAGCCCTTCCGCGATCTGCCTGGAGATCCGAATAATCTCTTCCACCTTGAGCGCGCCGACTCGTTTAATCTTGTCGTGCAGAGTCTGGCCGACAATACATTCCATGACCAGAAACGGCAACGTTGTCCGTTCGGTACCGAGTGATGCTTCTTCCGTTCCTTCGACGGCGAAGATTGTTACGACATGCGGATGACTGATCGCCGCCGCCGCACGAGCCTCCCTCAGAAACCGCTGTCGCGCGGAAGGAAGCCGCGCGAGTTCCGGAGCCAGGGCCTTCACAGCAACGATTCGCTGGAGCTTCGGATCATGAGCCCGGAAGACGACTCCCATTCCACCGCGGCCGATCTCTTCAAGGATCTCATACGGTCCCAGTCGGCCCAGCGTTCCCGGCAATTCGCACGGAGCCAGATACGGTCCGATTGGAGTCGCCACGGCTGCGACGGCTGGCTTCTGAAGAAAGTTGCCGGCCTGCTCGTAAGCGACCAGCAAAGCCTCAACCCGCTGCCGCTGCGACGTGTCCGCGCATTGCACGCTGAGAAAAGCATCTCGCTCTGAGCCGGTCTTGCTAAGGGCCACCAGAAAAATGCCTTCCACCGATAACGGATCGACGCTTCCCAGATTGGCAGGGTCGATTGTCATGGGATCAGGCTCCGGCATGGGATCAGGCTCCGGCAGATCAGATTCGTGCGTGGTGGACATCGGCATTCTCCAGAAAGTGGTGAACTTCTCAAGGAGATGCGTCAAATGCCCTCGGAGCGCCTCAGGGAATCTCGAATTTGTTGCAAGTGCTGACCGTAGGCGGACCTGTCTCAGGTCCGCAGAGTGTCACCACGTCGACCTGAGACAGGTCGACCTACGTGAGTCCCGTCAGCGTTCCCGTTGCGTCGGCGAACTTGTCGGATTCCAGGCCCATCCGTTGTGCCAGTGTCAGAAGCACATTCGACATTGGCGGATGTTTGTCGGAATCAAAGGTAATATGCTGGCCGTGCTTTAATCCCAGTTGGTGGCCGCCAGCCACCAGCGTCGGCAGGTTCTTTGGAGAATGCTCGCCCCCTTGGCCGGAGTTCATGCCGCTGCCGAACAGAATCATCGTGCGATCCAGCATTGTGCCGTCGCCTTCCGGAGTCGTCTTGAGCAGACTCATCAGATGAGCCAGTCTCGACAGGTGAAAGCGATCGATCACGGCCAGCTTCTGCAACATCTGAGCGTCACCGCCATGATGAGACAGCTCATGATGATTCTCGCCGCCTCCTCCATAACCACCGGCTTCTCGCGACCATTCGAATGTGATGACTCGTGTTGTGTCGGTGATGAAGGTCAGGTACGTCAGTTCCAGCATCACATCCAGCCACATCGGCCGATCGTGTGCATTGCCCGGCTGGTTGCTCAGCTGCAGATCTTTCTCTTCCACATTCGGCTTGGGTTTGTCGAGCCACGCCTGAAGCCGCTCGACCTGTTTTTCAGTCTGGCGGACGCTTGTCAGGTACTCATCCAGTTTTCTTTGATCCGCCGCACCAAGTTTCTGACTGAGCGATCTCGTTTCGCTCATCAGCTGATCCAGAATCGAACGACGTTCGGCGTATCGCTGATAAGCGGCTTTCTTGTCCGACTCAGATTCCGGGACAAACAAACGCTCGAATAATCGTCGCGGCGAATTCTCCGCAGGCAGCGGCGTACCGTTCACATCAAATGACAGCGTATGACTATGCCCCGCACCGCCAGTGCCGGATTGATCGCCCAATTGCAGCGATGAGTAGCGTGTCTCCACGCCATGCTTTTCGGCCACCAGTTGATCGACCGACAGACTGTTGGTGTAGTCCGCACCGGGCTTTGCTTTGAGATTCGCGGCCGTCAGCCAGGTGTCAGCTCCACTGTGGCCGCCTGCAGATGCAGGATGCCCGAGCCCGGACAGCACGGTAAAGTCCTGTCGATAATCTTTGAGCTCCTGAAGCGTCGGCGACAGCGTGTAGTTGGTTCCGGAATCGGTCGGGACCCATTCCATGATGTTGACGCCGTTCGGCACGTAGCAGCACAGCATTCGAGGCTGCACGACATCCGACTTTGCCCACGGCTTAAACGTCGACGGTGCTCCCATCGCACGCGGCATCATCGCATCCAAAAACGGGAGCGCCAACGAAACACCAGCAGCCCGCAGAACCGTGCGACGATTGAGTTGCGATCGAATTGGCATAGTGTTCAACCTTTGTCAATGAATGTAGAACGATGGTCCCAATCGTTCAGACCCCTGTTGCCTTTGACCCAAAACAACAAACACAGATGCGCTCGTGAGCAGTTGAGACAACTGCTCTACAATGAAGACTCAATGCGTTTCAAACTGCGGACTGGCCACGATGTGATGAATGAGCGAACGAATCGTGTAGCCCTTCGACTTCATCACTCGCACAGACTCCTGAATACTCGGCAGATCCGCAAGGCCGGGTTCGCGGCCGAGGGCGTAGGTCATCATTTTTGTCGCGATGGCTCTCAAAAACAGGTCTTCCTGTGCCATCATCGCGGTCTGCAGTCCTTCAACACCATTGATCTGCGTGCCGTCAGGCATTTGAGACGAAGCATTGATCACGGGGTCGTCACGCTCAACTCGGCCTTTGTATCCAAAACCTTCCTGATCGCGCCATTCGCCGGCGGCGTTAAAATTCTCGAGAGCAAACCCGAGCGGATCGATCTTGCTGTGGCATCGAGCACACTGAGGCAGCTCGCGATGAATCTCAAGACGCTGACGGACCGTGGCCTTATCGATCCCCGGCACCTTCGGAGCGATCTCACCGGCGTTGGCAACCGGCAGACCGGGATCAGTTGCCAGCAACGTCTTCAGAATCCACGTACCACGTTTGACGGGAGACGTTCGAGTCCCGTTTGATGTGACGGTCAGAATTGACGCCTGTGTCACAATGCCGCCGCGATGAATTCCCGGTGGCACGGGCACTCGGCGGAAGTCATCGCCGCGAACATCCGGAATGCCGTAGAACCGAGCCAGTCGTTCGTTGATCGTCACAAAGTTTGATCGAATCATCTGCCGCGCGTCGAGGTCGTGCTGAAGGAACTCGCGAAAGTACGCTTCTGATTCCGTCACGATCGATGTTTCCAGATGACGATCGTACTGCGGATACAAATCCTGAGCCGGCGGATTCGCACCCACAAGCCTCAGTCCGAGCCACTGACCCGCGAAGTTCTTCACGAAGTTGTCGGCTCGCGGATCGTCCAACATACGGTCGGCGTAGAGAACGCGAATCTCCGGATCCTTTAACTGTCCAGCATCCGCCAGCTTCGACAACTCCACATCCGGCATGCTCGACCACAAAAAGTAGCTCAGTCGTGCAGCCAGCTGATGGTCGTCCAAACGTTCGATGGAATTCTCGGCGGCCGGTTCAACCAGATACAGGAAATTGGGCGACGTCAAAATCCACGTCAGCGGAATTTTCATCGCCTCGACAAGACTTCGATCTTTGCGCGCCGCCCTGAACTGGCTCAGTGCGATCTCAATTTCCGAGCCCTGAATCGGTCGCCGCCACGCTCGCCGCATGAACCGAGCCAGCACATCGCGAGCATACTTGTCTTCGTCGTCCACTTTTTCCGCAGCGTCACCGAACACAGTTTTGTGACTCGACGGAGGCCATGCATCGAAGACTGGGCCTTCAATCTCGAACCAGTCAATCAATAGTTCTGGACGAGCGAACTTGTCGTTGTTCTGCATCCAGAAATTCTCGAGCACGCTCGGGATGGCGTAGGCATACTCCAGCGAGATCCCAGCCGACTCCGTTGTGAACCGCATAGGGAAATTGTAAAAGATCGGCTCATCTGGCGAGCCATCCGCATCGAACTCGGCAATCGTTCGTGGCTGTGACCCAAGCTGCTGAATCAGCTTAATTCGCGGCGGGCCGTAATCGTAAATGCGATCCGTTTTGAAATGTTCCAGGTCGCGGTCGTACTGCTCCTGAGTGTACTTGCGGCCGTTCGGATTTTCCTTGTCCTGTTCGTCCTTACGATGCTTCAGAAACGCGGCCGCCGATGCAACCACCGCATCGCGATCAGGCCGACGACCGGCCGCCTTGATGCGAATGATGTATGTGCCCGCGACGGGAACTCGAAAATCCCGAGCCCCCACGTTCTTGTCCCAGGAGTTGCGATGAACAATGACCCAGTCGCCTTCTTCCTGATTGTTGTTTCCATTCACCAGTGGATTGTTCTGTTCGTCAATTCGCATACGAACCCGATCCGCTGGCCCCACTTTCGGGTCAAATCGCCATTGGATCGGCTTCGGCTGCTCGCCCTCAACGAACGCTCGATCCAGAATCTGCTGAGCCGCATTCAGATACAATTCAATTTGCATCGGAGACATGGACAGCGCGCTGCCGTTGTTGTCGAAACCGCCAGCCGCTGGATCTTCGGGAAAGCCAGACGTATCAAAATCGATGTTCAACAGATCTCGAATTGTGTTGCGATATTCGGACCGATTGAGCCGCCTCAGCACAACCGTCCGTTCTCGCTGAACAGATTCTGCTTCCACCGCCTGCGCCGTAATCCAATCCACAACTTTCGCCACTTCTTCCGCCTTCGGCTGCGGCGACTTGTCCGGCGGCATCTGGTGCGAGTTGAGTACATTGACCACTTCAGCCCATCGCTTCCGCACCGACAGATCCGTCAGCTTTGGAGATAGCTGAAATGACTCCACTGAAAACTGTCCCTCCGGCTTGTCGCCGGTGTGGCAGTCGGAGCAATAGGACTTCAGAAACGGCGAAACGATCTTCTCATAGCCTGCAGGATCCTCAGCAGATCCGCTTTGAGCGAACAACAGCACCAAGCCTGTACTCAGCAGAAAATGTCGTGTCATAAATCTTGCCAGTCACTGCCAACCTTGCATTGAGGCCCATGCCTGCGGGCCTGTTGTCCCAGAATATCAGCCTCTGCACAAAGCAACCAGCGACGCGAACGAGCTGTACTTACATGGCGGCCAATACTGATCTTGGTGGATGAGCCTGGGCGGCAGCAGTGCCGGCAGAACCTACTGAGATCCGTGACAACGCCCCTCAGCGTTCGCCAGTGTTATCATTATTGACAACAGCTGAAAACGGTATTAGAATGGAACGTCAGGATGGAATGGAGAGCCTGAAATGGCGTGGTTCGAATTCGTCTGGTCATTTGAAACGGATGGCAATGTTTCGCATATCGCGGAACACGGCCTGACTCCGGATGACTTTGAATAAGTGTTTTTGAATTTCGAATCCGAAACATTAAGTCGCTCAACCGGCAGGCCCATGCGGTTCGGAGAAACTGAAGATGGCCGGAATGTCTGCATCGTCGTCGAGTGGCTTGAAGATGAACTTACTGTGTACCCGGTGACCGCGTTCCAGGTTAGATGAAGCAGGAGAACTGGTCATGACAGAAGAGCAGAAAATTCGTCGCAGAACACCGAACGTTGCTGAGCAGGAACGTCTAAGGAAGGCGATGACTGAAGAGTCGCGTCCAGAAGCGATGGATGCCAATCGCGAGCTTGGCCGTAGAATGCTTGCCCAAAAGCGGGAGGCCGCCGCGGCTACGGCTGTCGTTTTGCAGGCATTGCTGGCTGAAAAGGAGCGCCAGCAACTGTCCCTCGCCGATCTGGAAGCCAAAACCGGTATTGGTCGCAGTAATCTTTCCAGACTCTGGAACCAGAGTGAGCCCGGCGTGACACTGGAAACCGTGGAACGCATTGCCGCCGCATTGAATCTGCAAGTCGCTCTGATCCCACAGAAGTGATTGCGAGCCCGTCCGCTTGCAGCAACGCCACCTTTACCCAAAGTAAGTCTAACCGCCGCCAGTTCGCTTGCGTTGCCCAACGGACACATGCAAGGTTGGCTGGATTGCCCAACGCCTTATGAATTCCTATGGGTCAAACAAATCATCCGCGGTTCTTGGTTCGTGCCGTGGGATGTCCGCGGATTTCGAATAGTTCGATGCTTTGATACCAACGGCTGGAACAAATGCTTCGTCAATGCCGTGCTGCAGTGTCCCCGCGATTGCATCGGCTGGATGAAGTAAACACATATCTCCTGTGGTATATCCACCAGCCATAAGTATCAGGAAATCACTACGGCGCCCCCAATAGCTAAAGTAATGAGTCGTCGCATGAACCAGTTGGCCTTCCTTAAAAATAGTATCTGCAGCGGACCACGAAATCCGCGTGAAATTCATCCCATCAATAGTGCGGTAGGATGTGGAATAGGAATCACTTTCCTGCGGTGCAGTATTCATGGCACTCGGAAATCCGGTCCCTGTGTAACCAAGCGTAACACGATCCAGTTTCCGCCGTGTGCGTCCAGACGCACAATCGGATCCTCGTCGGAAATGTATTTCTGCACGCACCCGGATGTGCATATTCCCCGCCACATCGTTACACCTTCGATTTGTCGTCGATGTCCTGTTTGCAATTCCGTTCCACCCGAAAAATTTCTGAGTTTCCCGTTTACCGGGGCATCTCTCAGTCGGCCGGCGGAGCTCCAGTTGGTTGTGGCTCACTATCGCGAGGATCTTTCCTGGCTGGAGGACTTTAGCGTGCTTCCCGTGACAGTCTATAGCAAGGGCGGCACCGGTCCTAACGAGTTGCCAAATGTTGGTCGCGAGGCCCACACGTATCTCCATCATATCATCGAAAACTATGACTCATTGGCCGACGTGACGGTCTTTCTGCAGGGCGATCCCAGAGATCATGTCCCGGACGTGTTTGAGAAAATCTGGAGTGTGGACTCACGCACTCAGTACCGAGAACTGAGTGATCTGATGCTGGTTGACGATGCCTTGGGGCGTCCACCACAGCCAGGACTGCCACTTGCAACCTTCTATGAAAGACTCTTTGAAGCGGCGGCACCGGAGTACTACTGCTGCCGTGTGGGGGCCTGTTTTGCTGTGAGCCGTGATAACATACGGCAGCGCAGTCTTGATTTCTATCGACGCGCCTTGAACCTGGTACTGACTGAAGATCGTGGTCCCTGGTGCATTGAGCGGCTGTGGCACTTTATTTTTCAGACGAAGTCCGAATCGGAAGGAATTGTCACAGCGGCTGACAGCGGATATTTTCGCGACCTGCAGTTCCTTGTTCGATCCGTCAGATCCGTTTCGAACCGACCGATCTGCGTGATCGACCTCGGTCTCAGTGAAACGCAACGGCACTGGTGCCTCGACATTGGTCATGTTCTCCTGTGGGCCCCTCCGGAACTGTACCAACCAATGCAAAGGATTCGGGAAAGGTTCTGGTGGCAGGCCTGGATCAAGCCTTACTATCTCGTTCAGGCACCTTTTGATCGCGTTCTGTGGATTGATGCCGACTGCGTCGTACTCCAGCCGTTGGACGATGCATTCGAACACATCAGGAATTCGCCGCTTCTCGTGCGGGACGGAACGACAGTTGTCACCGAAAATGATCCCCGACTCTATGATCATTTACCGCTGCCTGAAGGCGTCGTCACAAGCGGCGTCAATGTGAACAGTGGCGTCGTTGGGATCTGCAAGGTCCGGGATCGTAACATTCTGAGCGCCTGGGCGTGGGCAGCGCAGTGGCTTGCCATGAACCCGCACCTTCAATCCTTCAGTGCGTGGGCCGATCAAGGGTTATTGCTTTGGGCACTGCACCACACGGGAATGACACACCACATTTGTCAGAAGCTGACATTCAATCAGCCCATCTTTCAGGAGCCGACCTTACTGTCCGGGGCTATTTGCAATGGCCTGAGCTTGCTGAAAGAATTTCGCGAACGCTCTCCGGAGTCCGTAATTCTGCAATTTCTGGGTCCTCATAAACTGTCGAAACAGCTTGACGACCAAATCCAGAAGGTGTTCTTTTAGGAACAAAACACTTTCAAACGCCATTGCCGTCGCGCTGGCCGTCGATAGAATCGCCCTTCATAGGGGGTGACATCTGAGTCCCCCAAAGTCCGCTGGCACCGTATTTCCCGTCCTTCGTTAAGGTTTCGGAAATTATGTCCACGCCCTCATTAAGTCCCTGTCTCTGTTGTGGACCTAGCGCCTTAAATCCCAAAGGTGCATTCGTTACGGTCAGTGGTGTTAAGAATAAGCCCTATCCGGACTGTGAAGAGTGCCCGAACTTCAACGGAACATTCGTCATTGTTTTCCCGGTTGAAGGATGCAATTTTGCTGCGCCCGTCAGTTTTTGTGGTTCTAACGCATACGTCGATCTGGGACTCGGAGGGGATCCTGATCATTCCTGCCGCATGAAGTATTTTGTTCAGCTCAACGGCAACGCGGGGGGTGCAGGGATTGCTTATTTTTCCAGGGGAAATCTCACTTGCTGCTATCAGCCAGTAACCTTGAGTCTTGATTCGGCACTGAATGAAGTTTGTGACTTTACGGAAGCCATTGTCGTCGTCACTCCCTTCGGCGAATGGACTCAGGAAGAGATTTCCAACGCTCGCTGCATCCCTCAGCTGACAAAGACCTGCCCGAACACTTACCCTGTCTTGATCCCCGGCTTCAGCGATCTGTCACAGGAACTGGACAGTACGTGTTCTTCCTGTAAATGTTCAAGCCCGGGGCCTCAACCAGGAATTCCGGGTGCAACGTCCTGCCCGACATGTTCTGCCGGGCAGACCGCAAGTCCGATCAATGGCAATCTGTCGATTGCCCTGTCAACACCCTCTTCGGGCAGTCTCGCTCCGACGGAACGACTCTATTTTAACTCAGCTCCTGTATTCGGCCCAAATTCGCCGTATGCCGACACGCAGATGCAGTCGCCTCCGGCGGGGTCGAACGTGTCGGGCCTGCACGGAATTCGTCTCATTGACAAGGCCGCGTCCACCGAGGCCAATGTCATCCGCTGTGACGGTTCGATTGACCTGTATCGATGCAAGGATTCCACGACGCGGATCTATGAACCCAGAGGAAATCGGAACTCTCTGGTCGAGAATGTCAACGGATCCGGTGTCCGCACTGGCTGGACAGAAATCACACAGCCTGATCGGTTCCGTTATGAATACAACGATACGGGAGTATTGAAGTACATCCAAAATCCTGCAGGCCAGCGATGGACGATGGTGCGAAGCAGTGGGTCGCTCGCCAGCATTGTTGATCCGCTGACACGTCGGACCTCGTTCACCTATGCCTCCAGCAAGCTGTCACGTGTTCAGGACGTTTACGGCAGAATCACCTCCCTGACAGTTGATGCCAATGGCAATCTGACACGGTTCATCACTCCGACGTTGTGTACCACCGAACTTCGCTACGGCACCGGATACGCTTCCGCGCATCAACTGATCGCGCTGATTGACTCGAGCGGCGTGAGGACGTCCTACACCTATGATGCGTACGGCTGGATTGCCAGCGTCACGGCACCAAGTGGTGGGGTCACACAGTATTCGTATGCCGACTGGCTGAATGCGAAGGTCATCGACCCGCTTGGTAGGGTGACGACGATCGTGTTTGACGAAGCTCGCAATATCAAGACGGTCACAAATCCCGGCATGAGCCCGTTCAGTGCCAAGTCGGACTGCACGAAAGCACTTCGAGTGATTCAGCCGTCGGGGTCGATCACGTCCTTCGTCTACGAATCCGGCTCGTCGGCGAGCCCTCGGCTGACGGCAACCGCCAATCAGGACGGTCGAACGACCTGGATTTACAGCTCCGGAAACACCACGTTTCAGCCAAGCGCATCGGTCGATGCCCTCGGGAATCGTACCACCTGCATCTGGAACGCGGCAGGACAGAAAACGGCCAGCATCAATCCCCTGAATCAGCGCACGTCCTTTTTGTATGACAGTTCGTCGCGTATCGTTGCGACGATTAGCCCTTTGGGAAATCGTAATAGTCAGGTCTACAATGCAGCCAGTCAGGTCGCTGCAACGATCAGCCCTGTCGGCATGCGGACTTCGTTTACATACGTTAGAGGACAGCGAGCGACAACGAAAAATGCTGTGGGGGCCATTGCCACCACGCTGTTTGACACCAACAATCGGCCGGTGGCTTCGATTGATCCATTGGGCAATCGAACGACCAGTGTTTTTAATGCCGGTTGCGTGCCCGTCGCGACCGTCAACTCGATTGGTGCTCGTAGCACCAGCGTTTATGCGAGTGGCCGTCAGGTGGCAACAATTAATCCGCTCGGCCAGCGGACGTCCTTTGCTTACAATCTGGCCAGCCAGAGAGTCAGAACCCAGTCTCCGCTGGGCCGTTTGAATACGACCGTCTATAATGCTGCGGGGCAGCCGGCTGCAGCAATCAACCCATCCGGATTGCGATCGACGACTGTTTACGATTCCGCGGGCCGAGCCGCCGCGTCGATCGATTCGGCTGGTCTTCGGAGCACCACAATCTTTGACACGTGCTGCAGCAGGCCCAAGGCCACGATTGCTCCGAACGGGGCTCGCACGAGCTTTGTATACAACAAGCTTGGCAGTCAGATTCGCACGACGAGCCCGACGGGAGCGATTTCCACCACGGTCTATGACGTCCTCAATCGAGTGGTGGCCAGCATCGATCCGCTCGGCAAACGCTCAACGACTGTCTATGACGCTGCAGGGCGGACCACGGCCAGTGTGAATGCTCTGAATCAGCGATCCAGCACTGTTTACAACGTCGCCAGTCAGGCAATTGCCAGCATCAATGCGCTGGGATTCCGAACGACACAGGTCTACGACGCCGCGAGCCGCGGCGTGGCGTCGATCAATCCCAAAGGCAATCGCTGGACGACGGTGTACAATCTGGCCAGTCAAAGCATCGCCTCGGTCGATCCGCTCGGACGGCGATCCACATCCGTCTACGACAAGGTGGGAGCCGTTGTTGCATCGATCAATCCCGCGGGCAGTCGCAGTACGACGGTTTACAACATCGCGGGTCAGACCATTGCCAGTGTGAATGCCAAAGGATCCCGTTCGACCACGACCTACAATGCGGACGGTCAGACGGTGGCTTCAATCAATGCTCTGGGATTCCGCTCGACGAGCATCTACGACGCAGGCGGTCGAGGCGTGGCGGCTGTGGATGCGAAGGGCAATCGCTCAACGACGGTCTACGATTCCAAAGGCCGAGCGGCTGCCAGTGTCAATCCGCTCGGTAGACGCTGGACGACGATTTACAACACTGTCGGTCAAACGGTTGCCAGCAGAGACCCACTCGGAAATCGCAGCACATCGGTGTACGACGCGGCAGGCCGAGTCGTCGCGAGCATCAATCCGCTCGGCAAACGTGCGACCACGGTTTACAACATCGCCAGCCAGTCTTTGGCAACAATTGACGCCAACGGCAATCGAGTTTCCAGTGTCTATGACGCTCTTGGTCGGCGAACCGTCGAAGTCAACGCTCTCGGCACTCGCACGACGACGGTCTACAACTCGCTCGGTCAAACGTCGGCTCTGGTGGACGCCCGAGCCAACCGGCACAGCTTCACGTACGATGCGACCGGAGCTCAGACGCAGCTGATTGACCCGCTCAACCGCCGCACGACATCGGCCTACGATGCGGCCGGACAGCAAAACCTCCGCATTGATGCGCGCAGCAACCGTACGACTTATGCGTACAGCACGGTCGGTCAGTTGGCCAGCAGAAAATACCCCGACGGCAGCCGAGCGACCTTCAGTTACGATACGGTCGGCAATCGCACCGTGATGGCCGACAGCACCGGGCGGTACACTGCCACATACGATGCGGTGGGTCAAACAACAGTCACGGCGAGCCCGAACAGTCAGCGGCAGACATTCTCGTACGACACCGTCGGGCAGAGACGCTCGATGGACGCGACTGGGGCTGGTCGGTTTACGTACCAGTACGATGCTGCCAATCAGATTTCGTCGCTCCGGAATCCGTATAGCGAACGCACGACGTTTGGGTACGACGATGCCGGCAGACGGAATGTACAGCGGAATGCGAACGGCACACGGGTCTCGCTGTCGTACGACGCGGCCAGCCAGACGACTCAGGTGTTTCACCGCACGTCTGCCGGAGCCAGCGTGCTGCAGCTTGATTACCAGTATGACAATGCAGGCAACCGCAAATCCATGGCCGAAAACGGCTCTACAGCCCGCACGACATGGACATACGACAAACAGAACCAGTTGCTGGGCGAGCACCGCACGGGAACCAATCCGTACCGCCAGACGTTTACTTACGACACTGTCGGTAATCGGACTTTAAAGAATGTGGATACTGCACGCACGACGTATACTTACGACGTCGCGAACCAGCTTCGTTACGGACAGGTGGTCGCTGGCCGCACGTCATTCGCTTACGATGCCACTGGCAATCAACGCATTGAACAGCCGCCGACCGGCAATCGGACGACGACCACATGGAATTACGAGAACCAGCCGACGCAGTATCGACTGCCGACGGGTTCGCCGGTGACAATGTCGTATAACGGTGACAACCGCCGCGTGGTTTCGCAGCAGGGGGCGACCAGCACCAAGTTTGTTTGGGACGTGACGACCGATGCGTACCTGTCGGAACTGAATAGTGCCAATGCCGTGCAGGCCGTCTACACGAATGAGCCTCAGCGATACGGCTCCATACTGAGCCAGCGCCGCAGCAGCACTTCGCACTGGCTGCACGCAGATGCTCTTGGCACAACACGCCTGCTGACCAGCAGTACTCAGACGACCACGGATTCCTACCTGCTCGACGCCTGGGGCAACACGATCACCAGCAGCGGAACGACTGTCAATCCGTTTCGATGGGTGGGAAGGTATGGGTATTATCAAGATGCAAGCACAGGGCTGGTGTATATGAGGGCAAGGCTGTATCAGCCGACAGTGGCGCGCTGGCTATCAATGGATCCCTTACCGCTTGCTGATGGCATGAACAACTTCGCTTACGCACAAAACAGTCCCATCCTTTACATTGACCCGTCCGGAAATGTCGGTGTTTGTGCTTCGTTGGGGTATCCAATGTTTACAGCCGACATAGTCGCGAAATCGTTCATAAATGGCGTTCCGACGATTGGTACACTCAACCGGCCGGCGAACTTGCTTGGGATACCTCTACCCCTCCCGAGTTTCGTCTTTCCGTACGATTGGTTCGAACATTACTATGGACCAACAGGTGCCGATGCCGCCACTGCCCGCCTCAACTTGTTCATTTCCGGGATCAAACGCTCCAGATTGGCTGCATGGTTTCAGAATCCTACAACCAGCGTGAAAGATGGCGTTTACCGTCTTTACACAAGAGCAGTGATGCAGTTCGCCTGTTGTGGCGACAAGCTGGCTTGTGTTGAGACGAAGATGACTGACATGGAAGGCGGTTTGGAGTTTCCAGCCCAGTTTATCACCATTCTTGTAATCGACATGAATGGTATTCCAGTTCCGCGTACGTTGCAGATCTCGCCGAATATTTACGGCACGATAAACATGTCGCCGGTGCATTTGGAGAATCGCACGGAGTCGTCTGTCGATGTATGGTGGACTGGCTGGGGGCGACCGAATCGACTCGCCGAGCCTGGTATGCAGGCTATAGGACAGCGTACGTCAGTCAATATCTGGCACTCGCCCGATGTTCAGTTGAGCTGCGTCAATGGACAAGGAACGTACAAAGTGCTTGAGCCACAAACGGCGGTCAGCCGCTTCCCGAGTCATCGAATTTGGGTGAATGGGGGTGCGTTTGCATGGGAGCGGGCACAGAAAGCAGTAAGCGACTTGTGGACACCTTCACCCGCGAACCCAGACTTTGTCGTTGATATGGATGGAAACCCTGCAAGACCCCGGTTTTGACATCTCATCTATTCCAAATCCTGGCCGCTTCCAAAGTCGATATCCTTGCATTGGTGGAGATTAATACGATGCCTACTCTTACTGGAATACCTCAAAATAATCTCGCATTGGTCACGATGTTTTTCCTTTGTCTCGGGTGCAGCGGCAGTCACTATGGTTGGGACACGAACGACTACCGGTCAGCTGTTCGATCTGGTCGATCACTCATTGCACCGGCGATAGAAATGGAAAAGCAATTCCCGGATACGGAGCACATGCTCATCATGTATGGAGCAACTGGAAGCAAGCACGAATGGCAGACTGTAAGTTTCTTTGGCGGGCGATATGTGCTAACAATGTCCGTTGATGTTTTCTTGAATTCGAATGGAACTAGCGTTCTCCGAGTAGACGACAATCCAAGATTCTCTCTATCAGTGTATCGATCAATCGAAGCAAATGGAGACAGTGCTGCGGTGGACAAATCACGCGGCACTGAATTCACGATCGACAAATGGCTAGCATTCAAAGAGTCTGGATTCGACCTCAAGATTTTGGATCCGGCCTATGATGGTTCTGTCTTGCCGTATTTCAAAGAGTACGCCAACACCTGGCAAGAAAACAGAAGGGTATGGCGATGACAAGTTCGTCGGTCGCGGTAATCGCCGTTACTCTCGTCTGCAGTGGCTGTCAGTCTGGCTGGGGCATGCAGGAGTATCGGGCCGCTGTTCGGTCCGGTCGGCCATTGATTGCATCAGCGATGGAGATGGAAAAGCAATTTTCAAAAACCGAACACATGTTGATCCAATATGGCGCGTCACGGAACACTGCACACGAATGGCAGACGGTAAGCTTCTTTGGCGGACGATACACATTGACAATGTCAACCAGTGTCGGGGAAAGGCAAAAGGGGACATTGTGTGCCGGGATAAACCGGTTTGGAATAGAGAATGAAAGTATCTTACGAGGAAAGTGTAGCCAACTACTTCGGCCTTCAGCGGAGGGGCGGACCGGGAGACCGTTCTGTCTTGAGCGTCCGTGCGAAGGGTAACGCAGGCCAGCCATTGAGCTCCCGCCCAAAACATATGAACAGGGCACCACTTCCGTGTGCCGATCCTGTAATGTCAGGGAGAAGGCCACATCGTGCGTACCGCTACAGGCAAGGTGCCATGATGGGGCCATCCGACTATTGCCCACAGTTTGTCGAGAGTGTAGAATTCTGGCAACTATGGCTGGCAGTTGGCACCAGTTGGTGTTTGGGGTGAGTTGTGGGATTTAGTGGGGAGAATCGCATGGCGCGGACGAATCGACGGGATGTGTTGGCTGAGGGGGAGATTCAGGTGGTTCACTGCATCAATCGGTGTGTGCGGAGGGCTTATCTTTGCGGGCAGGATCCACTCACCGGGGCCGATTACGAGCATCGTCGCGAATTCATTCGGCGGCGGATGGAGTTTCTCGCGGGAGTTATGGGTGTTGAGGTCCTCGGCTATGCGGTGATGCATAACCATTTCCACTGTATTTTACGCAGTCGGCATGATGTGGTCTCGACGTGGTCGGATGATGAGATCGCTCAAAAGTGGTGGATGTTGTGCCCGGCTCGAAAGACCAAAGATGGCAGTCCGGCAGAACCGACGGAGTTCGAACTGAACTCGATTCGCAACGACAAGAAGGGGCTGAAGGAAAAGCGGCAACGTCTTTCAAGCATCTCGTGGTTCATGCGATTCCTGTCCGAGCGGATCGCAAAGGAAGCGAATAAACAAGACAAGTGCAGCGGGAGGTTTTGGGAAGGTCGTTTCAAAAGTCAGGTTCTTCTGGATGACACGGCGATCCTGGCGTGCATGCAGTATGTGGACTTGAATCCGATTCGAGCGGGCATTGCGAAGGCTCCTGAGGGCAGTGACTTTACGAGCGTGCAGGATCGCATTATCGACCTGAAGGCGGCGACGGAAGAGTGTTCAGTTGACAGTATTCCGTGCCCGGGAAAAGCCGCGTCGTTGCCGGACTTTGAAGACGTGCCGGTACCCGAGCGTCGCCAATTTGATGCGGCGGTGGAACACGGTCCGCGAGCTGGCTGGTTAGCCCCGTTACCGCTGGAACCGAAGCGTCAGGCTGTGCGAACAAAGAAGACCGCCCGGCGAGCCTCGAACAAAGGCTGTCTGTCGATGGGGCTCGGTGATTATCTGCAGTTGCTGGATTGGACCGGCCGTCAGATTCGAGCCGACAAACGCGGCGCGATACCGGACAACCTTCTGCCGCTGTTTGAGCGACTGGAGATCTCATCGGAGACATGGGTCGATTGCGTGATCAACTTTCGCAGGTGGTTCCGTTCGAGCGTCGGTCGCCCAAAGTCGATGGAAGCTTCCGCCATGTCCAAAGGCCACAACCGAGCCATCAGCATCACCGCCGCCCGCCGAGCGTTCAGTGCAACGTGACTGAATGACAAGTGTTGACTTCGTTTCCCATTTTATCCATAACAGAAGTAACAGACGGCTGGCCCCCGTGCTCACTGGGGCGACGGGGCCAGAGCCGGAAAAATGCTGGCCAAAGGAGCACGAGAAGGCGTTCAACACGCCGATGAAGTCGCTGGAGTGGTATCCGGTGCCGCAAGACAAGCCGACGAAGCGGCGGATGAGATTGTCACTGTGAGTAGCGACGCATTGAAAATTCTTGGTGGCACGTGTTTTGCCGCTGGAACACCGATTCTGACGCCGACGGGGCCAAAGCGAATTGAAAATCGTCAGATAGGCGATGAAATTCTGACCCGCGATGAACACTCTCCTGAAGCCCCAACTGAAACCTCACGTGTTGAACAGGTTTTCAGCCTTCACGCCAATATCCTCGAGCTAAAAGTCGGGGGCCGCGTGATTGAAACCACGAGCGAGCATCCGTTTTACGTTGTCGAGAAAGGCTGGGTACGCGCCGTCGCTTTGCTGCCCGGAGATCGTTTGCTCGGATATGGAACGGAATCTGGGACAGCCACCGGGGCCATCCAAAAGGGACAGCCACCGGGGCCATCCAAAATACAACTGTGACCGGCACGATCCGGCATCGCAATGCGGCGGTCTGGGATCTGACGTTTGATGACCGCACCGAGGAAACACTCGGAGTCACCGCCAATGACCCGCTTCGCGCCGACATCTCGGAAGACAGCTGCAACTCGCTCCGGTGAGACCGGCCGATGCGAGTTTGCGTCCCGCCGTTCGACGCTCCGGTCACATCGACTGATGGGGCGAACGATGGGGCGACAATCCCGCGGGTGCAATCAAATTGACGGCAAGCAAGGAGCGTTTTCTGGCCAAGCCTCCGATTGCCAAAATCCGGTTGATCCAACGAGACTGGTGGCAAATATCTCAACGTCGTTGCTGACTCAGATCGAACCGGCCGGATGGGTAGATAACAGTCTGTCGGAGACGGGCGGCTCGGATTGCGGCTTCCGCTTCGAATCGCAATCGCGACCAACCAGCGGACGTAACCCAAATGAGCTACCAAAAGTCGTTTCTCATAGCCGGTTCCGTCTGCATTGACCGATGCAGCCAACGGGGACCCCCTCTTTGCTTGCATGCAGCGCATCGCGGCTGAAAGCGGTAAGCGGTATCTGACGATCGTCAACTCCGAAAGCGCATATCGTGTTTCGCAGGGGTAGAGGAAGCAGACACAACTACCTCTTTTTGAACGTGGAAATGAACGATGGCAAAGTCAAAGCAGCAACCCGCTCATGAAATTCGGATGGGATCAATTCGAGCAACGATCTGGGAGAACCAGACGCCCAACGGAACTCGATTCAACGTCACGGTCAACGCCGGCTTACTTAATATCTGGTCTCTCGGGCCATTGGCCGAGCTACCATATGTAAAGTCATCCGAATGAATTGTCGTTCAGTCGTCGTGAACTACCGCAGCGCCGCTATGTTTCATAGAACGACTTCGTACAGACGACCGTGAGATCGCCAATAAAAAAGGCCGACGCGACGTCATCCTGCTGGATGGCGTAGCGTCGGCCTACCTAATAACTCGCTCAACGGGGTACCGCGTCGCGATTCATCGAGTCATCCGAAAATCATGTTGCGCAAACAGCGTTTGTCTGTTCACGCAGCGTAGCTTCGAGACTTCTAACATGCAGGTCCGGGAATGCAATACCATTTCGACTTAATCTATCGAAGTTGTTTTTTAAAGTCATGAATGGTTAAATCGCCGGGCAAAAGTAAACGGTGGTCCACAGCATTTACTTCCTCTCCATCGACGATTGAGCATCTGAGGTGCTTCAAAGAACTTTTTTTGATTTTCCGACTATGCAATTCACTTGTCGTTGAACAAGTTTGATGAACTCCGGCACGGCCACGGTCATCTGTGAGCAGGGAACGATCGTCCCAAACTGCTCCGGTCACATCGTACGTTACTGCGCAGAAGACTTTGCCGCTTTTCCAGTGTTTTATGGGGTTTTCGTGCTCTGAAATAGTTCAGAGAATGCCTGAAAAATCATCGTTGCTGGTGTAGCTACACCCGTTTGAACGCCTGAATCAGCAGTTTCTGCCGATGTGGTTTTTGCTGCTGACTCAACTGGCCACCGCATCCGTGCAACCACTGGCCACATGCTGGAAGTGAAACAATGACTTTGCCACTGACGTTGAGGGCGGCACCGGCCTTGTCGCGGGCATCGCCAGCGT
>CAMTWR010000013.1:0-51414 GCA_947085455.1 uncultured Planctomycetota bacterium | reverse complement strand
TCTGACTCCGCAAATGCATCTCCGGCGGCCTCAGGATTTTGAACGGGTCTATGGGGCCGGTGAGCGAGCTGGCGATGGCCACCTGTTGGTCTTTGCCTTTCGAAATAAACTGGACGTATCCCGAGCCGGCTTGAGTGTTTCAAAGAAGCATGGTTCGGCCGTGCGGCGAAATGTGAAGCGCCGTCGACTGCGGGAAGCGTTTCGCCTGCTGCAGCATGATATTCCCAAAGGAATGGACCTGATTCTGATTCCGCGCCAGCGAGATGATTCGACTTTGGCCGACTTTCAGGCGTCACTAAAATCAATCGCTAACCGACTGGCCCGTAAACTGTTCCCCCCGTCGCAGCCGCAACCAGTTGTGAGTCCGGAAACGCCGCCCGCGTCCTCAGTACCGACGGAAGGTGAGGGAAAATGAATTCGTCCCCGTCGCGGCCAGGGCATGAGACCGACGCCGTCAATAATCACAACTGCAATTGCAGTACAGAGGATGCTTCGCAAGGGATTGCCGTGGATTCACAACGGCAGCAATCTCCGTCTGCGCTCTCGCTGGTCCAGGCGCTTCCTGGCCGGATGGCCATTCAGCTTGTGCGAGGTTATCAGTATTTGATCAGCCCGCTGCTGGGGCCCACCTGCCGTTTTTATCCGTCCTGCAGTCAGTATTTCATTTTGTCCGTGAAAAAATCGGGCCTGATAAAAGGGATTTTTAAGGGCACGTTGCGCATCTGTCGCTGCCATCCATGGAATGCCGGTGGTTATGATCCACCGTGACAACACTTCGTCGGGTCCTCACCGCCCCGCGACTTTGACTTCCCGCCTCTGAGTTTCCTCCCCACCACAAATCCACTTCAATTCCGCAGTTTTCAACTGAGGCGTAGAACACATGGCCATGGAATTTTCATCGGCTGGCTTTGCATCCCCGTCGCGTCGTTCGATCCTCAAACGCGCAGCTGCAGGGTTTGGTTCGCTGGCAGCCGCATCGGTGCTGGCTCAGTTCAGTGAAGCCGGGCAGAGCCTTGCTGATGCTCCAACGCTGCCATTGCCGCATCATGCAGCTCGGGCAAAGAGAATCATCTTTCTTTTCATGAGCGGCGGGCCGTCGCAGGTGGACACCTTCGATCACAAGCCTCTGCTGACACGCGATGATGGTAAGCCGCTTCCGTTTGCCAAGCCGGAAATTCAGTTCAATGCGACGAGCAACCTGCTGAAGTCACCGTGGCGCTTTCGCCAGCACGGGGAAAGCGGATTGTGGGTGAGCGAGCTGTTTCCCAAACTGGCGGCTCACGTCGACGACCTGTGCATGCTGCACTCGATTCACGGCACCAACCCGGCTCATGGTGGTGCTGTCATGAAGCTGCATACCGGCAGCGACAACTTTGTTCGACCCAGCATGGGGTCCTGGGTCAGTTACGGACTGGGGACTGAGAATTCCAATCTGCCGGCCTTTGTCACCATCTGTCCAACTCTGGCTTTTGGCGGGATCAACAACTGGAGCTCCGCCTTTTTGCCGGCCACCTTCCAGGGAACCTCGCTGGGCAATGCGAGCGTGCCGTCAAATCAGGCGCATGTAAAATTCATTCGTAACCCGCGCCTGTCTCGAGAATTGCAGCAACTGCAGCTGGCTCGTCTGGAAAAGATGAATCGCGATCACATGGCGCGTGCGGGTGCCGAGGCTGCTTTGGAAGCTCGTCTGCAGTCGTTCGAACTGGCGTTCCGAATGCAGTCGGAGCTGCCGAGAATTGAAGATCTGTCGACCGAGTCCGAGGCGACTCATAAAATGTATGGCATGGACAATCCTGTCACTGCCAATTTTGGCCGCATGTGCATGATGGCCAGACGCTTTGCAGAGGCTGGTGTACGCTTCATTCAGGTGACACACAACGATGACAAAGTGCAGTGGGACCAGCATTCCGATCTGAAGACCGGGCACGAAAAGAATGCCCGGGAAGTGGATCAGCCCATTGCTGCTCTGCTGCACGATCTAAAGACTCGCGGCCTGCTTGAAGACACTCTGATCTGGTGGGGCGGTGAGTTCGGGCGGACTCCTACCGCAGAATCCGTTGGCCCCGGCGCCGGTCGCGATCACAACCAGGAAGGCTTTACCATGTGGCTGGCCGGCGGTGGTGTGAAGGGCGGTTTTCGCTATGGTTCGACGGACGACTATGGCTACTACGCGGCGGAGGACAAAGTCCACATCCACGACCTGCATGCGACATTGCTGGATCTGCTTGGCCTGGACCACGAACGACTCACCTACCGATATGCAGGCCGAGACTTCCGACTGACGGATGTCGAAGGTCATGTCGTGCGAGAGATTTATGCGTGATGGCTGCGCCTCTTGAGAACCCGGAGGCCCCGCATCCTGGAGTTAATCGGCTTCCCCAGGCGTAGTGCCGTAACCGCAGCCATCCCGACGCGCGCGCTCTGTGATTCCGCTCCGTGTGCTCTGTGTTGAAACCTGCGATTCAAGGTGCAAAAAAATCCCGCCGTGGGTGCGGCGGGATTCAGTGATTGTGAAGGTGGGCCAACGCTCCGCTGGTCCCAAACCTACAAGAAGCTAAAGCACTAAACTTTGGCCATTTGCTCGGCAGCCAATTCTTTGAGGGCTCGCTTGTAGTCGACAGGCATGACCTTGTGGAAATGCTTGAGCGACTTCTGCCAGGTGTCCAGAATCTGCTTTGCGATCGCGGAACCGGTGTACTTCGAATGGTTCTCGATCAGAGTTTTCAGTTCCTCGACGTCAGCCGCTTCGACGACCTCTTCCAGAGCCACCATCTCCAGATTGCAGTTCACAAGGAACTTGCCGTTTGGATCGTAGACGTAAGCCACACCGCCCGACATGCCGGCCGCGAAGTTGCGGCCGGTTGCTCCAAGGACCACAGCACGGCCACCGGTCATGTATTCCAGACCGTGATCGCCGCAGCCTTCGATGACCGCGGTCGCTCCTGAGTTACGCACGCAGAAACGTTCGGCCGCGATCCCGCTGAAGTAGGCTTCACCGGACGTCGCACCGTACAAAGCGACGTTGCCGATGATGATGTTCTCTTCCGCCTTGAACGAAACACCTTTCGGCGGATACACAATCAAACGACCGCCGGACAAGCCCTTGCCTGCGTAGTCGTTGGCATCGCCTTCGATTTCGATCGTAATCCCGTGCACCAGCCACGCACCAACGCTCTGCCCTGCAGAACCCTTCGCCTTGATGTGAATCGTCTCGTTCGGAAGCCCGTTAGCTCCATGGGCACGACTCACTTCGTTACTCAGAATCGTTCCGAACGCGCGGTCGATATTCTGAATCGTCGTGTCGATGCGAACGTGCTTCTTGTCCTTCAGAGCCGGCTCGCACTTCGTCAGCAGTTCCATGTCGCGAACATTGTCCAGAGCATGGTCCTGACTGATCGTGCAATACGTCTGAACCGCGTCATGCGGTTTCTTCGCCGGCGTCAGGATTGGAGACAGATCCAACTGGCTGGCCTTCCAATGAGTCACGGTTGGATCCAGTTCCAGCATGTCGACTCGCCCGACCATTTCATTGATCGTGCGGAAGCCCAGTTCGGCCATGATCTCCCGAGTTTCCTCAGCCACCATGAACAGGTAATTCACCACGTGTTCCGGCTTGCCCTGGAACTTCTTACGAAGAACCGGATCCTGAGTCGCGATCCCGACCGGGCACGTATTCAGATGACACTTTCGCATCATGATACAACCCAGCGTGATCAGCGGAGCCGTCGCGAAACCAAACTCTTCCGCACCCAGCATCGCAGCCATAACAACGTCGCGGCCGGTCTTTAGCTGACCATCGGTCTGCAGACGAACGCGGCTGCGAAGGTCGTTCATGACAAGCGTCTGATGAGTCTCGGCGATCCCGAGTTCCCACGGCAGACCGGCATGCTTGATACTCGTCAGCGGCGATGCGCCTGTTCCGCCTTCGAAGCCGGAAATCAGGATGTTGTCCGCGTGCCCCTTGGCAACGCCCGACGCAATCGTGCCCACGCCAACCTCGGACACCAGCTTGACGCTGATGCGAGCTCGTCGGTTGGTGTTCTTCAGGTCGAAGATCAACTGCGACAGGTCTTCGATCGAATAAATGTCGTGATGCGGCGGAGGACTGATCAGGCCCACGCCTTTTGTCGACATACGAGTTTCCGCGATCGTCTTGTCGACCTTGTGACCAGGCAGCTCACCGCCTTCGCCGGGCTTCGCACCTTGAGCGATCTTGATCTGCAGTTCGTCTGCATTGGTCAGATACCACGACGTCACACCGAATCGGCCGGACGCAATCTGCTTGATCGCCGAACGACGCGAGTCGCCGTTTTCCATGGGCTCGAAGCGATCATAACGCTCGCCGCCTTCGCCGGTGTTGCTCTTGCCACCGATGCGATTCATCGCGATCGCAAGGGACTCATGCGCTTCGGCTGAGATCGATCCGTAGCTCATCGCACCGGTGCAAAAACGTTTGACGATGTCCGCTACTGATTCCACTTCCGCCAGCGGAACTGGTTCACCCTTGCGGAACTTCAGAAGACCGCGCAGATGGCAGGACCGAGTGGTCTCGGTATTCACCAGCTTCGAAAAGTCCTTGTACGCCGCCTTGTCGCCGGTGCGAGCTGCCTGCTGAATGCGGCCGATCGTGTGCGGATTCCACGCGTGTTTTTCGCCGGTTCGACGCCAGGCGTAGAGCCCCTGATTTGGAAGTTCGGCTGAAATGCTGTCTGAATTCTCGGGAAATCCGACGTGATGACGCATCATGGCTTCGGTGGCGAGGATGTCGAAACCCACGCCCTTGATGCGACTTGATGTGCCCGCAAAGCAAAGATTTACGACGGCATCAGCGAGCCCCAGCGCTTCAAAGATCTGAGCACCCTTGTAGCTTTGCAGCGTTGAGATGCCCATCTTGGCCATGACTTTAAGCATGCCGTGAGCCACGCCCGATCGGTAAGCAGCGACGATGCGATCATCGTCCCAATCGTCGGTCAGCTTGCCATCGAGTCGCGCCTGTCGAAGAGCATAAAGGGCGAGGTACGGATTGACCGCATCGGCACCGTAGCCAATCAACAGGCAGAAGTGATGCACTTCGCGAGCTTCACCCGATTCGACGATCAGGCCGATCTGAGTTCGCTCTTCATTCTTCACGAGATGATGATGGACCGCACCGGTTGCCATCAGAGAACTCACGGGGACTCGATCGGCACTAACCTTTCGGTCAGACAGCACGACCAGGCTATAACCGTCTTTGATCGCGGCGCGAGCTTCTTTGCAGATGCGATCAAGGGCCGGCAGCAGTCCCGCGATGCCTTCCGATTTCGGATACGTAATGTCGATCGTCTTGCACTTCCATTCGCGATAGTTGATCCCCTTCAGATTGGCCATCTGATGGTTGGTCAAAATCGGATGAGGAATCGCAAGTCGGTGACAGCTTTCCTTCTTTGTGTCGAGCAGATTTGCTTCCGGGCCGATGTAGCATTCCAGCGACATGACGACTTCTTCACGGATCGAGTCGATCGGCGGATTCGTCACCTGCGCGAACAACTGATGGAAGTAATCGTAAAGCATGCGAGGCTGATCGCTCAGACAAGCCAGAGCCGCATCGTTGCCCATCGAGCCGATCGGATCCTTGTCGGCCTTGATCAGCGGCAGCAGCATGAAATTCATCGTTTCGGATGTGTATCCGAACGCCTGCATGCGGTTCAGCAGTTCCTGGCCGGTCAGTCGTTCTGGCGGCGTCTTCTTCGGAAGTTCTTCCAGGCGAATGCGCTGTTCCTGAATCCAATTCTTATACGGACGGCGAGACGCCACCTCGGATTTCAGTTCTTCGTCATCGATGATGCGGCCCTGTTCGAAGTCGACCAGGAACATACGGCCCGGCTGAAGTCGGCCCTTGTATTTCACGTTCGATGGATCGATATCCAGCACGCCCACTTCGCTGGCCATGACGACCTTGTCGTCTTTGGTGACGTAGTAACGGCTTGGGCGCAGACCGTTGCGATCCAAAGTCGCACCGATGTATTTACCGTCGGTAAAGGAGATCGAGGCTGGCCCATCCCAGGGTTCCTGAATGGACGAGTAGAATTCGTAAAAGGCACGTTTGTCTTCCGACATGGTCTGATGATTCTGCCAGGCTTCCGGCACCATCATCATCACAATTTCCTGAAGCGTACTGCCGGAGTGATACAGCATTTCCAGAGCGTTATCGAAGCAGCCTGAGTCAGAAGTATGCGGTTCAACGATGGGGAACAGCTTCTTGATATCTTCGCCAAACAGTTCGCTTTTCATCATGCCCTGGCGAGCGAACATCCAGTTACTGTTGCCTTTCACGGTATTGATTTCGCCGTTGTGCGACATAAATCGCAGCGGCTGAGCGCGGTCCCAGCTTGGGAACGTGTTGGTGGCAAATCGTGAATGCACCATGGCGAGATGCGTGTCGTAGTCTTCGGCCTGAAGGTCTTTGAAGAATGGCAGAACCTGGAACGACGTGAGCATCCCCTTGTAGATGATCAGCTTGGTCGACAATGAGCAGACGTAGAACAGCAGCGCCTGGGACATGTCGCTGTTGCGAAGCTTGTGGCTGGACAGCTTGCGGATGATGAACAGCTGGCGTTCGAGTGCGTCCTGATCAAGTCCATCCGCGCCGCCGACGAACAGCATTTCCATGTGCGGCGCACAGGCTCGCGCGGTCTTGCCGATGTCGGCCTTGTCGTAGTCCACCGGCAGCGGACGCCAGCCGAGAAACTTCTGACCCTGCTGCTTGATGTAGTCTTCAACGGTGTTTTTACAGGTGGCTCGCTGAGCTTCATCCTGAGGCAGAAAGACAATTCCCGCGCCGTACTTGCCAGCGGCCGGCAGATCGACACCAATTTCAGACTTGGCGACTCGCTGCAGGAAGACATGCGGCAGAGCAGTGAGCATCCCGGCACCGTCGCCGGTGTTGGATTCACAACCACAGGCGCCGCGATGGTCCATGTGTCGCAGGATACGATCGGCATCGTCGACGATCTGACGAGATCGCTGACCTTTGATATGAGCGACAAAGCCAACGCCGCAGTTGTCGTGTTCATTCCGAGGATCATACAAACCTGTGGCTTCCGGCGCGCCGTACGATGGCTTGAACGGAGCTGGATACTGATTGCCGCGAATGTCTTCCATGGTTGTAATCCTTGTTCAATTGTCATGCAGTTCTGGCGAGCGGAGGGTGTAAGCCCTCCGAGCACATCAGTCTGGAGTCTGTCAGGCGGGTTTCTCGGAGGGCTGACGCCCAACCGCTCGCCGGTTCAATGTTCTGTTTTCCGACAACCGGTCGGAACGGTGTGTGCGCATCGAATTGGCCACCAGGATTCGCTGACACACGTGATCAGGACACGGTCAGCTTAGTGGCAGAGTGGCCCGTTTGGACGCGGCCGCGCGTTTCACACCCACATTGACAGTGGTGATGACTGGGGCCGTTCGCGAGCACGCAACGGCAGCATCAACACATAAAGTGTTGTCGGTCAGTGACCGCAAAGCTGCAGAAGTGAGAGCTCGAAGCGAATTCAGCATGGTTCAGGGACAGCCCATTCAGTCAATCTTTTGTCTTTTGATGGCGCTTCACACGAAGGCCACGGCTACTTTCAGGCGTTCTGAGAATCGTAACCGCCTTCACCGACCGCATTTTGTAGAAAGACGTTCGGTGAGCCTCTTTCAGGCCGGAGTGTTTGACCATTGAGTGGGGCAACGGGTTCACAGATTCCGCCAGTTTTAGCCTCCAAATTGTTTCACGGTTGGGGCTCGAAAACAAGTATCCACGTCCGTCTTCTACCGGATCAGAGAAAAGCAAGCTCAGGAATTCGTGCAGGTCGCCGTTTTTCGGACCAGTATTTTTACGAAACGCACGTTTTGTCAGCCGACGCAGCGGCTGAGCTGCGTAGACAAGCCGCTCCGTCGGCTTGCGTAGAAGGCGGCATGTAGACTGTAACGCTCGGCAAATCTGCTATGCTCCTCGCGCCGAGCGGCATGATGAGAGACGGGCGGAGGGCCAGCTGCCGAAGTCGGACGAGTGAACGTTGCGTCTCCGAACTGATAAAATCGTATGTCCGTTCATTTTGAGCCAGTCTGGTCATGGGCCCTGACGCTGCTTGCCTGCGTGGCAATGCTGGCCGTCATGTGGCTGGCTTACCCCAGAAAGATTCGCCATCTGCCGACGGGCTGGCAGCGGATTCTGATCGGACTGCGACTGGCGATTCTTGTTCTGCTCGTTCTGCTTCTGCTTCGCCCTGTGGTGGTCTTCGAAACCAACGACAAATCGGAAGCCGTCCTCTATGTTCTTAGCGACTCGAGTCGCAGCATGCAGACGGAGGACGTCGCCGGCGGGGGCACTCGTCGCCAGGCGCTTCTGAAGACGCTGTTGGATGCGGATGCCGATTTCAAAGCGATCGCGGCGAAAGCAGAGATTCGTTTTCGAGACTACGCTGATGTGGTCAAAGCCACCGATTCGCCCGCGGACACCACCGATGGCAGCATGACAGCCATCGGGAGAATTCTTGAGCTGACATCCGAAGAGATGGGCCGCAGTCGAGTGCCGGCGGTGATTCTTCTGGGTGATGGACGCCAGGCGGCTTCGGGATCTCTGGACGTAGATCCAGTGCAGGTCGCGCGACTGTTTGGTCGACAACAACGAGCCATTTACTCTGTCGGCTACGGAAGCACGGAAGCAGCAACGTCGTCTCTGGATCTTGCATTGGAGGACCTGGATCTTTCTCGCGAAGTATTTCAGGGCAACGTGCTGGTCATTCGAGTGCGTTTGAAATCTCTGGGCGCCCAGGGGCAGAAGGTGACACTGCGAGTGCTGCAGGAGAATCGCACGGGAAAAAACGACGGCGAAAGTGGCCCGATGGAGCCGGTTCCGCTATCTCCGGAAGCAAAGTCACTCGTCACGGTCACTCCATCCGAAGTCGATCAGGAACAGATCGTACAGTTGCAGATTGCACCGGAGCAGTTTGGTGACATCAAGCTGGCTGTTGAGGCCGAGCCGCTGCCGGGGGAAGTTCGCAAAACCAATAATCGAGTCGACACGATCATTCGCGTTCGTCGAGGCGGCATACGAGTTGCATATTTTGATACCGGGCGACCCGAACAAAAATGGATTCGTGAGATTAACGACAGCAGCCGAATTCAGGTCGACTACCAGCGAGTGCTCGCGGGGAACCTGAGTCAGCGGACGCAGATCCCCGATCGTTTTTTTCAGCCAGGCAATTACGATGGATACATTATTGGCGACGTCCCTGCGACCGCATTCAGTGCCGAGCAAATGGCGGGCATTCTAAAAGCGTGCAACCAGGGCGCTGGCCTGATGATGACGGGCGGGCATCAGAATTTTGGTCAGGGCGGCTACGGACGATCACCGCTGGCGGCTCTGTTTCCTGTCGAACTTCCGCCTGAGAATCAGCAGCTGTCGCAACCCCAGAAGATGATGCCGGCTCGCGATAGTCTCAGCCACTACATGCTGCAGATTGCGCCCGAGCAGAATCGCGAACGATGGGAACAGCTGCCGCCTCTGCCGGGTGCGAACTTGCTTGTTCCCCGGAACAATTCACTGGCTCAGGTGCTGGCGGTGTCGGATCAGGGTTTCCCGCTTTTGATCGGACATGAAGTTGGACCATCGCGCGTGCTGGCTTTTGCGGGAGATGAAACGTGGCGATGGTGTACCAGTGGCTTTGCGGAAGAGCACAATCGCTTTTGGCGTCAGGTTGTTATCTGGCTGACTCGCAAGGATACCGATGACGAGCAGCCTGTCTGGATTACGGCGACGCCACGAGATCTAACGCCCGGTCAGCCCACCGAATTAACGTTTGGGATTCGAGATGAGCAAAAGAATCCCATCACCGATGCCACGTTTGATCTCGCTGTGACCGATCCCAAAGGCAAAGTCCATAACTTGACTGCACGCGCCGGTGTCGGCATGAGTCTCGCGGACTTCACAGAAACTCTGGAACCCGGTGATTACTGGGCGCGTGTTCGCGCGAGTCGCAATGGGCAGGCTCTGGCCGGCATTGCGGTGACTCGATTCCATGTGAATGCACGCGACCCGGAACTCGACAATCCCGTCGCCGACTTTTCGATGCTGCGTGAAATCTCACATGCCAGTGGAGGCGAATTCCTCACAGCGGAACAGCTTGTGGAGAAAATGGAAGTTTGGGGACGCGACGGCCTGCCAGGATTGTCGCTCGCACGCCAGCAGCAGCAAAGTCTTTGGGACAACTGGTTTGTTCTATTACTTCTGGTGCTGTTAATGACGACCGAATGGGCACTGCGTAAGAAACGTGGCCTCGTGTAGACCACGCTGAGTTGCACGTCTTGCCCCAACCAGGCAGAGGCGAAGACTTTGCGAGCCGGTCCAGGAGTTCGGCGACCACCGGCAAAACATACGTCCGGTCTGAGCAGGCGGCAGGATCCGCCGGAGTCTGTTTCGAACCAGGCCTGGCCACTGAAAAAAGCGTCTGTCTGGGCTTACCCTGAGTTCGGATGATGCAGACAATCTTACGTTGCATCCTGCCTTTTCAATGCGGGCGTATGGCTTCAGCCGCCAACAGCATAGAGCCGCACAACTCAGCGAAGTTTTCAACTGGGAGAAGGAACGTCGGATGGCCGGTTATCGCGAACATGTCACCGTCAGCGGATTACTGGGCGTTGCCTACGGCGCTGCTGCGATGTTTATGTTTGGATACAGTCTCGTGCAGGCCTGCATTGCTGCTGTCCTGACATGGATTTCCGGGATGCTGCCCGATCTGGATTCCGAAAGTGGTAAGCCGATCCGAGAGCTGTTTGGAGTCACTGCGGCACTTGTTCCCATTCTGCTGATGCAGCATGTGCATTCGATCGGGGTGAGTGGCGATCGTGCGATGCTGTTCTCACTGGTCTCGTATGGCCTGGTTCGCTTCGGTGGCGCATTTCTGCTGGCAAAACTAACCGTGCATCGGGGCATGTTTCACAGTATCCCCGCATTGCTGATTGCCGCTGAACTGACATTCCTGTGTTACCACACCGAGGAATTGCATGTCAGGATGCTGATGGCCATCGGAGTGGGACTTGGGTTCCTCTCGCATCTCATGCTTGACGAAATGTACAGCGTTCAATGGGACGGCGCGAAAGTCAAACTGGCAAAGTCGTCCGGCAGCGCGATGAAGTTTTTTGGCAACGACGCTTTGCCGAACGGCGTGGCCATGGGGCTTCTGCTCTGCCTCACTTATGCGACTCTTGTAGAAGCTGAAATTGTCCGTGACCCGGGCTCAACTCCCGCACCGGACACCGTCCGCATCACAGCGGATCTGCAGGATGCTCCGCCATTTCGGGTCGCAGCAGAACCACGCGACACTCAGTTTCAGTAACATCATCCGTGCGACATGATTCATTGGACACTGACTGGCCGCGATTCCGGGGACCAGGTGGCACCGCAGTTTCACCGTGAGCCACGGTCAGAACTGAAGTAACAGAAAGAACAGCAGAGTGGCCAGGCAAAGAAGAGCACCGATGATGACCCAACGCGGCTGACTGGGCGAACGTGAGTCTTCTCGAGAAAGCCACTGACCGCAGGACGGGCACTGATCACAGATTTCCAGCATCTCAAAGCCACACGACGGGCAGTCGCGAGTCGGTTCCGAGTCCGACAGATCATCGTCCGCGTCATCGTAGCTGTCGGATTCCCACTCGTCTTCATCATCATCTCTATAACGCATGAGTCGTTCACTTTCTGACGGGGCAGCCCGGGATAGAGCGGAGGTTTTTGAATGGCCCTGCGACAGCTTAATCGGTTCTGCCTTCCTCAGCCGGACTCAACATCTGCGATTTTAGAGTCTCCTTTCGCTCTGCGAAAGAAGCGGTTTCGCTACTTTCGCGGAGCGAAAGGCGACACAGATTTTCCGCTCAATGCTAAACGTATCATCTGCGGCATAAAACAGGAATGGGCCTCGCTTCTTCAGAAGCCAGGCCCACTCGGTTGTGACAGTTTGATTACGCTTCACACGCTCAACGTTGGTTGTGTGACGGCGTTTGCTCCTGGCGCAGAGCTATCTGCTATCGATCGTTTACCGTGGCCGCTTCTTCACCGATCAGTGGCTCCGCGATGGATTCGCTGGCGACTCGCATCCGAAGGCGATGAGTTCCGGTGCGAACGCAGTTCGCTTCAATGGTGTAAACGATTTCTTCTGAGGGCTGAATCACAGGAAGCGAGCGGAAGACCATAATGCCGTTCTCCGCAATGTGCTGAGTTGGTCCGTCGGCATGAATGAGTTCAATACCGGAAGGCATTTCACATGACATACCCACATTGACGGCCGGACGAGTGCCCGTGTTGCGAATGCGAACTTCCCACGTGACTTTTTCACCCTTGGCCAGCGTTTTGTCGCTTGCTACGATCTCAAGTTTGAGTGCTGCCATGCCTTCGACGGTCGTCGCATAGTCGCATAGTGTTACCTGGCCGTGTTCTGAAATCACGCCGGCCTGATGAGTCAGTTGGCCGGTTTGGGTGGCTCGCAAGCTCAGCTGAAAATCACTTTTTTCATCCGGCTGCAGCGTTCCCACGAACCATTCGATCGAATGGTCGGCTTTGTGGTACTTACCACCACGGTCCGCGGAGATAAACTCCAGACCTTCCGGGATCCGGTACTTCGCTCGCACGTTGGCAGACTGAACATTACCGGCGTTAGACACCGACATTGTGAAGTCCGTGGTACGGCCCGTCATCTGTTCCTGAGGCCCCGCAATTGCAATGTTAAGCTGCGGCTCCGCAATCATCAGATCAGCGACAGTTTCGGCATTCAGCTCACCATCAGCAATCGCGCGGACGGCGAGTTTATAATCGCCACCTTTAACAGCTGTCAGGCTCAGCTTTGCCTGCCGAGATTCACCGGGATTCAGTGTTCCAATTTCGATGGAAAGGATTCGCCCGCTGCGATGCTCCAGCCCATCCGGCACCGCCGCCTGAATGATCACGTTGCTCGCGAGGCCCGTCCCGGGATTGTTCACGCGAACTACAAAACCGACCTGCTCACCAACCTCGACCGTTTTCGGGCCACTGACTTCTACAGCCAGCATCGGTTCCTGCACAGAGAATTCCGTGGACGAAGAGCCTGTCAGGCGGACAAGCGCATCCAGACGAACTCCACCGCGTTCTCGAGGAATCATCTTCATTGAGACGGTGCGAGTTTCGCCCGGTTTCAATTCACCAAACGTCCATGTGGGGCTGTCCGCGCCCTCTTCGGCCGGCGGATTCGATTCCAGAACTTCGACGGCCGCGGGTATCACAGCCTCCGTTGTCACACTGCGGATCGTAGCCTTGCTGGTATTCTGAACGATGAGGTCCACGTCGCATTCCTGACCGACGTTGAAGTCACCACGTCGAACCCATTGAACGGTGACGCCGGGCGACTGAGGCCCTTCATCGACGCTCTGCACATGGTCGGCTTTGGCAACTGCCTTCGATGCCGGCAGTTGTTTTGTTACCGACGCCTGTTTGGCTGTCTTTTTAGCTTGCGGTACTGACGACACCGGTGCGTTGGCTGGAACGGTCGCTTTTGCAGGAGTTGCTTTTGGCACTCCCGACTTCGGTGGCAACAACGCTTCTGCGTGTTCTGCTTTTTCGCCAGAGTAGGCAGGCTCATCCGGCTGGGTCGTTTTCGCATCCGTGCCCGCATCGCCGGACG
Organism: uncultured Planctomycetota bacterium; assembly: GCA_947085455.1. Taxonomy (GTDB): domain Bacteria; phylum Planctomycetota; class Planctomycetia; order Planctomycetales; family Planctomycetaceae; genus SXXK01. The sequence goes on along the minus strand of CAMTWR010000013.1, from coordinate 37,747 downwards.
CGTTCAGGAAGTTTTCAAACGGATTCGCATCTTCCGATGGTTCCGACATTTCTTCTTCAGACTGGCTCACCTGCACGATGGATTTTTCCGCGACGTGCGCGTCTGTCACTTTCAACGCTGCGGGCTGCACAAACGTGTTGACGTCCGCTGCCGGCATAACCGGAGCGTGAATCGCTGCATCGCTGTTCTTAGTCAGCGTTGCCGGCGGCATGGGCTTGCGTGCCGACGAGACTGTTTTCGTCTCTACTGCAGGTTTAACGTTGCCAGTTTTCTTGTTGGCCAACGGGGCGTGACTGGATTCAACGACGATCCCGCCATGCTCCGTGGCAGATTTGGCAGTCGCGGGTTTCTTAACAGCCGGCGCGGTGCCATTGCGTTCCCTCATGCGGGTCTGCTCGACCTGCATGGCGCTGGCTTTCTTAGTGTCTTCGTCAGACAGAGTGTTAGTCTCCGCCGCCGAGTCGGCTGCCGGAGAAAAGTACGTCACAGAAGACTTCCCCGGCTTTGCAGTCGACTTCGCCGCAGGTCGTTTGGCCTGGCGATCCCATTCAGCAAATGGATCGTTCTCCTGCGCCTGGATGGCCGCAGTTCCAAAGATTACCAGACAAAGTGCGCTAAGGGCTGACCGTCGAATCGGCATAGGAGTCTCCAGCGACCAGGGCTCGCTAAGTTTTCAAATGGCAGCGCGAAGGTCGCTCGACACAACGCCTGCTTTCCGATTCATCGTTTCTGACGATCGTGCCGCTTGAGGAGATCTGGCAATTTGTGACGATTGTACTGGTCAAACAGCATCTGGATGTCTGCGCCGCCATGATGATTCTGGCGACTGTGAGACGGCGATGGCAGATTCAGCCGGAAGTAGCCTTAGTTGAATCCCAATGAGTTCGCATGGTCACTTGTGGAATCACATCGTCGCACGTGGCTGGCGACGTCTGCAGAACGACGATGGGACATCACTATTTCCCGTGAATGTCGATGCAGATCACGTCCTTGTCATCGCGAACCAGCATGTGACCATTCGCGATAGAAGGGGCCTGGCGAGTTGTCTCCATCACGGTGGCGCGAGCGGTTTCGTGGAATGCATCAGGAGTGGCTTCGACGATGACGATCTCGCCATTCATTGTGGTCAGATACAACTTTCCATCGGCCAGGACGAGATTACTTTTCCCGAAGCGAGCCTTTTGCCACATCGTCTTTTTGTCCTTCAGACGAATGCAGACCAAATTCGTAATCGGCCCGGCGCTGCCGCTGTTATCCAGACCATACAAATGCCCGTTGTAAACAACCGGTGTTTGCCATTCCGCACGCAGCTGACTGTCTTTACCGAGCGATGACCACACTTCTTTCGCGGACTTTGCATCTTCGGAAACTTGCAGCAGGACTGATCCATGATTTTCTCCGGCGGAGATCAGAACAGAATCATCCCCAACCTGAACCGGGCATGCCGTGTTGCAATCGTACTCGGTCGGAAATGGAAGGTTCCACAGGACAGTGCCTTTTTCCGCATCGATGCCGAATGCCCCGGCTGCGGTAAGGCTCACGATTTGCGGCGTCCCGTTCAGCGTCAGCAACACCGGCGACGAGTACCCTGCTTTTCCGCTGGCAGCAGTCCAAACGAGTTTCCCGGTGGATAGTTCGAATGCAGCGACCGACTTTGATTCATTGCCGGTGTGAATGATCACCTTCTTATCGACGACCAGCGGAGAGCAGGACATCCCATATTCTGAAGCGGTGCCTTTCAGCGTCTTCGGTACATTCACATTCCAGAGTTCGTTTCCGTCTTTCGCTGCAAAGGCGGCAAGAATTCCTTCGCCCGTAAATGCAACGACAGTTTCATTGGCCACGGCCGGAGTTGCTCGTGGACCGTTGCCCATCGCGTTCTCATAGGCCGCTGCAAACGGAGTTTTCCAAACCACTTTTCCATCAGCCGCATTCAGCGACACGATGAAAAGTTTCTCCGCATCCTGAAACAACGTGTAAGCTCGATCGTCGCTGACTATAACGCTCGACATGCTCACGCCCAGCGGTGTTCGCCAGACGATCTTCGGTCCGTCGGCTGGAAATTCGCTGATCAAATCTTTCTCGGCCGATACACCATTGCGGCCTGGCCCGAGAAATTGCGGCCAGTCAGCGGCCATCAATGTGACTCCTAACGTCATCGACAGCCCAGTGACGGCCACAACGGTGAGAGACTGCAATCGAATCACGAGCCATCGTTGGAGAGCGTTCGTCATCATCGGCCTGATCCTTCGTTTGGCTTGTTTTCAATCGCGTCAAGTGGCAGCGAATGCATGACACTTGTTCCTGTAAGTTTAAAACGTTGGCAGCGCACGGCGGACACCATCTCTGATGCCGCAAACCGTACGCTGCTTGATATCAGGCTTTTTTTACCAGCCCAGAACGTGGGCAAAAATCAACGGAGCAACGATCGTGGCGTCCGACTCGATAATAAATTTTGGAGTCTCCACGCCCAGTTTTCCCCAGGTGATTTTTTCATTCGGAACGGCGCCCGAATAACTGCCGTAGCTGGTGGTGGAGTCGCTGATCTGGCAGAAGTATCCCCACAGCGGCACGCTGTTACGCTGCAGATCCTGATGCAGCATTGGAACCACGCAGATCGGAAAGTCCCCAGCAATTCCGCCACCGATCTGAAACATTCCGATGGAGTTCTTTGCGCTGGCCTCGGTGTAGAACTCGGCAAGCCATGTCATGTATTCGATGCCGGTTCGAACGGTATGCACATTTTTAATGTCGCCTCGAATCACGGCCGCCGCATACATGTTTCCGAGCGTCGCGTCTTCCCAACCCGGAACGATGATCGGCAGGTTCTTCTCAGCTGCCGCCAGCATCCATGAGTCCTTCGGGTCAATCTGATAGAACTCGGTGTACTTACCGCTCAGCAGGACCTGGTAGAAAAATTCGTGCGGGAAAAATCGCTTCCCGGTTTGATCCGCAGCCGTCCAAACTTCCAGCATCGCGGTTTCCATGCGTCGCATGGCTTCGCCTTCAGGAATGCACGTGTCGGTCACGCGGTTCATGTGTCGCTTGAGCAGTTCTTCTTCGTCCTGTGGTGACAGCTGGCGATAGTGGGGAACGCGTTCGTAAAAATCGTGCGCGACAAGATTGAAAACGTCTTCTTCCAGATTGGCGCCTGTGCAGGAAATCAGATGCACTTTGTCCTGACGAATCATTTCTGCCAGCGACAGCCCCAGTTCTGCGGTGCTCATCGCCCCGGCGAGAGTGATCATCATCTTGCCACCCGAATTCAGATGCTGATGATAGCCCTTCGCAGCATCCACAAGTGCGGCCGCATTGAAGTGGCGGTAGTGATGATTGATAAACCGTGTGATTGAGCCGTCAGCTTTAGGTGCATGAGCCATTTCAGAAACTTCGTTGTCCAGAGTCAGAAAAATCAATTGGATAGGTCTCGATCAGCGTCTCGGAACGCCAAAGAACTGACCGCCGCGTTGTGAATGGTAGTGGTCTGCAGACGCAGGTCCACCCAGCCGCCAAAACCCTGGATATTTGCCGCGAATTCGGGATGCCGATTTATCCAATGAACAGCGGCTGCATGTGACGGTCGTAAATATTCTCCGTCACCTGCTTTGCGACAATCGCCTCGTTCGCCTTCAGTAAATCCGTGTACCGAGTCCCGGCTTTGGCAGCAACTTTGAACGAAACATGCAGCAGTTGACGCACATGAGCGTTGAACTGAGGATGCCCGGGAATGTGTCGCATAGCGTTGGCCAGCTGAGGCCCCGTCCAGCCGTTGACGGTTTCGGCGGATGGAAGCTTGCTCCGGTCGATGTCGATCACGCTGGCATACGGAGCACAAAATTCATCCACATGCACCAATGCATAGGCGTAAATTTCTTTGGCCAACGCCAGTCCATCTCCACCGGCTTCCGCAAGTCCGATTAGTTCTTCCAGCCAGGTCGTTCCTGCCGTTTTGAGATGCAAACCCGCACCAGTGCGGGCGAGTGCTTTGCGGATAATTGGGTAGAGACTGAATTTGTCGCTGCCGCTGTGCACGCTCAATTTTAGATTGGCGGGAAGTCCATAAGCCTGTACCGCATGCGAGATCACAGCAAGATCGTCGTTGAACTCTTTCTCAAACTGCACAAGGTCGCCCACGTAGTCCACGCCCTTATTAAATCGGCCGGTAAACTTTGGAGCAATCGTTTGCAATCGGACTTTTTCGTCCGCCAATGCGGCCAGAATGATCAGCAACTCCGGGGGCGTCTGAGGAGCGTCAGTTTCATCCATAGAAACCTCGGCAATGATTTTGTCTTCCCCTTTAGCCGCCACAATGTATCGATAAATTTCTCCGGCTTCCTGCACGGCCAGAAGATACTTTCCAGCGACTCGTTCCACATCCGCTCGACTGATGGTCAACGGTGCCGAAACTCCTGCGATCGTCAGAGTGCCAATCAGTTCTGGATGGCGTGCGACAAAAGCGGCTACGTCCGTGGCTGAGGCAGGCTTTCCGATCGAGTCTGCAACGTCGATGGTGAAAAAATCTGAACAGCTCATGAACCGATCAACCGTCTTCCGCTGGATATGATCGGCGTCCACATGCCATCCGCCGGTCCATCCCAGTTCTTTTACCGCGGCCTGTCCCGCATCAAATACGCTCTGCGGTTCCGAACCGATAAACGTGTGCTCTCGATTCGATTTGTTCCACACGGGAGCCACGTGAATGCCCTTGTCCGCCAGCATCTGGAAAGCACGCAGCTGAGCCTTTGCCTGATGCGCAAATCGATCGCCGATTCCAAAGGAGAAACGCTCCAATGTCAACATGCCAAAAGTCTTTCCATGAACGTTGAAGAAACCAACGCGGGACCTTGCGAATTACTGAATGCAAAAATGAGACTTACTGTCCGCCTCACGGTTCTGCGCGGGAATGGTACCGAAAAATCAGACCGCGGCTATGCAGCCGAAAAAAGCTACGAACCAGCCGTGATAGTGGCAGCGGAGTCATGGTTGGCAATGGCCGCTCGGGACAAATTCAGAATCACCGCGCCAAGTACCACCGCCACACCGCTCAGAACCACATAGATCAACCACGGAAAACGCTCGGTAAAAGCTTCAGGCGGCGCGATATATTGCAGATTTTTCTCCACCGCCGCAAGCGTGGCTCTCGGAAGTTGTTCGGGAAGCGGCTCGGTCAGGTTTCTCGCAAAATCGTAGTTTGGATTTTCCGCAGACAGATTGCCAAAATACAGCTTCAGCGGCAGCTGAGATTCCTCCGGCCGTTCAAACACGACCTGTCGAGCGGCAGCCTGACCTCGGGCCGCAGTGAGAGTCAGCGGTTTATTCCGATGATCGGTCACCGTCAGTCGCAGCCGTCGGGCCTGCACTTCCTGAAACTTAATGACCATTGGAACGACGGGATCACCTTTGCGTCGCTGCCACGGTGATTCTTCATCCAGATAGACGGGGACAAACGCCGGCTGTCCAAGGACGTTGACCGTCTCCATTTCCAGCGTGACATCTCTGGCGAAATCTTCGTCCTGAACATCGATCTCCAGACGGTCACACGGAACGGACGCGCCGAGATCAAAGATCCATCGGGAGGCCGCAGTGCCGTAGTGCCGAGTGGGTTCACGATCGCTGATCTTCGCGTCCGTCTTGACGCGTGTTCCAGGCAGTGTCAGCTGGCGGACAACCTGCACTTCCGAAAACACAAATTCATCCTTACCGTCCTTCGCCGACAGGGCATCGGGATCCGGCGTCACCTGAATACGAATGTATTTATGCCGGCTGTTTGGATATGTCAGCGAGTGGCTCGCGAACAACTGCTTTCCGTCATTGAACCGCACGACCTGCCCGCTAACCAGTGGCTTCCAGTCTTTTGCGTCATCACTTCCGGACACGTTTACCGTGCGTCGATAGTTATCCCCGGAAGTTTCCACGACGACTTCATTATGTTCTACCTGCTCCAACTGCAGTTCCAGAGTCAATTCGTGAAGACCTTCGTCTGGTTCTGAACGATTGAATTCAGTCGTATAAACGGTATCACGAACACTCTGTGGAAGCAGCGTACGCACCGCGAACGGAAGCGGGTCGCCATTAGCCATCAGAAGTCGCAGGTCGCCCAGATCACCGCGAGTGTGCGCGAAAACTTCTCCAGGGACAAAGAAATCCACAAGCTTTCCAGACTCTGGATTCGCTGTGGCACCTTCGGCAGCGGGTACTTCAATTCCCGCGAAGTACTGCCACTGAGCCAGATCTTCGGCAACGGCTGCAGCAGCCGAATCCAACGACGCAGTTTGGTCTTCCTGCGACCACGCTGACGAACAGACTCCTGCCATGGCCGCAGCAGTCAGCAAAGATAGGATGGCCCGAGTAAACACGTTCATGTCAACTTCCGTTTCACTGGAGAACAAACTCGCCACTCACTTTGAAAACACAACTGTCGCCCGCGTCGACGATTTCGACAACGCAAAGACTTCCCATGCTCGGTTATTTGAACCGTTGATAAGCACGAGCGACCAGTCCCAACACCATCGCCAGAATAAAGAAGGCCACAATGCGATAAATCTGCTGCACGTTGGCCATATCGACGACAAACAATTTAATGACCGTGACACCAAACAGGACCATCGACAGCCAACGCAGTCGAGATCGATCGAGTCGAAAACCGGCCAGCATCAACACGATTGCGAAGATCGTCCAAAAGACTGTCAAAGCCAACTGAGCTCGCCAGCGCCACAGTTCTACGTCACCGCCATACATGGATTGCGAAACGAAGTAACCGTGACATTCCAGCGAAAGAATCAGCCACAGCAGCGAAGTCCCCACAACCCCGGCAACGCCGATCCCAAGGCATTCTTCGCGGCGCAGACGAGGCAGATACCGATCCGATTTCCATACACCAGCCAGCAACAGCGCACTGACCAGCAGAGACGGAAAGGCAATCCGATTGAATACTGGGATAAACGGGTCTCGCACATAAAGTGGCAGGTCGGACATCAGGACTCGCCCAACCGCCAGACACGCCAGTACCATAGCCATCAGTCTCAGCGAGACCGAAGCGACTCGTAGACCAAACAGCCACAACGCGAGACTCATGCACATCCAGCCGAGAGCGACCCAGCGGACGTCTGCCTGGATCGGTATGGCCCACGCGACAAATCCCGTCGCGACGGCCAGCGATGTAAGAAGCAGCCGATGGTCGGACGGCCGCCATCTCAAAATCAACCGACCAGCGATCGCGTAGATAATCGCGACCACTAACGCGGACGTCCCGATCCACAGGCTGTAGTCTTCAATCGTCAACGTCCGGAATGCCGCAAAGGCCATCACGGCATTCACGACAAATCTTGCCAGCTCTTCGCGGCTGGCTGGCAGTACATGAGATCGCGCCACGATTAAAGTTTGAGCGAGATACAGAGCAAACAGGACCGCCTGAAAACCCAGTGCCCATGCAAATTTTTCCGGATGATAATTGCCCTGATACCACATCCAGAACAACCACTGAGTTCCGCTGAATGCAACGGTTCCCACGGCCACCCAGCGGCGCAGACAAAGTGCAACGATGACGCCAAAATTCAATGTGGCCAGATACATGAAGAAGGAGGTGTATGTGTCATGGTCAGACTGCATCAGTACCGGCGTCATTAATCCGCCAACCACAGCGACCATGCCAATGATGGCCGAGCGACAGTAGACCGCCGCGACCATCGATTCCAGAATAATCAAAGCCAGAAACGCCCCGGCATGGCTCTGAGGCAATAGCTGATAAAATGCAAACGCCGTATACGTAGACAGATAAATCACGACGATTCCGGCCGACATCAGCATCGACGAAAATCGACGCCAGCCGCCGATCAGATAACGCACCCCGCCGACAATCAACGCGACGCCAGCCAGTTCCCCAATGGCAACTCGGCCAACTGGGCCGATCCAGTTATTCTGATAGGCGTATCGCAGAAAAAACGTCGCCGAGAACAGAAACAGAATCACCGCAAGCCAGCCGAATGCTTTCTGCCCGATGAAAGTCTCCCAGCCCACTGGCGGTTCACAAGCAGCAGCGATCGATCGCACGTGCTCCTGGACTGCCGCAGCCGGAGCCATCGCAGGAATCTGAACCGAATCCACCGGCTGCGAAACAGTCTCCGCGGACCGAGCCGTAACCACCACAGGAATTGCCTGCGCAGGCGGTGACGATACTGTCTCCTGGGGCGTCGAATTAACTTCAACCGGGCGATGGACTGCCGTTTCGGGCGGCGCATTGGCGAGCCGCCGCAGATAATTCTCGATTCCAATGATGCGTTTGGAAAGTTCCTCGATTCGCCGCAACTTGACCAGCGCCGTGATCGACAGAATCAGGGCCGCAAGCGGCATGACAAGCAGGACGCCACCCACCAGCAGGATGATCAGTAATTCTTCCGATCGCATAAAATCTTATTCCTGGCTGCCACAAGCAACGCCCTGAACATCATCGAACTGAACATCATCGAACTGAAACAATGTGCCCCGGATCCGAAATGGATCACGTCACAAACCTGTAGCTGGGCTCGTGAGAGTTCAGAAAACAAACGTAGCTGAACTCTCACGAGTCCAGCTACGGACCTGTCAGGCATTCGTAGAAACTTCCGTGGAACGTGCCCTTCCTACATCTTCACCATTCGAATACAGACGGGGCGGCCCACAACAATCGAATCCCCGGTCGGCGCCAGCTCACCGGTTTTCTGATCAATAGCGAATACGTACACGGAGTCGGAATTTTGATTCTCCGCCAGCAGCCATTCACCCGACGGATCGATGCAGAAATTGCGAGGTTCCTTGCCGCCTGTGGGTTCATTCTCCACATAAGTCAGCAGTCCCGATTCCTGATCGATCGTGTAGGCTGTGATTGTTTCGTGTCCCCGATTGCTGACATACAAAAACTGGCCGCTCGGATGCACCAGACATTCAGCAGTGCTCTTCCTTCCTTCAAATCCGCCCGGGATTGTGGAGATCTCCTGAATCGCATGCAGGCTGCCGTCTTCGGGATTGCGGTTGAATCCTGTCACGACCATCGTCATCTCATTGTTTGTGTAAGCGAACTTGCCGGACGGATGAATGGCAAAGTGACGCGGGCCTCCACCGGGCGTCACGAATGCTGCGGGCTGCTTCGCCGGCGTCAGCATGTGCTGTTCGGCGTCAAGCTTGTAGATCATGATGCGGTCAATCCCCAGGTCCGCGGCATAGACGAATCTGTTGTCGCTGCTGACGTTGATCGAATGTGCGTGAGGCCCTTCCTGGCGACCTTTGTCAATACTGCTGCCTTCATGCTGAATGTTACAGGAAACTGGTTTCAGTGAGCCGTCCTTGTCGATCGGGTAAACGGCCACGTTGCCGCCACCGTAGTTGGCAATCAGCAGATTGGTTCCGGTGGCGTCTACGTTACAGTGACACGGCGCGCCGCCCTCCGAAGCCTGATGATTCATCTTTGTCAACGTTCCGTCAGCATTGTTCTTTAGTGCCGTGACGGCTCCATTGCCCCGACCGGGACCTTCACTGACTTCATTGACGGCGTACAGAAACTGTCCGCTCGGATGCACAGCAAGAAACGACGGATTGATAAGTTCAGCAGCCAGTTTTGGTTCGGTCAACTTCCCCGTTTCACTGTCAAACTCGCACGAGTAAACGCCCTTGCTGATGCTGTCGCCGTTCGTGTAGGTTCCAATGTAGACTCGATGCTTTTCCGCACGAGCGACCACGGTGGCAAATGCCAGGACGGCCAGAAAGAACAAAGGTCGAGCGGCGGAGAAGGCAAAATGGACCATAAATTCTTTTCCGTGGGTCAAGGAGAAGGAAGTTTCCAGACGCCAGTTGCACGATCTGCATCAGACGCCGCCACAGAGTAGTGCATTGCCTGTCGTGTGTGCAAATTAGCGACCGATTCTGCCGCGACTCATGCCTTTTGAAGCTCGGCTATTCAAAATTTAGAACAATGAACTCAGAACAATGAACTGGCCAAAAACAGACGGACATATCATAACCCGAAGCGTCAGCGAAGGATTTTTGGAAACACTGCCGAAACGCAATCCCTCGTTGACGCATTTTGAAGTTGCGCAGTTCGTTCATGATGTCCCCTCTCCCCCAATTCATTTGCGAATTTGGCTCGTCGTTAAAAGGTTGCAGATGGTCGCAAATGATTTGGGGGAGAGGGCAGGGTGAGGGGGCTTTTTCTCGAACATGATGTTTCCACAAACCCCCTCATCCGGCCTGTCGGCCACCTTCTCCCCCGAGACGGGGGAGAAGGGACTAAATTGCGCAACTTCAAAACTGACGCATCGGGTTGGAATGGTCACAAACTCGCAAGTTCAAAAACTTCGCACCGGGTTGGGATAGTCGAGCATGTGACATCGAAAGATTCGCGACAGCTCCGTTTCTGCGGCCTTCGAGGCGTCGCAACTACCGAATCGGCGGCATGACCCACTGGATGCCTTCCGAGGTGATTCGAAAACGTTTCGAGCGAATGCTGGAGGAAGCTCCTTCTTCGTAATACACAACCAGCACGCTGCCATCGTTGAGATTGACCATCGAAGGATAGGCACCGATGACGTCATCGATTACCACGTTGTCGCTCCACGTCTGGCATTCATCTCGACTGAATCGCAGACTGGTATTCGGAAGCCGATAGGCCAGTACGATCACATCGTCTTTCGTGCGCAAGAAGTATGGACAATGACCGGCGAATCCCATTGCCTGAGACACCGACCATGTTGATCCCATATCCTTTGACAACGCCATGGCCATCTGAGGCCTTTGAGCAGCAAACAGTGTATGATCTTTGAGTTCAATGATGTCGGTTTCCGCATCCAGCTGAACTCCCGCATTATCGATCAGCACTTCCGGCTGCCACGTGTTGCCACCATCATCGCTGAATACGGCCGAGCCCTGAGACTTCTTTCCGCCTTCGGTGTAAAGACCCAGGATCAGACGGCCGCTGCTGAGTTCTCGGATGGGCGAACTGCAGTAGTGAGTTTTTGAGATCTGCTGCGGCTCAGACCATGTCTTCCCTTTGTCGTCGGAAGAAATGATCCACGTGCCCAGCCCGCTATAACTGCCTTCCGTCGCGCCTTTGCGAAGCGAAAAGAAGTTGCAGATCATTCGACCATTCTTCAACTGCACAATCGAAGGATCTCGGTCATCATCCGGTCCGTCATAAAGCGTCTCCGCCGCTGACCATGTTTGCCCTTCATCGCTGGACAGACAACAGGAGATGCGTCCACCGCGCGGCAATCGCTCGTTCGGCAAAGCCACGTGGCCGTATCCCGCATAGAAGACGCACATCAGGCGACCGTCCTGCAAGCGGCACACATCAGGGAAAGCTTCGTATGCACCGGCACCCGCGTCTTCACACACATAACCAAACGTCGGCGGAGGATTGACGAATTCTGCAGTTGCCGGCCGGCCGGCACCGGTCATCGAAATCTCTTTGACATGAACAACGGCCTCGCTGCCATAGAAACCGATTCGGCCGGCTTTGAGACTATCATCCTGCGCTTCGAAGAGCAGTTTGCCGTTCAGCGAGACTCGCAGTGTTGTTCCCTGACATTCCAGGGCAGCTTCGTGCCATTCACCCGCAGGCTTCTCAAGTCCCCCAACTCGTTTGATCTCGTTCCACACGTTGCTTGCGCTGTAGCGTACCAGAATGGCCTGAGTCCGATCGAAATGAACGTAGTAATAAGTACTGGCGTCGGCTGCACGGATCATGAAACCGCACGCGAGCACTCCCACCGGTTGCGGTTCGACTCGGAACTTCGCTCGCAACGTCGCATCCTGCCATTCCATCGGCAGATAGAAGGCTCGCGAAATCTTTTGACGCCCATCAAGGACCAGTTCTCCGTCTTTGATTGACGCTGTGTGATCGAGCAGCATCCATTCAGCAGCATGGTTTTCGCCGGCCAGATCAATCAACAATTCCTGAGCCGCTGCAGGAATTGAACCGTACAGCAAGATCATGAAACACATCCAGCGCAGGACGAGAGTCTGCATGGGATTCTACTTTCTATCGGGAATGCCGGTTCAATCTGCCGGCGCGGAAAACATCTTATCGAAAACAAACAGCAGAGGTTTGACTACTTAACAAATTCCAATGCAAACAGATCGGCATCCTTCATCTGAAATCTCAGGCGAACCGGTTTCCCTGCAAGATCGCTGATGTCCGCACCGCTTTTCCATGCGACAGTCCTCGCCAGGTCGTCGGTGTTCAATTCCACACAATCGGCCATAGTGAAACCGGGAATTGGAACACCGGCAGCGTCCTGGATCTCTACAAAAATTCCACCGGCCGCACTGCTGGACATGTTCAAAGTCAGCCGGCTGCCCCCGAACGTGATTACTTTCGTGAGCATTTCTCCTGGCTGATAACCGGCGTGCACCGCCGCAATTCCATCCGTCCGAAAGGTCAGTCGTTCCAGGTAATGAGTCGGCTGACCGTAGTTGCGCTGGATGTACATCGACATCTCCGCCGGCCCTGTCGCCACAATGCCTCGCGCTGGATAATTTGATCGAGCGGTCCAGTTCTTCAGGTCCGTACCGGGTCGGACGAGCGATTCCAAAAACGTGCGGTCGTAGCGATCCCCACCGCGGCTTGTTAACAGGACAGCATCGGACGATTCCAGTTTCAACCCGGGATAGTTCACGGCCTCGTCGAGCTTCAGCGAGGCCACTTGATCGTCGGTCAGCGAACGGCGATCGGGCCAAAAACGGGCGGCAGTTCCAACATAGATATGAGGCGCACGAAAGTAGGCCGACGTTTGATTGGTATAGAGATGCTCGTTCGGTGCATCACCAAAACTCATGTCGACGGAAGGTGTCCAGTTGAAGAAGTCCGTCGACGTCGTTCGTGTGATCCAGCGAACGCCATTTTTAAATGTCCGAAAGAAACAAACGTAGCATTGTTCATGATCCGACCAGAACACGTTGTTCTGAGAATCAAAAGCGCCACCAGTGATGATTGGCTTTTCCTGCAGCTTTTGAAAGTGAATTCCATCGGCCGACACATAGGCCACAAGTCCCGATTCACTGCTGCCGCCCACGCCTTTGAACCGTTCGCTTTGAGGAACGCCCGGACGAGTGTCCAGAAACGGCGCAAAGTTATGTGTGACGTGCCCAATGTCGGCAAGGATTGCATTGTTCTCCCCGGTTCCGCCGAAAGAAATCAGGCCCAGTGACGGACGGGTGAACGTGATCCCATCGTGACTTTCCGCATAGCACGTGACCTCCTGAGCTCTCGGATCGTTATCTCCGTATCCCGTCAACGGGCGACCTCGATAGTACATGCGAAACAGATCGCCGTCCTGCAGCACGGTCACATAGCCACTGACCTGACCTTCCCACGGCTGGTCAAATTTCAGAGCGACGCCTCCGGATTGTGGCTTTTGCAATTGCAGCGAAACGCCCTGCATTTTGTCGATCAGAAAGTGATCGATGAACAGCTCCCGCCGAGCCCCCAGTGCCAAAGCATCCTCCGCGTGGCTGATCACGGATGGACATAGTAAGAGCATCATTGCACAGAGCAAAAAGTGACGGCGTTGCATGATGGAAGTTCCTTCGGGAATTAAACTGAACCAATCTCAAAGTCGCTTTCTGACTTCATGGCAAATTTCAAAACGTCAAGGTTGATGCTGCGGGTGACGGTTCAATCATTGAGCCATCTGAAGCTGCGACTCTATGTGAGTCTTGCGAATCCCGTATGTCGCACCGGCACACCCATGGCTTGCAGTTGGTGCAGTACGTCTCCCTGTTGAATCATCTGGGACAACTCGGAAAACACCGGTTCCAACGCCTGCAGAAATGCCACGATATGAGATTCTTTGTGGGCAAAGCCCGGATAGAAACCGCTGCCGGTAAGATACCCGCGATCCAGCATGCGGGCGGTCACAAACGTGCCCAATGCGGCAGCGTGTTCGTGATCAAAGCTCAAATACAGCAGAGCAGGATGCCCAGACGTTTTCACGGGAACGCCCTGCTCGTGCCCCAACCGATGCCAGCCATCACGCATCAATCCTCCGATCTGACGAGTGTGTGAGGCGATGTTTACCGCCTGCAGTTTTCGAATGGTCGCAACTGCGGCCGTTGGACCCACACCTTCTGTCCAATAAGTGCTGGAGATGAACGAAGTCTGCGCAGCGTCCATGAAGCGTCTTCGACCAATGATGGCTGCCATCGGATGTCCGTTGCCCAATGCCTTCGCGAAGACCGCAATGTCCGGCATCACACCATAGTTCAAATGGGCTCCGCCTGCGGCCATTCGCCAGCCGGACGAGATTTCATCGAACACCAGCGCAGCACCCCAGCGATCGCAGAGTTCTCGGACGCCTTCCAGGAATCCGGGAGCCGGATCTGTGGAACGAGTCGGCTCCATGACAACGGCGGCGATTTGAGTTCCGTGCTGTTGAAGAATCCGTTCCAGCTCTTCCAGCTTGTTGTAGCTAAACGGCAAGGCGGTACCCGCGAGTCCGCGCGGCACGCCGGCAGGTGCCAGCCCCGGAAGCAGATGCCCATGCAAACTGTCGGACGCGCCGTCAGGACTGATGTTGGCAGCGAGGTACCAGTCCGACCAGCCATGGTAGCCGCAAAAAGCCACCTTATCTCGCCCCGTGGCGGCTCTTGCGATGCGCACGGCGATCGACATTGACTCGCCGCCAGACCGCGCATAGCGAACCTGTTCGGCCCACGGATGAAGCTCAATCAGCAGTTCCGCAAGCTCTACTTCTTCGGCAAAATTCAGCGTGCACATCGCCCCTTGTGCAATTCGCTTCTGAACGGCCGCAGTGACATCCGGATCCGCAAAACCCAGCAGACACGATCCAATGCCCGACGTCGTCATATCGATGAAACGGCGTCCATCCAAATCGACAACTTCACACCCACTCGCTTCTCGAGCATACGCGGGCCACAACCCCGGCGCAAACATCTCGGGACGCTTGCTCAGCAGTTGAGTGCCCCCGGGAATGAGCTGCCTGGCTCGCTCGTACATCGCCTGAGTAACCGGGCCTGATGCGGGATGCGTTGGAGTGTGCATTCGAGATCCTGAAGAAAGAATCGCAGAGTAAAGGCAGCATAAAATCGCAAAACAAACCAGGTTACTTTTCGCCGACGGAGCGGCGAAACTACGTAGTCGGGCCGCGCCGCCGCTTGCATCTCTTATCAAAGTTTGTTGAGAATCATCCTCATCACGCTCCCGCAGCAGGATCCTGCGACCGGCCATCACTTGCGGGCAAATAGCGACGCACCTGAACTCTCAGCATCGCGCGAGCCCGCTCTACATCCCGATCACTTATGGCCGAAGCCAACTCCTGATGTTCCCAGGCAATACGAGCGCTCGTCTCAGCGTCCGGAGGAGACGGGATCACGATCGTGCGAAAAAAGTCGACAAGCACTCGCTGCATTCCAGCCACCATTTTTGAACCAGTCATCTCCAGCAGCAGGGAGTGAAACCTGATATCCAGCTCTTTCTCAATCTCCAGCCACGACTCATCATTCGTCGCCGCTCGAAACTGCTCGGCTAATTCTGTCAGCTGTACAATCTGCTGAGCGGACGCATTTCTGACAGCCAGTTCAATCGCCCCCACCTCAAGCACGTACCGCAGCCGCGACAACTCGGCGAGATCGTCGTCCGATCGAGCCATTGATGGCAGACTGGCTGAGAACAGTTCGACCGGATTTGGATGCCGAACAATTAAGCCTTTGCGTTGCCGACCTTCCAAGAGCCCGATCGCACGCAGGCGACCCACGGCCTCGCGAGCGACCGTGCGAGAAACATCAAAACGCTGAGCCACCTCGGCCTCGGTCATAAACAACTGACCGTCCGGTAACTGCTCATGCTGGATGTGCTGCTGAAGCTGCTCGGCGAGCCGTTGCGACAAATTCTTACGAGGATTCGCGACCATAAAAACACCATTTAAATGAACTACAGAACGAACACTTCCTCACAATACTTGGCGATCCCGTGTCCGCTTGCGGCCCGGCAAAAAGTATAATAGCATTTTATCTCCCGAACAATCGGCGGTCGCCCAATTTTCAGAGTCAGGGAGCGTGAGCGTGGGATTCCTCGACTGGTTTGTGATTGCAGCTTACGCGATCGGCATGATCTCCATCGGCGCGTACTACGCTCGCCGCACTACGACGGCCGATGATTTTTTGCTCGGCGGACGCCGGATGTCGCCAATCGCGCTCGGTCTGTCACTCTTTGCGACACTGGTGAGCACGCTGTCGTATCTTGGAAATCCAGGGGAGATGATCAGTCATGGTCCGATGATGGTCACTCAAAGCGCGGCGCACCCATTCATCTATGTGATCGTGGGATACTTTCTGATTCCGTTGCTGATGCGTCAGCCGGTCACCAGTGCCTATGAGATTCTTGAGACGCGGCTTGGCGGCGGCATTCGAACGGCCGGCGCGACTGTGTTTCTTATGCTTCGACTCGGCTGGATGGCCACGATTCTGTTTGCCACCAGCGATGTGGTCCTTGTACCGCTCTTGAATCTCGATCACAGCTGGACGCCATGGCTGTGCATTATTCTGGGCATCATCACAGCAGTGTACTCGTCAATGGGCGGCATCCGTGCCGTTGTGATGACCGACGCCATTCAGTCCGTGACGATGCTGGCCGGAGCAGTGGTGACGCTGATCGTCATCACAGTGCGCATGGGAAGTGTTAAAGCGTGGTGGCCCACGGCATGGCCCGCTCACTGGCAAACGCCGAGTTGGGGTTTTGATCCACAACCGCGAGTCTCGTTTGGGATTCTCATGATGTCGACCATTCTGTGGTACGTCTGCACGAACGGCTCCGACCAAATGTCGATCCAGCGATTTTTGTCGACACGCGATGCACGAGCCGCTCGCCGGACGCTGGCAGTGTCACAAGTCACCGACGTTCTTGTATCAGTTCTGCTGGCATTCACCGGGATGGCGGTATTAGGATTCTATCAGGCAAATCCTCCACAACTTTCTGAGGGACAGACGGTTGTCGATCTCGGAGACAAGCTGTTTCCCATGTTCATCATGAACGAAATGTCCGGCGGTCTCGCGGGGCTCGTTCTGGCCGCGATTCTTTCTGCGGCGATGTCGAGTTTGTCTTCCGGCGTAAACTCCGCAGCGGGCGTTGTGGAGCGTGATTTCTTCTCTCGAGGCTCGACGAAGAAAACGCAAACGGCCAAAGCTTCCGATGACACTTCCATCGTTCGCCTGCGATGGCTGACATGGGTGATCAGCTTTGTTGCCATCGGTCTGAGTCTGCTGAATCTTCTGATCGCCGGCAATCTTGTGGAGCGATGTTTTAAGATCGTCAATCTCCTGACGGCACCTCTGTTCGTGCTGTTCTTCCTTGCGCTGTTCGTCAAATGGGCCAACGCCACTGGCGCCTGGGCGTCGCTTGCGGCCAGCATCTTTGTCGCCGTTATGATCGCTTACGCGGAGGACCTCGGCAGTCCTGTGCGATTGAGCTTTGTCTGGATGCTTCCCTGTTCGCTGGCGGCCGGAATCGTAACGGGCATGTTGGTCAGTGCCATCGCACCGGCCACGCCACGCGTTCCTTCGTGAGGCTCCGCTGTTCTCATTTTCTTCGTATCAAACCCTAACGCCGTTCTGGAGAAAACTCATGGCCTTTGAAATGGAAAAACAGCAGTACGATACTCACGGTTTCGTCATCGTTCGGCAGTTTTTAAAGGACGCAGCTCTGACCGATCTCAAGAACAATCTGGCGAGATACATCCGCGACGTTGTGCCTGGACTTCCGGACAGCGATGCCTTCTATCAGGATCGAGCAAAGCCGGAGACGTTGAAACAGATGCAGCGAATGGGCTGCGACCCGTGGTTTCTGGAGTACGCGCAGAACCCGCGATGGAAAGTTCTGGCAGACGCTTTGATTGGTGAACCTTCAACTTCCGATCAGCCGGAATGGTTCAACAAGCCTCCGGGGACAAATCATGTGACTCCGCCACATCAGGACAATTATTACTTCTGCCTGGCTCCGGCCAATGTGCTGACAATCTGGCTGGCTCTGGACCCAGTGGACGCAGAAAACGGATGCCTTCGTTATGTGGATCGTTCGCATGTGGGAGGATTTCGAAAGCACGCGAAATCAAAGATCCTCGGGTTTTCCCAGGGGATTGTCGACTACACTTCTGACGACTTTACGCAGGAGGTCGCGGCCTGTTTACAGCCAGGCGACGCTGTGGCACATCACGGCATGGCGATTCATCGCGCCGACGCCAATCTCTCCACAACTCGAAACCGCCGTTCGTTCGCCATGGTCTTTACTGGTGTCTCCTGCCAGCGCGACGAAGCCGCCTTCGCACGCTACTCCGCCGCCGCGTCCGCTCAGCACCAGGAGTTTGGTCTCAATCTATCGCCAACTGTCACTGCGAATTGATAACGTGAGACCCTGTGCACTTCGGCGAGCGGTGGGCGTGAGCCCTCCGAGGTCTGTTTTTCGTTTTTCGTTAGTCGGCTTTTAATCGCACTCGGTGGGCTGACGCCGCACCGCTCGCCTTTGAGGCAGTTTGGGGCAATTAACGCCATGTTTCTGTCAAAGGATTTATCCAAATCACAAGCGGCGACTCCTGATCGGCGATGTAGTGAACTGTATTCAGAACGGCAGGAATATCGCCTTTCTTCCGTCGTGAGCCGGATTCAGTCCACCATGTGCCGGATTGAGGTTTCACGAACAGCTTATTTAGCCTGCGACTGCCCCAGGACTTGAGATCACGCAGCAGGTTTTCGGGATCCGGATCATCAGGAACACCAATCAGAGCGTGAGTATGGTTGGCCATGATCGCAGTCGCGACGAGAAGCCATTTTCGATAGTCACAAGTCTCTTGAAACTGGAGAAGCAGTTGTTCTGCCTGTGGCTTCGTCAGCAGGACAGGATTACCAATCAAAAGCCTTCGGGCCGAATTGTTCAGACCGGGGATTGCCGGTGTTCGAGGAGTGCCAAACTGATCCTCCTCAATGCGGTTCTCCTCGTCGGCCATCCGAATACGCGTGACCGAGCCGCGTTTGTCGCCCGGTAACCACTGACCATAGGTCGTCCATGTGAGATGCCAGTATCGGTCAATGCCTTTCATTGGTCGATCTCCCTCATCCCGGCGAGCGGTGGGCGTGAGCCCTCCGAGGTCTGTTTTTCTTTTTTCGTTAGTCGGTTTCTTAACCGCACTCGGTGGGCTGACGCCGCACCGCTCGCCTTTGTGATTTCCGTCATTCCTCAGTCGTTGGACAGGATTGAAGCGAGCCGGTCGCGGGTTTCCGGTTTGTTCAATTCAGCTTTGCCGAAACCATAGACGGCTCCCAGTTCGACGGCCTTCTGCTGCCAGTCGGCGTAGTTGGAGACGAGCATAACCGGGACGTCGGGTTTGCTGCCGGCGCGAATCAGGGCGAGGATCGCGAGTCCGTCGCTGGAGTCAATATCCAGCTGGCGATTGAGCAGTACAAGGTCCACCGGGTTTTCGTTCAGCACAGCCAAAGCCTGGTCAGGCAAGTCGGCTGTCAGCACATTCGCTTTGAAATGTGTTTTCAGATAATGAGCAATCGCGGCACTATCCGGGCGGCATTGCCCAACGCTCAAAACAGTTTTCGTAGACAAGGTAAGACTTTCTTTTATGCGGGCTTTTTCAAAAGGATAAGGCTGGCCCGGGATGGAGCAGAATGTGGGAAAGTTGATGGTCGCCGGGCGTTCAAACTTCTCTGACGAAAAAAATTCCCGTGGGTGATTATGGAAACCTCTATAGAGGCGGATTGCATAACCCGCAAATTCGAAACCGTCACTGCCAGAGTCGGATTTTACGCACTGTGCTCGAATTAATTATGGGCTTTTTGTGCGGTCTCGCAAAAATAGCAAGCGAGTGACGAAAGAAAGACCCCATTCTGTCGAGCGATCCTATGAAAGACCCAATTTCCAGCGGACTGCATTTTCTCGCTGCCGGATTGCGTCCATACGTTGCCGGACGAGTTAACGCGGTGTTCCATGATTCGGCGCTGGCCGCGGAGATTTCCACGTGGGACGCTCAGGCTTTGATGATTTTCATGTGGGACCGCTGGAACGACTTGTTCCGCAATGAATTGTCGTTTGTGGAACGCAGCCTGATCAGCGAACTTCGCGATTTTCGAAATCGCTGGGCTCACCAGGACAGCATTGAAGAAGTTGATGTCTACCGAATTCTGGACGACATCGAGCGGCTTCTGAAAGCCATCAACAGCACCGAGACAAAATTCGTCACCGACCTTCGGCGAGAATCCCTGAATCGACTTTGGCTGCAGGAAATGGGCGACGATAAGTCGCATCGTTTCATGCGAGTGATCTGGCCTTATCTGTTGTGTGGCTTTAGCGGGCTGTCGATTGGCGCCACGATTGTTGTATTCAGCAGGCCGCCATGGTCGTGGCTGCTCGCCGGACTGGTGTTCCTCGCAATGATGCGGATTGCATTCCTGCAGGCCTCGCGCGAAGCCAAGCGAGGTTCGGGCCCGCATGAATGCACAACGTGCGGCCGCATTGTCTATACGGTTGAGTGTCCCTACTGCTCGCCCACCACATTTTCACAGCCACCAGACACCGACGTTTCCCCGTCGATTCTTCACCCGGCGGGGTTGTCGAGCAATACGCTTGGTGGTGCCAGACCAGGCCTTTCGGACAGCAGTCAGAATGCTGCCATCGCGAGACTCTCGGATCGTTCGTAGCCTGAAAAGGAAATGCCTGTCCGTGAACTACGGACAGGCGCCATGTTGAACGTGCGACGCAATCAGTCCGAGGCAATTATTTAGCAACGCCTGAGCGAAAACGGTACAGGCTTCCGAATGGAGTTGTGAAATAGACTTCACCCTGTTCGTCGGTTCCAAAGCTCATCACAGGCAGAACTTCCTCTTTGCCATCTCCGTCTGAATCGATACCGGAAAGAGAATAGTTGGCTTTTACCGTCTGTGCTTGTTCATCATAGTCCAAAGCCCAGAGTCGGCCGGTGACATAGTCAGCATACACATATTTGCCAACCAGATCCGGCACCAGAGTACCTCGATAAACGTTGCCACCGGTGATCGATTTGCCGATCGAGTGATGGTATTCAAAGACGGGATCAATCAGGTCTTTTCTGTCGCCATCATTACCATCCGGGCGGAACCAGTGCTTGCCTTCACGCACGTTCCAGCCATAGTTTCCGCCAGCTGTGACGATGTTAATCTCTTCCCACAGATTTTGGCCGACATCAGCCACCCAGAACGTGCCTGTCTTTGCATCGAAAGACATTCTCCAGATGTTTCGAAGTCCATACGCGTAGATCTCATCACGAGCAGGCACCATGGCTCCGCGAGGCCCCGCGGGAACCTGCTTGCCAATGAACGGATTATCCGCAGGGATGGCATAGTTCCTGTCTGTGCTTTTATGATCGACGTCGATTCGTAAAATTGAACCCAGCAAAGTTGTCAGGTTCTGACCGTTGCCATTGGGATCATTCCCACTTCCGCCATCGCCCAGGCCGATGTAAAGAAATCCGTCCGGGCCGAAGACCAGCGTGCCTCCATTGTGATTCCAGAACGGCTGTGGGATTCGGAGGATGACTTCTTCCGAATCAGGATCAGCCACATTCGGGTTATCTTTGGAAACGCGAAAGCGAGAAACCTTGGAGAGGTGATCTTCTTCGGCTGAAGTGTAGTAAACGAAGAACTCGCCGTTCTGCTTGTACTTCGGATGGAAAGCCAGACCGAGAAAACCTTCTTCATTCTGATTGTCCGCGTAAGTGCAGCGTTCATCAAAATCCAGAAAGACCGTCGCTTCTGCTGCGCTCTGATCATTCTTCAGAACTTTGATAATGCCTTCCTGTTCGGCCACGAACAAGCGGTTGCTTCCGTCACCCGCATGAGTGACCACAATGGGTCGCTCAAAATCAAGATTCTCAAAAGCACGCTCGATGCTGACTGCCAGTGGCGTATCAGCCACGGCCTCATCTGCTGCGGCGACGGATCCGGTCGCTCCTGCCCCGGTCCACACCAATACATTCAATAAACCGCCGGCCAGAAGTTTCTTCATGGCGTTCTCCCTTGTCGAATTCTGAATGGGCCTTCTAACTGTGATCAGGCCACATGAATGCGAATTGTAGAGATATCCGAGCGATGTAAAACCAATCTGCGGTTACGTCGCACCAACGCGGAGAAACCCGTGAAAGTTGGCATTGAATTCAGAATCTGCAGCCTGACTTCAGAGTTCTTCGCCGCCGGAGACGTTCAGGATTTCGCCGGTAATGAAATTGGCATCCAGCAGGAAGTTGATGGCATCGACAAGTTCCTGAGGCGTGCCTGTTCGACGAAGAGGAATCGACGAGATCGCTCGCTGTTCGTGCCAGTTGTGTCGATCTTCCGGCGGCAGAATAGCGCCTGGAGCAATGCCATTCACCTGGACCAGCGGAGCCAGTTGCAGCGCGAGCGATTTAGTAACGCTACTCAGAGCCGCTTTTGTGGCGGTGTAAACGAGATGGCTGGCGCCAGGCCGTTGGGCGCGCCAGTCGAGGATGTTCACGATGTGACCTCGCTGACCTTCTCCCAGTTGACGAATGAACTGTTGTGCCAGAAAAATGGGAGCCAGCAAATTAACCGAAAGATGGACATTGCAATGATACAGATCAACCCACGGCAACGCTCGATCCTGAAACACGGCCGCACTGTTGATCAGTGTGGTGACTTCGCCAAGTTCCGCAGCGGCTTCGAAAACTTTTGCCGCTGCTGTGCGAGGATCGCGGAGGTCGGCAGAGACAGCGACAGCAGTGCCGCCCTGAGTTCGAATTCGATTCACCAGCACGTTGGCTTCGACGGTCGAAGTGCCATGATGGACCACCACCCCAAGGCCTCGTGCGGCCATCGCCAGTGCGATCTCACGTCCGACTCTGCGAGCAGCACCCGTTACAACCGCGACGTGCTTATCCGACGCACGACGCACGCGAGGCGAAAGATCGGGCGATGGCTCTGAGGGGGATTCGGGCAACACCGGGGAAGGCAAGTTCACGATCTGATCCGAGACGAGACCAGACAATTGATCGGCCTCCGTCGATGGAGGGACCTCGGATGTTTCATCAGGTTTTAGATCAGTAGGTGTCGCCATCGAAGTTGCTGCATACGCGAGAAGATCAGGCCCAAAGAAAAACGCCCGGCTGTATTGCAGCCGGGCGTGTGAGTCCTGTGATGATCACTGGAATATCAGCAGATGCCGGGCAGCGCTACGCTTCGCCACTTAGGCTACGATACAGCCTGCGAAGAGCCTCACTTTCAATCTGACGGACTCGTTCCCGAGTCAGCCCGAGTGCTTCGCCAATTTCCTTCAGCGTCTGAGGCTCACTGTCATCCAGACCAAATCGCATCCGCAGAATCGACGCTTCGCGGGGATCCATTTCGTCCAGCAGGCGAGAGACATGAACCAAATTGTCCGAGTTGATAAGTTCGTCCTCGGGACCGCGTACACGATCGTCGGGAATTATGTCTCCCAGCGTCATGCCGCTTTCTTCCTGCTCTGCCTGCGGGCTTGCGTTGTACAGAGTGATTGCCTTCTTGACAATTCGCAGCTTCTTTTTCGGAATTCCAAGCTCTTTTGCGATATCTTCGGCGGTGGGCGTCGCATTCAGTTCTTCGGCCAGCTTGGCGGAAGCTCGACGCCACTTGGAAAGCAGCTCCACCATGTAAGCTGGAATACGGATCGTCTTGGCGGAATTCACCAAAGCCCGCTTTATCGACTGTTTAATCCAGTAGCTCGCATAAGTACTGAATCGTGTGTTCATGTTAGGGTCGAAACCCTCGACCGCGCGCAGCAGCCCGAGGTTGCCCTCTTCAATCAGGTCCTGCAGCGGCAGACCTTTCCCTGAGTAACCTCGAGCAATATTCACGACAAGTCGCAGGTTGGCTCGCACCATCCTGTCGCGAGCGGCACCGTCTCCATCGGAGATCCGGTTTGACAGTTCTTTCTCGTCGTTGGCTGTCAGCAGTGCTGTTTCGTTGATCTCACGAAGGTACGTCTCGAGTGGGGTCTGGAGTCGAGAAGAAATACGCTTCTTGCGAGTTGTCTGGGTCATGATTGTCAGCCTGAGGAAGGAGCTGCATACAAAACAGGATGCACTCTCTTTATCGTCGGTCACAGCCAAGGCATTCAGGCAGACACCTGCAGATTCTGCCGGACTTCACGGTTGAATGCGCGGCGACTGTCAAAGCGCAACACTCCCCGAAATCGCTTCAATCGGAAAACTCGTCACCTGGGAAAACCCCGCGTATTGACAACTTTTACTAAAGTCGACTCACCTGCTTCGCGAGCAAAGCAAAGGCGTTTGCTGCAGAGCTGTCAGGATCACTTCGCTTCGTGGACCGCTCGCGGCAAACGCGAACTCCCTCTGCGTTTCCCCGACCTGCCGAATGGTGATGGTAAGTCGGTCTGCGGGAAGAATCGGAGCGATGCGATCGGCCCATTCGATAAGCGTGAGCCATTCTTCCGAATCCACATATTCCTCAGCTCCGATCGCGAGGAATTCATCAATGTCCGACAGTCGATACGTGTCCATGTGAGCGACAGGAATCCGTCCGTCCGTGTACTGTTGCAGAATCACGAAAGTTGGACTATTCACGGATATTGTGTCTATCCCCAGCGCCTCGCAAAGGGCTCGCACAAAACGAGTTTTGCCCGAACCCAGCTGGCCGTCGAGGGCAATGGTCAGCCCTTGAGAAAGGACTCCAGCCAGCGACGCGCCCAGCTGATCCGTTTCCTCTTCGCTGTGGCTCTGAAACGTAATGACGCTACTCATCGCGATCGATTATCTTCGCATCGTCGGTCTCTGACACGGGCGGAATCAGGGGATCATCGATCGAGAATAACGCGTCGTCAGTACGGCTTGGGGCTTCCTGATAATTCCAGCGCCAAAGTCGATGCGCCTGCAGCTCGTGAGAAAGCGAGCTGCAGCCGGCGAGCGGAAGCAGCAGGAAAAATCCGTAAATTCGTTTCATAATCTTCTCCTTCATTCATCCAGACAAGCACGTGAGCATAATGCGAACACGGCGTGTGGGTGAATCGCGATTGATTCACTTTGTCGCTGTGATGGTCGGAACGCCATGCGCTGATGGTGGAAAAACATGCAGGAATCGCAGGTTGCGACCAGATTCGGCAGACTGACGCATGTCACCAATCGGCATTTGCCTGTTCAGCTTCAGTGCCACTGCGGTAGAATTGGCAGTTTGGTCGAGATCCCAGTGACCGGTAGGAGAATGCATATGAGCATCACAAGGCCTGCTCTTGCGGCTTTTATTCTTGGTATAACGCCGATAAGTCTGTGCGAAATCGTCGCTCAGGAATCTGCGGATCCCCGGTCCAATGCGATTGATCCGACAGCGCTGATTTCAGCCCCCGCGTTCGGGGATTCCGGGCCTGCCATCCGCAGCCCCGGGCCGACGATAAAGGAAAATCAGCCGCCGGGCCCAGAGTGGTCCAGCGAAAAGACGGAAGACTGGCAGCCTCGATTTCGCATTCATCTCCACCAGCAACTTCCGAACTCGGCAACTCCCGAGAACGAAGCACCAGACATCAGTTCATTGACAGTTCCGCAGATCGGATCGCCCGTCATTCCGTTTGATCCAGCATCGATTGAGGACGAGGTTGAACTGCTGAGCGACAACGTCAGTCTGGACGCGAGGAAGGATCTCAGCGGGGAGATTCTGTATTCACTGTCATGTATAGGAAGAATCAACCTGAACATGAACGGACTCAAAATTTCAGGACGAGATTGCAGCCTCGCTGAAGGAAAGATGACGATCCGGAATGCCGAAGTGATCACTCAACAGAATCTGACTTTACACGCTGACCGTATCACGCTGGTGCTCGCTTTGACCGGCATTACAGTGCACAATGCCGACGCGAAGACTCCCTCGGTGGATGAGAAATTGATGCCAATTCCAGACCCGATCGGAGAGATTGAAAAGGATGGAGCCGTTCCGGAAAAAACCGCCGCCGAACGCTCAGCCGCACCCACTTCTGACGCACCCACTTCTGACGTGGCATCGCCACCTTCAGAAAAGTAAGCGAAGTTGCTATTGAGGCAGTCGGCAACAGCGTGGACTGCATGGACCGGCTTCCGGGGGCGGACAGGACTGTGCCATCTGCAAGCCGCCGGCAGAAACGCGACCGGCCGAAGCGCTCATCAGCTTTTCCATCTTCCTGGATCCGCATTCAGGACAAGCTGGCTTTTCAGTTCGGCCGACAAGCAGCTCAAGATTCTGCTGACAGTCTTCACAATAAAATTCAAACAGGGGCATGACACAAATTCCTTTGACCTGGATATGACTGAACCGAGAGCGTTCTACCAGATATCGATGGTGAGCCGGACAGAATTCAAGCGGTCAGTTTATCATTTGGGTTCATCTCGCGCCGCGACAGCAAACGAAATGTTCTGAAACTTCAGGCTTTGGCACAAATCGTACACGTGAATGAACTGCTGTACCTGGATTTCATCCTGAATGTTCAGAATGATTTTCGATTCCGCATCGGCTGCAGCCAGCAGAGTCAGTCGTTCGGTCAACGCTTCGCTGTCGGGCAGAAGTTGATTGTCCAGCAGAATTTTGGGGCCGGTCGGACCGGGTTCCATGCGAATCTGGATCGCCGGGTGCTCCCAGTCCGCAGCCTGTTCAGCCGGTCTCTCTGCCTGTGGCGATGCCGTCGTCCCATTCAGCTCTGCAGGCAACAGGTGGTCGGCGGTACCTCCGACAGATGCACAGATAAAGAACACCAGCAGCAAGAACACGACATCGATCATCGGTGTCATAGGATCCCCATCCTGTGAGGCATCACGCCGCGGTCGCACGGGGATCTTCATAGTCGACGCTCCTGACAAATGGGGCTGATGATTCCAGCAGCAGGCACAAGAACTTTCGAACACTTAGACGAACAGGCGTGATACTTCATGGGTTTCGAGTCGCCACAGCAAACTTGATGCTGCGAATATTCTGCGCCGCACACTGTTCAATAATTTTTCGAATCTCAATGAACCGTGCGTCTTTGTCAGACCGAATGCGGACCTCTGGCGATGCGTCGTTGTTGCCATTCTTGTCCGGCATTCCTGTCAGTTCCTGGATTCTGCGGAAGACTGTGGCTTCTGGAAGTATTTGACCACCAATGGAATAGCGACCGTCCTGTTCGACCGTAATCGTCAGTCGATTCTGAGAAGCCTGATCGTCGGTGGCTCCCTGCTTCGCATCCGGAAGAGCGACGGGCCTCGACTGTTCGCTGCGAACAAAGTAGCTTGCCATCAGAAAAAAAATGATCAGCAGAAACACGACATCGATCATCGGTGTGATGTTGAATCGAAACGGAGTTCTCTGATTGAACGTGCTGGGCAATCGCATAAGGTCTTCATGCCAGATGGATAAAGCAGGAGAATTCCGGTCGGGAAACAGTCATCTGGCGTAATTATACTGTCTGAGGAGTTTCAGGAAAATCCCGCTGATTGCAAGACATTGATCCACAACCATGACTTCACTTTTTCACCCTTGGCCAGCATGGTCCGTTATCGCAGCCTGTTCGACATTGCATTGCGGCCTGATGTTTCCTGAAATACGCCGCCTGAATGTCCCGACCCTGAAAAGTGAACAAGATCCATGCAAACACGACTCCTTGGAAAAACTGGTCTGCAACTGCCGGTGTTAAGTTTTGGTGCGTCATCACTGGGGCAGGAATTCCGCAGTGTGCAGCTGGACGAAGCATTGCAGAGTGTTCAAGTCGCCCTGGAGTGCGGACTGAACTTCATCGACACATCGCCGTTCTACGGACGTGGCATGAGCGAAGTCATGCTGGGGATCGCTTTGCGTGGCGTACCGAGAGACAGCTACACTCTGTGCACCAAACTTGGCCGCTACGATGCGGCGCACTTTGATTTCAGTGCCAAACGAGTCGCCGAAAGCGTCGATGTCAGCCTTCACCGACTTGGAACCGACCACTTTGACATCATGCTGTGCCACGATATTGAATTTGTGCCGATGCAGCAGATCGTGGATGAAACTCTGCCGGCACTTCGCAAAATTCAGCAGTCCGGAAAAGTGCGATTCATCGGCTTCAGCGGCTATCCTCAAAAGATCTTTCAGTTCATCTGTGACCAGACAGACGTCGACTGTGTTCTGTCGTACAACCAGTACACTCTGCAGAACACTCGTTTCGCTGACGAAACAGTTCCGTATCTCAAAGCGAAGGGTGTGGGCATCATGAATGCCGGCCCGTTCTCAGCCAGACTGCTGACTAACGCTCCGCTGCCATGGTGGTTGAAGGAACCAGAATCTGTCAAAGAAGCAGCGCGAGCTGCGGCGGCTCATTGTGCAAAGCATGGCGTCGACATTGCAAAACTGGCCGTCCAGTTTTCCTGTGCGCATCCCGATATCACAACAACCGTGGCCGGCAGCGCCAACCCGACGAACATTCGCAACTGGGCCAAGTGGCTTGCGGAACCGCTTGATCAACAACTGCTCAGCGACGTACTGGCGATTTTCGAGCCTGTAAAAAACCTTGGCCACCTTGAAGGTCTTCGGGAAAACAACTAAGCGGCGAACGCTGATGCGAAAGCTACTCGCTGGTTCCCAGGATTTTGTGCGTGTCCTTTTCGATACTTCGGAGGTATCGAATGAGCTTTTCGAAGATGTCTGAAGCGAAATCTTCGGCCGCAAAGACAGCGTTCATATTGTCCAGCATTGTCTGATCGGTGACCTCGGCGGCATCCATGATTTTACTGGCCTGCCTCAGCTGCGCCAGCTTAGGCAAAAATGCCTGCCGCAGATGTTCGCTCAGCTCGCGGGCCAGGTATTCGGCTTTATGAAAACGCTCGACGAGCGGAAAATTGTCCGGGCTGTCGTCAGCCATGCGGGCCTCCAGGAATGGATGTCTGAAATTTTGGGAAACAGTCACGCATCTTGAACTCGGATGGCAACGGATCATAACGCCGCCAGAAAAGGGCACGGAACAGACAGCCTTTCGCTGAGAATCATTCTTCGTATCCGACGCCCAGACTACCAGCGAGCGCGGTGTTCAGCCAGAAACGTTGACGAAGAGATTGCAGAACTGCAAAAAATGGCGGTCTTCATTCAGTGAGCGTCAGCACTGCAAGCTGTCCGGCTGGTGACTTGATCTGGTCTGAGCAGTCCGCATCGATCATGGCGATGGAGAGACTCATGGGAAAAGTTTCGCCGGTGAAAGGCAATGACGAAGATCTGAATGATGCTTCCGAAATGCACGCTTTGGGGATGCTGGGATCAGGTTTTGGACTGAGGGAAGTGGTTTCTGAGTATCGGGTTTTACGCGGCAGCGTTCTCCGCCAGTGGGCTTGAAAGTGGTCACAAATTCCACGACAGCGACATTGCTGACGTGGGACGATTCAATGCGTCAATTGATAAGTCGTTGACGAAAGCAGTAAGCCGATTTTGGATGCCACCAGAATTCAAAATATGTGATTGCGAAATCACGCCCGGGGTCGTGGTGTACCGAAAGTCTCGCCGAGTCCGTCCTCAGACTTTCGGAAACAGACATCTGTCTCAGGCAGGTTCGCGTGCCGACGGCAAAGGCGGTGATTGTGTTGCAGACAATCACGTTGCCATGTTTGGTCCAAATCAACTACCGACATGCGATTGCCCCGGGACGCGACCGACGCCGATTTGAATGCCGACCGGGACAAACGCGAGGTGACGCGGCAATAAACATCAAAGAGCTTCGATTGTCAGTGCCGTGTAAATTGGCTGAACGATGCCAGTGGTCACGCCAGGCAGGATGATGTTGGTCGCCTCGGTGTCGTCGAACAGGCTTTCGATTGTGAGCGCACCGAAGTTTGGTACCAGCGAGTTTGGTGCAGCGGGAATATGCTCAATCAGGATCGCGGCTTGAGCATCTGAAGCCACGATATTCGTCGTGGTACTTGTGATCGTCCCCGTCAGGTTATTCAGGTGAATTCCGTGCTCCAAGCTCGAGCTGTTCTCCGACTTCAGCGAAGTGAACTTCAACGCCGTTTTTGTGTTGCTCAGGTCAAGCACTGGACCACTCTGAGTTTCCACCGAACTGGGCGTTGAACTGCGGATAGTCAGGTTCGGAGATCTCGCCACAAACAGACCCGGACCATTATTGTTGAAGATCCTCGCCACACCGAGATCCAGGTCACCGGTAGAATTCTGAATGGAAACGCCAGCACCTTTCACATCGTCTGGCACTGCACCCACGGAGAGTATGCCAGCGGAAACCGGCTCAATCTCAAGTGTCAAGGGGTCGGAGTCGAATGTCACAGTGTCGAACAACACGCCTCCGGTTGCTGCTTTGGTGACCGAGTTCCCAGCGAATCCGCTTACAAACATCGTCCCGCTTCCGGCACTTCCGTTAACTACGATTCCGGCCCCATTAGTCGAAGAAACACTCAGTGCGTTGAGCAGAACGACCGCCTTGCCGGTTGAGTCGGCGCTGGTCGAGATATTGACGGCATCCCGCTGGACGCTGATGGAGTTCGGAGCTATCGCGGCACCCGGGATAGCGGAAATACCAAGGAGCAGATTGCCAGCCCCGTTCACGTTCGCATCAATACCCCTGATGCTTCCCTCGGTATTTCTGATAGTAAGGCCCGTTGCCGCGACAATCCCGCCGAGGTCATTCGTGATAATCTCAAGTGCCGTATTGCCGGAATTCTGAATTGTCACTGACGACAGGTTTGCCGACGAATCATTCAGCAGAATGCCGCGACCCGCTGAATCGGCGATCAGCAGATTATTCATGCTGGCACCAACGGACCTATTGAGCTCCACGGCTGTGTCGCCAGAGTTCTGAATGGTCACCGACGACAGACTTGCTGACGAATCAGTCAGCACGATGCCGCGCCCTACTGGATTTTCGATCAACAGATTATTCATGCGCACATCACTCGATGATGTCAGACTAATCGCATCGCCTGCAGACGAAGCAATCCGATTATTGAACAGCGATGAGTTCATCACGGTCGTACCGGTAACGCTGCCCTGGACATCAAACCCTTTCAGGACCGTGTTGTTTGCCAGTGTCACGTCGCCCATAATCTTTGACGGCAGTGCAGTCAGGGAACCGTTGACACCGGAAAACGGCAATGGGAGAGAACCGAAATTGCTGCTGACGAACTGAGTCGGGCCGTTGGAAAACAGAGTCGAACCCTTTACCATCGTCACTGGTCCGCCAAACGTACCTCCGTATGGCGTGTAGATCACTCCCGACGAGGCAAGCTCATCGCTCATCGCCTTGGTAATCGTTCTATAGGGATTTTCAAACGTGCCGTTGTCCGCTACGTCCGCTTTGCCTTCGACAACATGCACGAAGTTAAGGGGATCTTTTCCGGAGGTTGCCGGACGAGCACTCTCTTCCTTCAAAACAATGTTTTGCCGACGATACACGGGATCTGCGAGACGGTGTCGCACTGTTTGACCATCAGTCGATCCGTCAGCGTCACGAAACTTGTGTCGCATGGATCGTCGTGCGAGTGTCGCATGGTGAAAAGCTGTGTGGCGCAGTTCGATCATTCCGTTGACAGTCTGGCCGAACAACTCATCATCCTGAATCGACACGCCAACGACGACACAGTCTCGAAACATCGCTTCTGCACGAACTCGCCACCCGGCGGCTGCAATCGAATGGTTCGAATCGAAGTAGTAGCCGCCGCCAAACAAACTCGTCGAGGTCTGATAGAACGTCGGGAAATTGACACCCGCTTCCGCATCCATACCGGAAAGCGCGGCGGTCGAGGGAACAAAGAGGCCGTGGCGCTGAAAGTAGGCGTTCCTCACCTGATGCTGATACGTATCGTTGACCGCTGGAGTGTACCCGTTGGCTCGGAAGTCAACGATCTGTCCGAGCGACTCCACGCCAATGCCCGCCTGATTGAACAGCAGCGAATTGTCGTTCCGCGTATCCCAGTAACCATTGATGCCGTAGATGCGATTCTGATCTTCTACGAACCAGCGATAACCGGTTCCCACGTTGCTGCCAAATTCTGCGTCGTTGAAAATCAATGCGCGAAAGTCTCCGAACCACATGGTGGAATCAGATTCGGCGGACAGTGGAAGAAACCAGTCAAGAGAACTGTAACCGCTCGTGTGTCCCACTCCCGCACCTGCCACATGGCGTGCGGAAATGCGCGTCATCCATGGATCCGGAGAGTCCTGCGCTTCGGCAGTTTCTGCCGCTGCGATCGTTGCGAGAGTGACGAGGATCTGGAACCAGCGTTTCATGCTTACCTGCAACGGCACAAAGGCGAGTGAACTGGGGTGGTTCCTGAAGTATCGGCTGTGACAATTGTGCCGAACAATTCAAATCTGCGGGCTCAGAAATCGCCCGAAAGAACTCAGGCAAAGGTTCCATTTCGGAGAGCAGGGCATGAACTCATTGACACCGCAGGACAGGGGGTGTCGGCAATCTGTACGGATAAAGAAAAGGGGAATCGTAGATTGCTCTTGCCGATCCAACGGATGCAGTTGCCCATGGCCGGTATTTTGGCCTTCCGGGGTTCAACATCAAACGCCACGGCCTCTACTTCGCACAGCCGTCGCCGACCTGCGGCCGATTGAGTCGACTTGGACGGCCTGAGGTTGTGACGTGTTGCCCGGTTGTTATCCTGCAGGACGGGAAGCTTTCCAAAAACACTTTGGGCCGTGAAATTTCTTCTGAGGCCCAATATCGCTATGCAGTCGTCGGGTTCGAGTTTACAAGTCGCTGATCAGCGGCGGTTACGAACGGCTCTATCAAGTTTTACTGAGCACGCTTGATTGACTCGGACGTCTTGGATTTCATCACAGAAGGTTCCCTGAATGCTCAGCTGATTTCGGTCGTGACAATCAAGATGCGGATGTTGGCTAATTCCCATGATGCGTCTTGGAATCGATTTGCAGGCCGCATAAGATCGAGTTGTGAAGCTCTGTTCACTGTCGATCCGGAAACATTTCTGTTCCTGAATCGCCCCGCCCCGATCTCCCGCCGACCTGTTTTGCTGCGACAAATCCTATGATCCCAAAACTACTCATCGTGATCGGGGGCTTTGTTGTTGCGATCGCGATCGGTGAAGTTTCTTCCGCGGTTGATGAGACTCCTGCAGTTGTTGATAAGCCAACATTTACGGCTGAGCAGATTGAGTTCTTCGAAGCCGAGATTCGGCCAGTCCTGGTTCAGCATTGTTACGATTGCCATAGCACCGATGCGGCTGAGTTACAGGCAGGACTTTACGTGGACAGCCGCGAAGCCATGATCAAGGGCGGCGAATCGGGTGCTGCAGTGGTGGTTGGCAAACCAGCGGAAAGTCTGCTGATCTCGGCGGTCAAATACAACGGCATTGAAATGCCGCCCGATCGAAAGCTCGAGCAACGTCAGATCGAGGCTCTTACGAAGTGGGTTGAGATGGGAGCGCCGTGGCCGGAAGCGACGTCAACTCCCGGAACTCCCGCAGCGGAATCGCGTCAGGATTGGTTGAAATTCGACTGGGCTAAAGCTCAACAAAGTCATTGGGCCTGGCAGCCGGTGCGACGGCCGGAAGTGCCAGTGGTGAGTACGGTGCAGCCATCGACAGACGTCGGTAATCCCATCGACAACTTTGTGACCGCTCGTCGAGCGCAGGCCGAGCTTCAGGCCGTGGCGCCAGCGGCAACGCATATTCTGGCGCGAAGGATCTTTGTCGATCTGATTGGG
Source organism: uncultured Planctomycetota bacterium (assembly GCA_947085455.1). GTDB lineage: Bacteria > Planctomycetota > Planctomycetia > Planctomycetales > Planctomycetaceae > SXXK01. The sequence goes on along the minus strand of CAMTWR010000013.1, from coordinate 4,080 downwards.
ATTCCGCCGACTCCGGAACAGAATCAAGCGTTCACGATGGCTGCTGCGATTGATCGGCAAAAGGCGGTTGAATCGCTTGTCGAGCAATTGCTGAACTCGCCAATGTACGGGCAGCGCTGGGCGCGGCATTGGCTGGATGTGGCTCGGTTCAGCGATGGGCGAGGCGGATTTTTGGAGGGCGACAAAGCTTTGGACGACGCCTGGCGATATCGCGACTGGGTTGTGGATGCCTTCAATCGCGATCTGCCGATCAATGAATTCATTCGACAGCAAATAGCCGGTGATCTGAGTGGTGATCCCTCGCAGGCTGTCGCGACAGGTTTCTTTGCGCTGGGGCCGACGTATCAATCTGACGGAGGTGACCCGGACAGCATTGCGCAGTCGCGAGCAGAAACGCTTGATGATCGAGTCGATATTTTGACGCGGGGACTGCTGGGGATTACAGGCTCATGTGCTCGCTGCCATGATCACAAGTTCGATCCGATACCTCAGCAGGATTACTATTCTCTCGCCGGTATCTTTAACAACTCGGCGACTCATGATTTACCGCTGGCAACAGTGGATGTCGTCAAGCGATTTCGCGATCACCAGCATACGATTGAGGACTTGAACAAAAAGATCAAGACGTTCCCCAAGCGGTCGAGGAATGAGAAAAATCCCGCAGCCGAAGAGGCCACGAAGGAAGAAGCGACTCTCGAAGAACAGACACAGCTGGATCAATGGAAAGCCGAGCTGACTGAGCTGCAAAAGAATGCTCCGCCCGCTCTGGAGACTGCTCATACTTTGCACGAGACCGGTCACGACGACATGAAGGTTGCTCTGCGGGGTAATCTGTTGAAGACCGGTGACGTGGCGCCTCGTCGTTTTCTGCGAATCCTCTCAGGAGCTGAGCCGACAGGTTATAGCAAAGGCAGCGGTCGCGAAGAATTGGCGGCCTCGATCGTGGATCCTCAGAATCCGCTTACCGTTCGAGTGTTCGTGAATCGAGTCTGGCAGCATCATTTCGGAGCCGGACTTGTGCGAACCCCGAGCAATTTTGGAACGCTTGGTGAGAGTCCGACTCATCCGGAATTACTTGATTGGCTGGCCAGTGAATTTGTCGCCAACGGCTGGTCGCTGAAATCTTTGCATCGCCAAATCATGTGTTCGGCCACTTATCAATTAAGCGGTGACTACAACGAACAGTCTTACAAGGCGGACGGTGACAATCGCCTGCTGTGGCGAATGAGTCCTCATCGTATGGACGTGGAAGCCTGGCGAGATTCTTTGTTATTTGTGACGGGTGAGCTGGATCCATCGCTCGGCGGTCCGTCTCATCACAACATTACAGAAACAAAACGTCGGACGTTGTATGCGAAAGTGGGACGCAACGGAGATGCTTTCGGATCTGATGTGTTTCTGCGTTTGTTTGATTTTCCGTTGATGCGATCGACAGTCGAGCAGCGTCCCAGCAGTATTGTGCCGCAGCAGTATCTGTTTTTCATGAACAGCCCGTTTATGTTCGACCAAGCCAAAGCGATGGCAGCTCGATTGCATTCGCTGAGTGATTCCAATGAGGAGCGCATTAAGCACGCGTATGAGCTGCTGTATGCTCGCAATCCGGAGCCTGCCGAGCTTGAGCTTGGATTGAGTTTTGTCAGTGCGGCCAGTGATGGAAGCGAGTTGTCCAGTTGGGACAGATACGCTCAGGTCCTATTAAGTTCCAACGAATTCATGTTCGTGAGGTAATCGCCATGTTTCATCGAAATCCTCTGCGTCCGATCGATCGTCGTGACGCACTGCGGCAACTTGGAGCCGGTTTTGGAACGCTGGGCCTTGCGAGCATGCTGGCGCAGTCGAATACAGGTTTTGGCGTCGCTCGTGCGGATATGGTGAGCAATTCAGAATCTCCGTTGGCTCCGCGGGCTCCGCATTTCGCCCCGAAGGCGAAGCACGTGATTCAGTTGTTTATGCCGGGAGGGCCATCGCAGGTCGACACGTTCGACTATAAGCCGGAAATTGCCAAACACGCGGGCCAGCGACCGGAGTCTGTCGATCGCAAGTCGTTGCGAAACACAAAAATGGGACTCATGCCATCGCCGTATGCGTTTCGGCAATATGGTCAGTGCGGCCGGTGGGTCAGTGAGATTTTTCCTCACGTGGCAGAACTGGTCGATGATCTCTGCTTCATCCATTCGATGCATACGGACACGCCGGAACATGCCAGCGCGATGATGATGATGAACGTCGGGCATCTGCAGCCGACTCGTCCCAGTATGGGATCGTGGTTGACCTATGGTTTGGGCACCGAGAATCAGGATTTGCCGGGCTTCATCGCGATGAGTCCACGTGCGCAGCCTCGCAACAAGCTGGCCAACTGGGGTAACGCGTTTCTGCCGGGTGCTTATGCAGGAACCTACGTGAATATTCACGAGATGAAGCCTGACCACATTATGCAGGATCTGAAGAACAATTGGTTGCCCAAAGTGGACCAGCGACATCAGGCGGACCTGCTGACGAGACTCAATCAGCTGGATCTGCAGAGGCAGCAACATGATCCGCAACTGGAGACCAGTATTCAGACGATGGAAATGGCCTACCGCATGCAGTTCGCTGTTCCGGACGCGTTTGATACGAGCAAGGAATCGAAAGAGACGCTCGAGATGTACGGTGACAGCGAATACGCCAAGGGGTGTTTACTGGCTCGCCGACTTATCGAACGCGGTGTCCGCATGGTTCAACTGTCTCTTTCCATCGACGGTTATGACATCGCATGGGATACAGGGCATGAGAACATTGTCGACGGACATCGCAGGTTAGCTTTGGCCTGTGATCAGGGCATCGCGGCTCTGATTAAAGATCTCAAACAACGCGGGCTGTTTGAAGAGACGCTTGTCATCTGGGGCGGTGAATTCGGAAGGGCTCCGACATCAGAAGGCCAGATGGGACGTGATCACGATCACTACGGCTTCACCACGTGGATGGCTGGCGGCGGCGTGAAAGGCGGGATCAGTTACGGATCAACGGATGAGTTTGGTCTAACGGCTGTGGAAGACCGTGTGCATGTCCATGATCTGCACGCGACCATTCTTCATTTGATGGGACTCGATCACGAACGACTCACGTATCGTTACAGCGGTCGCGACTATCGACTGACGGACGTGCATGGGAAAGTGGTCAGTAAAATTATCTCCTGAACCAGTTCCCGATGCGTGAACACTGCGGGGCTGATGACCTTCGGCGAATGCGAGTCGGCGTTGGGCGGCACGCCCTGGACAAGCTGTGTTGCGGAGCAACAAGACGCAGCAGTTCGACGTTGAATTCTCATGGCTGCGGGCTTCCAGCATTGTGAGGGTACGGCCGATAGGCGGCCATATCCCTGTCCGCAAGATTTCACTGTACTGCGGATCGCGAAATCAATCACTGCGTCGGAGACTCCATCAGCCGCATGAACCGTGACCACAGAAGCCCCTTGGCCTGAATGTTTCACACCCTCTCGGATTGCCGCCGAGAGGGCGCGATGTCGGTCCTACTCACTTCGACTTGGGTGGAACCGGTTTCCCCTTCGTCTTCTGTTCCTGTTTGTCCGCGTTCTGTTTCTTGCTCTTTTCCTTATCCTTCTTACCGCCTTTGTCGCCCATTTCATCATCCTTTGTTATTGCGAGTTGTCGTTCAGGAAAATTCGTAGCACTCGGATAATGTCGCCAACCGGGTCTGTTTTGTCCAATCGTATTCAACGGCTTTCCTGGACATCCTACGAAAGGCTTCTTTCCTTAGACCGTGCAGGCGCCTCTGAAGACCGTGCAGGTGCCTCTGAGCCCCTTCGCCGTATCTCATCCGCGGCCGGCGTCTGTCCGTTTCCGAACAACCGCCACGTTCACCGAGCACGATCGGAATGTCAGGAACTCAGCGATTCGGAGACTCTTCCGTTTAAGGAACGCATTCTGGCGCGAACCTCCCCTTAGGCAGCGAGCAAGAAATGATCTCCCTTGAAACGAGTGAATGTGAGATAGTGTGTGATTGGATAGACGAACAATCTCAGGGAAGAGATTCATGCAATCATCAATTTGTCGTGAAACGATAGAGTCGCTGTGTTCAGCG
>CAMTWR010000012.1:0-226528 GCA_947085455.1 uncultured Planctomycetota bacterium | reverse complement strand
GGCCCCCCCACATCCGGCCAACCCCCCACCTTCTCCCCCACGGGGGATAAGTAATTTTTTTGCGCGGGTCCCCTCTCCCCCCTGGGGGAGTGGGCTGGGGTGTGGGGGATTGTCTTTCTGCGATTAGTTGTCTGGTCTTTGTTCTTGTCTGCCCCCGGCATCCGGCCTTGCCGCAGACGACTCTATTTTCGCGGCATCATGAAGCCGAACAAGTCTCGAACTTGTTCAACCGTCAGCGAATCCAGCATTCCGTCAGGCATCAGAGATTTCCCGGTATTGCGAGATTCCTCCACGTCACCTTTTGACACCGACAATTGCTCTTTATCAGTCTGGATCACAAACGTTTCATCCGTTTCAGAAACGACCACGCCCGTGATGACGCGTCCGTCAGTCAGAGCAATCACAGAGGTCGTGAACTGCTTAGGCACGATCGAACTGGGATCCACAATGTTCATCAGCAGGTACTCAAGATTGCTGCGATTCGCACCCGTCAAATCCGGCGCGATGGCTTTGCCTTCACCGTAGAGCTTATGACAGTTCGCACAGGACTTCTTGAACAGAGCGGCTCCGTTTTCCAGATCCGCCTTTGCCAGCGTTTCAGGAGTCAGCTCTTTCTGCCATTTTTGGATGGCCGCGATACGGGCTTCAGGCGTTTCCTGAATCACTCCCCATTTGGATTCCAGGACTGTCCTGATGTGATCATTTCCAAAGGCCGCCATCTGCCGCACCTGAGCGGCCGTGAGTTCGCGTGCATCAATACGACCTTCTTCGATCGCCTGAATCAGGTCGTTCGCATAGGTCTCACGACTGGCCATTGTGTCGATCGCGAGCCCACGATTTCCATCCTTGAAACCAGCCATTCGCGCGAGCAGCTGTTTGGCACAGTCCGGATGATCAAAGCTGGCGAGTGCGCGGATCACTGTATGATAGACGGCACGATCACCGAGCAGGTTAAAGAACATCGGCAAAGATTCCGTGTCCTTCGCCTGAGCCAGTGCCAGAATTGCCTGATCACGAGCGACTGGATCCATGCCGGCATCACCAGCAAGTTTTCGCAGGTCAGCAATCGCCGCTCCATCGCCGAACATCACTGCCAGCGAATCAGCCGCCAGAATCACGTCTTTATTGTTTGAACTGCGAAGCTGCTTTTCAATGTCCGCCCACTGCTTTGGCGGGTCCACTTTTGCTCGCCCAGCAAGGCCCGACTTGAATGAGGTCAGCAACACAGCAGCCGAACCTTCGGCGTCCTGATTTTTGCTGGCTGCTTTCTTGCTGATAAACTGCAGCGTCGCTTCGACAACTTCCGGATGAGTCGTAATTTCATGAGCCAACCGACGAACGGCAAACTGTTGAAGTTTCGCATTCGAATCCAGCAACTGCAGAGCACCCTCATTCCCAACAACCGGTTCAATGCCGTACCAGGTCATTAGCGTCAGCTGATTCTCTGCTGCGATTGTCTTCGCATTGTCGTCGCAGCCCAACGTTGCCGCAGCCAGAGCCCAGCGCTCAGTCGGCTCGAGCTTCTGCAGGACCGAAACCAGGGACAGCAGCACGTTGGCAGGCTGTGGCTTCTTCGCGAGCTCGACCACCGCGGCGAAATGAGCTTTCAGACGGGCTGTGTCGCCGGCAACCAGTTGAATGGCCTGTGCCACCACAAGCGGATCTTTTGACTGAAGTGCTCCGGAAATCTGAGTCGCATTGTTTCCGCCGAACGCTTCCGTATAGAGCAACTGACTGACAGTTTCATAGCTGGTCATCGGCGCCAGTGCTCGCATGGAAAGCTCGCCGTTGGCAATCAGCTCCTGGCGAATTCGTCGCGAATGCCGTCCGAACCAGTCGCCTTTGTTAATCCAGTCTTTGTTGAGGAATGCCAGCTTGTTGGTTCCCTTTAAAGCCGCCGACTGATCGGCCGTCAGCCTGGGAGTACCATAGGCAATCCGATAAATTCGTCCGCTCGTGCGATGGACTCCGTCATGGTCGTGGCATTCCCCGTTGTCTGACCAGTCCGACACATAGACAGCGCCTTCCGGGCCCATCTTAATATCAATCCCGCGGAACCACGGGTTCTTCACGATCATAAAGTCAGGCTGACGTTTTCCGACGTAGCCGCTTCCCTGCAGATCAAGCTGATTCACATTCATGCGGCGTCCGTGCGTATTGCACATGAAGATTTTGCCACGGTATTCCTTCGGGAAATTTTCGCCCTGGTAAATCATGCCTCCAACATGCGAATGCCCGCCACCCAAATCGTTGGCGACTCCGTCACGACTTTCATTCCACTTTGTCTTTGTATCCCAGTGATAATGATCGGCCGTCATATCCATCAGCTCGTAAGCATGCGGATTGAAGTCCTGGCCGTACATTCGCTGATAGTGCGCCCCTGGAATCACGTGCCAGAGATGTCCCTGGACGTTGTTCGTCATGAAGAACTGTCCGTCCTGGTTATAGTCCAGACCCCACGGGTTCGTTGTGCCGTTGCAGACGACTTCGATCAAATGCTTTGTCGGATGGAAACGCCAGACGCCGCAGTTCATGAAGGGCCGCTCTTCGCGTGGTGTTCCCGGGACGCCGGGGTATGAAGTATCGACAATACCGTGTCGACCATAGAGCCAACCGTCGGGGCCCCAAACCAGGCCGCTCACAAAGTTGTGACCGCAGTCCTTGCTCCAGCCGTCCAGCATGACGACGGGTTCGCCGTCGGGAATGTCGTCTCCGTTTTTGTCTGCGATAAATGAAAGCGTTCCATCATGCAGAATCCAGAGACCTCCGAAGCCCCAGGTCAGACTGGTCATCATGAAGCCTTTTTCCCAGAAGACTTTTCGTGAGTCGTGCTTTCCGTCTCCGTCGGTGTCTTCCAGAATGACAATGCGGTCGCGCAGTTTGGTTTCGTACGGACCACCGCTATAGCTGTAACATTCGGCGACCCACAGTCGTCCCTTGTCGTCGAAGTCCATGCAGATCGGCTGCTGCACATCCGGTTCGCCGGCGAACAGAGTGACATTGAAGCCCTCTGGCACGTCGATCAGCTTCACCATTTCGTCAGGAGCTGGCGGATGTGAGTCCGGTGGGTCGGTATTAAAGGCTTTGGGAAACTCACCTCCGAATGCGGCGGCAGGCATTCCCAGCGTCACGGCACTGACAAACAAAACAATCGCAAGACTGCAGTGACAACGAACAAGGCGTGAAACCAAACGATCGACGGACATCTGCACGTTGTCCTTTTTAGGTGGGCAGGGAACAGGAACTCCTGATCAGGATACAAGCCGAACAGTCTGACTTCCCAATCGGCATTTAGCAACGCGACGACGGGCGGCTTTTGCTTTACACTACGCTTTCAAGAGCCGATTTGGCTGGAATCTTCCCGACTCTTTCATGGTCGCCACGTCCATCACAACAGGAACGCTTCATGATCGCCTTGATTGCCCACGATGCTCTGAAGCAGGAGATGCTCGAATTTGTCAGGGCTCGAATTTCCTTTTTTAGCCAGCAGTCGCTCGTTGCGACAGGTAACACAGGCAAGATGCTCCACGAAGCACTTGGCCTGCATGTCGAACGCGTGGCACACGGCCCCTATGGAGGCGATCTGATCATTGGTGGCCGTGCCGCGGAAGGCAAGGTGCACGCGATTCTGTTCTTTCGCGATCCATTGACAGCTCAGCCGCATGAACCGGACGTGTCCGCATTGCTGCGAGTTTGTGATGTGCACAACGTCCCGCTGGCAACAAACAAATCCACGGCCGCAGCCGTCGTGCAGTGGCTTATGGAGAACACGACTTGAGAAGACTCGGATGTCAAAGAGATCGCCATTCCGACAATTTTCGGTAACGGCGGATTCACTCGTTCAGCCCTTCTTTCGAGTCCTCTTCAGTGCGCGGCCATGCGGCACACGGACATCCGCATTGTCACTCAATAGAAAATGCCAGGGCCGGTCCACCGCTCTGCTGAGCCCCACCCTGACGTCAGCCACAATTCTGCTGGAATCAAACAAGGCATCGCGGCTGATCACATACCGATCCGCAGTCAACAGTGATGAGCCGTGATCCGCCGGCGAAAGTGACAACGCCTGCCCAAGTTTCCCGGGCCCGGAACATCGGGCTGTTTCGCGGGTCTGATTTCGGCGGGCGGCCATCGTCTCGATGCCGGCCGTCGGCTGGATCGCTCGAATCAACACGATGCCGTCGCTGGCCAGCACATTCAGCAGCCAATGTAGGCCGTAGTTGATGGAAACATAGACGGCACCAGGAAGGTGTGTGGCCACGAAGAGTCGCGTTGAAGGCCGGAACGCTGTATGGCAGGCAGGGTCATCCTCCACAGCATAGCCCTCGGCCTCAACAACGACTCCGCCAACGTTGCCCCAGAGCAGCGTACAGCCCACCAGATACCGAGCCACAGTCAAGTGCGGCCGGTCGAAGAATTCAAATGACTTTGCTCGTCCATCTTGCATTAGCATCACAATCTCCCGACTGATGCACGTCCACCCCATATTACAAACAGTGCGTTTTCGGCAATTCAGAATTCCCGGTCCGAGAGTAACGGGAAATCTCAAGCCACAGCTTGCCTTAATCCTTGATTCCAAGACGGCACACTCCAAAATATTGGCTGCACTCCTAATGCATGAATTTTCAGGGCAGTTTCAATGCGGGCAAGATTACAGTCATTGGCAAATATCTCAAAAGGCCATCTTCTGCTGTGCCTGCTGATCGGCTTGCATATACCGTTCCTCACGGTCTACCTTCGAGCACTCTGGCAATCCACGCATTACCAGTTCTTCCCTTTTGCTATTGGCAGCTTTGTGTGGCTGTTTGTGACACGGAAGAGTGTCGCCGAGCACTGGAGTATTCTTCCCAAATTGTTGATTGCGGCCGACATCATCTGTCTCGCCGCCCAAGTCCTTTTCTTCTCCCCGTGGCTGGCAACCGTTGGGCTGGTCTTATTGGGCCTCGCCTGGTGCATGGCATCGCGAGATGAAGGCTACCGTCGCAGTTTGCTTTATCTCGGACTTCTGGCAATCCTGATTATCCGCATCCCGCTCTTGTATGACGAGCAGCTTATTCACTGGCTCCAGCGAATCACAACTTCCATCGCCAGTGAGACACTCAATCGCCTGAACATGCTGCACTATCGCGACGGCAATATTCTGCAGTTTCCCGGCAAGAGTTTTCTGGTGGAAGAAGCCTGCAGCGGGGTCCAATCGCTTTTCACAATCCTGTTTGTGGCAGCATTGACCGCATGCCTGAAGCGCCGCTCCATGGTGCATGCCATGGCGTTGATCGGATCCGGGCTGATCTTTGCGGGAGTGATGAATACTCTGCGAGTCATCGCGATCGCGGTCGCCTGGGAAAAGTACTCCATCGATCTTTCGACAGGATGGCAACACGATGCAACGGGATACTTCTTTCTGACAGTTACTGCGCTTTTGCTGATGAGCGCCGATCGATTTCTGGAATTCTTCTTTGATAGAGTTCCGGATATCAAATCGAACGGACCCGCGGAATCATTCTTCAATCCGGTCATTCAGGCCTGGAATTTGTGCTTCACGATCACTCCGGCGAATCGAGGATCGTCCTCGGAAACGATCGCTCGCCCTGTGACTGCTGAAGCAAAAGCCACCGACGATTCACCCAATCGCCGCACGCAACTACCGCTCACAGAATTACTGAAGCCTTCGCAGTTCTTTTCACAGTGCTTTAAATGGGCCGAATGCTGGTTCTTCTCTCGAAACCAAATGCACCTTGTCGCGGGGCTGCCTTTCCTTCTGTTTGCGATCATTGGAGTCGGTATCGGCGGATGGCTCCAGAATGCTTCAACCGCCCCCGTGATCGCCGCCTATGAACAGGCCTACAATGCCGCAGTCGCCTCCAATAATCAGGCGGAACAGGAAATCAGTCTGCGGGCATTGAATTCCATGCGTCTGGCAGATCCCATTTATCAGTTCCGTCTTGCGATATTCAAGATCCAGCAGGGGCAGCATGCCGAAGGATTGAACCAAATACTGCGTCTGACTTCCGACAGTCAAATCGGTAACGCCGATGCACGCATGTGGCTTGTGCGACAGGCAGTTCAAGCAAAGCCTCTTCATCCGCTGACTTCGGATCAGGTAGAACAGCAACTGAAAGCCGTACTAAGTCAGTCTCCGAATCATGTCGAAGCTCACCAACTTCTCGCACGACTTTATTCGGAGCGACGAGAATGGAAGCTGGCGGAGCAGCATTTGGCGACTCTGGCTGCCGCCTATCCGGAGCACAACCTGGCACTTGCGAAATTGCGTAAAACCCTGAAACGCCATCCAGAAGACATTCAGCCAGTCGCTGACAAAGCCGTGGCCGCGCTGACTGCGAAGCTGCAGGCCGACCGAGACAACGTTCAGGTTCGTATCGCGCTTGCCGATGCCTGTCTGGTCGCGGGGCAGGATACAACAGCGCAGGAACTTCTTGTGGCGGGCTTACAACAGCAGGACAATCCCTTGCTGCGTCGCGCGCTGAGTGACCTCGAGGTTCTGCAGGCAGAACGCCGTCTTGCAGATTCTTATCTCAATCGCGACGTGTGCCTGCCGATTGCCCTGCAGGCGCTGGAACGAGACCCGGGGAATGTCGCAGCAGCAAAATTGGTCACCCGGCTTCAGGCCATGGGTATGAAGATTCCTCCTGAGCGGCTTCAGCCTTCCATCGATCAATGGACGACCATCGTCGAAAAGACGCCAGGCGACGTGCCAGCCAGAGTCATGCTCAGTCAACTGCTGCTGATTTCCGGAAATCCTGAAGAGGCATCTGCCAATCTTAAGCCTGCCATTCCGTCGCATCCGGAATTGCGAATGATGTTGGCCAAGCTGCTCTTGCAACGCGATAATCAGGAAGAAGGTCGTAAGATTCTGCAGGTCCTAATCGCTGAGTCTCAGCAGAAGCTTGTGGAAACGCCTGCCGATTTGAATGCAAACATTAAGCTGGCCGAAGCGAAACTCGCAGCCGGCGATTCGGCTAATGTGATTGTTCAAATCCGCGAACTCCTCAACAAGTCTGATCTGAAGAACATTTCCGAAAGTCCGGAGCTGGCGACTCTCTATGGTCTGGCATGCGTCAGTTCATTCGATGAACAAACAGGATACGACGCCAGTACTGATTCCAAATCTATCAGCGATCAACCGGCTTCCTTCACTGAAAGCACGGACTCCGAAACGATCCTGAATTTACTGGCATGTGCTTACGAATGCCCATCCACAGCGACTTTGGCAATTGATCGACTTTCCCGGCTCAGCCTTTCCACACATCCCGCCGCAACAGAAGCAGATGCCATGCTGCGTCAGCTGAGACTCGAAGGCACCTATGGTGCTCAGGTTCTTAACATCCTAGGAATGCACGCGCTTCTTCTGAAGCGGTTTGACAAAGCCCGGTTCTGGCTGGAACAGGCAAATATTCAGACGCGTGGTCAGGACCCAATGGTTCTTAACAACCTCGCCACCGCCATTGTACGAGCCACGAATGATTCAGACGAACTCGCATTATTGCTGGCCAATCAGACGCTGGCCTTGTTGCCCGATCATCCGGATGCGTTATCGACACGCGGCGAAGTTTATGTCGCTATGGAACGCTGGCCTGAGGCTATTGCCGATCTGACACAGTCTCTGAAACTCCGTCAGAACAGCGCCGAGCTGCATCGCCTGCTCGAGACAGCCTACTCAGCGATGAACGACAATCAGATGGCGGAAGAACATCGCCAGCGTGCGCTGGCTATCGACAGCAACGAGGTTCCATGATCAGAAACAGAATGCGCCAGCCCCTGTATTTGCTTCCGCCCCTGGCGATCGTCGGACATTGAAACAGATAGCATCCGGCGGCAGTCCTCGCTCCTCCTCAATGTTCCCCGTGTCTCCGACGTTTCCAATGCCTTGGTACTTTCATTCTCAGGTGTATCAAATGGACTTGGCGATTTGACGGCCGCTTCCAGAAAGTCCTCGGATATCACCATCGCACCCTTGTCACTTAAGCCCGAAGCCTCCAGACGGTTCGCTCCCGCCGCGGATGCGGCGAAAGCGCGTAGCCCCAGGGTTCAGCCTGGGGTTGGCAAGGTCTCAATATCTCATGACCGTGAATCGTGTAATGGGACAGCGATCTGTTGTCATCGATTGCAATTGGCTGGCTGGCGGGGTCAAATCTGCTCGAGTGATTCCCCTGACCGTCGATTCCCATAAAGGCTTGCCCTGATGCGCACGTTTTTCCTGTCGGCCCTTGTCGCCATGACTATCGTTTGTGCGCCCGTGCACGCCGCAGACGATGGCCTGCAGATTTTCTTTATCGATGTGGAAGGCGGAGCGGCAACGTTGATTGTGACTCCAGCCGGCGAATCAATGCTCATCGATTCCGGCTACCCCGACAATCACGGACGCGATCTGGATCGCATCATCCATGTGGCCAAAGACATCGCCGGACTTCAGCGAATCGATCATGCCGTGGTGTCTCACTGGCATCTGGATCACTTTGGAAATCATGCGGCTCTGGCCGCAAAGTTCGGAATCGGGACGTTCTGGGATCGAGGCATTCCTGACGAGCTGGCAGAAGATCCCAACTATCCGGAACGTATCGCGGCCTACCGAGCCGCTTCGCAGAATGTTTCGAAGCCACTGAAGGCCGGTGATACGCTGCTATTGAAGTCCGGAAGCACTCCACTGTCAGTTCGCGTCCTGACGTCAGGTCGAGATGCAATCACCGGAGAAGGGGAGATCAACGCATTTGCGGACCGGCACGAGCCGCAGCCGGATGACCCGAGTGACAATTCGGCCAGTCTGAGCCTGCTGTTTGGCTTCGGTGATTTTCGCTTTCTAACTTGCGGCGATTTGACATGGAACACAGAAGCCAAACTTGTCACACCGCGAAACCCGGTCGGCAAAATCGATCTGTTTATGGTGACTCATCATGGGTTGCCGGTGAGCAATAACCCGGCTCTGGTGTTGGCCATTGATCCCGTGGTGGCGGTTATGTGCAACGGTCCTCAGAAGGGCGGGGCAGAGCAGACTATGAAGACGCTGCGAGAAGTCAAATCGCTGCAGGACTGGTTTCAGCTGCACCAGAATGTCGACCTGGAACCAGCACTGCAAGCCCCGGCGGGATTCATCGCGAACACGGCATCAACGGCGGATTGCAAAGGCGAATGGGTGAAGGCCACTGTGGATGCCGACGGAAAAGGCTACTCCGTGCAGATTGGCATGGATGGCAAAAAACACCGCTACGTCACGCGTTCTCGATAAGCATTGCAGCACTCGGCAATTCACGAGGTGCGACGAGGACCGCGTTTTCTCTGTCGCGACTTCTGTGCTCCTCCTCGACGGGAATGAGTACGGCCTGAGGAGTTCCCGGACGGCGAAATCTCTCGTTCTATTTGATCCAGCGCCTGTAAACGCCGATCTGCGTTGAAGGTAGGAAGTGGCAGAGACTCAGCCAGCGCCATAGCGTCCTCAAGAATAAGGTCGGTCCTTGCGGTCCCGTCGCCTCGAAAGATGGTCAGGCCCTGTCGCCGCGCGATGATTTCGCGACGTGTGATGCCTTTCACTGCATTTGGCCACGGCATCTGGCGCTCGGAAAATTCAAAGAACAACGACACAACGCTCAGCATGTACTTCCAGTAACCGGGATGATCCGTCTGCAGTACCACACGTCCGCCAGGAGCCAAAGCGCGATGGATAAGTAACAGAAATTCGGGTGTGATCAGCCGCAGCGACACTTGATCCTGGCGATAGTAGGGCTGGGGATGGTAACAATGAATTTCAGCAACGCTGCCGGCTTCAACATGGTTCAGCAGGAACTCACGTCCTCCAATCACAGCCCAGCGTGTATTCGCAAGGCCTCGCTGATTGCCCCGTCGAGTCGCATAGCGAATAACGACGGGCAAGATGTCGATTCCAAGATGGTTCATTTCCGGGCGTGCAACAGCGCTGGTCAGCATCGACCGACCATTGCCGCAACCCACATCGATCAACACGGGAGCAACTCGCCCAAACAGCTCGGCCCAGTTCAGCAGTCCTTCCGGAACTTTCTTCAGAGCGGTTTTCGCCCACTGGTCTTCCGGCAGGATGGCACCAGGAATTGGTACTCCAAATTCTTTCTCGATCGAAGACACCGGGGCAGAAGAATCGGTCATAATATTAGTTCAGCAGCAAGTGGAAAGGATGCAAACCGGTGAGACAAACTCGGCAATGACAACAGCGGCATGGGCAGTTCAGACGACGGTAAGTCAGCGCCTTGAATCTCCGTTGTCTTCAAAATCGTCGCTGGGTTCGGAAGTAAAGTTTGAGACCTTCCAGTCGACGTGCGATGGCGGCACTCGTGTCGCACGTTTCTCGTCGTCAGCACGTCGAATCTTCGCCCCAAGCGAGTTCAGCTTTACCTCAAATTCGCGATAACCCCGACGAAGATGGTAAACCCTTCGAATCTCGCTGACACCCTCCGCCGCCAGCGCCGCCAGCACCAGTGCCGCACTGGCTCGCAGGTCTGACGCCATCACCGGTGCCGCCGACAGATTTGCGACCCCGCGGACAATGGCCGAACTGCCTCGAACGGTGATATCTGCCCCCATGCGAACAAGTTCGGCCGCATGCATAAAGCGTTCAGGAAAAATGTGATCGGTAATCCTGCTTTCTCCCGGAACGAGCGAGAGCAGTGCCATCAACTGGGCCTGAGTGTCTGTGGGCAGTCCCGGATAAGGCTCCGTCACAAAATCCACGGGGCGATAAAGACCTCCGCCAAGCACACGCAGACTGCATCCGTCCGCGGCAACTTCCATCTGAACGCCTATCCTGGCCAGGATCTGCAGCACAGCGGTCATATGTTCGACAGGCGCGTTCTGGATAGTCACGTCTCCGCCCGTCATCGCAGCAGCAATTGCAAACGTTGCCGCTTCAATTCGGTCAGGAATAACGCTGTACGGAACAGCCGAAAGTGATTCGACGCCTGTCACTTCAATGGTCGATGTGCCCAGTCCCTCAACGATCGCGCCGCACTCGCACAAAAAGCGTCCGAGGTCCTCGACTTCAGGCTCACACGCTGCATTCCGAATGATTGTCTGACCGCGGGCTCGTGTGGCTGCGACCAGCACGTTACATGTTCCTGTTACCGTGGGACCGTTGACACCGGACAGATCGATATCGGCACCGCGAAGCTCACTGGCCTCCGCAATCACATAGCCGCCCTCAATACGTATATCCGAGCCCAGTGCGGCAAGTCCTCGCAGATGGATGTCGATGGGCCGATGACCAATATTGCATCCTCCGGGCAGTGAAACCATGGCCTTGCCAAATCGGCTGAGCAACGGCCCAAGCACACACACACTGGCTCGCATCTGTCGCACCAGTTCATAGGGCGCGACCGTCGTATGCACTGCGGAAGTGTCGACCAGCAACAAGCCGTCTGGTTCCCGTCCCACTGACGCGCCCATTAACTGCAGCAGTCGGGTCATCGTCACCACGTCCTGCAGTCGCGGGATTTGTCCAAGCTGCACACGACCTGTCACGGCCAGCGTTGCAGCCAGTATCGGCAGCGCCGCGTTTTTACTGCCATCGACACGGATTGATCCGCGGAGCGGAAGCCCGCCCTCAATGCAGAACATATCCATAGTCGAACATCCTCTGAGTACCGTTCAAAAACTGCTGGCGACGGGCAGTGAAAAAAATATCGCTGATCTGTTGAAGCGCGCAGGATGGGTTACGTAGAGCCAAACGTTCCTTCAACGACACGTTCGTTTCCACTGAGATCACGACGGATTGCAGCGTTCGAGAACCCATTTGTCTTCAGCATTGCGACAACTTGTTCACACTGCGACGGATCAAGCTCCAAAGCAATGAAGGCACCGGGCTTCAACAGCGAAGGCGCCTGCTGCACAATTTTTCGAACCACATTCAATCCATCTTCGCCTGAAAAGAGCGCATCTTCGGGTTCATGCAGAGCCACTTCCGGCTCCAGCCCGGCCCGTTCTCCTTCGCGGATATACGGCGGATTACTGACCAGACCATCGAACCGCCGACCAAGATTTTCCACAGGCTCAAGGACGTTTCCGGTCAGCAAAGACACGTTCTTCGAAACACCGTGCTTCTCGATATTCTTTGACGCAATCTCCATGGCGGCCGCGGAAATGTCCGTGGCCACGACACTGCACCGGGGACGCTGGCGAGCAATCGTGATGCAAATACAACCTGATCCAAATCCTACCTCAAGAATCTCCCGATCGGCATCTTTCGGAATCCGTTCAAGACAGACATCCACCAGCGTCTCGGTTTCCGGTCGAGGCACAAGCACACCGGCGCCGACTTCGAATGCACGCCCGTAAAACTCGCGAGTCCCCACGATGTAAGCCAGCGGTTCTCGCTTTGCTCGCCGCTGCACGAGTTCTCGCATGATAGCGCGTTCGCTGTCCGTCAACAGTTCAGTGAAGTCCGTATACAGCCGGATCCGAGGACACTTTCGCGCATGGGCCAGCAACAATTCGGCTTCCAGACGCGGTGACTCCACACCTTTCTGTTTCAGAAACGTGGCTGTCCATTCCAGAATTCGCTGCACCGTCCAGCCTTCGGAACTGGACGCAGGTTGATTCGCTGGGGAATTCATCGCTGGTGGTGATCTCAAAGAAACGCATGGGATTCGTTGTCGAAGCGGCTGCCGCAATCGTAACAGTTCACATCCGGAGTTCGTAGGGCGTCTCTCAAATCACTTCGTAAATTCAAAGCGGAGCAGGGGGGGTAGACCTGGAGAGTCAACGATCGCCGGAAACGCAGCATCATACGCAACGAAAAGACCGTGAGAGAAAAGTCGCACGGTTCTGAACGCGCGGCCCCCGAAAAACCAACCACTAACGCCTGCCGGATCAAATTACAGCGTCGGCAGCTTTAAGACGCTCGTCGCGGTCAAACGCAAGCAAGGCGGTAATCAGCTCACCCATGTCGCCCATCATGATGCGGTCCAGTTTGTAGATCGTAAGATTGCATCGATGATCGGTCATGCGGTTCTGTGGAAAATTGTAGGTCCGAATACGTTCGCTTCGATCGCCGGAGCCTACCAGTGTTCGGCGAACTTCAGCTCGCTCATTCTGCAGCTTCATCGTCTGAGCTTCCAGAATTCGACTTCGCAGGACTCGCATGGCCTTGGCACGGTTCTTGTGCTGGCTCTTTTCGTCCTGACACTTCACGACAATTCCGGTCGGCAGGTGAGTCAGTCGGACAGCACTTTCCGTTTTATTCACCTTCTGGCCCCCGGGACCACCCGCTCGCATGGTGTCGACCTGAAGGTCTTCGGGGCGGATCGTGATTTCCACTTCGTCGGCTTCCGGAAGTACGGCGACTGTTGCTGCGCTGGTATGCACACGACCCTGAGTTTCCGTCGAGGGAACTCGTTGAACGCGATGCCCACCGCTTTCGAACTGCAGTGAATGAAAGGCGCCATCACCGGTGATGGAGAATACAACTTCTTTTAGCCCGCCCAATTCCGTCGGGCTGAATTCCAGCACTTCGGTTTTCCAGTTCTTCAGCAGGCAGTAGGCGATGTACATATCAAACAGGTCTTTGGCAAACAGAGCGGCTTCATCACCGCCGGTGCCAGCCCGGACTTCCATGATGCACGCTCCGCGAGTGATCGAGTCGCCAGCGGTTGCCATATCTTCCAGCTCAACCGCCAGCTCGTCACGCTGAGCGATCAACTGATTGAGCTCGGCCTTCGCGTACTCGCGAGATTCTCGGTCGGTTTCCTCATCGACCATCATTTTCGCCGTCTCAATATCCCCTTCCAGCCCGTGAAATTTGCGAACGGCCGCAGCGATGCGGGTCAGGGTCCCCATTTCCTTCTGGATCTCGAGCATCCGCGAGATGTTCGTCAGAACGTCCGGATCCTGCATCTGCTTTTCAAGTTCTTCGTAGCGAGCCAACTGGCGTTCTAGAACTGGGAACATGAGACGTGCCTGCGCTTATTAGAAGAAACCATCAACGAGCGTGAATTCTGAAAACTCGAACAACGGAGCCCAAAAAGAAAGGACGTGCGCCATTGCATGCGCACGCCCTTATCAGATTGTCAGAATTTGGTCGCTACTTCGCAGCTTCGTCTTTCTTTCCCCAACCGTACTTCTTGGTGAACTTCTCGACGCGGCCAGCGGAGTCGACGAACTTCATCTTGCCGGTGTAGAACGGATGTGAGTGTGAACTGATTTCCACTCTAACCAGCGGATATTCTTTTCCGTCGTCCCACGTTGCGGTTTCTTTCGATCGCATGGTGGAGTTCATCAGGAATCGAGTGCCCGTGGATGTGTCCATGAACAGGATAGCACGATATGCCGGGTGAATATCTTTTTTCATCTCATTGAACCTTGAGGGGTTACGGCCAGCTGGTGACAAGTACACCGGCTTCCCGACCGTACCAAAATGCTGCCGGAAACGAGACAGCGTGACAGAATCCGACCGTGGGCCGGAAAACGAAGGCGCGAAGTGTAAGTCCGCAAAGCCAAATCGGCAAGGAAAAACCTGTCCCTTGAAGGTTTGACAGGCGGAGTTCCTGATTTAGAGCGTTCCTGCGGTCACCGACAGCGTCCGGCACACTTTCCGGACCTGAAAAGCCATCGGAGTCAGGAAAACATGCTATTTTCGAATCAGCACTTTGGACCCAGGGCTCAAAAGACTGAAAATTTCGACAATATCATCGTCGCCCAGGTGAATACAGCCACGCGACGCGGCTTTGCCAATCGTCCCTGAGTCGTTCGTACCATGAATGCCGATGTGGTTGCCCAGCCCAATCCAGTATTCCCCGAGCGGGTTTTCCGGATCATCAGGCTCCACAATTCCACCGTCCGGGTTGTACCAGGTCGGATTCTCCAGCTTGTCCTGCACGGCAAACTCTCCGAGCGGTGTTTTTTCGTCCGCCCCAATCCCGACCGAATAATGGTTGATGTACCAGCCGTGCGCGTGGACCGTCAGAGTAAACTCATCCAGATCCACGACAGCTCCAAAAGGGCCACGGACCACTTTCAATTCCTGCCCGGCCTGCAGCTTTTCCGGGGTGACGCGATTCAACATGGCCAGATATTCCCATGGAACGTCATATTTCTTCGCAATTGCCTCCAGGGTTTCGCCGTATTCGACAAAATGGGGCTGGCTGAACTGTCGATCGGACATTGTGAAAATCACAGCGGCCGTCTGATCGATCTCCTCCTGAATGAGTCCGCGAAACTCAGGATGTTTCCAGTAGATGCGTGAGAGTTCTGCGTGAGCATTCAGGATCTGATCATCTTGTAACCACTGGTCAACTTGTCGCAGTTTTTGTGCAACGTCCGCAGGAAGAACTGAAGCTTGCTTTTGCAGAGCGTCCGGTGTTGGCACCTTCTTTGATGCAGAGACATCAAAAGAAGCCGGGGCGATTCGAGAATCACGTCGCGCACGGTGTGATCCAGCGGCAGTGATTTCCGTTGCCTCTTCGTCGCCGGAAGGCTCGGTCATCTCTCCCGACTCATTAGCAGCCGCGTGGCGATGCTCCGATGTTTCTTCTGATGGCTCTTCCAACGCAAACGGAGAAGTCTCACCAGCATCCTGCTCGTCGCTGTCAAAATCCAGCGGCCATTCTTCTTCGAAAGTCGCCGCGTTCGGTTTCTTCCGAGCGCTCGCTTTTTCGGATCGCTTCGATTGCGCGATCGTACCTGTCGCCGCCGAACGAACTCGGGGGACCAGATCAAAACTCCAGACAAAAAACGCAGCTGCCACACCGGCGACAATCCACCAGTGCAACTGCAATCGGCCAGCGTTTTTCTTTACGAAAGGTTCCATCGACAACATCCTCAACATCCATGCTGATGAAGCGAGCAGAACCGTATCATCGCAGACCTGCAAAAACAGAGCTATCCCGAATGACATTACCCGGACACAAGTGTTTTGACAGGTTGAAGCTGTGAGGCCGCTTGCAATGCCCATTTCGCCACCGGCAGTCCACGAACATGGAATCTCTTCCCATCGGTGGTCACTGCAAGTCTCTCGAAACGAGATTTCAACCGCGTCACAACGGCCAGTGAGAGCGAAAAAAGCCTCTGTAGCGGGCCTGCATCCAGACGAACCAAACACCCACAACGTATTGATTAGATCAATAAATTAGCGGCGTATTATAGATTTGTCATTATTCACCAACTGCCTACGATGGCTTGTATGAGCATCATCAAGGTGAGTGCAGATCTCACATGAACGATATCGGCAGCCCCCGAGTGGCTGGTCAGATAACACGAGGACCTTGCTGCTGTCGCGTTGGATTATGGAAGTCGTGTCGGATGTCATCCGTGCTTTTTTTCTTCCTGAGGAGTTCGTGCGATGAAGTGCCCTGTATGTGAATCCAACCTGCAGATGACGGAAAGATCGGGTGTTGAAATCGACTATTGCCCGGCCTGTCGCGGAGTGTGGCTGGATCGCGGTGAACTGGACAAAATCATTCAACGATCGGGCAGTGAGACCGGCAGCGGGAGATTGTCGGAAGATCGTGAGCGGCACTACGACTCCGATGACTCTTCTCGATCCAGATCGAGGGAGGACACTCACCCAAAGAAGCGTGAGTCCTTCTGGAGTGAGCTGTTTGATTTCGGCTGATCGCACGTTTCAAAAACCGCCACTAGCTGGACCGTGTGCGCATCAGAAGCTGTTCGCAACCACTCGATTCATGTGAAAAGACAGCAAAGCCGGACGCCTGCGGGCTGGTGCTCGCTCAGAGCGAAGAGTCCTCGCGGTTCGACGGAATGCCTCGCAGCGCGAGAGAAACCGGGCTGGTGGATCTGGTCCTGCCGCCATCGGAAATGCCGGATGCGATCCTAAAACTGGTACGCATGCGGCGCTTGCCTGAAGAGGGTGGTGAGGCGGAACCGGTGGTTCCGGAGGTAGGTCTTCAGGCCATCTTTCGCATGCTTCGGAAGGAGTATGGCATCGACTTCAGTCATTATAAGCCGAGCACCGTGACGCGACGCGTGGAGCGACGGTTGTTGCTGAATAATTCGATGAGCGTCAAGCGGTACGTGGAACTGCTTTCGGACAATGGTGCGGAGCTGAACCAGCTTTACAAGGATCTGCTGATCGGCGTAACGCAGTTCTCCCGAGACCGCGAGGCTTTTCATCTGCTAGCAAGCGAAGAACTGCCTCGGCTGCTGAAACGGATTCGCAGACAGATACGGAACGAGAACGTCGCCACCAGGTCAACAACAAACTCAACGCTCTAACGTTAAAACTGCAGCTTCTTCAACGACAATTCAGTCGAGGCACGGCTGTCGAACCTGCGACTCAGCTTACAAATGTCTTGGGGCAGTTGAGTGATCTGGAAATTGGCATTCCCCACTGCATCGCCACGGAGAAATCGCCACGTGTCCTGATTGTTGGAGATCAGGCGAATGAACGAGAACTTCTGGCAGACTGCCTGAAGCTTTCCGGAATTCCTGTGGCGACTGCCGTCAATGGCCTTGATGCCTTCAACTAGATGCATGAAAACGAAATGCCGGATCTCGTACTGCTTGATATGAGAATGCCGGAAGTAGACGGGCCAGCCTTCGTCAAAATGGTTCGCGATAACATAAGACTCAACAAGCTTAAGGTGTTTGCCGTCAGCGGCTCTCCCCGCGAAGAATTCAGCTCAAGCCTGGCAGTCGACGGCTGGTTCGCGAAGCCAGTGACGAATCCATTCCATCCTCGAAGCTGTCCGCGATCCTGCTCGAGGAGAAATGGCACCGCATAACGTGCGATGGCCGATCGATTTCCAATCGATGGCTGTTGATCCACAACAAGCTCCACCTCAAGCAACTTGGCAGAACATGCCAGGTTTTTTTGATTGCAGCTTGCCGCAGCGATTCGACCGACAGAACTTAAAGTGCTCAGCCGATGCAGGCCGCCCGCCGAGCTCCGAAGCGAACAGGATAGGTTTTCGGAGAGCGTCCAGCGTGGAAACGCAGCCACGCCTGGATGATCGCAAACCGTCGCAGGCAATTTGCGCGGTGAACGTTTTGCAAAATACTCGGCGCAAAGAAAAGGGGATGGACGAATCCATCCCCTTTTCTACCGTGATACTTACCGAGGCAAATATCTCGACAGGAGCTTCCCGCTCGGGCCACGCACCCATGTGAGCGGGAACAGGCGAGTTTCCTGACCTTCCCCTCCTTCAAACCCCTGCGGAGTTATTGCAACCAACGGGTCCCACCACGCCGTTGACTGCCTCCGACACAGTCTAAAAGCAAGGCGTGTGCCAAAGACAAAAAGAACGTGCGATGTGCCGTTGATCCAACCAGTTTTCAATGTTTTTGCAGGCTGAGCGTTGGCTCCGTTTTTCTGAACCTACCAAAATGTTCAGTAGTTCATTTTCAAAGTGCCGCCATATTCTTCGCACTGCTGCTTACGAGTTGCGCAAATGGCGGCAGCCTTTGCCGGACGTCTTGCTACATGAAGAGAATCTGATGCCGAAGGCTTCGCCGGTCACTCATGACCCAGCCGGGGCGAGACTTTCGATTTTCGACCGATCACCTCAGACCCGCTTCTCAATGACGGCTGGAAACCCACAAACGGCCGGAAACAGAAGACAGCCGCTGAGCATCCACAGCAACAACAGCAGCAGAGAATTGGCAACGAAGCACCGCTGGAAATGTTCTGTCGGCGACGAAGCCAGCCACTCGTCGAATCCTGACACACCCAGCAACAACAGGCACCAGACAATGGAGGTCGTCAGCACGACTTGCTCAACGCGCGAACGTGAAACAACAGCCCTTTGTGTCAGCACCAATACGGCAGGGAGACTCAACACAAAATAGTGATACCAGACCAAATGCAACGTCAGGAGCTGCACCTGGCACGCCATCGCCAGCAGCAGGACAGACTCGTCCGTTTTACCTTCCACGTGGAGTACAGATCCGCGACCACGCCAAACCAGAACAGACACACTCAAGATCGCCAACGCGGGCCCAGTCATGGCCAACAGCCACGTCGGCAACCCAAGCGTGTGCTGACCATAATATGTTGCGGAAAAGTTACCGATGTCGGTTGAGATCCCGACATCCGGCATGGACCGAACCGCCGCAATCCAGTCCAGCCAACTTTCCAGTGGAAACCAAATGGCTGAAATCGTAATGGCCAGATGCCCGCCAAATAATCCTCCCAAAGACGCAGCAATGATCGCCGTTCTGGCAGGTTTTCGTACTGAGCCCGGGACATCTATGTGCTGCCCGGGTTTTTGACGATGCAGGGTTTTCCGATCAAAGGATTCCTGCATGAGTCGAACAATCATCAAACCGAACCAAACAACTCCGCACCAAATTAAGCTGGGTTTGAACGCCAGGCAAAGTCCCAGCCAGATTCCAGCCGCAGCGTGGCGTTCAAAAACGCGATCTCGATTGCCAAACAGATGTTTGCCGACTTCCCCTGGGTCGGCGTCGTGTGTGGAGCCGGATTGATCACGCAACAGCCAGGCCAGTACTCCGACCATGCCGAACTGAATTTGGTTGACGTTGCCGACGTTCAAGTCAATTCGAATGGGAGTATACGCCAGCAGCACAAATGCACCGAGCAGCATGGCCGACTTCGGAATCTTCAGGATCGAGCCGAACGACACGATGCCGATCAAAGTGAAACTAATTGAAATCGCGTGATACAACTTCAAAGCGTGCTCATACCTTTCGGCATGAGAGAACTCATCCGCGACCGAATGATCGGTTGGACACTTGCCGGCAATCATTGCAAAAGCAGAGTAAAGCAAGGGAGACGAATAGGTCTCCCAAACTCGCTCACGTCGATATTCAACGGCGTCAAACAATCGCGTATTACGAGACGTTGCCGCCCTCTGCCAGGACGATTGCAGAATGGCTGAACTGACCTCTGGAGTCCACACCCGAGGATTGCCTTCACAAGCCGCATGTGCCCCGGTGAAATGAAACTGAACGAAATCAATTCCCACGTATTCCGGGCCGGTTGCCTGAGCCCATGAATAACAGACCGACACTGCAAGCAAAGAAGCAATCAGCGTGAGAAACAGCCGACTCATTTGCAGATTCCTAAAAGCGCTAGACGGGGCTCGATGGGACACATGCCGGGATGTCGCCTTCCTTCCCAAAACACTTTCGCCTCACTGGAGCGAAAGAACATCAAACTTCAGTCAGGCCCGTGAACAGCCTGAACTTGTAGATTACCAGATTTCGTCAATAAACCCGGCAACGATCATTGCAAATGTGATCACACTCCATACCATTACAGTGGGTTTGACACTATCAACACTTGCGTTCGCCCGTTCGCCCGTTCGCCCGTTCGCCCGTTCGCCCGTTCGCCCGTTCGCCCGTTCGCCCGTCAGGAGAAGACGATGACCGCATCTAAAATTGGGTTGATTTCATTCTTTATGATGGTTTCTACTGCCGCAGCTTATGCGGGTTTAGGCCCTTGTGTGCTCACGCCAGATCAAATTGACACTATGACTTCTACTATCGCCTGTAGCCAGAATCTTGGCTGCGCTGGAGGTATTTTCGTGTCGCCACCATCAAAAATATGCGATGGCGGAAACTACGACTGCCCTGAGTTTCAGGTTCCGGCGGTCATGTTTTTTCCAGCGATGGAGGTGCCCGCATTCTACGGAGTCGGCGCCTGCAGTGATCCTGAGACTGGCGAAACATGGAATTGTGTGCCCGATTTTACGGCCCCGACGTACGGCGCACCGGTAACGATGTGCTATTAGGAGCGTCGCTGTTCTTCAGTTTCGTTGCATCGTGTTTCGTTTGCAAACGCGGGCGTTGTCGCCCCGCCTGAAATGAGCAGTGTGGCCCGTTCCTTTTTGGCGTGTGCATCGGCTCTCGGATAATGCCGGTGTGTCTTAAGCTGCGGCATATCACGGGGCGATCCGCTATTTTTCGAATGTGGTCGTGACGCTCAGATGGTTGGTTAGAGCAAAAGGGCGAATCTATTTGCGGTGGATTCCAGATGTGCATCCGTACGGGCAATTTGAAATTATCCGTATATGGAGTGTGTCAGACTGTCAGACTGGCGGAGTGGCGTCTTGCTACGTGTTGTTGTATTGTGGATTTCACTGCTGCGCGACAGATGTTTTCCGGTTAGCCCGACCGCTTTCAGGGGAACGGCGTCGATTCCGCGCGCATATTTACTTTTCTTTTGTTGAAAGGCGTACAGGTTGCGTTCCGTACCGCTCAAAGGCCATTGCTCCTGCCAGGAGATGAAAATCGTAGCTGTCAATTTCCTCTTCCGTCTCTAACGTCGAATCGACTCCGAAATGGAACACTGGTGCAAACCGGGAAGAGTCTGGGCAGACTGGACAAGAATAATTCCGGCGTTGACAAGAATCGCCCATTCAAAAATTCCGCATGGATAGCTACATGGAAATCTTAAAGACGCCTCGCCTTAGAGATCGTAGAGGTGTGATCTGTTAATTGCCGAGCAGCGCGGAAAAGGTAGTTTACTGGGTGAAACGATAAACTTGCGACAAACGGGTTTCGGACTCTGAATCCAACGTCTACTTCGGTCGCATCGATTGGCATTATTTTGGTAATGAGTATTGGAACAGTCATAGGCACGACAATGCGATGCGCGTCGATCCGGTTCTTCAGTGTTTTAGTCCTGTTCTTCTGGGCCTTCACTCCTTCCTGGTTAGTGGCGGATGATCTAAGTATGCTTTCCGAAGCATACAGAGTTGTACAGGAAGGCGTGATTCGCTGTGGAGAGTTTCGATACCGACTGGAAATACATTCAAAAACTCAGACACAGGAAGATGAAAAACGTATTCGAGATGAGTTTCACAAGAGATACGAGTCACTTTTGGCCGGCGAAACAAATCCGGGACGCCGCCGGATGCTTGAAGAAGCGGTCATCAATAATACACCGGAAAAGCTGCATTCGCAGCTGAAGGCAAATTCTAAACAGGTGATGTCTTGCTATTTCGCGCTGCAAGATGTTCGCATCGGTGGTGATCGTTACTTCGAATTCACGCCGGTAAACAACAGCGGAAACACTGATCGCTCAGAAGATTCCAGTGACGATCTAACGCTTCTGCAGCGCACATATGGCGACGGCGCGGCTGACGCCATAGCACACCAGCCGATGCTGGGGCTGGCAACGGCAGGCGGACATCAATTTGCTGGAGGCAAAGAGCCACAGACACTTGGCCGACTGAATGGTTTGCTCCTTAGCCAATTCACGACAGCTGAAAAAGATAAGAAGGGCATCGATTCAATCGTTAGCAATTGCAAACTGTCAAAATTGCCCGGTGGGGAACTCTGGGAGGTTCAATGTACGGTCTTGCCACTGAGAGCTTCTATACCTACCCAAGTGCGCCTTCATATCAATCCCAAAAAAGGATATATAGTCCCCTACATTGAAGAGTCCATTGATCCGTCTAGACCTCGCCGAATTTGGAAAAGCGATGATTATGTAGAAGTGTCGGGTGTGTGGTTTCCATCTCGATCGTCGTATACGCAATATGCAAGAAACTCCCCGACTGTTGGCACCGTCCCGGAGATAGTTAGAACGGAACAGTTTGAGTTCGACACCAGTACCTTACGCATAAACAACGCCATACCTCCGGAAAGATTCAAAGCTAGCCTTCCGACTGGGACGATGATCACTGACAAGAAAGGTGCTCGATTTTCGGTTCAGACTGCTGTTGAGATTGGGCTCGACGAGATCGGCGATCTTTCAAAGAAAGAGGGGCTCGCGACCCCACAAGTGACCGACCCGAACAAACACTTGAATGAACAACCCTACCGAGAACGCACGTTGACGTTTCTCGGCTTTTTCGTTGCCGTAATCATAACGCTAATTGCCTTGTGGCGACGCAAGAAGTTCACGATGTTAGTCTTGCTGCTTACATATCAGGTTGGTTGTGGATTGACGGACGCACCGATATCCCGACCGATTCAGGTTGCAGCGCTTCAAATCACGCCAAATCCACTCATTATTGGCGATGTTGTCGCTGGCCAGGATCAATCATTCGAGTTCCAAGTCCAAAACAATTCACCAAATGATCTCCGATTGCTGATTCAGCCATCGTGCGGATGCACGACGGGCGAAAGAGAACGCATCGTTCCAGGGAACGATACAATCACGGTCTGTTTGACGATGGCTACTTCTGGACGCACGGGTGCATTTCAATCAGAAGTGCAGTTCACCGCAATGAACATGCCTTCGGACGCTTTAGTATTTGAACAAACCATTCCAATAGAGGCCGAATTCCGTTGCGATTGGAGCTGTTCTCCCAGGCGACTTGTACTGTCGGGCAGTTCAGACTACAGCACTTACTTGTCCGTGTCGGGGCCTAGCGGTGAATGGCCACTTATTGAAATTCTGACGCGCCAACAGTGTGTGAGTTATGAAGCTGTGTCATCAGCACCAAGTGAAGTGCCGGGACATGAAACGCGCGTTTTTGAAATACGCGCGATTGGCTCTGATTCCGATGAGTTTATAGACTTTCGGCGACGTGGGTCAACCACCCCATTTTTTAGTGTGCCGGTTTTCATCAGTGATGTGCCTTCCCTGACTCATTAACTCATTCGTTACGCATCCGAGAGAACATAGTGAGTTTACAGAAGCAGAATGTCTGCCTATTCCTGATAACGCTTCTCGTTGCGACCGGTATAGTGCACATGGGTTCGGCGCATTCACCGAATTTGGATGAAGTGGGACATTTGGCTGCGGGCGTTTTGGTTTCGGGATTCGGAAATGTTGATCTCTATAAAGTGAATCCGCCACTTGTTAAGGCTATTGCGGCGATACCTGTCCTGCAAGCACAGCCCAAATATGATTGGTCGCGCCTACGGACTGCGCCTGGAGTTCGTGCAGAATGGGATGTCGGAAGAGATTTTCTGACCGCAAACCGTCAGCATATTTTTCATATGTTCGCTACGGCCCGATGGTCAGTTCTTGTGTTCTGGATCATCGGTGTCGTGATTATAACGATTTGGGCCCGGCGTAACGGTGGTACAGTTACCGGCGCAGCCGCTGCCGCTATGTGGCTCTTCAATCCCGACATTATTGCCTGGAGCGCCACGATTTGCCCCGATGCACCTGCTGCGTCAATGGCACTCTTCAGCGCGTGGGTATTTCGCGATTGGATTGCCGCTAGACACTGGAGTTCGGCGGTGCTTTCAGGTGTCGTGACTGGACTTGCAGTATTAACCAAGAGCAGCCTAATTCTTCTAGTTCCGGTTTACACCTTCTTGTACTTCATCCAAGTACCACTGAAAGGCAGTAGAAAGCCAGGGAACTGGATTGCATGGGTCATCGTGGTAGGCTTTGTCATCAACGCGGGGTATGGATTCAGTGGATCATTTAAGCCCTTGGGAGATTTCCTCTTCTTTTCCAAGACTCTTGGGGGGCCAGTCAATGGTGCTACGCTTCGGCAAAGATTGCCTCTATACGCTGGCAATCGCTACTCAGAAACTGTACTCGGCGAGATTCCTGTACCTTTACCCGCCAGTTTTGTGGAGGGTTTGGACCTCCAGAAGTATGACTTTGAAGAAGGTAAGTGGTCTTACCTTCGGGGCGAGCATAAGTTTGGGGGCTGGTGGTATTGGTACATTTATGCTTTGATGGTGAAGACGCCGGTTGGCACTATTCTGTTGTTTTTCATCACATGTGGATGGGCTTTGTGGCGAGTGGAGTGGAAGAGTCTGGCGAGAAGTTGCTTGCACAGATTCGCTCGACTGTCGCGGGTGGCTCGGTTGAGGCCCGGAACTCCGAGGGCTGACGCCCCGCCGCTCGCCGAAGAGCACGCAAGTGTTTCCACGGAACCTGTGCTGCATGAGAACCTGATTCTACTGGCTCCTGCTGTTTGCCTGTTTGTTCTGGTCAGCTCTCAAACTGGCTTCAGTCGCTATCTGCGATATGTGCTTCCCTGTTACCCATTTGTCTTTATCTGGATGAGTCAGATCTTTTCCGAAAAGTCCGGGCTGCCGGCCTGGATGCGGAAAGTCTGCTGGGGATTACTGGCATGGTCCGTGTTCAGTTCGCTTTCGGTGTTCCCTCACAGCATGTCCTACTTCAATGAACTGGCCGGTGGCCCGGAGAATGGCCCCGCCCATCTGATCGATGCGAGTATCGATTGGGGACAGGATGTCTTGTTTCTTGCGGATTGGGTGAAAGAACATCCAGAAGCCAAGCCGCTTTATTTGTCGCTCCACGTCTTCTTCGATCCTCGCATTGCGGGAATCGACTATGAGCATCCGCCCTACGATCCGCGATACGTAAGATTTCGTCAGCATCTAACCAGCGACCGAGTGGGGCCAAAGCCGGGTTGGTATGCCGTGAGTGTGCATCAGCTTTATAGTCGTACCAAAGAGTTCGCCTACCTGTTCGATTTTCCAAAGGCAGATATGGTGGGGTATTCGATCTACCTGTACCATCTGACGGAGCAGGATGTCGAGAACTGGAATCGCCAGCATGCCGCAGAGATTGACGCTGCATCTGGGAAGCCCGCAACAAAGTGATCCGAACCGATGGCACAATACTTTTATAAACAAGCTGGCAATGAACATGGCCCCGTCTCCTTACGCGAGTTGGCTACTCTTGTGGCCAATGGGACGTTGGAAGAACGGACGGCAGTTCGTGAGCAGTCCTCATCCAAATGGACTGCCGCCGATGAAATCCCTGGGTTGATGCGATCCGTGGAAAAGCTTGTCGACCGGGCTTCGGCCGTTGATACAGCCTCTGCGGACAACACGATTGCCGAACCCAATAAGCCGCGACCTGCACAGCGAAAGGAGAAACGTCGCGAGACCGTGTCGTCGGATCACTCCGAGGTTGCATTACAAAACACGCCCGCTGTCGGTTCACGAATATCGAGTGTCCTTTTCATCATTCCGGTTGTGGTAGTCGCAATTTCAGCGATATGGCTGTTTACTCGCCCCAGCCGATTTCCAGCCCCTTCGTCTGGCGTCCCGCTCGCGTCCGCCGAGCCCATGTCCGGCGCGGAGCTTCCGCTGGCTGAGGTGAGGGCTCCGGCTGTTGATCCACCGTCTATCAATATTCCCGTCGGCGTTGCCCAGCCAGTGCCAGGACTTGAGGGTGAGACCGGCTTGTCGTGTCCGGCTTTGAGCGATGACCTGAAGACAATCGTGTTTGTGAAAGCCGGCCCAAAGAAAGGCGATGACGTTTTCCTTGCTCGCAGAGAAGATGCCGAGAAGCCGTTTGGTGCTCCTGTTCGCCTTGAGTGCTCGACAAGATTCATGGAAGCGTTCTGCAGCCTTTCTCCCAACGGCTCCCAATTGGTGTTCACCACTCAGGAAGACGGGCCGTCTCGCATCATGCTGGCAAATTCCTCCGACAATTTTTTGACAGCCAAACGATTGGTCGTTCCCGGGACTAACCCCCGACAGGACCATGTCGACAATCCTCAATGGCTGGATGAGGACACGATTCGAGTCGTCATTGGGGATACGAAGTTCACGCGACGGTCGCAGGTGATCTTGAAACGCCAGTCGAATGGCGAATTTTCAGTCGCCGAAGAACTCCCGTTTCAGAATCCCTGGCCGCGGATGCACTTGTCTCGGGGTCGCGAACGAGCTTACTTTCAGAGTGAAGCAGGGATCCTGTTGGCGACCCCGAAATATCAAACGGATGAATTTGGAATGGGACAGGCTCTGGCTGCTGCAAATCTGACCGGTGCTTACGATCAGTCGGCCGATGACCCACTCTTTGCGGTTCCGAAAGAGGATATTGTTTTCTTTACCGGCCCCGGACCAGACGGCAACTCGGGAACGCGAAAGTTGTGGATGATCCGTCCATGAGATTACCACCGTACAAGCTCGAAGCGCCAGCGAGTGGGCTTCGAATATCAGGGCTCAGTGGCTGGCGGTTCGATCCGTAGAAATTAAAGACGAAGAATAACGGCTGATTACTGCAAGGGTTTCCTATGAAACGTTCTGCTCTGAAGTCAATCGCCCGGCAGCATCAGTCACTTCGTTTCCGCCTCAATTCCGGCTTCACGTTGATTGAGTTGCTCGTGTCAATCAGCATCATTGCCTTGCTGATGGCGCTGATTCTTCCGGCGATCAATGGGGCTCGTGAGGCCGCGAGGCGGACGCAATGCCTGAACAATGTGAAGAACCTGTCGCTCGCCCTGATAAATGCGATAGAAACGAAGAAGCGGTTTCCGGCGGCGGCCTACTGGGGTGGGCCGGACAAAAATATTCCGGGACCGCATCACAACTGGGTTGTCGAAATTTTGGGTTACATTGATCGGCAGGATTTGGCAGATCGATGGAATCATGATCAGCTTCTGACGTTTCCAGCCAACCTGCGACTTGCGCAAACGCATCTTCAGGTGCTTGCCTGCCCATCAGACATTACAACTCAGGGGAATGGCGATCTGAGTTATGCTGTGAATGGCGGTATTGGCGAATCCACCATTCTCAACGGCGTTCAGGACTGCGTTGTGGATCCCTTTAACAATGTCCTGGATCTGAACGGCAATGGTCAGGCTTGTGTTAGTTCCACGGCCGACGACGGCACTCCATCAGACCGCGAGATCTTCAAACGTCTGGGGCTGTTCTTCAATGAAAACTGGGGCTTCGACGATACTCCTGGATATCAGGGCACGACTCGGTTTCACACAGCGGCCAGTGTTGCGGACGGCCTTTCGAATACATTGCTGATCGCCGAAAACATAAGAACCGGCTATGATCCGTATTCGCCAAACAGTGGCTGGGCGTCATGTCATCCGCGGCAGACGAAGTTTTATTTCAGCCATCGGATTTGCAGGGACAATGTCTGCTCGGCCGGGAACGTGAATTTCCAACTGGCGAATTCCGGCGAGCACGCCATCAATTCGGGCAAGACCATGCCGGAAGGCGAGTCGCCCTGGCCCAACAGTTTTCATCCGGGCGGAGTTTGCGTCGGCTTTGCAGATGGAAGAGCCCAGTTCCTGAGTGACACGATCGCTGGCATTGTCTTCTACAACCTTGTAACGCCGGACGGAACACGGTTGATGAATTCACCACTGGACGGAGGCGTGATCGGCGGAAACGAGTTCTAAAAGAAATTTTCGTTGACTGATTGAGACTGTTCGCCCTGCGTGATCAAACTACTAGGGCGAAGGTTCAACGGGCAGCCGGCTGGTTCGGCAAACGAAACCCCCACCATCACTGCCGCCTGCCGTTCCAGACGACCCGGCTATTTTTTACGCAAGTGAATGTCAAAGGTCTGATCAGCAATACCCGCGCCTGCCTTCAGGCCTGCAACATTATCAAACTGCCAGTGAATCCCGCCGAAAACAAACGACTCCGTCCCGCCTCTGCAGCGGCAGCGGAAAGACTGGGCCAGGATTGACGCACGTCCGTGAGCGCTAATGGCCACCGGCCCGGGTTGGGCGAAGTGCCCGAAAATGCAATGTTGTCCGTTCCAAAATACAACGCCAAAAGTCTGGCGCTGGCGCCGCTGAATGTGCTGTGGCCAGAGGTGTAGGCGGGAAATGGAGGAGTGGGAAGCAAAGGAGTCCAGTTCGGGTCTTTGATTAGATCCGGACGATTGAAACAACGCTCACGAATCCCTGTGATGGGACGGAAATAATTGTAGGTATACTTTGCATCCCAACTGGCAATTGCCGCGTCAGCCTGAGCCATACTCAACAGTACAAACAGCCGCGCGTTCTCAATACGAGGCAAAAGGAAACGAGCCGACAGTTCCTGCGCAATGAGCGGCTCAATGACTCCCCTGGATTTTTTTGAGCATTGCAAGATCGGTGCGGGTCAGGTGAACGGTCCAGTGGTCCAGCCATGTGTCTGACGGAAATTTGAGCTCGTGTTCGCCCGGCGGCAGTGAACTGAATATCGACGATGCCCGGTCTCCGGAACCAAGCAGCCACACGGATTCCTGGTCTCCCGGGTTAATATCAGGATCCCACCAATCGTTCGCAGTGATCAGATGCACTGCACCTTCAGGCAGTTTCTGAAACCCTGCCCACAGTTTGACGCGTTCATCAGACCAGTTCAAATGTTGGGCGTAACACCGTGCCACGATAAAATCCATCGGCGAACAAACCACGACTGCCATTTCTGCATTGGGATCAGCCTTTGCAATTTGGAGCATGGCACCTCGCACAGCCTGACGGCCGGGCACGTTCCGAAGATCCCAGGAAGCCACACTGGCACCAATCGAAACTCCGAGCGACAGGAGGCAGACAGCGAACCGTGTTTTCTGGTTTGAGGACAGGGTCCACAGCGACATAGCAACGCAGACCAGCAGCGAGACGTGAGCAAAGCGAAAGTAGCGGGATTCCCAAAGTGGTGTGTGAAGCGACACCAGGGCGATCAGTCCAATCGGCACGATTGACTGAAACCAGAGCAACGCAACGGAGGCTTGCATCGTCCGCACTAATCGCAGCATCAGCCAAAGCAATAGCCCTGCGGAGGATAATCCGAGCCAATGAAATTCCCAGCGACGGCCGGGCGGCGGCGATAAGAAGAAATCGCAGCACGTTTCGAGAACGCTCCACAATGACATCGGTTCAATCCAGAAATCGTGATGGACCCGTTGTAGTTGAACGGACCACAGGGCCAATCCGGGAACCCAGAGCACGCCAACGACGAGCACCGAGATCATCCAATATCGGGTAGCCACAGATTGAACACGCGACCGAACCTCAACCGAAAGGCCATCGCTGGCAGACGGCCGCCGGATACTCCAGATCAGCCAGGCAGCCTGCACAAGCGACGTCAGAGCCAGAAAGTGATGTGCATAGACGCAGGCCATTGTCAGGCCCACCAGTGCCAGCCACCGTCGAAGGTCGTTTGGGTGCGCAGCGACGGTCAATGTGGCGAACGTGGAGAGCACGGTCAGCAGCGTTCCCAGGGAATACATCCGCGCCTCAACGGACGACCAGACCTGAAACGCATTGCAGCCACACAGGGCAGCACAGAACAGCCCAAACCATCGTGCGGCCTGCAGTCGCTGTCGCTGGGGAATGGTGTCAACGGGAGCTATAGCTTTCCCCAGCAGCCCGCAGGCCATGACGGTCAGCAAGCCAAAGAAGACTGACATCGACCGCAAGACAACTGGTGATTCGCCGAACAGAATCATCCAGGCTCGAAGAACCGGATAATACAGAGGCACATGTGTGCTTTGGCGAAGGCTGTTCAGCAGGTCCGCAGGGCCAAAATGAGCGGTCAGCCAACTCGATCCTTCATCGAACCACAGCGATCGGCGATCAATAAACGCGATTCGCAGGCCCGCACTGATCAGCAGAATGAAAACCGCAGACACTGTTGGCCTCACACGCACGGCTGTATGTGCTCCTTGCTCATTAGCCGAGCAAAAAACCTCTGGAGATTCCTGGAAGTATTCTGCCAGTGCTCTTGAAAGAACTAATACACACTACACACTACACACTACACACTAAAGCGGCAAATTACTGTGTGACAAATATTTGAACACACATTAATGTGATTTCCGTGATGCAACTGTGCAGTGACCACTTCGGCACTCAGGGAGCAGGTGATGTCTTCGATCACTGAGATTGGTGCGGCTGAGAGGAGCAAACAGGACGCTGTTTTGCTCGCAGAATCCACGTTATCCGTGATCATGCCGGCCTACAATGAAGTCGCAACGGTCGCCGAAATTCTCCGCCGAGTGCTACTGCAGCCGTTAGTCAGCGAAATCGTTCTTGTTGATGACGGCTCCACCGATGGAACATGGGAAGCGGTGCAGCGATTCTCCGAATCACTCCCTTCGGTCGATCGCGATCGTCTCGTCATGCTTCAGCACGATAAAAATCGAGGCAAAGGCCGCGCCATCCGCACGGCCCTCGAACAAGTTAGCGGCACGCATGTTCTAATCCAGGATGCTGACTTGGAGTATGACCCGGCGGACATTCCTAAGCTTTGGCAAGTCATGAACTCTGGAGCTGCCGACGTTGTCTTCGGAAGTCGCTATATGGTTAATTCGAAGCTTCAGTCCGGACGATTTGTGCTGCAATCTGGGGTTCGGCTGCTCAATTGGGTGACAGTTTTCCTTTACAGGGTCCGCCTGACGGACCAGGCGACGTGCTACAAGTTATGCAGGGTGGCTGACCTGAGGGACATGGAATTACAATGCGAACGCTTTGAGTTTTGCTCCGAAATCACTGCAAAAGCCGTGATGCGTGGTCTCGCAATACAGGAATGTTCAATTTCGTATTCACCACGGACAAAAGCGGAAGGAAAGAAATTGAGGCTGTTCGATGGCTGGTGTGCATTCTGTGCGCTTCTTGGCGGTGCGATGAGCGGGCGAGGCGGAAATCAGGCTAGGAAAAGCTTCGATTCGCAGAGGGTCGTGGCGAATAGCGGTGCATATTCTAAGGGATCTGTTATTAAAGTCGGGGCAGTGGAAAAGCAACCGCGAGATGACAAACTCTGTACTGACGAATCGACCGAATTGCATCAGCAGTCTGTTGCCCAGATGGTAACCAAAAGCGTACTCGCGGCCGCGGTAATGATAATCGCTTTATGCAGCACGGCTGTGATCTGTTTTGGTGGGGTGAGAGCTGCTATTTCTCGGTGGAATGGGTTCCCTGTGCATTTCGACTCAAAATCGCTCGTCGTCAATTTGAAGTCCGGAGAATCCGCGACGCTGTCGTTTCCGGTTCGTAGCCTGATATCAAAGCCGGTAACGATTGTTGGGGCCACGACGGGTTGTAGTTGTGTTTCCGTGCATGGCCTGCCGATGGAAGTCACCGACGCGGGTCAGAGTTTGCGGGTAAAATACAACGCAGCAGGTACGACCGCTCCTGAATCTGATCGGCAGTACATCCAGTTGTGGCTCAACGTCGATTCGCCGCCGATCATGCTGGATGTCGAGGCCCACGTGAGTCCGTGATTTGTTCTGTAAACCCTTCTATGTTTTCCTTTTCAGGAGATGATCAATGCAACTGCTTCAAAAATTAGTTTCTGGTATTTTTGGCGCTGCCGGTACGTGTGTTGTGAGCGGGTTAATATTGTCGGTCTCGGGTTGCTCGCATAACACAATTGCTGACTGTAGTGGGGACTGTGGGGTGCGTGAGAATTTATCGTGTGATCCAATGGTTAATACATGCGTAACAGACGCTTTGTCGAACGAAGGGCATGGGTGCGGCTGCGAGCAATTGAGGCAAATGGTCAATGGTAAAGACCAATTTTCGGGTTGTAGTTGCCAAGACGACGGGAAGGTCCCGGAGCCGGAATCACCACCGGCGTAACTGTTTTTCGTGAAAACTCTACATTTCGCGGCGATTTGGGCTCTATGAGGTCCATTCATGCCTGAACGGCGTTCACGGAAAGGAACTCGAAGTTTGCGTTGTGCCAAACCCCGGCAAGTCGCTGTCGGGATTCTGTGTCAACGGCCCCAGAAGCGAGGTAAACAGGTGCAGGTGCTTGCCAGCACTTAAGGTCGTGGCGTCGGCTTTATTCGATCTATTCATCGGTGGCTCGTGAATTTAAGGCGAGTAGCAAATCGCGTCATTGTGTACGACGGATTGAAGGCCGTCGTACGCACGGGGATTTGTAATCTGTCGCCCGGCTATTGTTTGGTACTTTATATAGTGCGTGCTTGCAAAGAGAACGGGACAGAGACGTTGAGCGTCTCGGTGCCAGTGGTACGCCTCAATGGATTGCTGAAGACACGTTCGCCGGAAATGCTTGTCAATTCGGAAGCAGAGCTATGGTTGTATTCAGGAAAGCATCGTGGGGTTCTAAGAGGGTGTTGAAAAAGATGTCTGGAACGTTCCGACGACTCAGCTTCGCAAGGTGTGCGTGCCGTCTCCAAAGTTCCAGACGTCTTTTCCAACGGACAGTTCGAGCTGGCGAATGGATGCTGCTTACGCTTGCTGCGCTGCGCATCGTGACGAATGATGGGTGCTGTCGTGCTGATGACCTGACACTTGATGAGGGATTTGTTCATTCGCTTCCAGCACACGAACAGCTTCTCGTGAGAGACTTCGTTGTCAAGCGAGAGATCTTGCGTCGTGTGTACCGGAATATGTCGCTGGATGTGACAATTACCGATGAGTTTGCGAGACCACCGGGCACAGAAATGAAAAAAATAAAGGACAAATCAGCAAGCTTTGCAACACTGGACAATCAGTGGTACCGGCTCGATGGAATCTATCAGAAAACACCAGGTGTCGCGCTGCTCGGTCCCGAAGAGGGTTTTGTATTTGGAAAAAACGCCACGTTAAACAGTTGGTTCCTGGTAAACCGATTCCCTGCAAGTTCAAGACTAGTGATGGAGTATATGTCTCCGTATCGCATTGATTCGCATCCGACGTCGTCAGGTAAATTCTTTGATTTGGTCTATGGGAAACTGGCCAAAGAAGAGCACATTGAACTTCAGTCACTTGTCGAAGCGGGTGAGGGGAAGTCAAAGACAGTGACCGCAAACCTGTTGTCCCGAAGACAGCTAAACGACAAAGGACTTGAGGTTACGTTTGTGCGTGTGGTGTTTCTTCCGAATCTCAGTTGGGCGCTTCGAGAATGGTTTGAGGCGTCTGCAGAAACAAATGGTGGTGAATACTACGTTGTCATCCGCCGAAACATGGAATATGACGGCGAGAAAGATGGCGTACCGCTTCTTAAAAAATCGATCGAGGAATCGGCCGTGTCAAGGTTTCAGGGATCCCACGAGTTCTGTGAAACAAGTTATTGTGGCGGACCGTTGCTGATTGCCAGAAGAAGTACTGCATTGGTCAGCAATTTCGATCCAACACCTCCACCTCTCGCCAAATTTGATCATCGTCCGTTTCTGAAATCCGCTGGTGGCCTTGGTGTCGTTTTGAACCAGTCATGGACCGGGACCATTCTCCTGATTAACGGCGTAGTCCTGTTTCTGTTTGGACTTTGGGTCATGCGTTCTCGCCGTTCACAGCAAAAGAAAGTCTCTGAGCCGGGGTTGAGCGAAGGCCCATGACTGTGGTGCTGGGAAGTGAAGCATTCTTGACTCTTTGTTATCAGTCATGACTTCGGGTGGTGAGCATCGTGGCGCAATTGGAACCTTTACTCAATTCCGCCAGTCGACGACGCATACTGTTTGTTGCATTGCTTTTGGTCAGTCAGTTGATCTTAGCGCTGTCAAGCGGATGGTGTCACAGCCCGAGCATTGATGAAGTTGGGCACTTGGCAGCGGGACTCAGTCATTGGGAGATCGGGCGGTTTGATTTATACGCTGTGAATCCGCCGCTTATTCGCCTGGTAGCAGCAATACCTCTTTTGTGTGTTAACAAGTCCGTCGACTGGTCTTCGTACTCGCAGATTGTCGCTCACAGAGCCGAGTTTCCCGTTGGTCGGCAGTTTATCAAGGTCAATGGCGAAAGGTCGATGTGGCTGTTCTTCCTGGCCCGTGCGATCCTGATTCTAATTGTTTCTGCAGGTACTTTTCTGATGTGCTGGAGGTGGTCAACCGCTCTGGCTGATCAGCATTTTGCAGTTGCCGTTGTTGTCGTCTTGTGTCTTTCGCCATCATTCCTGACAAATGTCTCGATGGTCACGCCGGACGCAGGGAGCGCTGCTGCGTTAATGGGAGCCGTTCTTAGTCTTCGTCACTATCTGTTTACCAGAAGTAATACAGCATCTGTCATCTGTGGCGTGGCTGTCAGTGTTGCGCTGTTGACTAAGTTCACTTGCCTTGCGTTTCTCTTCGTTATCCCGTGCTTTGTCGTCTTCTTCTCATTGATTGACTCGACGAACAAGACAAGCCCGCAGAAGCGGTCGTTTTCAGTTGTTCACGGCTGTATTGGAGGAATGGTCTGTCTGTACGTGCTCAATACTGGATATGCGTTTGAAGGAACCGGAACTCGGTTAGGGGAATTCAGTTTCAATAGCCGTGCGCTACGCGACATTCAAAATTCCGTTGACGCGCTGAGTCGAAGTGTTGACATCGAGTCATGTCCCGTTCCCGTCCCGAGTAACTTTCTAATGGGAATCGACACACAGAAGGGCGACTTCGATCGAGGCTACCGCTCGTATCTGATGGGCCAATGGAAGCATGGGGGGTGGTATCATTATTATTTAGTTGGCTTTTTGGTGAAGGAGCCGATTGGGTTTCAGTTGATGCTGTATGTCAGCGTAGTGCAGGGCTTCTGGAGCTGGCGTCGGTGGACAAGAGACGGGATTCGGGAATGGTCGCTGATTGTGCTTCCGCCAGTGCTGATTTTTGCACTCGTGTCTTCGCAGACGGGATTCAATCATCACATGCGCTACGTCCTGCCAGCGTATCCCTTTCTGTTTATTATTGCGGCTCGCACGGTGACGCTCGGACGATTCTGGAGGTGGTTTTCCTACGGTTGCATGACGTGGCAGGCGGCTTCTGTGCTCTGGTTTGCTCCGCATTGGATGTCGTACTTTAATGAAGCTGCAGGCGGGCCGCTCAATGGGCACAGGTGGCTGGTCGACAGCAATATCGACTGGGGGCAGGATATCCTCGGGCTGAAGA
Source organism: uncultured Planctomycetota bacterium (assembly GCA_947085455.1). Lineage (GTDB taxonomy): Bacteria > Planctomycetota > Planctomycetia > Planctomycetales > Planctomycetaceae > SXXK01. The sequence continues at coordinate 191,145 of CAMTWR010000012.1, read as the reverse complement.
AGTGGCAGGACCAACATCCGGAAGCGGCGGACCTGAAGGCGGCTTTGTTCACGGGGTTTGATCCAAAGGACATCGGTCTCAAGTTTCGCTTACCAGCTCCGTATATCGCCGGTGAGCCTCAAACACTCAGCAAAGACAAGCAGCGTGGGCCGCAACCAGGCTGGTATGCAGTCAGCGTGTGCCAACTCAAAGGACACCATTTTTCGGTCCCGGCCGGAGACGGAACCTGGGAATGGTCGGAAGGACACTTCACTTACTTCCTGGATCACTTTAAACCCGTAGATCGAATCGGCTATTCGATCTACATCTATCACATCACCGAAGCACAAGCGGCGGCCGTTCGCCAGAGACTTCTGGAAGATGAATTGCGGAACATGTCCGAAAAAGGACAGGGTGAAGTATGAGCGATATTCCTCGCAGACTGGAATCCTTCAGTTCGGTCGTCGCTGCATTTCTGCTGCTTGCTACGCTTGTCGGCTGTTCCCGGACGAACGACGAGTTGTTCTCGGATAAGGTCCAGTTGATCAAGAACGGCAAAGCGTCAGAGATTGATGTTCGCGAGAAACCGATTTCCGGCGACAAGGCGTTGCTCGTTCTGCTGAATACCGCTGGGCTCCGCAAGTTGAACCTGGACAACAGCCCGCTCACGGATGCCGGATTGGAATCACTTGGCCCGATGCCTGAGCTTCGAGATTTATCCCTGACGCGGACACTGATTACCGATGACGCCATCGTGATGATCTCTCGGCAGTTCCCGAGCCTCGAATCATTGCGGCTTGATCGGACAGCCATCACGGATAAAGGCCTTTCGGGGTTAAAAGCACTGACATCGCTCCGACAGCTTTCGCTGTTTCGTACACGGACTTCGGACGTGGGCTGTGCCGAACTGGCGAACATTACATCACTCAAGTCACTCAGTGTGGATCAGACGCTGATTACTGACGCTGCGTTAAAGTCACTGGGGACATTGCCGCAATTAGAGGCCCTTTCCGTGTGGAAAACGTCCGTCTCGGATACTGCGGCCGCACAATTTGTCAAAGAGCACGAGAAGATCAAGTTAAATCGCTGATGTTGTGGCGTGCAGCGAAACATGTTTTGGAGGGGCCAAAGAACATGAAGAACTCCAATCGCTTTCCAAAGCAGCATGTGATTCACCTTCAACAACCGGTGAATTATCGAGCCCATCGTTCAGGCACCTCGATTTCACATTCATCCCATCGTCTGACCGATGGTTATCGACGGATTTTCAGAGGTGGTTTTACGCTGCTGGAACTCCTGGTGGTGATTTCCATCATTGCCATGCTGATGTCATTGATCCTGCCTGCAATTCAAACGGCCCGGAAGTCCGCCCGCCGCATTGAATGCCTCAATCATATGCACAACCTGGCAATCGCAATGACAGCGAGGACTGAGGCGCATCGGCGATATCCTGCTGCCGGTTATTGGGCGGGACAGCCCGGAAACCGTTATCCAAGCCACAATTGGTGCGTGGATTTGTTGCCGTATGTGGATCGGCTGGATCTCGCGGATCGCTGGAACTATGACGTTGGTTACTCGGACGCTCCGAACGGTCAATTAAGCATGACTCAGGTGTCTGTGTTTGTGTGTCCCGAAGACGACAGCGTGCAAGGTGCAGGAGATCTGAGCTACGCTGTGAGCGGCGGAATCGGATACTCAACTTTTCTGAACAACGTTCACGATGTTCCTGTCGATCCATTCGGAAATGCCATCGACCTGAACGGCAATGGTGTCATTGGGCTTTCAGGCGATCCGTTGGATGGAAGCCCGACTGATCGACAGTTGTTGCGCCATCTGGGCTTGTTCTTTATGGAAAACTTTGGCCCCCATCCCGGAGTGGTTCGTCATCACACGACGGCGTCGGTTCGCGATGGATTTTCCAACACGCTCATGTTTCTCGAGAATTCACGCACGGGGCGGAATTCCGCAGAACCAGATGAGAATTGGGCCACGCCCTATGCACACAAGTCAGCCGTTTTTTTCGGGCCAAATGTCTGCGATGCCAACATTTGCCAAACTGGGCACGTGGACTATTCAAAGGCCAACTCCGGACAATGGAAAATCAACGCTGGACTGAATGAACTCGAGGGACGATCCCCGTTTGCCGCCAGCAACCATCCGGGCGGCGTGAATGTGGCGTTCGCGGACGGCAGTGCCAGGTTCCTGTCGCGAGAAATCTCAGGGCACGTGTACGCGGCACTCTTTAGCCCGGTCAGCGTATCGCTCATTGGCCTGCCCCTTGAGCAGGCTGTGCCATCGGCGAATGAATTCTGATTCAGAGAAAATTGCACGGCTGGCATGATCGCTTGAAGAGAATTGCGGTCACGATTACTGAATCGGCGGTGTCGTCCAATGCGACCTGCAGCCGCGAGATCTGGCCAATCGCTGGAATGCGTTCTCCCGCACAGCCGAACTTGGTGAAGAAGGATTTTCGAGCTTCCGCTGGCTGGTGCAGACCAACAGCCAGACACGCACCGTCGTGTGCGTGTTTTCGTCTCTCGCGTACTGGTCTCGTTATTTTTTCCGCAGGTGAATGTCAAAGGTCTGATCAGCAATACCCGCGCCTGCCTTCAGGCCTGCAACATTATCAAACTGCCAGTGAATCCCGCCAAACACACGACTTTGCCCGGCTTCTGCAGCTGCGGCTGACAAACTCGGCCATGATCGCTGGACTCCTTTGAGGGCTGCCGGCCATCGACCTGGATCGGGCGAGGGGCCTGAAAACGCGATGTTATCGGTTCCAAAGTACAACGCCAAAAGTCGTGCGCTGGCTGCGCTGAATGTGCTGTGGCCAGAGGTGTAGGCGGGAAATGGAGGAGTGGGAAGCAAAGGAGTCCAGTTCGGATCTTTGATTAGATCCGGACGATTGAAGCAACGCTCACGAATCCCTGTGATGGGACGGAAATAATTGTAGGTATACTTTGCATCCCAGCTGGCAATTGCGGCGTCAGCCTGAGCCATACTCAGCAGAGCGAACAGTCTCGCATTTTCAATGCGAGACAAAAGGAAACGCTCTGATAGTCGTTGCGCGATCACCTGCCAATGGCCGGGAGGTGTCACCGTGCCTGCGCCGTCTTCCCAGAAGTAGGCGATCTGTGTTTGGTCGGCGGTTCGCGCCGTGCTGGTTGCTGAGCCCAGACGGTACACTTCCTGATAGGCGTCAGTAAAGCTTCGTGCGCTGAACGCTGGAGGAGCAGTTGGCCTGAAGAAAATAACCTGAGTCACTCCGAAGGGCTGCACTCTCGACCATTGCGGTAACAGAGCAGGAGCAAACAACGGAAGCGTGGGCTTCCACTTTCCACACGCGGCAAGTGGTGTGTAGGAAAAAACGCTGCTGGCCCCGTCTTGCCTTCGATAGCTGACGATGAGGTTTCCAACGTACGTTCCCCAGGCCACCGCGGCGGCATTTCTCGCCATACCGTCAGCTGCTTTGAAAGAACTGAGCCATTGCGATCGAAAGATCGCCTCCCGTGTCGGATACAGATGCGATAGGACAATGTAGGCGGCTGTGCTGGCGGAAAGCTCTGGAGGCGGCGACGCAATCGAAACGCCAGGAAACGTATAGCTGTATGAGCGATAACTTCCTTCGATTTGATTCAGCGCATCAAAGATCGCAATGTGAGTCATCGCGAGGGCGCGGCTGGCAACCGGCGGCGGCGTCTTCTCCGCGCGAATAGAATCGAGCACTGCGCGATTCCACTGCAGCACAATGTCATCCCCGCGAGCAGTGGATGTCTGAAGAGAAAGACAAAGACAAAGAATGACGCTGCCCACAGAAAACGCCACACGGTGAATGACAGGCATAGATGGCCTCAAAACTTACATCGCAATGACTCCCTGAGGATGCAGCAGGCGCATTCCGTTGCCCCCAAACAGTTGTTCAGACCGGGGAGCGTGCGGACCATGCGAAGGGGATGCACGCTAATTTTTTCGCTTATAACGATTTTCCGCCTGCTCTCATTCATCAGGAACAGGCGACGTTAGAGCGGGACCGCTCGAATTTGAAGGAACGAAGCCGCGCTCCTGGACAGTCGCCACTCTTGTCGCGGACGACTATCGATCGATCGGCCAGTCTACTCTACAAATTCGACTGTTCCTGCTGAGCCGTGTGTTCTGGAGCAGGCTCGCCGGGTGCGCCCGAACGCAGTTCGCCTGCATCCGAGGAAAGCTGTTGCTGGTATTGAAATCGCTCGTGCGCGTCCGCAGACTCTTTCTCCAGTCGCCATGACCTCCACCGGCCTGCCACGTGGCCGCCAAGAAGACCGACCAATTGTCCGGCGGGCAGAAATCGAGTCATCTCCCTGCCAATGTAACTGCCATACGCAGGGTACAGGAGTTCGTATCCTTCCTGCTGAGCCTTCAATCCGTGATGTGCCTTCATGTAACTGAGTGCGTCGCTGGTCGCAATGGCTTCCTGAACCAGAGGTGAAACCGGCAGGACTCGACTGAAGGCATAGGTGCCTTTCCATTTTCGATACGCGTAGTCTTTGGCATGACCGGCTTCATGAAGAGCGATTGCAGGCGCGTTGGAGTACAGATGAATGGTGTTGGAATATGGGTTGTAGTGATCGGCACCAAACACTCGTCCAGGGAAAACGGTCTCTCCTAAAATGGACAGCGCACCGACCGTATATCTCCAGCCGGGAGCGACAGCTTTATTGGCAGCCAATCGTTTCCAGTCATCACCCGGGCGATATTGGTTCAGACGCACTTTGACTGAAGACAGTTCATTGCAGGCAAGGTACTCGGCGAGCGCGGCCTCTGTATCTTCGTCGATCCGATGATTCAGGACTCTGCGATCCCACAGAAGGATCTTATCGGGAATTCCCCAGACCCAGCCCAAAGAATCGATCACAACCTGCGGCCGACCACGTTCAATTTGAACGTCTGTTCTGGCTGCCAGTTCCTGCGACACATGGTACTTCGCCGCAGTGCCGTAGTGATACTGGTTCGACGCGCAGCCTGGCAGTGAAACCAGCCATGCAATCAGCAGGGCCGAATACTTCAGGCGGACGCTGTGAGAATTCGACACCGAATCGCATTCCTGCGGCAGGAGAGAAAAAAACATTGCCTCATAGATATTCCCGGGAAGATCTACTCGATGTGGACGGCTCCAGGAAAGAGCAGCGATCCGTTCCTGCCGACCAGCTTTCAGAATTCTCTGGAGCGTGAATGACCCATGAGCAAAAGACGCCGCACGCGAATTGCAACATGCAGGCGGAGTGTGCGGAGTCCGTTAAAGAGGCCCCGACAAACCCTCATTTGCCCCGATTCCGATCCACAGCGTCCCGAAAGCAGACAGAAAGCTGGGCGCATGCGTTTGAGCGAATGAGGTCAGGTACCACTCTCCCTGCAGAGCAGAAGTGGCCTGAAAGTGACGAAAACAGGCACACGCTGAAGGCCAGAGGTCGTGAATTTCTCATAATCTTGGTCAAACACCATCATTTCACCAGTAATCCTCACGTGACTGATTCGCCGGGGTTGAAGTCCGGCGTGCGTTTGCTGTAGTACGCGCACACGCGCGGAGTGCGTGCAGACAACCTGACTCAAACTTCTAAGGCGGCGGTGTGGCAGCCGGTCAGGAAACAAAGATGTCGCAATGGAAAAATTGGATTTCGGATTATCCGCATGCAGAGAATTTTCATTTCAGGGATTGGCGTTGTCAGTTGCCTTGGAAGCAATCGTCAGACGTTTTGGAACAATCTTGTCAATGCCCAGTGTGGAATTGATCGCCTGACTTTGCACGACACCAAAGATCTGGAAGTCAACATTGGCGGTGAAGTGCGGGATCTGAACGACGACCGCATCAACGTCAACGACCTGGTGTCGACTCGCAAGATGGACCGTGCCAGCCAGTTTGCCGTTCACGCGGCTCATGAAGCATTGGAAGATGCGGGACTGCCCACCAGTGACCTGGGCGAAAACGTCGCGGTTATCATGGGCGCTGGATTGGCCGGTCTGGAGACGTATGAGCTCCAGATGGAGCGACTGCTAACCAAAGGGCCGTCCCGAGTCAGCCCGTTCACGATTCCGATGCTGATGCCTAATGCTCCGCCGGGAAACATCAGCCTTGCATTTGGAGCTCGCGGCACCTGCTACACAACCAGCAGCGCCTGCTCGTCATCCGGGCATTCGATGATTGATGCCATGGAATACCTGCGACGAGGCGATGCGGACGTGGTGATCACGGGTGGAACAGAGGCGTCTTTGACTCGCCTCGGAATTTCCTCCTTCGTCAACATGAAGGCAATGAATAAGTCGATGAATGACCGGCCTAAAGAGGCTATGCGTCCATTCGACGCGGACCGTGGCGGTTTCATCATGGCTGAAGGCGCTTCTGTACTGATTTTCGAAACGGAAGAGCATCTGCGAAAACGAGGCGGGAAAGCCTGGGCAGAAGTTCTATCAGGACGTTCCACCAGTGATTCCTACCACCTTGTGCAACCAGACCCGGAAGGTCGCCAGGCGGTAAGGGCGATCAATTCGGCCCTTCAGAAGGCTGGACTGAAGGCGTCCGAAATTGCGGACGACACCTACGTGAATGCGCATGGCACCAGCACCGTCTACAATGATTCGATGGAGACTGTTGCGTTGAAGTCTGTTTTCGGGGAAGACGTTCAGAAGCTGCATATCAGTTCCACCAAGGGCATGCTGGGGCACATGATTGGTGCAGCCTGTGCGATCGAGATGTCGGCGTGCGTGCTCGCCATGAATACCGGCATTTTGCCCCCCACGATTAACTACAACACCCCTGACCCTGCCTGCGACTTGAACTACATTCCCAATAAAGCCATAAAAAAGCAGGTGAAATACTGCATCAACAACAGCTTTGGCTTTGGCGGGCACAATGTTTCTCTGATCGTCAGCCGAGTGGACGATTCCTCGCTGAAACGTTCAGACTCTATTTGAAGATCCCTGCTTTACGCCTATAACAGAGGCACGAGTCAGGAATTGTTCATCAGCCGTTTGTTGATTTTTTGCGGCAGTTTGCACTGCGGCAGTTTGCACTGCGGCGTACATGCTGCAGAGTAAATGAAACATGTCAGGGGACATCCTGACAGTCGGTGAATGGTCGTGTGCTGGCTCATCAAATCATTTGCAGGAGCGAGCAGTGTCCAATCCAAAAATTCAGAGAGTGGCTATCTCTGGCGCAACGGGCCTTGTCGGTACAGAATTAACGGGGTTACTGCGCAACGCTGGCCATTCGGTGTTGGGTATTTCCCGCAGTAAGCGAACGCCCGACACCATTGTCTGGGATCCGGCCAAAGGCGTCACGAATCCCCAGCAACTGGAATCGGTCGACGCGATCGTGCATCTGGCGGGAGAAAACATCGCAGGCGCTCGCTGGACGCCAGCGGTTAAGGAACGAATTCGAATCAGTCGCGTTGAAGGCACGAAACACCTCGTAGGTTCTTTGGCATCAATTTCCAAACGGCCGACGACTCTGGTGTGTGCGTCTGCCATCGGCTTCTATGGAAATCGCGGTGACGAAGTTCTACGAGAATCAAGTCCGGCTGGGACAGGCTATCTGGCCGAAGTGTGTCAGGACTGGGAACGTGCAGCGATGGCCGCAGAAGATCTGGGCATTCGCGTTGTCTGCATACGCATCGGTGTCGTACTGAGCCCCAAGGGTGGCGCACTGGCGAAGATGTTGATGCCTTTTAAACTGGGTCTCGGGGGCATCATTGGCTCGGGCAAACAGTACTGGAGCTGGATCGGTTTGAACGACCTTGTGCGAGCGATTGCGTTCAGCATTGAACACGACTCCATTCGCGGGCCGATCAATGCCGTAGCACCCGAGCCACTTACCAATCTGGATTTTACAAAAACAGTGGGCAGGGCACTCCATCGGCCAACCGTTTTTCCTCTGCCCGGGTTTATGGCAAGTCTTGTCCTTGGAGAAATGGCGAACGATCTTTTGCTTGCCAGCACTCGAGTGATTCCGGAAAAGTTGCAGCAGTCTGGATTCAAATTTGAGCAGCCGGATCTAAAAAGTTGTCTGGAGTACGAACTCCGGTGACGGACGCTGCTACGAATCCCAAAATGGCACCCATACCACCTTGGCAGATTATCAGTCTTGTGATCGCAGGACTGCAGTGTCTGATTTGGGGTGTCTATATCATTGTCATGCCCGCAGCAGCAGCCATCACGTATGGACTTGATAGACCGCCTCAGGAAATCTTCCTCTGGCAAGGCACTGGTCTGGTGATCTTTTTGTTTGGCGTGGGCTATCTTATTGCATCCACGAACCCGAGGCACCATTGGGTGGCAATTCTGACCGGGTTGCTGGCCAAGGTTCTCGGACCGGTGGGAATCGTCTGGTCAGTGATGAAGGGTCAAGTGCCCTCAACTGTGCTGCTGCTGTTGCCATGGAACGACGTCATATGGTGGCTGCCGTTCGGTCTCATTCTCTTTCGGATATTTCAGGAACGGACAGGAAATGCTGTCAACTCCCGCTGACCTCACTCTCATGAACCAAACCCCTTCCGAACAAATTTTGTGTGCGACCGAAGGCCTGCGGTCGCAACTGTTGCAGCATCATATCTACAACAGCATCTCGGAACGCGACTCCCTCCGCATCTTCATGCAACACCATGTTTTTGCGGTACTGGATTTCATGTGGCTGCTGAAACGGCTGCAGAAAGATTTGTGCTGCATCGACGTGCCATGGCTGCCTCGGAAGAATGCTGATCTTGCACGATTTGTAAATGAAATTGTGCTGGGAGAAGAAACGGACGAAGACGGGCAGGGCGGCTACTGCAGCCATTTTGAACTCTACCTGCAGTCTATGGAAGATGTATCAATTTCGGGGGACCAGATTCGTGAATTCGTCCGTCTGATTTCATCTGATATTCCCGTTTCGACAGCTCTGAAATCTGTCGGCGTGCCTGAATCCGTTCGGCGATTTGTGGAGTTTAACTACGCAGTTGCCACAGAAGGCACGACGGCTGAAGTTGCTGCCGTCTTTTGTTTTGGCAGGGAAGATATCATTCCCGATATGTTTCAACGGCTGCTGAGTTCATTTGAACTTGCAGGGATGAAAGTTCCCAGACTGGCTTACTACATTCGCCGCCATATCGAGCTGGATGGCGACCATCACGGTCCCCTGACACGAAAAATGGTTAACCTTCTTTGCGACACTCCGGCCGCAACTCTTGCTGCCACACGCACTGCAGAACGCGCGATCTCGCTCCGACTTCAGCTTTGGGACGGCGTGCTGGCGGAATTGAGCACTGCGCCTTGACATAGTGTCCAGTCGCACAATTCTGATGAACTGTGTGACCATCTTGTGCTGTCCAATCCGCCATAATCAAGTAGCACTCTGCGCATCAGTGCTGACAGTTCCATCTTGTGTTGTTTTTTCTGATAGGCTTTCGGGGCGTCACTCTTGATGATCCGATGCAGGGTCCCACGAGTACGCCTACGCACATCGATATTTTCCAGAAAGCACATCGAACTTTTGCACTCGAGCAACACGATGCGGAAGTCGGTGGAGGCTCATTGCCGGGACTGAAGCTGCAGACGATCGCAATTTCGATCGGCCATCGAAGTATCAACGCATACGATATTGCAGCTTCTCGTCGAGCAGGAACCATTCCTGTGGTCCCACGAATCCAGAAGGAGAGAGTCCTGATCGATTTGCGCAGTGTGCAGCCGGAAGAAGACGGTCTGCTCTCCGCCGCCGTTCAGCAAGTTATTCAATGATGGTGATACCGACATAAAAAGAGCCAGCCGCGGCGTGATGACCGGGGCTGGCTCTGTCAAAGCGAAACGATATTCTTCGAACAAACTATTCCTCTGGAAGCGTCTCGCGGTCAACGCCGTACTTTGCCCAAATGCTGCGTTCCCATGCGATAGAAGCCGGGTTGCTGACCTCTGCATTCAGCATCTGAGCAACCGGACCGTTGGAGAAGCCGCCAGCTTTACCTTCCGTCAGGAACTGCTGACGAAGAATCTCATCATCGGCCGATCGCTCAAGGGGCTGAACCACATAGAAGAGTTTTAGATCATCTGAAGAAACAACTCCCACAGCCTCGTTCTCGATTTCTTCAAACACCTTCTTCATAAAGCGATCGCCCGCGTACCGAATGCTGCCGCCGGTTTCGTCATTGAAACGAACTTCCGATCGCTTAAGAGACGGACGCTGCTGCATGAAATTCATCTGTGGATTGATGGACTGCTCCATCCACGAGAATGTCTGAGTCTGGCGGACGGTCAGTGCGGGTGATTCAGGCTTGCCAAGAACGGTCTGACCTTCAATGACCGCCCCAATCTCTTTTCGCTCAGCTTCTGGCTTAGAAAGTCCATCACGCACCATCTGAGCCAATTCTTCAGCTCGCTTGGCAACCAGTTCTCTTGCCTTGGCACGTTTCCATGCGAGAACAACCTGATCACGGATTCCGGAGTCTTCCAACTTAGGAACGTGGGATGCGGAAAATTCAACAATCCACCATGCGAAGTGGACTTCACCCCCGTCCAGATCAAAGGCGTTCTTTACTGACTGATGACGAACAAACAGGTTTGTGTCGTCGGTAATCCGGTTTGGAAATGTGCTGAAGACCTGCTGAGCGACATTCGCTCCCGACTGCATAAATGGATTTGCACTTGGCTCAGTGGCCGCACCAATTGGATACGTTTCGCCTTCGTTCAGATCCTGGAACGTCACAAGTGGTGTTTCGACAAAAGTGAATCCCTGCTTCTCCGCGAGGGCCTTCATGCCATCGTTTAGCTTTGGACCGTATTCACGCATTTTCTCATAGAGTTCCTCATCCGTGATGTTCCGATTCGCATCCACCAGAGCCTTGCGTGCCTTGGCGCGGTCTTTCTCGAGAGACTTCAGTTCCTGCATGACACCGACCAGCTTTTCATCAAGTGCCTTGCGCACTCTTTCGTCCAGCAAACGGTCGCGGATCTCATTCTTCAGATCATCATCCAGTGGCTGGTATTCGATTTTCGGAATGACAAACTCGGGCTTCGTGCTGTCCGCAGGAGTCTCTCCGGCAGCGGGTGTCGCAGTCGTAGATGGCGTTTCAGCGGGCGCGGCCGGTGCTTCAGCAGCAGGGGCTTCAGCCGATGGAGTAGTCGCAGGCGTTTCAGCTGCAGGCGTTTCGGGCGTCGTTGTTTGCTCATCGGCAAACGGCAGGCACTGATCCGCAGGAGCTTCTGCCTTTGGTTCTTCCGGCTTTGGTTCTTCTGGCTTTGGTTCTTCTGGCTTTGGCTCTTCCGGCTTTACCGGAGTACTGCCGCCTTCGGAAGGTGTGGCTGCTCCAGCTTCCGCTTCCACAGGCTTTCGATAGAGCCGATCCTTGTTGTCGTTGTAGTAGGCCGCAACTTCTTCCTCGGAAGGGACGGCGACCGACTTCTCGACGGCCTTGTAACCCAGCTCGAGATAGGCCAATTTGGCCTTCGGTGGCTGACGAAATCCAGGTGAACCCGGTTCGTCCATATCAGGAAACTTCAGTCGATTTTCATCGAACAGTTGCAACACGTCTGAATCTGACGGATCAGGAACTTCACTCACAAACGCATCAACATCCAGACGGACTGTATTCAGTCGCTGACTGACCTTCGTACGTTTGAACAGTTCGTAGAAAACCTCTGGCCCCTGCGGGACGCTGCCAAAATGCGGATTCAGATGCTGATAAGCCATTACCGCTTTGATCTCGTTCCGAAAACTGTCGAACAGTTCTTCTTCAGAGACAACGGAACCCCGCAGGTTCAGATTCGTCCGAATCTCCGCAAACGCAGAAGCCGTCAGCTTATCCTGAGTCCTCTTATTGATGTAATCAGACACCATGGTGTCCGTGACGACGATTCCCAGATCGTCCGCTTCGGCTCGCATCAGCTCACCGAACGTCAGATCGTCTTCAGCATTCCCCGGATAGAATTCGAACTGAGGGGCAAAACGGCCCATGCCTGCGCCAATGGTCTTTTCGAACGCCTGCTGCATAAAGACGTTAGCGACACTTCGCTGCAGCATCAGTTGGCTAATTCGTTTTTCATCAAAGTTCCCCAGTGTGGACGAACGCACGACCGCGTTTGCCGGACTGATCCACGATGGCAGGACCCAGCCACAAACTGCACCCAGCACGGCCCCGGCGATCCCATACTGGACCCAACGCCCGCGTGAAACACCGGCGAAGGAAAAAATAATCCCGCCCATCATCAGGCCAAGCAGCACGTAGTGCTGACCCTCGCCCGAAAACATATCACCAATTGTGAAGGCGATCATCGAGAGGATCACGACACCGACCATGGTGACATGCTGATTACGACGGAAGAAACTAAATGGAGAACTCATGTCGGAACGCTCGTGCCGTTTGGAGGTTTCTTAAACTGTCCTTCACCTCCATCACTTGACAGAGGTCCGAAGGATCATTTATCCCATTACGCGAGACAGCCAATAATGCCGCCAGCAGATCTGAAGGAAGCGGTGGGTGCAGAAGTCTGCTGAACCGTACAGCTTTGTCGGCGGAAGTCGCGGATTCTAGCTGTCACCCGATGTCAGACAAGGTCAACTGAGGTTTGACTTTACGGCATGGCCGAAACACTCTGGGTTCGCACAAGCGGCGGCGAGTTGCTCCAGGAGCGTCATTCTGTACCGTCTGCCGCCGAAAGGATGGTGGACTACGGGGGATTTGCGTCAGGCAGTTGGTTGTCGGAGGGTAGCTCGTCCCAACAGAAATACCCCAGCAGATTCGTCCACTTCACCAAAGTGCTTTTGGAATCCGACTTTCACAGACTTCTTCAATTGGGTACGGTCGTGTTTCTTGACTTCTGAGTCTCAGACTGTCACGTTTCGTCCACCTTTCTATCGCTCGACCGGGTCCCAAGACCCACGAGCAGCCTGTCATTTTCGCTCGAAATCGTTCTGAATCTGGGCCAAATCCCGTGTTTGGCTCGCTCAAACGGCGTTACACCCGTTGAAGCCTGTCGTTCCAATCCTGCTCTTAAAATCAAAGATTTGTTGTTCATGGCATCGCAGAAAAAGGCCCTCGTGATTGTCGAATCACCTGCCAAGGCCAAAAAAATAGCCGGATTTCTGGGTGACGAATACATCGTCAAAGCCAGCATGGGACACATTCGCGACCTTCCTTCCAGTGCCTCGGAAATCCCTGCGGCAGTAAAAAAGGAATCGTGGTCAACGCTTGGTGTCAACGTGGAGAGTGATTTCGATCCGCTCTACGTCGTGTCGACTGAGAAGAAAAAGTTGGTCACAGAGCTGAAGGATTCTCTGAAGCAGGTTGCCGAACTGATTCTGGCGACCGACGAAGACCGCGAAGGCGAAAGTATTGGATGGCATTTGGTGCAGGTCCTGAAGCCAACTGTGCCCGTGAGTCGCATGACATTCTCAGAAATCACAAAGCCGGCGATTCTGGAGGCCATCAGAAATACACGCCAGCTGGACGAAAACCTCGTTCAGGCTCAGGAAACACGTCGCGTTGTCGACAGACTTTACGGTTACACTCTTAGCCCGCTGCTTTGGAAAAAGATTGCACGTGGGCTCTCAGCAGGGCGAGTGCAGAGCGTTGCCGTGCGATTGCTTGTGCTGCGTGAAGTGGAGCGTATGAAGTTCCGCAGTGGAACATTTTGGGACTTGAAGGCCGCGCTCAAGGCCAAAGCGGGCGGGCAGTTTGATGCCGTCCTGCAGACATTGGGTGGCCGCCGAATTGCAGCCGGACGTGACTTTGATGAAAACACGGGCCGGTTGAAGGGCAGCTCCGATGTTTTGCTTCTGGAGGAAGTTCAGGCAAAAGCACTGCAGGAGAAAATCCGCACGCAGCCCTGGATCGTGTCCAGCATCGAACAAAAACAACAGGTCCGACGCCCATATCCTCCGTTCACAACCAGTACGCTTCAGCAGGAAGCGAACCGCAAGCTCAGCATGACCGCTCGTCAGACCATGCAAACCGCACAACGTTTGTATGAAGATGGGCACATCACTTATATGCGAACGGACAGTGTGAGTCTCAGCGGCGAAGCCATCACTGCGGCACGCGGTAAGGTGGATGACCTTTACGGAAAGGATTATCTCAGCCCTTCTCCTCGCCAGTTCACAACGAAAGCCAAAGGTGCCCAGGAGGCGCACGAAGCTATTCGTCCGGCCGGTACGGAAATGAAAACGGCCGACGAAATCGGCCTGTCAGGTGGGGAATACAAGCTTTACCAGATGATCTGGAAACGCACGATGGCCACCCAGATGGCCGACGCTTTGCTGCGATTCGATACCGTCACAATTACCGTCGACGATGCCGAGTTCCGAGCCAGCGGCCGTACTGTCGAGTTCGCGGGGTTCTTCCGCGCTTACGTCGAAGGGTCCGACGATCCGGATGCCGCTATCGAAGATCAGGACTCGCCGCTTCCTCCGATGTCTGAAAAAGACGCTGTCGCCTGCGCGAACGTAGAAGCAATCTCCCACGAAACAAAGCCTCCGGCGCGCTACACTGAAGCGACGCTGGTGAAGTCATTGGAATCCGAAGGTATTGGCCGGCCGAGTACCTATGCGAGCATTTTGAGCACTATTCAGGACCGCGGTTACGCCCGCAAGAACGGCAATCAACTGGTGCCAACGTTTACTGCGATGGCGGTGACGAAGCTATTGGAAAGCCATTTCCCGAACCTCGTGGACCTCGGCTTTACCGCCGGGATGGAACAGACTCTCGACGACATCGCCACCGGAAATGCGGATCGCCTGCCATACCTTCGCAAGTTTTACACCGGCAAGGATGGACTCGACGAACAGGTCAAAATGAAAGAGGGTGATATCGATCCGCGAGAAGCCTGTACTCTGAATATCGAAGGACTCGACGCAGCAGTGCGAGTTGGCCGATATGGTCCGTACTTTGAAAAAATGCAGGGTGAAGAAAAACTGACAGCATCAATTCCGGATAGCATCGCTCCGGGTGAAATTACAAATGCTGTGGCGGATCGACTGATCGAAGAAAAACAGCGCGGGCCGCAGGCCATTGGAATGCATCCGGAAGAAGGACTTGCCATCTATCAAATGCGAGGCCCCTTTGGTCCGTATTTGCAGCTGGGTGAAGTCACCGAAGAAGTTCCCAAACCAAAGCGGTGCAGTATTCCAAACTGCTTTGACCCATCAGCCATCGATCTTGAAACGGCTATCGCTCTGATCGCGCTGCCACGCCGAATCGGTAAACATCCGTTGACAGAGAAAGTCGTCAACGCCGGTATCGGTCGCTTCGGACCGTACGTCACTCATGACAAAGTGTTCGGCAGCTTTGACAAGAAGTCACACACCTACGACTTCAATGGCGAAAACTTCAACGTCCTGAATATCACCATGGATGCAGCTGTGGAAATGCTGCGCAATACGAAGAAGCGTGCCGCTCCAACCCCACTGCGAGAACTGGGCAACCATCCGGAAGATGGATCTCCTATTCAGATATTCGAAGGTAAGTTTGGCCCGTACATTAAACACACAACTACAAACGCCACCATTCCTAAAGACACCGACATTACCACAATCTCCGTCGAACAGGCGGTCCAGTGGATTGCCGACAAGATCAGCAAAGGCGGCGGGAAACCGAGTAAGAAGGGCGGATTTAAAAAGGTTGCCAAAAAGGCGGCCGCCAAATCTGCTTCGCCTAAGAAGGCCGCCAAAAAGAAGCCAAAGGCTTCAGACACTTAGAACGCCTAACAAAACCTTTGCGAGTAGCCGGATACGTGAGAATTTGGACGGAGCCCTGAACTCTCACGAGTCCAGCTACGGTTTTGTCAGGCGGCTGAGACGGTTGGATGCTCGAGCTGGCTCTGCCGGCGAACTGTGCCATATCGTCCGTTTATACGTGTCGGCTGATTCGCAATCTGGGATTGCTGCCAGCAGTCCCTCGAGAAAGTGCAAAGGAGAGTCGTTTGCTGTCTGAAACCGACATCAACGATCTCTGCATTCGCTCCATGACGAGCGGTGATCTCGAGGCCGCATTGTCGTTGAGCACCGCTGCAGGCTGGAATCAGTCGCTTGCCGACTGGAGACGCATGTTTTTTCTGGAACCGCACGGCTGCTTAGTTGCGGAACAGCATGGGCATGTCGTCGGCACCACATTATGTTGCACGTTCGATCGGGTGGCATGGTTGGCTATGGTCATTGTCGATCAGGCGTTCCGTTGTCGTGGAATAAGTCGCAGACTGGTTGAAGCCGGGCTTCATTATGCCGAACAGCAAGGCGCTCAAACCGTACGACTGGATGCCACTCGCCTTGGTGAAGCCGTCTATCGTCAGCTGAAATTCGAGCCGCAATCAGAATTCATTCGCATGGCCGGAACTGTTGCGTCAGACGTAGTCCATGAGCAAATCGCCGACTTCCAAATTTCACTCGCGGACTCCGCAAAGTTACCGACGCTTCTGCAGCAGGATTTCTGTGCGACCCAAACCGACCGCAGCAAGTTACTTCGACGTCTGTTTCAGGAATGGGCGCCGTCGTTTGCAAACTCACTTACAGTAACTTCATCCGAGAAAAATGTGGCCGGTTTTCTCGGTTCACGCAGGGGCCGTTTGGCTGTCCAGTTAGGTCCGTGCGTGGGATCTGAACCTGCGGCGATCGCTCTGTTGCAGAATGGTTTGCGTTCCTCAGCAGGTCAATCGGTGATTGTCGATATCCCTGCAGATGCCGCAACCCTGCTGTCCGTGGCGCAGCGGTTTGGCCTAACGGAACAGCGAAGGCTTCTCCGCATGTACCGCGGCCCCGAGGTCAGAGAAAACCGGCAACTTTATCACGCAAGTTATGGCGGAGAATTCGGCTAACTCAAGCCGAAGCGGCTTATTTCGCGAGCGCCGTTCGCAGGACCGGTTCGAAGGCGTCGGCATGACGCTGGAATCCCAGATCCGATGGATGTGAGCCATCGGTTGTATCATCACGATCGGCTCCGAGCAGGGATTCACCGTCAACATAGGACAGCCCCTGCATGCCGGAATCCAGCAGTTTTTGGTATTCCGTTTTCAACGCCAGCCGGCTGGATTCATTTCGCTTTTTCTGAGACACGATAAGCCACGACCCCGCGTAGCTTCGGTCTTCAACCAGCACGATCGGCGTTTTTGGATGCGCCGTTCGAATTTGATTCACCAGAGGTACCGTCCTGGCAGTCACTTCTTCAGCCGACATATTGGGAAGGCAGTCAATCACGTATGCGGCTGCGTCAAGTTCAACAAGGAATTGCCCCACTGTGGATTCCATCCGACCGCTGCCGGAAAATCCAAGATTGATCACCGGAACGTTTAAACGCCGTCCAAGAATCGAAGGATGTGGCATGCCGGGTCTGGACGCGCAGGCACCGTGAGTGATCGAGGTTCCATAGAACACAATTGGCTTGTCAGTACGAGGTGCGGTGCCAGTGAACGAGGCATTTGCGGGAACACCAAGTTTCAAAAACTCCGTGCCATTATAAAGAGGCAGATAGATTGCATAGTCACGCTCACCGGGCAGCAGACCGCTGATCACACTCTTTTTCGTCTGCTGAGTGGTCGGCGCGACAACCGCCACCCACTTCCAGATCCCGTCGGTATCAGAGGCATACAAGTCAAGTCCGCTGACACCTGTTGCGGGCATGTGAGGCATTGCGAGATTCGATGATGTGACGCCATAGTCCACATGAATTTCCGTCGCGTCGGTTTGAAATCGAACCATCATACCGGCCGAGTGCCGACTCAGCGCCCACACATCATCTCGAACGGTTCCCTTCGCTCGCGCCGGCAGGCGATCAAACCAGGCTTCTGTATCGCTGAAGCCGCGGCCTTCCACACCCCAGTCGCGAACGTCGGCCCATTGCAGTGCTGCGACTTCATCGGCTCGGGCAGTCTGAAAAACCATAGATCCCGCTGCCAGTGCAGCAGACGTCAACAAAAAATCCCGGCGACTCGAGTGAATCATTTGCGATCTCCAAAATTCATCCGCAACGACAAACCTTTTTCAGGCGACTCTCTCTGACCACATTAACAATTCGGGCGACTCGACGAAATGCACGGGCACCCGATGCTGCGTGTGAAGAGCAGCGTTCGCGTTGTGTTAAGGAAATTTCCTGCGGGAGCAAAAAAACTCCAGCAGTTCATAAAACCTTAACAATTAAAGACGACAGTGCTCGTGACCCATAGTGCTTAACATTTCGACGAGGGCTTTCATTGAGATCAACCACTCTTGTGGAACACTGTTTGTGAAGACACTGAGACATCTGACCATCACGCTGACACTTGCGGTGCTCTCCGGCTGTAGTAAACCACCTGACGATATGCCAAAGGTCGAGCTTCATCCATTCTCGGGCATGTTGAACGTCGCTGGCAAACCCGCTGCGGGAGCGATGCTCACATTGCATCCCGTCGGGGATTCAACGCTTGGCGTGGTAACTCCACACGGAGTTGCCGACGAAAACGGTCTCTTTATTCTGACCACGTACACCAACGCCGATGGGGCGCCGGCAGGAAAATATAAGGTAACGGTCTCATGGGCGGACGTGATCAATCCTGGTGGCAGCGACCCTGAACATGGGCCGGAGAAGTTGCCTCGTCGCTATCAGGGTAAAGACACCTCGGGACTTGAAGTGAACATCGAACCGAACATGTCGGACGTCACTGTGCTGGAACTCAAAAGTCGCTGATGCTCAAATGCGTCCAACTAAGCAAGGCAGGACCTCAGTCTGTTTGCACCAAAACCGCAGCTGAAACAACCGTTTTTCATAATTAAACTCGAACACCTTTCCCTTTGTTAACGAAACGTCCCTGAAGGAAAACAGAATGTTAAGAACCGACATGAAAAAGTCGTCCAGAGGATTCACACTGATCGAACTTCTGGTTGTGATCGCAATCATCGCGATCCTGATCGCGCTTCTTTTGCCAGCCGTACAGCAGGCTCGCGAAGCGGCTCGCCGAACGCAGTGCAAGAACAACCTGAAGCAGCTTGGCCTTGCCCTGCATAACTACGAAGGAACATATACCATGTTCCCTCCCAGTCGCATCAACCTTACATCTCCCGTCATTTTCCAGCAGACGTGGAACGTTATGGTTCTGCCCTTTATTGAGCAGGCGAACATGTATGCTCAGTATAATTTTAACGTAAACTGGTTTAGCGTTGCCAACGACCCGATCACCACCACTCAGCTGCCTGCGTTCGTTTGTCCATCGACTCCCGGCGCCCGGAATCTTCCAACTCAAGTACTTTACGATGGCGTAACAGCGGCATCGCGTACGGGACAACCTGTCTGGGGGTACTCCGATTACGGTTCCGTGAATGCTGTTCGTAACGCGTTCATCGTGGCAAGCGGCCTCCCATCCATCAACACGCGAGACGCAATGGGCGGACTGGGCCGTGGTCCAGGCGGCACCAGAATTCGCGACATCACCGATGGCACGTCGAATACAATGCTGATTGCTGAAGATTCAGGACGCCCACGACTCTACATCAGTGGAAAACCAGCAAACAATCCTAAAACCGGAGCTGTGGCCGGAACCCCTTTCGTTGCTGACGGGTGGGGCTGGGCAGATATCAACAGCGGATTCAGCGTCGATGGCTCGAATACCGCTGGTCTCCCCAACAGCACTAGCTCCGC
Source organism: uncultured Planctomycetota bacterium (assembly GCA_947085455.1). GTDB lineage: Bacteria > Planctomycetota > Planctomycetia > Planctomycetales > Planctomycetaceae > SXXK01. The sequence continues at coordinate 171,571 of CAMTWR010000012.1, read as the reverse complement.
TGGTGTGACAACGTTTCTTGCTGGCACGTGCAGCATGAATTGCAGCAATGACAGCGAAATGTACTCATTCCACACGGGTGGTGTTCAGGCACTGTTGGCCGACGGATCCGTTCGATTTCTGAGCGAAAACATGTCGGGCGCAACACTGGTTGGACTTATTACCCTGCAAGGTGGCGAAGTGGTCGGAGAATTCTGATTGTTCGCTTGTTCTTCTGATTTCACTTAACGGTCTGCTGGCGGTCTCGCTGGCAGGCCGTTTTTTTACGTAGATCCGTCTGCGCCCGTATCGCGAAATGTGATTCACAATCGCCACATCGGCAGCCTGCCCGCGTTCCCGACCAACTGCGTGTCGCCTTCCCGGGTTGAATGCGCACGCAGACATGCGTAACCTCTCTGTTCAGAGAACGGTTTGTCCTTCAAGTCGGAAGCACGGTATGCACAGCGGCGCAGCAAAAGATTTATCATTGAAGCATGGCCCAATCGGCGACCTGTTTGAGTCCGAGGTCACTTCAGAGCAGCGCACCCAATGGATGCTGTCTGAGGAACAGATTCAGTTCTTCCACGAAAATGGTTATGTGGCGGGACCGCAGATTCTGAATCAGCGTCAGATCGATCATCTGCGTGCTGAACTGGCGATGCTGTCAGAGCCCGGTCATCCAGGTTCAGAATTCTGGTATGAGTACAATTCCAACGAATCGAAAGATCCAAGTCGAGTTCTGTTCCATGCGCTGGGAGCCTGGCGCATTGCGATGGGAATGCACGACATTCTTTGGAACCCCGCTTTCACCACACCAGCATCCCAGCTGCTGGGCGGCGCGGTGCGTTTCTGGCATGACCAGCTGTTCTGCAAGCCGGCAATGCATGGAGGCGTCGTCGCATGGCATCAGGATTATTCGTATTGGACTCGCACGAAGCCACTGGCTCATCTGACCTGCTGGATTGGTCTTGATGACAGTACTGTGGCAAATGGATGCGTCCGTTATGTCCCGGGAAGTCATCAATGGAGTTTGTTGCCCATTACGGGTCTGGCCGGCGACATGAACGCCATTGAAAAAGTCCTGAGCGCCGACCAATGGCAACAGTTCCAGAAGCATGTTCCGGTTGAACTGAAGGCCGGTCAATGTGTTTTTCATCACCCGCTGACGATCCACGGGTCGTTTGAGAACAGTACCTCGAATCCTCGACGAGCCGTCGTCATGAACACTGTATTGGATGGCGTCTACAGCGACTCCGACCAACCGCTTCTCGAAGGTGTCCCGGTTGTGCCGCCGAGTACACCTCTGGGAGGTCAGTTTTTTCCGCTGCTTTACGATCCACAGGAAGTTTGAGAGATCTTGGTATACTGTCAGTGAATTCGATGATCGCCGGCGAACCTCTACGACTAACCCGTGTCAGCCGCGCGGCACCGGAGAACCGTCCCCCACTGCAACGAACGAATAAGATTATCATGCAACCTCTCCTGCAGATCAGTGATCACGCTCAGCGATCGGCTCATCAGGCAATTGGCTTTTTAATGCAGCAGGCGGTGGAAAATCCCGATTGCATTTCTCTCGCCGCCGGACTTGTGGACGAACAATCGCTGCCGGTCACAGCAACACGCGATACAGTGGCAGAACTACTGTCCGATGTTTCTGCCGGCAGGAAGATTCTGCAATACGGCACAACTCAAGGTCCCGGAGCTCTGCGACATGAGTTCCGAAACTACCTGGCAAAGCTCGAACGCCGCGATGATGGGCTAAAGGATCTTCCATTATCTCAGCTTGTCATGACCACCGGATCGCAGCAGTTGTTGTCACTGGTGAGTCAGGCGCTCTTCAATCCAGGCGATATTTGTCTGGTTGCCGCGCCAACTTATTTTGTGTTCATCGGAGTCCTGCAGGCCGCAGGTGCGCGCATCGTGCCCGTGAAGTCTGATGACAATGGGATGTGTCCTGATGCTCTTGAGCAGGCTCTGAAGAAAATCGAAGCCGCCGGTGAATTGGACCGAGTGCGTCTGGTCTATGTCGTCAGTGACTATGAAAATCCATCGGGAATCAGTGTCTCTGTGGAACGACGCCCAAAGCTGCTGGAGATCACGCAGCGATTCTCACGCCGCAATCGCATTCTTCTGCTGGAAGACGCGGCCTATCGCGAACTGCGTTATGAAGGCGAACCCACTCCCAGCATCTGGTCATTCGACACAACGCGCGAGACCGTAATTCTGGCTCAGACATTTTCCAAGAGCTTCTCACCCGGCATTCGAGTTGGCTTCGGCGTACTGCCGCAGGCGTTAATCAAAGCGTTAACCGACCTGAAAGGTAATGACGATTTTGGCTCAGCCCATTTGAATCAACACATCGTGGCCCATGTTCTGAAGAACGGAGCCTACCAGCAGCATATCGAAGCCGTGCGTGACAGTTATCGTCAGAAGCGAAACGCCATGCTTGAGGCAACAGAGCGGGAATTTTCTGGCATCTGCGGAGTGTCATGGGTTCGTCCGTCCGGCGGAATGTATGTCTGGATGCGCCTGCCCGACCACATTCACACCGGTTTCGATAGTGAACTGTTTCGACGAGCGACACAGACGGACAAAGTCATGTACGTCCCCGGTGAACTCTGTTACCCCATGGACTGGCAGGAGAGACCTCGCTGCGAGATGCGGCTGAGCTTCGGTGTTCAATCCATTCAGGGAATTCAGGAAGGTATCCGGCGACTTGCGTTGGCCGTCAGGTTCATGCTGCAGTCGGAGTCACAGTCGGCCAGGACCATCGCCGGATGACGCATCAGGAAGACTGGCAACCCTCATGCTCGATGGAAATTCTCCGCGTCCGTGCTGCCATGTTGTATGCGGTGCGGAAGTTTTTTCACCAGCGAGGCTATCTGGAAGTCGAAACTCCGTGCCTCTCACGCGACATTGTCATAGACGCGTGGCTGGAGCCGATGCGAGTGGAGCAGGGCGGTCAGCATTGGTTTCTTCAGACGTCGCCCGAAGCCTGCATGAAGCGACTTCTCGCGGCAGGTTCTGGTTCCATTTTTCAGATCAGCCGCGTCTTCCGCTCTGGTGAATCCGGAACACGTCATAATCCGGAATTCACCATGATCGAATGGTACGGTGTGGAGTCCACATGGCAACAGCAGATGGAGCTGACGGAATGGCTTGTGCGTGCCTGTCTTGCTGCAGCAGCCACAGTCGTCGGCTACTCGCCGGTAGATGGGTGGCCGGATGGTGAGTTTCGCCAGACGACCTACCAGACTGCTTTTCAACGCGTGTTCCACATGGACGTTCACCGCGTCAGCCATGACGAGCTGCTGCTCGCCGCCGTCGCTCAGAATGTTCCGCTTCCTGACACATGCAGCATGGCCAGCAAAGATGATGTTCTGAACGCGATGCTTGCTTTTGCAGTCGAACCGTCACTTGGCCGCAATCCATCTACGCACGTTTCTGCGCCGGAATTCCTGTGCGACTATCCAGCCAGTCAGGCAGCTCTGGCCGTCACATCGGAGACACTCCCTCACGTGGCTCGACGATTTGAGCTCTACATAGACGGCCTGGAATTGTGCAACGGTTATCAGGAACTAACGGATCCGGAAGAACTGCAACGCCGCGAACGGCTTCAGAATTCTGTACGTTTCGGCAGCTCACTGGAAACTCTGCCGGGTGCCGCTCGACTGCAGGCTGCAATGAAAGCCGGCCTGCCCGAATGTTCCGGAGTGGCAATGGGCTTTGATCGGCTGGTCATGATCGCGACGAAGGCAGCATCGATTTCAGAGGTGCTCGCTTTTCCAGCGGATCGTGTCTGATTCCAGTGACCAAAAGCGTCACGCCGATCAATGCGTTTTGTCTTTCGGCGGTCGAAAGAAACGTTTGGATTCGTTGACCGCGGTTCTGCGAGTCGTCATGCGCACGAGCAGAGTCATCAGATAATTTTTCCAGCCGGGCACGACATATTGACGTCGTTTTTCAAGTGCCCGAAGAGCGGTCTTTACCACTTTTCCGGGTGCATGCGAGGAATGCTTTTCCAGCCATCCCGGAACGCCGGCCAGATCGAAGAACTCCGTGCGAGTCACGCCAGGACAGAGTGCCATGACGGTCACTCCGCGACTGCGTGCTTCCGACCAGATTGCTTCACTGAAATGCAGGATGTACGACTTGGACGCAGAGTACGCGGCCATGAAAGCGACCGGTTGAAATGCCGCCTGCGACGACATATTGATGATGGCCCCATGCCCGCGCTGAAGCATTCCGGGAAGCACTCGATAGGTCAAATCCGTGAGCGTCATCAGGTTCAGGTTGAGCATTTTGCGGACTTCGTCCGGAGTCGTTGTCTCAATCTGACCAATCAATCCCACGCCGGCATTGTTGACGAGCAGTTCAATCTGCACGCCCAGTCGTTTCACTTCGTCAAAAAGTCGACGACCAGATTCGGCATCCGAAAGATCGACCGCCACGATGTGGCATCGAGTTCCGTGGCGGGTATTCAGATCGGTCGCCAGTTCGGTCATTTTGTCCTTCCGCCGAGCGACCAGAATCAGATGCATTCCGCGGCCAGCAAGTTGAGCAGCAAACTCCGCACCAATGCCGGAGGAAGCACCAGTGATCAAAGCCCAGCGGTCGTTGTAGGAATCAAGCACGCGACGAGGTCTCAATCAGAACAGTCAGGCATCTCAGCCGGGAAACAGTTTGCACCTGCGAAGCTTAGGGATCTTCGTTAAAACACTCAATCGCTGCTCCGGAGAACTGAAACACGGCTTCCAGCCAGGAAGTTGAAGGCTGAAGGCACGTCTCACGGAGTTCCATGACACCGGACCGAAGGGTTTCAAACGATGTTCACCTCACTCTCCTGTTCCGAAATCCGCCGACTTGATTCCGACGCCATTCAATCGCTCGGCCTGCCCTCGCTGCTGCTCATGGAGAACGCTGCCCGCGGAGTTGTTGATGCGATCGTTCAGCCTGGTCCATGGAATTCCATCACGATTGTGGCCGGGCCCGGCAACAACGGCGGCGACGGATTTGCGGCGGCACGACAGCTGAGCGCGACTGGAATTGATTCCCACATTTTCCTTCTTCGAGGAAACAAGACACTGTCGGCCGACGCAGACTCCAACCTTCAGTTCCTGATACGAAGCGGCGTTGAGGTGGTTGACACGACGATTTCACAGCTGCAGGCACATTGCGAAAAACTGAACAGCCGCGATTTGATCGTAGATTCGTTACTTGGAACAGGAATTCGTGGAATTGTCAGCTCGCCGTTTGCCGACGCGATCAATTGCATCAACTCCGCGAGCGCTCAGGTTCTGTCAGTCGATGTACCGTCCGGCCTTGATTGCGATACGGGATTACCATGTGGAACATGTGTGCGTGCAAACAACACGGTGACGTTCGTCGCGCTAAAAAATGGATTCCTGATGCCCGCTGCAAAAGATTTCACAGGCCCGGTTACCGTCTGCCCCATTGGAATTCCTCAGACGTGGATGAACAACTGGCTTAGGCAGATTCGGGAGTGAGCCAGATCCTTACCATCCTGCGCCACTCCCCTGCGTTGGAATTTCCTCTCTCCGCAGATAACATCCTTTCAAAGTCATCTACGTTGGAAAGGCACGCTTCGGACAACGACCGGTTGGTTGTCGCCACGTTGCTTTCCGCCGACCTGATTCACCCCCAACAGACTATTTCGTCCAGCCGCCTGACAGCCACCAAACTCATCTTCAGTCGCTAAGTGCGATCCGCCTTTTTCCACCAGATGAAATCCCCATGCCTTCTGTTCCCCATCGTATTGACGGTCCCGTAGCGGTCATTGGAGATGTTCACGGACAGACAGACAAACTCAGGCAGATTATTTCGCAACTGTGGCAATATCCCGATATGCAATATCGCTGGATTGTATTCATCGGGGACCTGGTCGACCGCGGTCCGGATCCCGCTGGCACCGTCGCGCTTTATTGCGAACTGGCCGAGCAGCACAAAAGAGTTACCTGGCTTTGCGGGAATCACGAGCTGGCGATGGCCGGCTCCCTTGGACTTTTTGAGAAGCCTGACTACGTCGATTTCCAGGACCGATGGCTGCGACATTATGACTCACACACCACTTTTGAGTCTTACGGTGTGGAACACGGAGACCTGGAAGGCCTGAGAAATGCGCTTCCCGAAGAACATCGTCGACTGCTGGCTGACCTGCCGTGGAGCATCGAACATCGCGACTATTTGTTCGTTCACGCCGGACTCGACCGAAACATGCCATTCGAAACACAGGTCATGATTCTTCGTGAGCGAGATTATACGCTCAGCCATCCTCCATGGTTGTACTCGAAGGATTTCATTCGCATGGGGCCACCGGCAGACAGCCCGGTGCCGATTGTGGTCGGCCATGTGCCTCTGCCGGAAGTCACTTTTTCCAACGGCATGATTACCACAGACACAAGCGGTGGAATCGCAGGGGAACTCAGCTGCGTGCTGCTGCCCGAAAGGATCGTACTTCAATCCGGCTTTGCGCCACCACGATCATTGAATGCAACGTCGCGGCGGAAACCGTGGTGGAAGATCTGGTAGCCGACGTCTGACATCGCTTCTCTCCCTAAAAAAGAAAAGCCTTCGGACATAAGTTCCGAAGGCTGTTTTTGTTTTCGGGAAGCTGCGGGATGTCGAATGACTGCCCGGTTTATTCGAAATCAGGCAGGACGAACACCAAGTTCCGCCTCTCGACGAATTGCATCGTAGATCTCCTGACGATGAACTGTAACATCTCGAGGAGCGTCGATGCCGATGCGAACTTTGTCGCCCCGGACTTCTACGATCGTAATTCGAATGTTGTCACCAATGATTATTGTTTCGTCACTCTGACGTGAAAGCACCAGCATAAAAATCCTCCTTGCTACGGTGGATCGGCCGCCAGAACGAACCAAATCCAGCGGATTTGAGTGCGATGTCACAGGTCGGGAGTTCGTCGTGAGACGCAGTTTTGCGCCATGAGTTGCAGCCGCTACAGACAGTCTGCACGGATACTGTGGGAATAGGGACTTTCCCTGAAATCGATCACAGATCCCAATGAGGCATCCTGCCGATGGACGTGACCAAGAGCCCCGCACGAAAGTAAATGACAAAAACGGGCCAAAAAACCGTGATACTGGTGATAGCCCGAAGCGTCCCCCAAGGAATGCGTTGATCGCACAATCCGCATATCCAGCAGGATTACACGGGCATGCTCGGGCATTGACCTTGTTCAGTATCATTTCATAAATCCACCAGATCCGCCTCATGATCCCCGCCGTTGGATCTGGACTTCCAGACCGCCTGCAGGATACGCTCCCTGGCCAGGTCTTTCCCGGTGATTCTCGGCCCAGATCGAGTGCAAACGCATGAATCTAGCCGAGCTGATTCAACTCTGACTAAGCCCGCTACCATGCCATTCAAGGTCCCTCAGTCCGCCAATATTGGCGAATGGCTGCAGTTCCTCTCCAGCATCTCGACTCCCATCATCGCTGGCTGTGCAGTGCTGCACCTGCTGTATTTCGCAGTCCTGCGCCAATGGTACTCTCGTGACCTGAAAATTATCGCCGGCACTCTTGATGACTACACACGGGGCCTTCGGCATCGCAGCATTCTGGGACGATCATCGCCTCTCACAACTCAGATTGATGCGTTCGTGCAGGACATCAGCGATGTTCTGACGGATTTCAGCCGTTCGGAAGATAGAGCCGAATGCCTGAAGCGAATGCACATTCTTGACGAAAAACGCAGGTATCTTGAATCACTGTCTTTTGAAACCGCCGCGAATACCTCGAAGACGATGATCGAAGCATATCCTCTTGCCGGAGTGCTTGGGACCGTGCTTGCCATCGGATCGGCCCTGCAGACAGATGCGACGGCAACGAACGGATCAACAGTCAATATCGTGATGGAGCGATTTGGTGATTCGATCTGGTCCACATTCGTCGGGCTGTTTGCTGCGATCGTCCTGATGTTCGTGAACAGTATCCTTGAAATTCGCTTCAATCGGCTGACGGATAGCCGGACGCACGTCCGGGAAATCGTCAGTCGCGCAAAGCGCGAACTCGGGATGTCAGTGCAGAATGACGGAGACACAGTATGACTGTTAACCGTCGTCGCCTGACTTTACAGCTGACTCCGCTGCTTGACCTGCTGTTGATTGTCATGTTTTCGCAATACATTGAGAACCGTGAGCAAACTCACGCCGTGCAGGCCGATCTGGCTCTGCAGCGTGCAAACATCGAAACGGAATTTGAAGAGCGAAAATCCATGCTTGAGCAGGAGTTTCGAAAAGACCGCGAAACCCTGGAGGAACTTCGGAAGGCTTACGACGAACGATTTCAGGGCATCGTTGAACAGCATCACAAAATCGGATCGTTGCTTGCAGAATCGCTGAATCTACCCGGCGTGACCATGACAGAAATCCTGAAGTTGCGGAAAGCGAACTCTCCGGAAGATGCAGAACGACTGACAGCGGCGACGCAACGCCTGCAGGGCCTGATGAATGCACGCGGAGAAAATGTCTTTCGATTTCTCACGCAGGTCGATGAAATGCAGAAGCACGTGAGCCTGTGGGAGGTCCATATTCAGGACAATGGGCAGGCACGACTGTCAGACGGACAACAGTCGATGACAATTGATTTTCTGTCAGACACAGAGTTCTCCAGTCGACTATTTGACGCGAGTAAATCATTTGCCGACCCTCGCACGCTGGTCATTATCATGCTGAGCTGGGGTGATGCCCAGGGGGGCCCGCGTCAGCGAGCTACCAATGGAATGCCGCTGCTAACTGATCAACTTCGCAAAGACGCAGCGGGCACACGATGGTATGATTTCTCAATACTCGGCTATCGCGCCAGCGGCCCGATTTTAGTTCCAGCCGCGACAGAGCAGCAATGACGCTGCGTTAAAGGTCTTCACATGCCCCAATTCCCTGACAAAAAATTCTTTCCCGGGGCCGTTGTTCGCAAAACGTCAAAAGCCGGAATGACCGGGGGCGCCGTACTGATTGGGCTGGCACTGTTCATGCTGTTTCGAGGTTTCGGCCCCGGCGTTGCAGGAACAGGCGCAAACTCCGATTCGAATGAAAACGACGGAACTCAGATCTCGACTTCTCCCGTTTCGTCGACTCCAGCGTCAGAAAATTCCGTCGCTGCGCCTGAAACCGTGACAGGCGGACTTACGGACGACGAAGAAAAAGCGCTGTCCGGAAATATCTTTACGGTGCTGATCGATGAACACACCTTCCTGGTTGAGATTCCCGGAAGTCCGGATCCCATCTTTCGCCCAACGCCCCTGAAACGAATCCTGGAGCTGGCTCCGCAGGCAAAGGGGGATGCCAATGGAATCCGAGTGAAAATCCTGCGGCGGGAAAACGCGCGAGCGTCAGCCGAATTTGAGCTGAAATCAGAACTGGAGCGCATCGGTATTCGCAGCGATGCCATGATGATGCCGGGCGAATTTGTGCCTTAAAACGCCTGGTAAAACCGCAGCCGGCTAGTGAGAGTTCAGAAGCCCCTCCGAATTTTCACGAAGCCGGCTACACGCGAATGTTTTGTCGGGAAGTCTTAGAACGCCTGCTGGTTACTCAACTTCCAGATCCTGAAAGGGCAGGGCAGGCGATGAACTCACTGCCAGTCCCTTCTTAAAGTGTTGACGGCAGACCGACACATAGCTTTCGTTGCCACCCACCTTGATCTGTTCGCCCATTCGAACCGGTCTGCCTTCGCCATCGAGCCGCAGAACCATGGTGGCCTTTCGGCCGCAGTGGCAAACTGTTTTGATTTCTGACAGCACATCCGCCCAGGCAAGCAGGAACTGGCTGCCTTCAAACAGATTGCCCTGAAAGTCAGTTCGCAGGCCATAGGCCAGTACTGGGATACCTTCCTCATCGGCGATCTCACCGAGTTCGAAAACCTGTCGACGCGTCAGGAACTGTGCCTCATCCACGAAGACGCATGAGACAGGTTTGGCTCGATGGCTTTGCCTAATGATTTCCAGCAGAGAATCCGCCTGTGAAAATGCCCAGGCTTCTGCCTTCAATCCAATGCGTGATGCAATCGTGCCGATACCATCGCGAGTGTTCAGTTGCGGCGTTAACAACATCGGACGCATCCCGCGTTCCTGATAGTTGTAAGCCGCCTGCAGCAATGTGGTCGACTTCCCGGCATTCATCGCCGAATAATAAAAATAGAGCTTCGCCATCGATTGTCAGGATTCCTCAAACTGTCCTTGAATCGTTGCAATCAAGTGTCGACCACCGCCATGATTGCGATGCTCACACAAATAAATCCCCTGCCACGTCCCAAGGAGCAGGCGACCCTCGGCAATTGGAATGCTCAGCGATGAACCCGTCATCGTCGACTTCACATGAGCAGGCATGTCGTCCGGGCCTTCGCAAGTATGCCGATAAGGCCATGATTCGGGCACAAGCCGATCGAGCGACATGCTGAGATCCACAGGGACATCGGGATCTGCATTTTCATTGATGGTCAGAGATGCCGACGTGTGCTGAATAAAAATGTGAAGCAGACCGACTCGGCAACGTTTGAGCGGAGACAGGTGTCTGATCACATGCGACGTGACAATATGACATCCCCGTCCGAACGGCGGCAGTATAATTTCTGTCTGGAACCAGTCCGACACGTGAACCTGCCCTTCATGCCAATGCAAAAATTCTCTCACGGCCAAACCCGGCCCGCGGCAACACAGATCCCCGGAAACGTGGATCCACGGCAACGCGAAGACATCTCGCCGAGCCCTTCTCACCGGCGATGGCACCTGCCCACGCGGCGGTAAAAACCTCGCTGATTTCTATCCCGCACGAAAATGTCTAGCCGGCAACTACGCCCGAATCAGGTGAAAGCTTCTCTCGATCCTGATCTTCAGACCGAGCAGCCACTGGCCGCTCACCCAGGATTTTGGCAACGGCTTCACGCTCAAGGTCTTCGCTTTCCAGCAGAGCTGCCACCAATGCATCCAGTTTAGGACGGTAACGAGTCAGCAGCTGGATCGCCGTCTGTTCGGCTTCTTTGATAATCCGCTGAACTTCCATGTCGATCAGACGTGTCGTCTCTTCGCTGAATTCTCGATACGTGTGCATCTCTTTGCCGAGGAACGGGTGCTCTTCGGACTGACGGAAAGATACAGGACCGATCACTTCCGACATGCCCCAGCTGGCCACCATTCGCCGAGCAAGCTGCGTCGCCTGACTGATGTCGCCCTGAGCTCCCGCGGAATACTCATTGAAGATCATCTTCTCTGCGGCGCGGCCGCCCATTGTCATGACGATACGAGCTTTCAGAATACGCTCGCCCAGATTATTGATTTCACTTTCCGGCATCAGCTGCGTGACGCCTAATGTCCGACCACGAGGCACGATGGACACTTTATGCACCGGGTCCATTCCCTCCTGCGCCCATGCAAGAACCGTATGGCCCGCTTCATGCCAGGCCGTCAGCGTCTTCTCTTTCTTGTCCATCACTTCGTCACGAGGAACGCCCATGACGACGATGTCCTGAGCGTAACGAAAATCGCTCATCTCCACCGCCCGCTTCTCTTCGCGAGCTGCCTTCAGGGCCGCCTCATTCACAAGCTTCTCAAGTTCCGCTCCACTGAATCCCATGGTCGTTTTGGCGATGCTTTCCAAATTAACATCGTCAGCCATCGGAACTTTACGAGTGTGAACCTTCAGAATGCCCAGGCGTCCTTCTTTCGCCGGCAGATCGACGGTCACATGTCGATCAAAGCGACCAGGTCGCAACAGGGCCGGGTCGAGCACATCCGAGCGATTCGTTGCAGCCAGCACGATGACGGTTTCACCCTGCTGGAAACCGTCCATCTCACTCAAAATCTGATTCAGCGTCTGCTCACGTTCGTCATGGCCACCACCGACTCCCGCCCCGCGGACTCGACCCACCGCATCAATTTCGTCGATGAAGATAATGCAGGGTGAAGCCTCTCGAGCCGTTTTGAAAAGGTCGCGTACTCGCGTCGCACCGACGCCAACAAACATCTGAATGAATTCAGAGCCATTGATCGAAAAGAATGGTACGCCTGCCTCACCGGCGGTCGCGCGAGCCAGCAAGGTCTTGCCAGTTCCTGGAGGCCCAACGAGCAAAACGCCTTTCGGAATCTTGGCACCAAGGCGCGTGAATCGTTTGGGTGTCTTCAGAAACTCCACAACTTCCTGAAGATCCTGTTTTGCAGATTTCAAACCGGCCACTTCATTGAACGTGACTGCGTTTTCACTCTTCTCAAATCGCCGCGCCTGGCTGCGAATGAAACCGCCCATCATTCCGCCGCTGCTGAATGGGTCTGAAGAGCGGCGCATCACCGTCCACATGACGAACAGCAGTGCCACAGGCATCAGAATCCAAAGGAACATTTCGGTGCCATTCATCACCGAAATCGGCATCGAGCTGATCTCGACGCCGAGCTTCGTCAGTTCCGGCATCAGTGCCTGATTGTGAGCCAGTTCCGGAGGAAGTACGGTGTTGAATTTCGCTGCCAGCGGACCAGTCAGCCCTGCGGGCTTGTCTTCCGGAATTGCAGCCCACTCACCGGTCAGAATTTCACCGTGGAAAGTGACTGACTTGATGGCAGGCTTTTCAGCAGTCCCCTTCTGAAGATGCTGAAAGAAGAACGAATACGGAACCGTCGTTCCATAGTTCGAAGGAGAACTGGTGTAAGAGAAAAAGGCGATCGCAATTGCGATCAGCAGCAGCACCATGGTCATCGAACCGAAGTTCGAACGGCGAGGCTCATTGCCTTGCGCGCCGGAGGGCTTCTGGGCGGGAGGCTTCTGAGACGGTTTGCCTGAGGGTTCGCTCATTCGAAATAATTTCCTGACATCCACTGAACTTTTGCGATCGATTCACACCGTTGAATCAAACACGAACATCGCCCGAACACGCATAGGAAGAGCTCGAGGCGAAAAAGAATCCCGGAGAGTAACGCAGCCCGGGGCGTCCCGCAAATCAGCCGGACTGACCATTAGCTGCTGATTGCAGAAACTGCAGAGTCCGCTGAAAATCCACGGGAAGAGGAGCCTCAAACTGCATTTCTTTCCCACTGACAGGATGTCGAATCGTCAGGCGAAACGCATGCAACGCCTGCCGAGCAATCAACATATCCTCATTATTCCCGTTCACGAAACTGTTCAAGACAGCATTGGGAAACCGGGCAGCAGTATCACAGGAATTCCATACGTCGGTTTTCGTCAGGGAAGTCTGACCGATGTACATTCTGTCGGCCACGATTGGCGTGGCTATGTGCAGCATGTGGATTCGCAACTGATGGGTTCGGCCGGTATGCGGATGCAGATCCATCAAAGCATATCTGCCAAACGACTGGGCCGTCTTGTAAAAGGTCACTGCCTCCCGCGCATTGCCGCCTTCCGGGCAAACCATCATCTTTTCACGAATCCGCGGATGAGTGCACACAAATGTTCGAATGAAATCCGAAGCGATCTCGGGAACTCCGCGCACGATGGCCCGGTACTCTTTTCGAACCTCACGCCGCTCAAACTGACTGCTGATCTTCTGATGAACCTGATTGTCTTTCGCAATCAGAATGACACCGGTTGTGTCACGGTCAAGACGATGCACAATGCCCGGTCGATGTCGGCCCGCCACATCGCTCAGCGTGTTAAAATGGTACTGCAGAGCGGACGCAAGAGTGCCTCGCGGATTGCCCCGGCCGGGATGCACGACCATATTGGCCTGCTTGTTCACAACGATAATCGCGTCATCTTCATACAGCACATCGAGCGGCAGATTCTCCGGTTCGATATGGGATTCCTCCGCGTCCGGCAGCAGAATCCAGATGCGATCGTTGACGCGAAGTCTGCGAGAAGGCTTGGGAACGAGTCCGTTAAGCTTCACGCCGCCGGCTTCAATGGCCCGTTGTAATTGCGCACGACTGTGATTCGGGAAGAGGCGATTGAGATAGTGATCAAGTCGCCAGCCGTGAGCACGCGACTCCACGGTGATGTCAATCGGTTCTTCAAGATTTGCAAGCTCTTCAGGCGACAGCGGCATGATGCCACTGTCGTCTGGATCCAGACCAGTTTCACTTTCGGACGTCATTCTCCGGACTTTTCAGGAGCAGGCGTTCCTTCAGCTGGCGCAGGTGTGCCTTCAGCTGGTGCAGGTGTTGCTTCAGTTGGTGCCGGCGTGGCTTCAGCTGGTGCCGGTGCTGGCGTGGTTGCATCTACTTTCGCAGGAGCGATTGAAGGTGCTGTCAGATCCGGGATATCAATGTGAGGAATCGCTGGAACTTTTCCTGGTCCGTCCTGAGGCAACTGAAGATCATCGCCCGGTTCTGGCTTCTGCTGCTGAAACCATGCGTAAAACGACTTTGTCGCTTCGGCAGGCAACTTTTTAACTCGGTCTTCGGCGATGTCCTTGAACATCTTTGATTCCGGGAACTCCTTCAGCAGCTTCTGCCATGCGTCAACGGCGGCTTTCACTGTCGCGTCGGTACCGTCGCATCGAGTTTCCGCAACTCGTGCAACGCCGGCGAGGACTCGTTCCCGCAGAACGCCATCAACATCTTTTCGTTCCGACAATCGGTCGTAGGTGGCGGCGGCTTTGTCGAGCTCTTCAATGGCCAGCTTGCGATCCGTAAACATATTGTTCACAGCATTCTGCAGCGACAACTCGGCCTGACGAATTCGAGCGACCGTACCAATCGGCGTGTTAGCCGCCTCATCAGCCACAGCCTGATAGTCTTCCGGAGTCGCAGCAAGCATCAACGCCTGAGATTCGGAAGCAGTGGCCGGCGGACGGCGGGCGACATAGACAATCACCGCAGCAATCGCGAGAACCGCCGCGAGCCCGTAAATCAGAGTCGTACCGAATCGCTCAATCCACGGCTTCGACTCTTTCAGAATCTTTGCCAAAGCAACTTCATCTTCGTGGTGTACGTAGTGTCGATCCGACATCGTCGGGGGACTTTCTTGCTGAAAAACTTCGAGACGCCAAACTATCAAACCGCAGAGTATACGAACTGCCTCAAACGCAGGTCAAGCTGTGGAAATCCGATCGAGAATCACCAGGCAACCGGATTTGCCTTCCAGAAGCTGCTTTTTGCGATCTGCGTGCTCCGACGCGCCCGAAAGTCTTTAAGGAACGTCAGGTGGGATCGATACGTTCATCGAGGCGAATGCCGCCAAGCAGGAATAAATCCTGTTGTCACCACGCAGAAGTTGAAGCGAGCGCAGAAAATGGGCACTCAACCACGATGCGAGAACCCAAGGCAATTGACATGGACGGGAATAGATGATCAGCGAGCCGATACTATACACATAGTCACTCACCAAGCAAGATCGCCCCAAACGATGGATCGCACGCTTGAGAATTCTGCTGAACACAGACTGTTCACGTTACGTTCAGGCGCGCAAACGGAAAGACAGACTCAAGAGGCCCCGGAAAACTTTATTTTGGGTTTCAGGGGTGCGGAACGATACTGACTACTGGAATCCGGATAAGGTATTCTTCATCATTGCCGTTGCAGGCAGCAGCATCACGAGATCCCACCCAAAGGCGAAATTGCCCCCACTCCTGATGCGAGGACAGAAATACGTCTTAAGTCTCAGGTAATTTATGTCCTTCATTGGCCCATTGTTAATCGCATGGCTGTTGTTGCTGTCGCTGATTCAGATTGTCATTCTCTGGAAGTACCTGCAGACTCTTCGTTGCGCCACTCAACCTCCTGATGGTCTTAATGACTACCCTCCCGCCGTCGCTATTCTTTGCCTGCGAGGCGCTGATCCGTTTCTGTCAGACTGCGTGCGTCGCTTGTTGGATTCCAGCTATCCACAACTCACTATTCGCATCGTTGTCGATTCTGCTGATGACCCTTCCCTGTCCGTTGTCCGCACCATTCTTGAAACACGCAATGACTCTCGCGTGGAACTGATGATCCTGAAGAATCGCCTGCCACACTGCAGCGGCAAAGTCAGTGGGCTGCTCCAGGCGACTGAATCTCTGCCGCAGGATTGCCAAATCGTGGCGTGGATCGATGGCGACTCACTGCTGCATCGAACGGCTCTTCAGGAACTGGCAGACGGGCTGCGCGATCCGGCGATCGGTGCTGTCTCCGGCAATCGTTGGTATCTTCCGCCCGAGGCCAGCCTTTCCGGCCTGACACGAATGCTGTGGAATGGTTTTGCGGTCCCTGCCATGAATATTGTCGGCGTTCTCTGGGGTGGCTGCATGGCCGCGAGAGCTGACGATTTTCGAAATCCTGAACTCAGAGAACTGCTGGCGGCATCGTTCATTGAAGATTCGACCGTGGCCAGCTTCGTGCGAGCCTCAGGCCGCCGAACTCGCCTGATTGCATCGGCCATCCTGCTGAATCGAGAATCCATTTCACTAAAGCACTACTATCAGTTTGCAACACGCCAGCTCTTCACGGTTCGCATTGACAACTCACGATGGCTGTGGATTCTGCTGCACATGTTTCCGCTGAACTTATCTCTGCTGCTGGCGTTGATACCGATGTGCATGCCGTGGCTGCCATACTGGGGCGGAATTACCGCTGCCTATTTTGTCCTGCTGTCAACAATGGTGGCCGCCATACCAGTTGGCCACCGGAACGTAAAACGTATTCTCAATGCTCGAGGTGAGAACGTGCCGGCGATCAGCACGGCTCAATGGGCACTGCTGCCCGTGGCATTGATGATGCCCAATCAGCTGAACCTTGCGTCCACGATCAACACCTTCTTTATTCGCAAGCTGACCTGGCGAGGTATCACATATCAATTTGGACGCAATCCGAAATGCACGATCGTTAACGTGAAACCGATGACACAGCCAGAACCGTCCATGATGAATTCTGTTGTTTGAAGTGGCCGTCTCGAAGCCGGCAAGTATTGCTACGGAACCAATGCACGAATCCCGTATCGAGGATTCACGAATCCGACTCGTTGCTCCAACTCACCCTTTTGCAAACAGCGTGTGAATTTTGCAGGCATGCAACTTCCGATGGAATGCAGCACGGTCAACCCCAATTTCTCAGGCGGCTTCCAAGCCTGTCAATGATCCAGTGCTGCTGCCAAACTGATCGTTTTCAATACCAAGTTTTTGCAACATTGATACGAACAGGTTGCTCAGCGGAGTATTGTTCTCGCTGGAGAACGCAAGATGCTGTCCATGCTGAAATCCGCCGCCAGCCAGCATGACAGGCAAATTCGTGTTGTCATGCGTGTTCGAATCTCCCATGTTGCTGCCATAGAAAACCATCGTGTGATCCAGCAGTCGCTGACCTTGCTCGCGTTTTTCTGACAAAGTTGTGAGAAGATTTTTCAGCAGAGCCATCTGCTGAAGGTCCACTTCTTCAAGCTGCCTCAGCTTTTCTTCTGCTTGTCCATGATGACTAAGATTATGGTATCCATCAGTCGTCTGATGATGCTCGTTAAGCTGAAACACCGGTGTGGCGAAAGCATCGACCATCAACGTGACAATCCGAGTTGAATCCGATTCGAATGCCAGTTGAGCCATCGACAGCATTAAGCCGAATCGGGGCATAAATTGTTTCACATCTTCAATGTCGTCCGGCGCCGCATGATTCGTGGCAGGTCTCGGACGCGTTTCCCATTCGCGTGCCGCCTGCAGTTGTCCTTCAACGTCACGAATTGATGTAAAGTACTGGTCGATCCGCTCACGGTCTTCTGATCCTGATCGGCGACGCAGACGATTCGCGTCTTCCAGAATCGCATCCAGAATGCTGCCGCGTTCCTCCAGCCGATGCAGCTGGCGAGCCGTCTCCTGCGGATTGCCCTGCACAAACATCTTCCTGAACAGCTCCGACGGTCGATCTTCCGCGGGTATTAACATGCCATCACGCGTCCATGCCAGACTGCGATTGGCCTTGTCGATATTGACTCCGAGATTTAACGTCGGAAACCGAGTCACAGGTCCCATGCGTTCGGCAGCCAGCTGATCCAGCGAAATACTGTTGCGGAAGCCACTTCGAGTCGGCCCGCGCGCTGCTGTAAGGAAACAGTTTTCTGTGCTGTGTCCTCCGTTGACCGCCGGATGAGAAAGTCCACTGAAGACTGTAAAGTCGTTTTGAAAGCCCTCCAGTACCGTCAGATAAGGAGAAAGCGCATATCCTTTTCCCGCTGCTTTCGGAAAGAACTGTTTCGGCAGAACCCCAAGGTTGTTTGAGATCAGCAGCATCCTGTTCGGGACTGCAGATTCAGCCGCCGCTCCCAGAACAGACGACAAACCGTTCAGCAAAGGCAGCGCCAGGGATACGCCCGCGCCTCTTAAAACAGCGCGGCGACCGACAAAACGTGACGGAATAGAATTGTGCGGCGAACTCATGAATCATTCTTTCAAAATATCGACCACCGACAAACCGACTGCAATGAAAAGCAGGGAACGCTGAAGTTGTATCGCCGGCAAAATCACTCTTCCGTTTTTGCCCCGCAGTGACCAGTCGAATACCGGGCGAATCACTGCTCATGCTTTATGAGAGACGCAGAGAAATGCAACACCCAGTTAGAAGTTCCCGAACGCTATTCATGCTTCTGCTCACCAAGAAAAATCCGACTTTGAATCAGGGTCTGAATCAAATCACGGACACCGTAGCCACTTGAAGCACACTGATCCAGAAGCAATTCGATCTCGCGTTGATCCGAAAATCTTACCGGCGTTCCTGTGCTGTAGACGGTAAACTGATGCAACAGATTGCGAGCCAGCTGGCGAGAATCTTCGAGGAGCAGTTTGCGAAGATCTCGGATGTCCGCAAACTCGTCGCCACTGATCAGCTTGCCACCGGAATTCACCGTTGCAGTCTGCATATAGGAAAAATCATGACCCGCCCGATCAATTCCCATCACAACATCGCCCGTGACCACATCTGATGCCGCAAGGCCGCGATAACGATCGCGATAGGCACCGAGGACATCGAAACTCTCTAACGCTAAACCGACCGGATCAAACCTCGCGTGACAGGCGGCGCAGGATTCTGATTTCGTATGCAGGGCGAGTAATTCGCGAATGGTGGAGGCTCCGCGGATATCAGGCTCGACAGCCGGAACGCTTGCGGGCGGGGCAGGGGCAGGATTGCCGATCAGACGATCCATGACCCACGCACCTCGCACGACCGGAGATGTCGTCGTCCCATTGGCCGTGACTTTCAAAATCGCGCCCTGAGTCAGCAGGCCACCGTACGGACTTTCTGCTGGCAACTCGACGCGACGCATGGCCGAACCCGTGACGGCCGCGAGCCCATAATGCTCCGCCAGGCGGTCGTTCACAAATGCGAATCGAGAGTCGACGATGGAAGATGCCGGCAAATTGTCGCGAACCATCGCAGTGAAATAGGCTCGTGTTTCACGCTCCATCGATTCGACAAGATAATTGTCAAATCGGTATTCCGGATAAAGACGAACATCCGGTTCATCACGAAACACAGCCCGTAGATTCAGCCAATAGTCGGTGAAGTTGTCTGCGAATTCAGCAAAGTGATCTCCCGCAATCAGGCGATTGGTTTCTTCCTGAAGCACGGCCGGGCTTTGCAGCATTCCGGCACGTGCCTTTGCCATCAGAATTTCATCGGGTTTCGAATTCGTCAGAAAATGTGACAATCGAGCGGCGACGTTGAATGAATCGTTTTCGCGGGGTTCGCCCAGAAACAAAAAATGTTCCGAACAAAGATAGGCGCTGTATCCGGCCAACATGGCCAGTGTGAAGGTATCGCCCTGCTTCAAACGCCTCTCGACAAGCTGCAGAAAGGGCTGCATCTCGTCGTCCGACAACGGCCTGCGCGAGGCTCCGTCAATGAAACGACGCAGCAGCCTGTGGCTGTCTTCAACAGCATTTTCCGACACAACACCAACAGGCAGTCCTGATCCATCATCTGCCTGAATCGCCAGTTCATCAAACAACACCTGATGAGACGGCGGCGGCCATGATTCGGGGGCAATCGGGCCATCAACTTCAATCCATTGAAACGCAACTCCCGGCTGACCACCTTCCGGAAGTGGAGGATAGCGATACTCGGGCGGCCCATTGTTGACGTTGCGCGCCAATGGAACCGGAAGACCCAGTAAACTGTATTCGAAAGTCTCATTGGGCTTCAGCAGAATCGTTGTCTCATACACCGCTGTTTCGGGAAGGATATCCACCAGTCCGCCCGTGGCTCGCACGTCTCCGGACACATCAGGGCCGGATGGCTTGCGAGCTCGAAAGGTCATCGGCACAGGTTTAACTCCTGGCTGCAGAACATAGTCCGCCAGCTGTACCACCGACCTCGCAGAAAAGCGAACTTTGTAGCGACCGGGAAGTCTGGCCAGAAAACCGTATGGATAACCGTAGTAGGGCCAGTGCGCAGAACGGAACAAAGCCATTTCAACCGCAGGATCATGCTGGCCACTCTGACGAAGCTCGGCCAGCTGCCCACCGTTCAACGGCAGCATCTTTCCGTCTCGCGCGTAGAACATCGCTTCTTTGTTTCCAAACGTTTCGGCTTCCGGAAACATCTGAGTCGCCAGCGCTCGATAAGACGATGACGGCGGCGGCGAAATTCCGCTCGCCATAGCCTGATGCAATGCCGATTCCGAAGCATCCAAAAATGCAGCCAGCTGGACTCGCGACACATCCAGCATGACAGACGTCTTATTGAAATGATGGCCGGTTCGATCTTCCGGCAACATGTCGCGAATACTCAGATCCGGAAGCTTCAGAACATCGCGCAGGTTCTGTTCGAACTCATCACGATTCAGACGCCGCATCGACCCACGCCCCCGCGCTCGCACATCGCTCAGGTCGGCCTCATGCAGAACAGGTTCCAGTATCTTCAGCAGCGATTCACGGGCAGCCACCGGAAGTTCGTCACCTTTGGGCGGCATTTCCTGTCGATCGACACGATCGAAAATGGAAATCCACTGTTGCCGAATGGTCGAATCATTCAAATCCGTCGACAGATCGGCAAGACTCAGTCCGCCTTCTTTCGTCTCCGCATCGTGACATTTCCAGCAGTGCGTTCGGATGATGTCCTGAGCAGCGGAGAGATCGTCCGCTCGACATTGGCTCATTGGCATCCACGACAGGAATCCACACAGGGCGCGTGCGACCAGACTCATGTGACGCATTCGTGTGGGCCTCGCACTTGGCCAACAGCATTGATCGCGGTCCAGCATGGTTGATCCATATCAGCAGGAACTCAAAAGATCTACCGGCAGACATCTGTGGGCCGGCACTTCCTATAGTACACAGCGGACCACCAGCGAGCGATCGTGCGACCTCGCTGCCCGCCGCTTCGCCCCCTTTTCAAGCGTGCGCAGGTTCAAAATGTGGCCGCCTTACGTGGTGGAAAAATTTGGAATCGGCAGACCGGCCACTTCGGCGGCTTCGCGGAGCTTTATGCGAACGTCAGGGGGAAGTGGGATGCCATGAACCTGTGCGGCGGCGGCGTTCTTCCATTCTCGCTCACCAGGTAACAGGACGGATTCGATTCCTTCCGCTGCGGGCGCCGCATGGATCTCATCGATCAGCGACTGGACTCGTGCATTGAACGCACTGCGGTCCGTCATGGCGTCCACGTGAAACACCGTAAACGATGCGTTGTGCCACGAGGGACGCGATGCAGGATCAAACATCCAGCTGCCAACCTGCCACGTCATCGCGCCGCCAGGAATCAGCGCCGACAGAACTTCGCACCACAGGCCAAGCCCGTATCCTTTATGACCCGCCATCGGGGCCAGTGCCGTGGCGTGCGGATACAGACTTCCATCCGTTGTGGGCAGTCCGTCCGGTCCGACGAGCCAGGTCGACGGTATGGTTTCGCCGCGCTGAATCGCCGCATAAACTTTACCTCCTGCGACTGCGGCCGTCGCCATGTCCAGCAGGATCGGATCACCGGCGGTGGGGATGGCATACGCCAGAGGATTGCTGCCGAGGACCGCCTTTTTCGAACCGGGTGCTGCGACGCTCGGGATGTCGTTTCCGGTGATCATCGAAATGAAGCCTGAGCGAGCCGCCTGTCCGGCAAAGTGCCCGGCGGCTCCGATGTGTCCGGTATTCTTCAACGACACGAACGCGACACCGCACTGTGCCGCTTTCTGCATCGCCGTCTGCATCGCAAAATGGCAGCCCACCTGACCAAGACCCGAGTCTCCATCAACGATCGCCCAGGCCGGTCCTTCGCGTTCGATTTTTGGCTTTGCTGTCGGCGGATAACCACCGCCCTGAAGCTTTTTCAGATAGCCGGCGAGCAGTTTTGTTCCGTGAGTGTAGACGCCCAGAGTGTCGGTCATCACCAAGGCCTCGGCCGTGATGTCGGCATCAGGCCGGGAGAGACCCGTCGATAGCAAAGCCTTGGTCACAAAATCGGTCAGCGACGAAACAGGTACAGGAACGCTGGCAACGGCCATAAAGGGTCTCAGGCAGGTCAGAGATGTCGAAATCGCCCGCAAATTGTCTGGCAACACAGCCATATTGACTCAATTCGCGAACCTCGCGGATACTTCCGCTGAGAAGTCCGAATCGTTGCGGGCAGCCCATTGTTTGTCCACCAACACAGAGCCTGCTGGTCTGGCGGCCCGACTGTTTCGTGTTGCCAGTGTTTTTGAGTCGCTTGTTTGAGACATGGGCCAGTCCGGCTGGTCCGGGTCACTGGTACCGGGAACGTGCTGTCCAGAAAGTTTGTCTATGTCCGCATCTGCACATGCCATTTCCAGCGTCGCTCAGAGGTCAGATCTGGCCGGCATTCCCAACGGCCCCGCCACATCCATCTGTCCGGCCTGTGGAAAACCGACTGCTGAAGCTGCACGTGCCTGGAAATTTGTGAATGCGCGTGGTGAAACCGAGTGGCTGCGATGTGCGGGCTGCAACTCCTATTTCATGAACGGTGAATACAACCTTGCCAGTGAGATTCAGCACACGCAGCAGATGACCTGGGGCGATGCCGAGCAGGGCGCGCTGCTGAATCAGTTCAAGCAGCGAATGTACAAGGCGATCCTGAATCAGTTAGCGAAGGCCGTGTCGCCAATCGACAAGACTCTGCTGGATGTTGGTTGTTCGTATGGCGGCTTTATGGAAGCTGCGGCTGGTGCAGGCTTCAACGTCAGTGGCTTTGATATCGTCCCTGAAGCCGTTGCATACGTGCAGCAGCAGGGCAGGGCAGCTCAGTGTTGTGCTCAGGTTCGTGACTTCAGCCTCACTGAAGAACTGTTTGATGTGATCTCCGTGTTGGATGCAAACATCTATTGGCCGGATCAGAGAACGGAGCTGACGAACATCTTTGATCGCCTGAAAGCTGGCGGCATTTTGGTGATGCGAATTGTCGACAAATCCTGGCTGGCCCGTGTCGGGGCAATGCTTCAGCAGGTCTCACCGGTGCGAGGACAAAAGCTGCTGCGTCGAGCTGTGAACGATCATCGATTTTCGATGCCGGCGGGAAGTTTTCTTCAGCTGCTGGAACAGACCGGCTTTCGAGTCATCAGCGCAACGCCTCGCGGCGCCATTCATAGCGACGATACAAGCCTTGGGGTCAAACTGAGCTTCGGACTGGGGATCGCACTCTGGAAGACGCTGGGTGTGTTTCTCGCCCCGGGCGCCGTTGTCATCGCGGAAAAACCTTGAGCTGACCGTCGCTCCTCCAGCCAAACGGCCACCGTTTCCCCACTGGTAAAAGGACGCGATGTTTTGTCCCCTCTCCCACTTGGGGGAGAGGGCTAGGGTGAGGGGGTTGTGATTGGAAGTTTTCAGTTTTCAGTGAATCGCACAAGCACAAAGCCTCATCCGGCCTAACGGCCACCTTCTCCCCCACGGGGGAGAAGGACTTTTTAAAGCATGCTTGCGCCGGGCATCGGCACCTATTTCAACTGCAGCGGCACGCTGACGACTTGTCCGCCGCGCATCACTTCGATAGTAATCTGATCGCCCGGACGGTGGCTTTCGATTTCAGACAGGAATTCATCCGGCTTCAGCGTCTTCTTACCGTTGACTCCCACAATGACATCCGCCTGATTCACGTCGCGAGTTTCAAACGTCACGAAGCCTCGCTTGTTCCGTCGAATCTCAGGACCACGCAGACCGGCTTTTGCAGCGGGCCCATCCGGAACCAGCGTCATGATGCGAAGACCGTCCTTCATCTTCGCCACTTCATCGATACCAAACTCCGGACGAATGAAGCGCCCGTGTTCGATCAGCTCGGGGACAATACGAGCGACCAGGTTAGAAGGAATCGCGAATCCGATTCCCGAGTTCTGCCCGGTTTTACTGGCGATCGCCGTGTTCATTCCAATCACTTCGCCGTGCGAATTCATCAGCGGCCCGCCCGAGTTACCCGGATTAATGGCCGCATCAATCTGAATCACAGACTTGATGGAACGAGCTTGTGTCACTGGTAGTGTTCGGTCCAGACTGGAAATGATGCCGGTCGTCATTGTGCGTTCGAGCCCAAACGGATTACCGATGGCAAAGACACGCATGCCAACTTTCAGAGTGGAAGAATCCGCAAAACGCACGGGCACCAATTTTTCAGGCGGCGCTTTAATTTTTACCACGGCCATATCGTTGATGGGATCGGCGCCAACAACTTCGGCATCGAATTCTTCTCCGCCAGTCAGAGTGACCAGCACTCGCTGCGCGCCTTCAATGACGTGATTATTGGTGAGGATGTGTCCGTTCTGATCCAGGATGAATCCGGACCCGGAATCTTCCGTTGGATTCTCGCCAAAGAAGCCCCGCGCCGAGCCAATCCGAGTCGCAATATTCGCGACGCTGCGATTATTCGTTTCATAGACGTACGTTGATACCGCTTCGTCGGGGGCGAGGCCCAGTCCGTTATAAACTCGAGGCGGCGCGATATCGCTCAAGCTGTCAAAGGGAACCGCATCGGCCTGAGGCTCCGTTCCGTACGAAGCCAGCTTGGACGCAGGCCGCGTTCCACGCTCAGGAACAGCCATCCGCTGCTGCCCAATCGCCATGGACATGGGTGACGGTCCCGTCTGAAGCCACATGACCAGGCAGGCACCCAGAAATGATGAAACCAGACACAACGCAGCGTTCTTCATCGCCGCTTCCTCCGTGAACTCAGAACTCGGTAAACCAAAACTTCAGGACCCCCCTTTTTATCAGAGCATCCACATTCCTGGCAACTCGTTTGAATCACTCAGCATTCAGGTTGACCCCGCCCGAGTGCTCTTGAACCGTCGAACTTCGGCAAGAATGGCCGGTGAGAAGACAAACCGTAGAACACCGCCGCCGTAACACGCCAGATCTGCACGAGAAGATTTGAAGCCATGCTAAACTGCACAAGCCGGCGATCAGCATCTTGACTCATAACCTTGAAGAGTCAGCAAGGGAGTCTGAGAGTTCGCAACGAAACAATGAAGCTCAACCTCTCAGTGAAGTTTTGCATTGGGACAACGAAACCTCGCAAATTGAAACTCCTGCATTGTGTTGTCGACCAAAGGGAAAAGTGCCACTGCAGTTCGCCCGTTGCCGACCAGCCCCACGCAGTGGGCTCACATAAGTCCCTACAAGGCATGCAATCCTGCAGGCAATGAATTCCCGAAAACTAAAGACATCGCCTTGACATTCATAACAGAGCCACACACACTAAGTGAGTGTGTCCATGGCACGTGGCCCAGTACTGCAGTTTCTGCGAAAGCCGCCAATGCTCGACAATCTTGATTTCGCAAACCAAGCTCCCAAGCTCCCAAGCTTCCAAGCATTGGCCTGCTGACCATGAGCAGCACGGAGTGGGCGGAGAGTCAGGCGAAAATTCGCAGGGAAACACCGGGTGCCGTCCGCGCTTCCTTTGACGGGGAATGGCTGCAAACTTTGGAGTTTACATGCTACTTTCTACATCCATCGCCAACAGTTGCTTACGGCGCCGGTTGTGACACAAAATCCGCCCCTTTCATCACCGCCATTCTGCCCAGCATCGCCAGCCTGTGGTTTTCATCAGCATGCGGCGTGTCAAGCTCCATTGCATCGGTTACCCAAACTGAAGTAACGGCTGCGAGTCTTAAAATCGATGTAGGCGTAATTCTTACAGATCGCGCGAATTATCTCTACACGTCACGGACGGTTTGGATACTCGTTATTCCGACGCCGTCCAAAGAATCGACAATTCTTCATGGTGACCCGCAATAGAATTCTTTAAGAGACTTCAAGTTTGAGTGCCTATGTGGGTACTTTCGTTGTGCCGTGCACGTTTGTAGCTGGGAAATAATTATGTTTATCAAACCTGTTATGTGTGCGATCGCCCTTGGCGCGGCGACACTGTCTGCAATGCCTCGGACGATCGTGGCAGATTTTCGAGCCGGGTCAGCTGTGCCTTGTACCTTCAGTACAGGCACACCCACCTGTCCATCCATCGGAAACATAAATTGCATGAACACCTATGTAGATTGCAAAAGTGGTGCTGCAAAAAACGCTCTCGCATGCAAGGCGGGAGAGGGCAATCAAGCCACAGGTTGCGATGGTACAGGGGACTGCGGGGTCCAGAAGAATGCACAGCGGGATACAAATTGCACAGCTCCATAACTATTCGCCGGGTGACATACATGATTGCTGAAATTTACGGCGTAATCAGGATTTGGTGCCACTCGGTAATGGGAGTTGCCTCGATTTTACTTCTTTGTCAATCGAGATGCGCTGCTGATACGCAGGAGGTGATGTCTTCGATTGAGCGTCTCTCACATGCTTATGTTGAGATCTTAATTGATGAAGTGCGGAGTAGTGCCCTTCAAACCTCGCCTGTCGCTCGCAAGTATCGTATCAATGCCATCCGACAAGGCGATTCATGGGGATTTCAAAAGCTGGAGATAGACCGAGAGCCTGTGTTGCGATTGAATGCCCTCTACCGGGAAGGGGAGGGCGTTTGCTTCAACTCTACCTACACAGAAGGGACAGAATCCGGCGAATCTCCAGTGACAGGCCGTTACTTGAGCCCAACTGTCTCTGGAACGCTTGAGCATTTTGAGAGAGTATGGCCGTCTGATGGGAATCTGGATCTATTCTGCTTCGGCATATTGAACGGGAAATCTCTAGGAGGGGATAGCGAATTTCTGCAGACTTCGCGATGCGTTGAACTCCCAGATGATCAAATTGAAGTCCAGTCGGAATCCCGATTCGGCGATCTGACCATGCGTTGCAGAGCGAAGGACGGTTTTCTTCCCTATCAGATATTGCTTATACAGCGGCCAGAACATATTGCACGCGGTCGACTAATTTCATCAATCGACATGGCCGCAGGAAACGTCTGGCCTGCCGGAAAAATCAGTCAGATTTCATGGGAAGTCAATGCAGCCGTGGGGTACGCAAAGCAGGGTGAAGAATCTATCCCGTATTTGAACAAATGGACGGTGGTAAAGTTAACCAGGTGCGAGTCGGGAACCGTCGTGAGTGAGGAATCCAAGTGTACCGTGACATCGCTCAAGCTCGGCCAAACCTACAGCCGGGACGAGATGCTGTTCGGCCTGAAGATTCCCGCTGGCACTCCGCTTCGTGCGGAAGGGGCATCCCACTTGAGCTTCGTATGGTCTGGAAACTGGGCAATTCCACTGTCGGACCAACTAAGAAAGACAAACATTCCTCACAAGCCCAATAACGTTCGCCTATTACTAGTCACAAACCTGATCGTAATCGCGGGCATAGGAGTAGTGTTTGCATGGCTCAAGTTACGAACCTCTACCCGAAAACAATAGCCTACGTGGTGTGACGAGTGGAATTGCTGCGACAAAAGGAACGACGGAATCGCATTTTTCTTTTGATCAAACAGCCGATTTCCTGGTTCCTAAAACACGATCAGCGTTTTGGATCTGGCATTGCTGTGGTAAACAGCCAGCTTGGTTTAATTCAGCAGGGAATCTATGGCAACGGTAATTGCGACCTTCGTTTTGAACTGCATCTTGGCGACTGCGGAAGCACACCCTTCCGCCGGTTCTAATCAGCTTGATATTGAGGCAACAAGAGTACGACTACAAAATCGCATTGCAACTGAAGGATGGACCAGCAGCAGTGCGGACTCGTCGTGTGGCATCTATGCGGCCTGTAGAGCCATGAGCCTGCTTGGAATCGAAGCTACTCCCTCTGATTACTACACAATCCGTTACGTCGGGGCGGATTCTGGTAGCACGCCTGCTGAGCTTATGAAGCTTCTGGAGAAGAACCATTGCAATGCAGTACCGATGGTCAATCTTTCAAAGCTGGATTTGATTTCCCTGGGTTACCTGTCATAGCAAGTGTAAAACTGCCACATGCTGCAGGATACGATCACTGGGTCTGCGTAAGATGGACTGACGGAAGCTTATTTGTATTTGATGGAGCGGGCGATGCACTGGAACTAACAACGGCCGAATTTTTGGATATATGGAACGGATATGGAATTGTTGTTTCACGCGAATACGAACCCATAGCATCACTGGTAGTGCTTCAGCGATTATTAGTTGTGATGCTTTTTGTGATGGCTGGTTATGGGATAACCTACGTTTTGCGTGAGCATTTTGGAGTACGAAAATCGAACATCTCTTGCATCGGTGCAGTATCTCTTGTGTTGACGCTTGCGGGGAGCCTAGTATTCGGTGACCTCTCCGCGGTAGCGCGAAGAATGCAATCAGTTGGATCATTAGTCAATGCTGAGTTTTCGCATGTTGGCCCCGAAGCATTTCATCAAGGTGATCGACTTTTGGTCGACTCGCGGTATAGAAGTACCCATGAGCAAGGGGCTGTTTCAGGTTCAATTAATGTTCCTGTCGACATGAGCGACTTGGGCCTGCAGGGTTTGTTTCGAGGAGTCGACCGAAATCTTCCGATACTCATCTACTGCCACTCAAGAAGTTGTGAATTTGATGAGATCATGGCCTTCAAGTTTCGCGGGATTGGCTTCACAGATATCGTCATTTGTGATAGCGGGTGGGTGGAATATCAAGCGATGTCGAGTACAGATAGTGCACCTTCTGCGGCCCAAAATCAGTGAGATAGCAATGACGCTGATCGCATATATCTTCTCAGCAATTTCCGGAGGTGTTCTGTTTGCGAGCGGGCTGCTGCATGCGTGGCAACCATTTTACTTCCAACAGCAGATTGCAGCATACGAAGTTGTTCCCGCAGGATTTGCCCCTCTATTGGGAGTTTACCTGCCTTATTTACAAATCATCGTTGGGTTTGCATTGATTGCTGGAGTACTCACGCCAGAGGCTATCTACATCGCTGCCGTCTTCTACTTGAGCTTTGCGTTGGTCCAGGCGTTTCAGTTCAGCTTCGGGAAAAGCTCCATTTCCTGCGGTTGTTTTGGCAGTTACTCGCAGCAGATTTCATTGAGTACGATAGGAATTCCACTGGTATTATTCTGCATTACGATGCTTGCGATATTTGTTCGCAGGCCTGCGGACGCCAACTTACGTTGACTCATTGTAGATGGCTCGCTGGCTGTTACGGGCATGCACACCTTAATTTGAAGGCACTATATTTTGTTCAATCTCGGGCGACAGTTGTGCGTTGTTCCAGTTTTGGCAATCTATTTTGTGTTTTTGATTGGAAGTGTCACTCAATTCAGTCCAACAGTGGATGAAGTTTCACATCTTTCGGCAGGCTTGAGCCATTGCCGTTTCTGTCGATTCGATCTCTACCGTGTTAACCCCCCTCTTGTTGAGACCGTTGGGGCGCTGCCTTTGCTGCTGATCGACCACAAGGAAGATTGGACACGCTACTCGACGGAAAAAAATGCGCGTCGGGAGTTTGTTGTGGGCAAGCAATTCGTCGATCTGAACGGTTCGGATTCGCTTCGTCTATATCGTTACGGTCGGCTGGCGTGTGTTGTATTTAGCTTGATCGGTGCGGTTGCTGTTTACTGGTTTGCTCGTGATCTTTATGGGCCAGTCAGTGGTCTGGTCGCGATGTGTTTGTGGTGCTTCTGCCCGAATGTGCTGGGGAATGCAGCGATTATTACGCCGGATGTGGCCGGTGGTGCGATGGCGATTCTGGCGACGTGGATGTTTTGGCGGTGGTTGAGGACGCCCGATTGGAGTCGAACACTTGGTGCAGGGCTGACGTTGGGGCTGGCCGAGCTGGCGAAGACCACGTGTGTGATTTTTTATGTGGTGTGGCCGGTGTTGTGCGTGCTGGATCGCTGGCTGGGAAAGAAGAGGGAGAAGAATTCCCGACTCGGAGCGTCGTCACACCTTGCGCTCATTCTGCTGCTGGGGATCTATGTCACGAATCTCGGATACCTCTTCGACGGCTCGTTTCAGCAATTGAAGGATTATCAATTTGTCTCCCAAACGCTCGGAGGGCCAACGGCGAGTCATGCGGCACCGAATAATCGGTTTCGCGATTCGGTCCTCGGGGTTCTCCCAGTGCCGTTTCCCGTAGATTACATTCATGGGATTGATTTGCAAAAACTGGACTTCGAAGGTGAGCGCTGGTCGTATGCCGGTGGTGTCCAGCAAAAGCGTGGCTGGTGGTGGTGGTACCTGTATGCGATGGCGGTGAAGGTGCCGCATGGGACGATGTTGATTGTGCTGATGGCCGGAATGGCGGGGCGGAGTCTCGCGTCGGAGACACGAGCAACAATGAGCGACTGGCTGGTGCTGATTCCGGCCTTGTGCATCCTGGTGCTGGTGAGTTCTCAAACCGGGTTTTCAAGATACATCCGGTATCTGTTGCCCGCTTTTCCGTTTGTGTTTGTCTGGGCCAGTCGAGTCGCACAACCACACCTCCTGAACCATCCCTGGTGGAAAGGGCTCATTGCCTTTGCCCTCCTGTGGAATGTCTGGTCATGCGTCAAAGTTCACCCGCATCATCTGGCCTTCTTTAATGAAGCGTCCGGTGGTTCGGACAATGGCCACTGGCACTTGCTGGATGCCAATGTCGACTGGGGCCAGGCGAATCTCGCTCTCAGATACTGGCAGGACGAACGTAAACAGCAAACAGGGAAGGAGGAGCAATACTATCTGTCGTGTTTCGGTGTGGACTATGGCATGCGGCTGGAAGATCTGGGCGTGAAAGGGGAGCCCCTTCCGATGACGTTTGACCCAGAAACACAGATGAATCGTCCCTCACCGATCGCCGATCTGCCACCGGGCCTGTACGCGATCAGCGTCAATCATCTGCACGGCTACCGACATCATGCCACGGGCGAACCGGATTGTTCCGAGTTCCTGCAACTCAAACCCATTGCTATTGTCGGATCGGCCATTCAGATCTTTCAACTGCCGGTGAATTCTGTCGCAGAAGAATAACGGAAAATGAACTCTTCAATCCCTGAACCGGAGCACGTGAAATCCACAGAATTGCAGGAACAGGGCACTGACGTCTGTCGCTCATTAGAATCCAACTACGTCAAGCGTGACCTGCGTGTGGATCTGGTACGCGGTGGAGCCCTGCTGATTATTTTCAGCGACCATGTGATTGGCAATCCGGTGCGGAATTTTATGCCCATCAGTTTGGGGTTCTCCGATATGGCGGAGGTGTTCTTGTTTCTTTCGGGTTATGTGAATGGTCTCCGTCTCACACGCCTCATCCGGCCTGACGGCCGCCTTCCGCCCCGCCGGGGAGAACGGAAGATGAAACAATTGCTGCGGCTGTGCGGTGCTCTTCTTTTAATGCATGTCCTGACGGTAATGCTTCTAATGGTCGCGAATACATTGGGGGCTCAAAGTGTGGCGCTTAGTGAGCTCATGTTGCCGCGTTCCAGTCCTGAGCCGACTCTGTGGCAGGTGGTGACTCTTCAAAGCATGCTCGTGAACTCCTGCGTGCTGGCCTTGTACCTGATTCTGCTGGGGATCGTGCCGTTCGTCTCTGTGGGACTCCAGCGGCGTCCGATCTTCACGATGGCTGCATCAGTGGCGGTTTACATCGCTGTGCAGTTCTGGCCGGACAGTGTGGCACTACCTTCACCTTGGGCTGAAGCGTTTTTCTTCAATCCGTTCGCCTGGCAACTGCCATTTGTCCTGGGCATGGCGTGCGGCAAGGGAGGCCACAGTTGCAAAGCTTGGATCCCGCAAAGCCTGCTGGCAATTTTCTTGGCGGCGATCGGTCTGGAAATGGCATTTCTCATCAAAACAGGCTGGTGGGTGCCGCCGATGGAGATTGCCTTGGACAAAGACACGCTGGCACCTCTGCGGCTGCTGCATTTCTATTGTGTGCTGATCGTCGGGCGGACGCTGCTTCCCGGGAACCGGCGCGTCCATACGAGCCGCCTGTTGCGCCCAATCATTTTATGCGGTCAACATTCTCTGGTCACCTACTGTACCGGCGGATTGCTGGCGACGATGGGAACGTTGTTGTTGACAAAGTATGGATCCGAGACAGTCTGGACGGTGGCCGTGAATTCATCGGGCTGGATCTTGTGTCTGCTGGTTGCGTATGGCGCCGAATCTTATCGTCGACGCCGTCAATTTGTTGCGCAGCAAAGCCGCGGCGGCACGTTTCCAATCGTTCGTTGGCTGCTTCTCGCCTGCATGTTCGTCACAACTGTGAGCATCTCCGGCGTGAGCATCTCGGGAACCGTGTTACCTGCCGCGGTGGCAGAGGATTCCGTTGCCGATGGACGAGGAACAGATCAGGGATTTTTACGAAAGACATGGGTAGATGCGTCGGGGCTTGCTCACAAATATGTCATTTTTGTGCCGCATTATCGACAACCGGGAGTGCGTCCTCCGGTTCTGATGTTTCTCAACGGCATGGGTGAGAATGGCAACGACGGGCTGCGGCAGATCACCAATAACTTTGGCGTGAATCTCTGGGAGAACCGTGAGCATTTTCCATTCATTGCCGTGGCTCCTCAATGCCGCACCGAAGGAAGCTGGACGGCCGGCAGTCAGGACGTGCAGTGGGCTCTGGAAATTCTGAATGCCACGATCCGCGAGTATGATGCAGATACGGATCGAGTTTATCTGACCGGCGTGTCTTCAGGTGGATCAGGTGTTTGGGCGGTCGCGTCAGCGCATCCTGATCGTTTCGCTGCGATCGCTCCGATGTGCGGAAGCAGTGGGGCCGATGCAATCACACTTACGCAAGTCGGTATGCCCATCTGGAATTTTCATAACGAAAGAGACGGCCGTGAGGTGGTCGATTTCACCAGCACGATTCGGAAGCAATTGCTGGAATCCGGCAGTAGTCCGCTTTTCACCGAGTATCCCGTGGGAGGCCACGATTGCTGGAATCGAGCGTATCGTACGACCGCTCTTTATCGATGGCTGCTGGAACACCGAAAATCAGACCACCGCAATTCGAAGCCTTTTTCGTTGCTGTCCTCAGACAAGCTTCTTCAGGACTGGATTCCTGCGGAACCGTCGACATGGACTGTGGATGGTGATGTGCTGGTCGGCCAAAGCAATTCACCCGCCGAAAATGTTGTCCGTGTCTCCGGCGCGGGACTACGCCTTGATCGAGGCACCGCGAACACCGTTGAACGTGGCGAGAGTGGCCGACTCGTGTCCGTTCATTCCAGCCATGAATTTGAATTGCACGGCGACATATGGATGGATCAGAACCTGGAATGCCGAATCGGATTGTTGTCGGATGGTCCTGCAGTGATCGAATACGGGCTTTCCATTGTGCATCCACGTCAGGGTTCGGGAGGCCTGAGCAGTAGTCGAGGGAGAACAATGGCGAGCCTCGATACTGCAACACTGGAGCATCCCGCGTCGGAGACACGGGCAACATTGGGGGCAGAAAAATGGATGGCTCGCATCGACCCGGCGGCTCAGCAGACATTGCGGGCGGATGCCTGGAACGATGTTCGAATCGGTGTTCGAGACGATCAACTGCAGCTTGATCTGAATGGCTGGCCTGCAATGCGGGTGCCACTCGCCGAGTTGGATACATGTTCCGGACCTGGTCAATACAGATTCATTCTGCAGACGCCTCAGGATGGATCACCCATTCGGTGGCGATATGTCCGCACGCGACATTCCGGAAGCGGAGCGTCGACCCAATGATGTCTCACCTTTGGATTCGTTCCCTGCTGACAATTGCGATGCTGGCCCTGCGTTCCGTGTCCGCCATTGCACATCCAGCGGTTTTGCAGCCATCAATGCCTGAGGGAAACCAAAGTGAAGTGGCATCGGACGAGATTCAACGGATTTGGAGTTGCTGGTCGGATCGCAGCCAGAGTCCCGATAACGGGCAGATGGTGTTTCAACTGGTACGCCGAACACGATCCCCTGATTATGGCGCAATGCCGACACTGGACACGAATGCGCTCGAAGAGTCACCCAACACAGTCCGAGTCAGGTTTGACGCAAGTTCCATTCGACTGGATGGAAAAGCCGTTCCCGCATTACGCATCGGCCGAACAATCCTCCCAGATACCGAAGTCTGGAAAGCCACGGATGAATTTGTCGACACGTTGTACGGAGGCCAAAAACTCCTCGATCCTGGCACTGGCGTTCCGTGCGACTGGAGCGTTATGGTCGATCGCGACACGGAGACTCATTCCTGGGTCAATGAAAATGCCGTTCCGTGCATGGTGAGGTTTTCAGGTGGCACAGCGGGACCTCTGATCCTGCATGACTCCGGGAAGTATGGCTCGCTGCCCGCCATTTGGGCTTTGGTTGAAGCGATGCGAGTTTCAATAAGGCCACAGTGGGTCATGACCAAACGTCAGAGGGCGTCAGCGACGTTGCAGAACGACGCCATCATCGACGGGAAGAAGTGTCCGTCGATTCAGTTTTCCATGCCCCAGCTGACAGGTTCCATCTCCTGTCAAATGCGAGTGGATGCTGTTCAGGGAAATTGCGTTGTCGGTGCCACATTCACAGACACAAATCACACGATGCTCGCTCGATACGATATTGATTATGACAGTGATGGGAATGGTTGCTGGTGGCCAAAGCGGATTTTCGTTGTGCAGTTCAATGGGTTTGGAGATCCGTACGATTCGATGGAGATACAACGTCAGGCCTGTTCTTCCAGCGAGATTCCTGAAGGCCGTCAAGCTGCGGTGAATCCATCGCCTGGCTCTTATGTGATCGACCGAACGACGGGCGAGCAATATCGAATGGCAGTCGATGGGTCTCGTCATCGACTGGCCCTGGCTGAAGCGGTCAGCCTCGTTTTCCCGAAAGACGATCTTCGTGGCTCAGCCGATTCCGAAAGCGGCGGGGGAGCTTTGCTTCTGCAAATGATTTTCACGCTGATCAGCTGGCCGTGGATATTAGTTGTGGTGCCGGCAGCGGCTTTTTGCTGGCAGATGTTACGCGTCAGGACTGTGAAGAGAGCATAGATGGTAAGCCCGTCTCGTCATGAGACTGGTGGAAGCGATGGGTCAGGAAATTTATGCAACCCGAGTGGTACTATCATCGCAGGGGTCAATCATACGGACCGTTGAGTACCGAGGAGTTGGAGAATCTGGTCTCGCGGCACGAACTGTTGCCAACGGATACCGTTTGCGTAGGCAAGGGTGGCGAACTGCTTGAAGGCGGTCACATCATTGACATGTTCACAACAGCAGGTCGCTCAGCAGAGCCGCAAGCCGCTTCTGAGTCTGCGCGGAAGGTGCTTTCCGAAATTGTTGATGGACGTGCACGGCGGAACGGAGCTGAGAATTTGAAATCGGCTCCGTTCAGCCATAGCGCAAAGACGGCAAACCGCGTACTCCAGTCGGCCGGACTGATGATGGAAACTCTGCTGTCGCAGTTCGCTCAGGCATTCGCCGGATTTCTGGCATTGCGTCATCAGAAAATCACGTTGGTCTTCCTGCTGCTGTGTGCAGTTGCCTATATCCTGAAGGACGTTAATTTCTTTGGCCCTGACGCCACGACAGCAGCATTGAATCAGATGATGGCGATTGCTGACGAACTTGATCTTCAGCAAGGCTCGTCTGCTTCTGACCAAAATGCAGAACGGTTTTCGGAAACGGCACGCACCAGGTTAAACCCTCTGCTGAAAGACCTTCAGCAGCAGGCTGCTCGCAGTCCTCGACTACGTTCTCACTACTACACGGAAGCCGGATATCGAGAATCCATCGCCCGATCTCATCTCATCCAGGCCGGTTTGGTACTGAAAGAGATGCTGAACTCCGCAGGAGGCGATGTCACAATGCGGGGGAATTTTCAGGTGCGACTGGCGTCGGCTCGCCGAGAACTCGGACAGGGAAACCTGCACAGCCAGTCAGACGAGACCGGCACTGACCCGCTGATGACGAGTGTTATTGTCGCCGATGTTGTTCTGGTAGTCGGCGGGGGACTCTGGTGGTGGAGGCGATCGAAGCAATGAAAGTGGCGCACCGGGCTAACAAAACCGTGACGGGCACCGAGGCAGCCTTCCCAAGGTTGAATTCAAAGCATTACCGAACAACGCCGGAAGCCAGTCCCGGTTTCGTTAGAGCCTCTTAATACATTACGTTTGAAAAACATCATTGGAAGCTTCTCATGCTCAGTTCAGGTCATCGACGACATTCGTCGCAGGGTTTTACGATCGTCGAAGTTCTGGTGGCCATTGCCATCATCGGTATTCTGATGGCACTCCTTCTGCCCGCCGTTCAGCAGTCCCGGGAAGCGGCCCGCAATTCGGCCTGCAAAAACAACCTGCGACAAATTGTTCTGGCAATCCATAACTATCATGACACCCACAAGACTTTGCCACCCGGCTATATTGCCAGTGAAGCTCAGAATATGTCTGCGTCAGAACGATCTCACTGGAGTTGGGGAGCCATGATTCTGCCTCAACTTGAACAGGCAGCACTCTACCAGCAGCTGCAACCCGGCGGATCCGCGTTGCACGACCAGCTTGCAACGCCTGTCGGTCTGTCAGCGCTAACAACTCCCATAGTGATGTTCGCCTGTCCGAGTGATCCTTCGGGAACCGCGTTGAATAACTTTCATGGGGCGATGTCAGACAATCCTTCTGATCCTGCAGCGCCGTGGTATGACCGTCGCGTCACATCAGACGGCTCCGATCGAATCGCGATCGCAAAATCAAACTATGCGATGATCGGCTGCAGCAGTATCAGCACAACACCTCTTGTGGATTTCCAGCCTTACGGACCAGCGACGGGCGTGGGGTTTCAGAATTCCAGTGTAAAACTGGCTGATGTAACGGACGGAACTAGTAATACGCTACTCGTGGGCGAACGAGCATTTCGACGCGACGACCTGACGATCGGCGCAGCGAATGCTCTGGGATTCAGCTCGGAAGTGAATACTCAAAGCACTTCCGCCGGAATCAAAGCGGCTGGCATGAGTGTCCTGGGAATTGCCAATCACGGGATTAACTGGACGGCCGACAATCGAATTCATCAAGGTCGTGGATTCCACAGCAACCACGTTGGTGGAGCCAACTTCGCGTTGTGTGACGGGTCGGTCAGATTCATTTCCGAAAACATCCACCATAACAACGCCACGGTGCCCTCATCGGACTTGCGCGACGGGAAGTGGATTGACAGCACTTACGAACGTCTTTGCGGCAAAAGTGACGGGCAGGAAATCGGAGAGTTCTGATCCTGAATCCACGGACAACGACAGGGGGGGCAGATCTGTAAGCCGGCAGCAGGCCGATATGTGTCGCGTTCGGCATGTGGGCTCATGCGTTGACTCAGGCTCATCGACCTCCGGTGCGTGTACGCTTCCCGACGAAATGCTATGCTGAAAAGGAGATGTTTTTTAACTTCCCACCTGCCGTCTCATCATCGGAGAAAACGCATGCCTTTCAGCTCCCCATCAGACCAGTCGTCGACCGCACTGTCACGACGACACTTTCTTGCCACGACCGCAGCAGGTGCTGCCGCCGTCACGGTCAGTCGAAATCTGAGTGCAGCCAGCCTGCAGGAAACAGCGGCGATTCCCATCGTGGACACGCATCAGCATCTATGGGACCTGAGTCAGGTTCAGCCGCCGTGGCTGGCCGGTGCCCCAAAGATCCTCAGCCAGAGCTATGGGCTTGCAGAATACGCCAAGGCGACCGAAGGTCTGAATGTCGTTCAGGCCGTCTATATGGAAGTGGATGTCAGTCCCGAAGATCACGTCAAGGAAGCCGACACGCTGATCAACATTTGTCGCACCGCCAAAAGTCCGACAATTGCGGCCGTCATTTCTGGACGCCCCGGCGAAGCGTCTTTTGCTCCATACATTCGAAGCTACAGCAAAGAGAAAGAGATCAAAGGCGTTCGCCAGGTGCTGCACGCCGAATCTGCGAAGAAGGGACTTTGCCTTGAACCGCAGTTCGTAAAATCTATCCAGTTGCTCGGTGAACTGGGACTGAGCTTTGATCTGTGCATGCGCCCGAGCGAATTGTCCGACGGACTGGCACTGGCAAAAAAATGTCCGGGGACGCGCTTCATTGTGGACCATTGCGGCAACGCATCGCCAAACGCGTTTCTTCCCGAGTCCGCTCGCAAAGATAAAGCCAGCCACGATCCTCAGCAGTGGCGGGACGACATCAAAGCGCTCGCCCATCAGGACAATGTGATCTGCAAGATCAGCGGAGTCATCGCGAGTGCTCCTGCGGGAATCCCGTTTGCGGAATCTCTTGCCCCGATCGTCAATCACTGTCTCGACAGTTTCGGCCCGGACAAAGTGATCTTCGGCGGAGACTGGCCTGTATGTCTGCTGGGCGGATCGTATCAGGACTGGGTGATGGCTCTGCGACAAATTATCGCGGACCGCCCCGTGGCCGACCAGAAAAAACTGCTGCATGAAAATGCGAAAAAGTTTTACGGGCTGCCTTCCTGACCTGTGATGCTGGTCGAGGCGATCGCGATATCATCCTAAACCTGAAAGTAGCGCTCTCCCCGTCATCCTGAAAGTAGCGGAGCGAAGTAAAGGATCTCAACTCCACCACAATGCAGCGGCACGCCTTGTGTGCCGCCCACCGCAACCACGTGAGATACACGAGATCCTTCGCTAATCGCATCAGGATGACAGACACCACAAGTGTGACCGACAGACCTTCTCGGCAATCCAGTGTGATTCACTTTGGGGAGCCGTGTCTTTCCAGAAAATGACAACAGGCTATTGCGGCGTCATTTGGTATGAGTAAACGCGTGAGGAATCCTCACACTGCCTCGACGCGAAGAAGCGAACATGCCGATTTCATGGTCGGCGGTAAATTTCTGAAGCTGTGGCCTAATGATTAAAAACGCAGAGCACACAAAAATGCAGCAGCGTCCTGAGGGGTCTCAGGAGTGATCAAAAAGGCATCCGACTATCAGATCGTCTCAATAGTCAGGCAGTCGTGTTTCATCTGGTAAGGTTGCACCACGGAACGTTGTTGCGTATCGTCTCGGTTATCAGCATCAAAGCAAAAGCTTCAACAGCCACGGGACGGTTGCTGGTGCTTTCAATGTCATCCAAGGTTGCCCTGAAATAGTTCTCACCCGGCACTGGTGTTGTTTTCCCGAACCGTCCTGAATCTTGTGCCGATATCCGCCCGCCTTCGTCCTGCATTTTAGGCACCCATGTCTGCCTCCGCTTCTTCTGAATCAAGTATCGCCTCTGATCGAATGAACGCACTCATTCCGTTCGATTTTCAGCAGCGCACGCGACTGATCTTTGGCGGTGGTACGCTTGAACAACTGGCACCGCTCGCCCAGGAGATGCAGGCCCGGCGAATTCTGTTGGTGACAGATGCGGGACTACGAAAAGCAGGGCACTGTGAACGGACCGTCGGCATTCTGGAATCGGCTGGAATCAGCTCCATAGTCTTTGACGACGTTTCAGAGAACCCCACCACCGACGATGTCGATCGCTGTGTTGCTTTTGCAAAACCGTCGAACGTGGATTTGATCATCGGGCTTGGTGGCGGCAGCAGCATGGACTGCGCGAAAGGGGCCAACTTCCTGCTCACCAACGGCGGACGCATGCACGACTATCGTGGCGTTGGAAAAGCAACGTTGCCGATGCTGCCGATGATTGCCGTACCCACGACCTCCGGAACTGGCAGTGAAGCTCAGTCATTCGCAGTCATTGCCGATGCTGGTACGCACATGAAGATGGCGTGTGGTGATCCCAAAGCGGCCTGCAGAGTTGCGATTTTGGATCCGGAGCTGACAGTCACGATGCCTCGCTCCGTTACCGCGGCAACCGGTATTGATGCGATGACGCACGCGATCGAAAGTTTTGTCACAAGCAAACGGAACACAATCTCGCAGATGTTCGCCCGTCAGGCCTGGGTATTTCTTGCGAATGCATTTCCTGTTGTACTCCATGAACCGACTAACCTGGAGGCTCGCGGCAGAATGCAGTTGGGCGCCTTTCTGGCGGGAGCAGCGATTGAAAATAGTATGCTGGGCGCAGCCCATGCCGCGGCGAATCCACTGACGGCCGAATTCGGAATCGCGCACGGTGTCGCTGTGGGCCTGATGATGCCGCATGTCATTCGATGGAATTCCGAAACTGTCGGCTCGCTGTATCTCGACCTCGTCCAAGCCGCTGGCTGGGCGAACGAACAGACAACTTCGGAAACAGCTGCCGGCCAGCTGGCCGATGGTCTGACAGAATTTCTGCTGCTGGCCAGGATGCCAGTGTCTATTTCCGAGGCCACAGAGCGATCAGCCTCCGAGAAAGTCCTCATGGGAATGGCAGGAGATGCGATTCAGCAGTGGACAGGAACCTTCAACCCGCGAAAAATGGATCTACCCGGGTTCCTCGAACTTTATCGCAATGCGTTGTGATCCTTCGAACTGTTTCAGACGCATCCCTGGTTCCAGCTTCTGCAAAGATCGAAAACAATGTCATCCGAAATATCCTCCGACCGGTCGCGCAACACGTCTCGTCGCAATGCGCTTCGAAAAATTGCTGCAGGCACGATAGTGTTGAGTGGCGTCTCGAGCGTTGTCCAGCGGTCGCAGGGTGCCGCTATGATTTCCAAAGAGTCACCTCCGACAGAATCCAGCTGGGCTTCGTTTCGAGCAACACCAGATCAGCGGGGCGTGGCAAAAAGCATTCTCGCCGAAAAGCCGGTGCTCAAGTGGGAGTTCGCCTCTCCTGACGGCTGGGTCGCGTGTGTCGCCATTGTGGGCGATCATGTTTATGCGCCTGCTCTGTCCGGCTATCTCCATTGCCTGAATCTAAAAACCGGCGCAGAAATCTGGAAGTACCGTTCCATTGAAGATGCGGATCCCAAAAAATTTGCACCTGGGTTCAAGGC
Source organism: uncultured Planctomycetota bacterium (assembly GCA_947085455.1). Lineage (GTDB taxonomy): Bacteria > Planctomycetota > Planctomycetia > Planctomycetales > Planctomycetaceae > SXXK01. Next base: position 130,546 of record CAMTWR010000012.1, on the reverse strand, counting down.
AGCGCCATTGGTCACTGACTCGACGATTTACATCGGCGATGAAGATGGCGTTCTGCATGCGATCGATCGAACCACCGGACTGAAGAAGTGGGTGTTCGCGTCTGACGCAGAAATTTCCGGGTGTGTGGCGCCGTTTGGCGAAAACCTGCTGCTTGCCTCGCACGACAGTTTTCTTTACTGCCTGACTAAAGAAGGCACTGAAGTCTGGAAGTTTCAGACCAACGACCGAATCAACTGCTCGCCGGGCATCGCCGACACTTACACATTTCTGGCCGGTTGTGATGAACATCTGCGAGTCATTGATCTCAACACCGGCAAAGAATTTCGGGATATGCCGCTGGAATCATTTCTGATCGCTTCGCCGGCGGTTGTGGGTGATCTGCTGTACGTGGGAACTCATACGGGAATGGTCGTCTGTGTCGACTGGCGGAAGGGCGAATTCGTCTGGCGATACGAAGGGCCTCGCAAAATGCCATTCCATGCTTCCGCCGCCGTGACCGACGATCTGGTCATTGTCGGAGGACATGACAAACATGTTCATGCAATCGATCGACTGACGGGGAAAGTCCGCTGGACGTTCCAGACGCAGGCGAGGATCGAGAGCTCCGGGGCCGTCGTCGACCGACGTTTCTTCGTCGGTTCTGGTGACAAGAACTTGTATGGCATCTCGCTGGATTCCGGTGAAGAAGTCTGGAAGTTCAACGCGGGCCGCGGCATCAGCGCGGGGATTGCGATCGGCGAAGGTCATCTGATTGCCGGTGAAGATCAGCAGAACGGTCGTCTGTTGTGTTTTGGTTAGTGTGCACCACGATTGGTTCTCGCAGCGGCTCAGATTGCTGCTGACCAACTGCACTGATTTGATTTCCATCCTGCGCGATAACCGTCGACGAATGCAGTGAATCGGTTGGCAGTTGCCAGGAAATCAGTTAGCGTCTAGTTCCCCGCCACCTCATATCTCCTTTCCGCTTCGCTTCAGATGATGGAGATCCGCTCATGACTCGCTGGCTCTTTTGTCTTGCCGTTCTGGTCCTCAATGCAACTCAGGCAGAGGACTGGCCCCAGTTTCGTGGGCCCAACTGTTCGGGAGTCTCGACATCTCAGGCACCCCTGCCGGAAAAGTTTTCTGCCACCGAACATGTAAAATGGTCGGCCACGCTGGGTGATGGAATTGGCTGCCCTGTTGTCGTTGCTGGCCGAGTCTTTACCTCGGCTATGGTCGATGAGAAGACGGTCGGACTTTTTGCGTATGATGCATCTACTGGCCAACAGCTTTGGATGCGATCCTGGCCCGTCGGCGACGTTGATGAAATTCATCTGACCAACAGTCATGCCTACTCGACACCTGCTGCAGATGGCGAACGCGTTTACTTCTATTTCACAACGCTCGGCATGGTCAGTGTCGACGCAAGAACCGGAGCGGACGTCTGGCATCAGCCGCTGCCCGTGCCATACTTTGTCTTCAAATGGGGCGCAGGAATGTCGCCCGTTCTGTACAAAGATCTGATTCTCTTCGTGCAGGACGACGACCTCCATCCGGCGTTCTACGCGTTCGACTCGAAGACGGGAAAAATACGGTGGAAAGACGATCGTAATGACATGGCGGTGAACTACTCGCATCCTGTCATTTGCGAAACGGAGCAGGGTGATGAGATTGTGGTGGCGGGAACCGGCCTTCTCATTGGTTATGACCCGACGACTGGCAAACGACTGTGGGAAGCTCGAACGTTGTTGCGAAACATCAAGACCACACCGGTGAGCCACAACGGAATTGTTTACATTTCCGTGCAAAGCAAAGGGATTGCCAGTCAGTGGCTGGCGTCGATCGACCAGGCGGAGACTGGCAACAGCGACAACAAAATTACTCGGGATGAGGTACAGGCATTTTTCGGCAAGCGGCCGGTTCCCGAAGAATTTTACAAGAAGACTTTTGACCGCGGTGACATCGACAAGGATGGCGATCTGGAAGGTGAAGAACTGGATATCGCTTTCCTGGCGCCAAACAATCGCGCCGGGGCTTCATTTGATTCGGCCGTTCCTGCAGACGAATACGTGCTGGCGGTCAAAGGCGGTGGTCGTGGGGATGTGACTGCGACTCATGTGCTGTGGAAGCACCCAACGAAACACACCGACCACATTGTGTCGCCACTCGTTGTGAATGACCGCATGTTGCTGATCCAGGAAGGTGGGATCGCAACCTGCTTTGAAACGGCTGAAGGAAAACCGCTGTTCGGACCTGCTCGCATAAACAATGCGGCCAATTACTTTGCATCGCCTGTTTACGGAGACGGCAAGATCTACATTGCCAGCGAAAATGGTAACATTGTCGTTCTGCACGACGGCCCGGAACTGAAAGTTCTTGCGGTCAACGACATGGGCTCTCCAGTGTTGGGCACTCCTGCCATTGCTGACGGTGCTCTGTTTGTTCGCACGCGAACGCAACTCCTGAAAATCCAGTAAGTTCATCAACATCCCGGTGCTGTGATTTTTTGACTCGTCACTCATTCCTTTTGATTTGCACGACATCCTTAGAGAATCAGTTCCTCATGAGAAAAAGTAAGACGCTTGCCAAGATTCGTAACAACCAGCCGGTCCGTATGTGCTGCCTTGGGCACTACATTCCGGCTTTCATCAAGCAGGCGGCACACTTTGGTTTCGACTGCATCTGGCTGGATCTTGAACATCGCAGCATGCCGGATCGCGATGTTCAGAACCTGCTGACCCATTCGCATCTGCACGATATCGACATCATGCTGCGCCCGCCGACTCTGGAAAAAACGCGTCTGTATCGCTACCTGGAAGACGGCGCCACCGGCCTGATGATTCCTCACGTCAACACAGCAGAAAAGGCACGCATGCTGGCTGATGCGACCAAGTTCCCGCCGATCGGTGACCGAGGCCTGGATGGTGCCGGCCTGGACGCAAACTACATGGTTGATGGTGCCGATGTTTTCACTGCTGAAGCGAACCGAGAAACGTTTCTGGTAGTCCAGATTGAGACTCTTGAAGCCGTTCAGAACATCGAAGAAATTGCGGCCGTCCCGGGCGTCGATGGCGTCTTCATTGGGCCAGGCGATCTGGGGCTGCGACTTAAACTCCTCAACGGTGACGTGACCATGGAGGCATGCTTTGAAAAGGTTGCTGCGGCATGCAAGAAACATGGCAAGGCCTGGGGAGCTCCAGCCGGAACTCCAGAAATTTTGAAGCAGCGTCATCAACAGGGCGGTCAGCTCATGAATCACGGGGGCGAGTTTGGAGCCATCATGAGAATGCTGCAGGAATGTTCAGCCGCGTTCGATGCTGCCGAGTAACAGCCTCATGAAACTGCAACACAAAATTGGCGTTGTGACGGGAGCGGGCCGTGGGATCGGCAAGGGATGCGCCTTGCAACTGGCTTTGCAGGGAGCCGACCTGATCATTAACGATCGGCCCGGCAGCCCGGATCTGGAGCAAACGGCGAGCGAGATCCGGGCGATCGGACGCACCTGCCATGTCGTGGAAGCCGATGTGTTCACACGGTCCGGATGCGAATCTCTCGTGGAACAGGCTCTGAAGGCCACGGGGCGGATCGACATTCTGATCAGCAACGTGGCCTACAGCCGGCGAGCACCGTTTCTGGAATACACAGCGGAGGAGTTCGAACGAACGCTGCAGGGCACGCTGACAAGCGGGTTCCATATCAGCCAGCTTGTCGGACGTCACATGGTTGCGCGGGGTGGTGGCGGCAAGATCGTTTTTATCTCAAGCGTTCAGGCCGAAATTCCCATCGGCCTGTGTGTTGCCTACGGAGCCGCCAAGGCCGGATTGAATCACATGATGCGATCCATCTCGGTGGAACTGTGCCCGCACAGAATCAATGTAAACGCGATCGAACCCGGCTGGATCGACACGCCGGGTGAGCACGTGACGTTTTCCGACGAAACCATCGCGGCCGAAGGTCGTCGGCTGCCGTGGGGACGACTGGGGTTGCCGGACGATATCGGCCGTGCGGCCGCTTTTCTGGTCTCCGATGATGCCGACTATATCACGGGCACTGTTCTTCCTGTCGACGGCTGTTTTCGCTTCAAGGACTGTCGAGTCGAACTGACGCCGCCAGTGCAGCACAAATCATGACGCTCGAGCTGAAGTCATTCGTGTTTGAGAACGAACCTGCCGGGCCTCACTTGCTGATTACCGGCGGAGTTCACGGCGATGAGTTCGAGCCCATCACCGCCATCCGACGTCTTATCGATCGGTTCCGCGAAGGCCATGCGTCAGTCGCCAGCTTTCACGGCCGAATAACTTTGATCCCCGTCGTAAACGAAGCCGCGTTTCTTCGCGGACATCGCTGTGCCGATGATGGTAAAGACCTGGCACGAACTTGTCCCGGTCGGCCGGATGGGACGGTGACTGAGCAAACCGCTTATGCATTGAGCACGCTGATTCACACGGCTGATTATTATATCGATCTGCACACGGGAGGCACGGAACTGTCCGTCTTTCCTTTGGCCGGTTATGTGATGCACAACAATCCGCAAGTGCTCGAAGTGCAACGGCGAATGGCACGTGCATTTAATCTGCCTGTGGTCTGGGGAACCGCCGCCAATCTGGAAGGCCGCTCACTGTCCGTCGCACGCGATGCCAACGTTCCGGCGATCTACTGCGAGTATCTCGGCGCGGCGACCTGCTGCGAAGCGGGTGTTGAAGCGTATGTCGATGGATGCCTGAACGTCATGGCCGAACTGGGACTGCTCGATCGTCAGCCCGCTGTCAGTCGCATTCAACACGTGGTGGAAAATCCTGCCCCCGGTTCCGGCCACATGCAGGTCTGCAACCCGGCTCCCTGCACCGGATATTTTGAGACGTTACTGAAACCCGGCGATCCCATCAGGACCGGACAACTGATCGGCCGGGTCTATCCGCTCGACCATTCCTCGCCGCAGCCCATTGTGTCGATTCAGTCGGGCATTGTGCTGGTGCTAAGGACATTTCCCCGAGTCCAGGCGGGAGAATCCGTGGGCGTGATTCTGGATTCGTGATCTCAGGAAGCGACGGCTCGCGGCTCAATCATCTTTAGTGATACAAGCCGCCAAACAGACGCGCACCTGCGAAGAAACGACAGGCTCTCAGACGACACAAAAACGGATGTCGGGAGTGATCACACGCCTGGACCATGTGGGAATGAAATTCTCTGTCACACTGAGCCCGCGAACGACCAGACGCAAGACACGCGTCGTGAGTTGCACATGATGGACGAAAGTCGGCACCGAAACCGCCCTGCGCCAGCCAGCGATTTCCGCCCATAGAGTTTCCCGGCCCGCATGGCCGCCACGGCGGACATCCGCCTGGGCCGCCCGCCTGAGCGGAATCAAGATTCACGGTCAATAAACAAATCATCGCCAGCAGGAACAAACGCACGGCCTTCATGGGGAATCCTTTCAGGAGGAGCAAAAGAGGGGATGCCTCAGGAAATCATCATGATGTCGAAGTCTATGCTGTAAGATCAGGCATGAATGGTAACATAGGATGGACAGAAGGTCTACGGCACGGTTTCGCATCCTCGCGATGAAGAAGAGTCAAACCTGCCACTAAGGGCTTTTGTTCCCAGGGGCAACAATGCCGGCAGGACGAATACCGGAGCCCACGAGATTCTCGTCGCCAAGTTCGCGTCTTGCTGATTCCGCCAGCCCAACAAGTCGCGCAACAACGTCCGGATTCTCGGCCGCCCTATCGTGAGCTTCTTCCGGATCGACGTCGAGATTAAACAACGACTGCTTCAGCAGGGCTGTGGAATACTTTGCCGGGATGCCGTCGCGGCCACCGGTTCGCCCGTTCAAAGTTCGGTAGTCGTGGTCCAGATGCAGTTTCCATGGTCCGCTGCGAACAGCCTGCAGCTGGCTTCCATAATAAAAATAGTAGGCCTCATGAGGCGACACCGCGCCTTCTTCTGCAACCATCAATGGCCAGATGCTGCGGCCATCCAGCGTATGTTCGGGCAACGTCGCGCCGATCAGCTGAGCGACGGTGGGAAGGATGTCGATCGTCATCGCGGGGTCGTCGCAGGTCGTTGCTGCAGGAATTCGGCCGGGCCATCGCATCAGACAGGGGACTCGACACCCGCCTTCAAACATTGTCCCTTTCCCTTCACGAAAGGGCAGGGCGGAACCCGCATGATCGCCATAACTCAGCCACGGACCATTGTCCGATGTAAAGATCACCAGCGTGTTTTCATCAAGCCCGTTACGCGAAAGTGCGTCCATGATCTGACCAACAGACCAGTCGACTTCCATCACCACATCGGCAAATAAACCTTCGCCACTTCGTCCACGAAATTTGTCCGACACATACAAGGGGACGTGAACCATGCTGTGAGGCACGTACAGAAAAAAAGGTCGGTCGGCATTTCGGTCAATAAACGACACCGCATGTTCGGTGTACCGCGTCGTGAGTTGTTCCTGCTCCTTATCGGTAACTTCTGCCACGACCGTTTCATTGCCTTCGATCAGTGGCAGATGCGGCCAGCGTTTCAGCCGCTCCTCCATCGAAAGGTGCTTAGACTCTGGATGAAACGGCCACATGTCGTTGCTGTAGGGCAAGCCGAAGTATTCATCGAACCCATTCTGCAGTGGCAGGAACTGGCGATGATGGCCCAGATGCCATTTCCCGAAGCAGGCAGTCGCATAATTCTTCTGCTGGCAAAGCTCCCCAAGAGTCATCTCATTTGCGTTGATGCCGATGTTGGAATTGGGCCCAAGCGCGCCAAGAATCCCCAGCCGAACGTTGTAACATCCTGTCAGCAGACTGGCTCGAGAAGCCGAGCAGACCGCCTGGGACACATAGAAATTGCTGAACCGCCGCCCCTCGTCCGCCATCCGGTTCAAATTCGGCGTGAGCTCCGGCTTGCGACCGAACGGTCCGATGTCCGCATAGCCCATGTCGTCAATAAAGATCACCACAATGTTCGGAGGCTTTTCGGCAGCGGTGACCGAAAGCCCGGCGATGATCACGCCGCAGATAAACGCGAACCGATGCAGTACAGTTTTCATGGGGACCCTTTTCAGGCACATAAAAGCCAACCGAAGCTCTTCCAGACGAGGGCACACTTTGCACCTCTTCACAGCCCCGGGATGGGATCCGCAGCCACAAGCTGCTGACTGAGTTCACGAGGCAAACCCGGCTGCAGCCGCAACTGACCTACGTCGAACACAGTATGCAGGATCGTCGAAATCAGATTCGGAATCCTGACTGGGTTCGACGCAGCCTCCGCGGCATCCCGTGTTGACTGGCCAATCACCTGTCCCATGTTCAGCCCGCCGCCGGAAATCAGCAGGGGTGCCAGTCCGCCCCAATGGTCGCGCCCACCGCCCGCATTGATACGCGGTGTTCGTCCCATTTCTCCACAGGCCAACACCATGATCCGATCATCCAGGCCACGCTGATGAATGTCCTCAATCAATGCTGACAACGCATGATCCAGGGGTCCACCCATGTATCGCATTCCTTCTTCCATGCCGGCATTGTTAACATCGGCATGCATGTCCCAGACAAAATTCGTCGTAACCGTGACGAAGCCACACCCGGCTTCGCACAATCGACGAGCCAGCAAGAGCAGCTTTCCCAGACTCTGAGCATTATCAACGTAGTTCTTATGGTTGTTCCATTTGCGGCTGATGTCATCCGCTCGCATCAGTGGTGCCGTATCGTAGCGATGAACGGTCGCCTGATCCTCCTTCGACAGATCAAAGGCATCCGCAACTCCACCCACGATCGCATCAAAGGCCTGTTGCTGAATTCGATCCAGCCCGTTCAATGCTCCTGACTGATCTACCGAGCGACGGATCGCGTCAAGACTTTTAAGCAGCAGGCGTCGATCGTCCAGACGCGACCGATCAAACTGCAGCCGCATGTTTTCCTGAGCCTCCCCCTGAGCTCCGGGGACAAACGGCCGATAGCCGCTTCCCAGAACTCCCGTTGACGTGAAGTCTCCAAAATTCGTGACCGCTGGCTGAGCTTCGTGGACTACAGCCTGAGGAAACAAAGCCACATTGGTCGGAATGCCGCTGCCTTCGCGATTGGTGCCCGCAACGCGTGCGTACAGAGACCCGAGGTTGGCGTTCAGAGTGTCTCGGCTGACGATCGGTTTAATGTCATGATTTCCATCGCCCGTCACAAAAGACCGAACAATGGACAGTTTGTCGGCCAGCCCGGCCAGACGCGGAAAGGTTCCCCCGAACGTGATCCCCGGGATCTTCGTCTGCACTTCACCCGTCACACTCTGAATGCCCACGGGAGCCGTCATCTTGGGGTCAAACGTTTCTATCTGCCCGGGTCCACCGTGCAGGAACAGAAAGATGACGGACTTATCCTTCACCACCGCGCTGGAACCAGCGGCGTGAGCAGTCTGCTGCAGCAGATTGGTTAACTGCAGGCCACCCAGTGCCAGACTTCCGGCCTGCAGAAAATTCCTCCGGCGCGAGCGTGGATCGCAGTCCCAAAAGCTGAGCATGAGAGAACCTCTGAGGCGGGTGAAGAGCGGAGGACGATTCAGGTCAGGATCACCAGTGTGACATCTTCCACACGCATGGGAAAGTGGTAGAAGCCTGCATGACCAATCGGCACGTCAACAACTGTTGAATCGTGGCTGGAAAACAGATCTGAACCGCAAATGGACGCGAATGAACGCGAATACAGTCACAACCACTCGGAGAACCAGTTGTTCTGGGGCGATGACTTCAGAGCGAGGACCGGTGAAAGAATTATTTGAAACGACCTCGCATTATCCCACTGCATTCATTCGCGTGTATTCGCGTCCATTCGCGGTCGAAATACCAGTCCCTTTTTCGCCGACTTCATTTCACGAACAACCGCGTAAACTCGGGGGCGGATAGTTTTGGAATGCTTGCCCTCGACCGTTCCTTGCGCGATTCGGAGGCCGCTCGCAACAGAAGTGAGTGCTCCAACAAAACAAACGCCCAGCCGCCAGTGCCGCCCACCTGATAACTAAAAGTCGAACGCACCGGGCGATCTACGAAAAAATCACTGGCTTCAGGAACTCGCTCGCATGGACTCTCGCGATTCGCGGCGAGTCGTGCGGAAGGCTTGACGAGAAGGTGCAAGGCCCGCTTCGTTGCGGAAACGTTTCCGGAAGTTCTTGACAAAGTCGACCCACGTTTCGGCACTGCAGTCCAGGCGTTCAAGGATTGGAGCACACTCCGCCGGAATCACTCCGACTTTGTCCTTGCGAATCTGGCGTCCTGTCCAGTCCAGCAGCTTCAAATACTGATCCAGAGTCATCGACATGCAGCCCTCGTTGCTGGCTCGCCGCGCGGTGATCTTCTCTCGCACTTTCTTCCGAGGCGGCTCCAAAGCGATTGGAGCCAGCCAGCCCGCTTTCTCGCCGTGCTCGACCGCGACATCAATCCTGTTTCGATCCGAAGAAGACAGTTCCCGGTCATCTGCATCCCGATTCAACTTCGCCGCAACTCCTGCGTTGTTCGAACACTCAACACTGTCAACTGAACACTCGGCGTACGCCGCCGCTCGATCTTCAATCCGTTCCTTAACGCTCGTGAAGTCACTGGTCTCAGGAGTTGCTGCGATTCCAGCTCGAATCGGGTTCAGATCCACATACGCCAGGCACGCCGCAATCGCCGTTTCATCGAGCAAAATCTGTGCTCGGAATCTTCCTTCCCAGAAGCGTCCTGAAACCTGGTCGTCCTTATTCCCTCGTCGAGCAATCGGTTCGACCAGACAACGCATGAACCACGAAATATCCTTCAATCGCCGACGCTTTTCCTTCAGACCGCTGGTGTCGTTTCGAATGGCGTTCAGTTCGAATTCCGTAGGTTCTGCAGGAGTCCCGTTTTCGTTTCGTCGCTGAGGAAACAATCGCCACCACCGTAGAGCGACCTCATCATCGGACCACGCTTTCACCACATCCGGCCGGGTTCTCACGACCACATGCAGATGATTGCTGAGCACCGCAAAGCCAAGAATATCCAAGGCAAAGATGCCAGCCAGTTCTTCCAGCCGTTCCCGGATCCACTCTTTGCGGTGGGAGTAGTCTTTTCCAGAACGGCGATCCTTGCCACACAAAAACGTGCGACGAACGCACCGATTAATCAAATGAAACGCCTGAACCTCATCCGCCGCACAAATCTCCGTTCGTTTCACCCGAGGCATCGTTCGCTCCTTTGGACATACACAGACATTTCCCATAACCCAACCCGCGACAACTGTTGCCTAAGCCTAATCGCTAGCTACACTTCCGTCAAACGGGTGGGTGGCACATATTTTTGTTCAAACGGGTGGGTGGCACGTATTTTTCCTGCATGACATCTACTAAAGATGCAATCAAAGCCATCGTCGGACAGAAGCCCACATCAATTCATTGCCCTTCAATAAAGAACAATGAACGATTGCCGTCCGTTGCATTGACAAACGCATACGCCGATGCGTTGACATTGTGCACCCAATAATTAGAATGAGGGTACGTCCACGTGTAGCGTTGTGGCCGTGTATACGCAGTGGTTGCCGACAGAGGGGCTTTTGAGTCGAGTCACTTTCATGCTTGCATGGCTAATTCATTGTGTTGCCGCCTTGGCTGGCTGTGACCAACTTCTTGATGGCGGTGAGCAGGACACTATTCGCAGTGCACTTACGTCTTACCGAGGTGCCATTTATTCGCTGGATGCGTCGTACACCCTAGAGGCTTATGCGGGGCCTCCAATTGATGGGCATCGAAGCGTCGTCGCATTTAGCTCTGACTGCCGGTGGCTTCTGCGAGGCCAGCGTATCTTGATTGAGACAAAGGACAGAAAGCCTTCGGGTGACTTGTTCAAGCATGTTTTGTGGAGCTTTGACGGGCTCAATAGTTGGCAGGTTGGGTTTGATCCCCATGGAACTCCGGCAAAACAGGTGACTTGGAAAAGCGATCGCTTAGCTCGGCCATGGGATCAGGCAGTAACTCTAGCCGATTTCGTTGGCTGGAAAGTTGTTGGCCTGCATCAATCGATTTTGGACCTGCTGAACAGCAGGGCGGCGAGTGACGGAGAGTATGTGGATCTCAGTGGTCACAGATGTTTCCGAATAGTGCTGCATCGCTGGGCTTTCTTCGATGACAATCCAACCCATGTGCTTGTGGTCTGGTTCGACCCTCTACATGGCTGGCTGCCTCGACAAATACAGGTTATGCCGGAGGCGGCTTGGAAGTCGATGTGTGGTCAGGCCGAAGCGCCAGAATTTGAAGCTGGGTTTCAGTTTCACAACTTTGTAGTTGAGGAATTCCGTGAAATTGCGGCACTGGGTAACGCGGATAAACTCTGGTTTCCCTTGAAAGCCACGTCTAATGGTGGAGGTATGACCGAACTCAGGCTCAGTGTTCAGGCGATTTCATTAAACTCAGAAATTGCAGTAAGCTCATTTACTCCAGCTGTGCCGAAGGGATCTGCGCTATACGAGAATTACGGAACAGCTAGACAGAGAATCGTTCCTCCTGCATCAGCCGACCCCAGCATTTCACCAATGCCGGACGCGGCCTTCTCGTTAGCATCTAACACGATCTCAGCTGCACCCCCTAAGGGGTCAATGCTCGGGAAACTTTTTCTATCGTGTTCTCTGTTGCTGTTAGTAATCGCTGCTCTGCTCAGGCTTCGTAAATCTCGATCACTTTCTTGACCTCTTTCATGTTCCCCATTTCTTTGCAGAAGATGTCAAATGGTATCTGAAAAAAAGACACGACGGATAGTTGTTCTCTTAGCTCTATGTATGCTTTCTGCGTTTCCGGTCATTTGGAGTGTACGGAATTCAAATCGACTATTTAACGACAAAGACTGGTTACTTTCGGGTGCAAATTTTTCAGATCACTATTGCAAAGATCCGATACCGCCGGCTGGTGGAAATACGGGATGTAACGTGTGTCAGTATCACGGGGAAATACTTGTTGAGTATATGCCGGGCATGTATTTCGTGATGAAGCTTTGGAAACGGTGCAATGGCCCTGCGGATGGGAAATGTCTCGATATGTGCCTTGGAGCTCCGAATCGCCTCTGCAGGCTGACTGAAACAGCATGTCCGGCCAGCGCGACGCCGCGATGGTATCAGGATGCGGATTGCAGCAACGTTGTTGCATATACTGGTGAAAACCACGCTTGCGAAGGACAGCAGTATTTGCAAGAGACCTCTATACCTATTACAGGAGTGAGTTGCACTCCATAATGAATAGGAGGCCTTTAAATGAGGACAACATCTTATAATGTCACATTTCGCTTAGACACGTTTTCATGTGGCGCCTCGGCTGTTTCGTCATGTCTCCACAAGCATGGTGTTGTTGTTCCCCCGAGGCAAATTGCCAAGTTGTTACCGCATCGCAAGGGACTGAATACGTATTCGGACCTTGCGAAAGCTGTAACTGACTTGGGGTACAGTCAGCGAGGTGTCCGCTGGGACAATGAGATCCCCAACAAGATGCTTCCCGCAGTACTTAGGCTAGAGGTTTATGGCTCTTCAGATCATTTCGTAGCAGCGATAAGCGGCGATCAGAATACGGTGCTAATCGATAATTTCGGTTCATTAAAGCGTTTGACGTTTGATGAGTTGCGTAAACAGGGATGGGACGGAACAGCGTTGCATATTGGGATTCGCGCATTCTCAGGTGCGAATGAGTCACTTCCAGCGAGCTATCTGCCGTCAAGAAATGTGCAATGCGTGTTATTTTTAATTGCGATCATAGCTTATCCGTGCTTCTTATGGATTCGGCGACCCAGTGTGCCTCGCATACAAAACCGGGGATCTTCAACGCGAACGGACTTATAATGTGGGGTTCAGAATCGAGAAGAGGTCAAAATGATGTCTTAAGGGAGATCAAAGAACATTTGACGAACAAACCAGACTGCTTAACCGGTTGTAAATTCCCGACTAAAGCCAACGATGGGCAATATTCAGACCGCTTTTTTAGAAACAATTCTCGCTGATTGCCTTGGTCCTCGCACATAAAGGATTTTGAGGTGTTCGTCCTGAAGCGATCAACATTATCAACTCACAGGTCAACCCATCTGGGGGCCATTGCAAAGTCGCGTTGTGTCCTCTCCGTCTTCCGTTGCCCCCACAGGGTTTGTCGAGGTTTCACAATAATTGAAGTTCTCGTCACGATTGGGCTCATCGGTGTATTGATTTCTCTACTCATTCCCGCTGTGATGGTATCGCTTGAGAAAGCAAGAAAAATAGGCTGTTCAAATAATCTTAGGCAATTCGGGACGGCGATGAGCATTGTGGAAGGTCAGTTCAAGGCATTTCCACCAATTCGTCAGGAGAAATTCACGGTCAATCCTGGGTCGCCTTCGACAGTGGCACGCGGTTTCCCCTTGCAAACATCTCCGCATGTAACACTGCTAAGTGCACTTGAACTTACCAGTATTGCCGATCAAATTCGAATTGACAACGAGACGTTTGGGCTTGGAGATCCAATGACGTCGGAAGTGAATGCACACCTTCTTGATCTCCGGATCCCTGTATTTGTGTGCCCATCAACGGATAGCTTGCCCGGCTCGACGACGTACCTAATGAGCAATGGGACATGCCCATCAAACGCCCGGATCGAGACAGAAGAAGTTCATACTTCAGCATTGCGTGGCATGTTTAGTCCCGGGGGCGGGCGGCGTGCGGCTGAAGTTGTAGATGGGCTGTCGAATACGGTCGCATTTAGTGAGCGTATAACTGGAGACGGTAATCACAGTAACTACACGCCGTGGCGCGATATTGCAGGTTTCGAGCTGCAGACGCAACCCCTTCCTGATTCGATGAAATCGAGATGCAAATCTCTGCATACTCCAATCGTAAATCATTTGTCATTTTGTGGAGTGGGTTGGTTATTTGGTGAGTTAGGTTTGACGTGCTATAACCATGTTCTGGCGCCGAACTCAGCTATACCTGACTGCTCACAGAGTGGCACAAGATTCGGAAGCCCTTCCGTCGTCACTGCACGTAGTCTACACGATGGGGGCGTATTCTGCCTTTTTGTAGACGGTAGTGTGTTATTTATAAATCAGGAGATAGATGAAATTGCTTGGAGGTCAATTGGGACGATTGATGGTGGGGAGACAAACGTGTCTTTTTAGCGCGGAGATAAATTGGTGTTTCCTAGATACTTCGAATTAAGAGTGATTCTTTACCTTTTTTTCCTTTTTGCAGTGGCGGGTTGCCAGAGTAAGTCCGATGGCGTTTTGGCGATCACGCTTCATGACGAGGTGATCAGCCGAACAGATGGCAAGGTGAATGCCGAACACGATGTAGTTGCGATTATTAGAAATGTCGGCGGTTCATCAGTCGAGATTGCCGAAGTCTCAACGTCTTGTCGCTGCACAAGTATCGGTCTGCTGGAAATGACGACGCTTGCCCCTGGTCAAGAAACGAGGCTGCAGTTATCGGCAACTCCTCCTGAATTTGGGACGCAGCGAGTCACAATCAGCGTGGGTTATGATTCGGCCGGACGCCGAAGTGTGGAAGCTGAGCTTGTGTTGAATGGGCGAAGACTTGAAGCTCCATTTGTTCAGCTTGTTACCCCAGCAGACTTGCACCTGTCATTCAAATCAATAGATGAGGTAGTAAACGATCAAGTCGAGGTGACGACAAATGAGTATGGGATAGTCGACCATGGATCACAGCAATGCTCTGCGATTCGCCTTCAATCAAAACTGAGTCGGAGGCCAAACTGACCGAAATTGTTCTCGATGAAAATGTTGTGCAGCGGCATTATGTGTTCGCAGTGGAAGCTAGATTGTCGTCGCAGGAGACTGTTTTCACAGAGCTGGAGTGGGCGTTAGATTCGACATCGCAAATTCAGCCAGACGAGGTATTGGGCTCAGCATCGAGTACACTTTCTGAGCCACCGCGATCCATAAAAACGAAGCTGCAGTTTACTCCTGCCGTAACTGCAGTACCGTCTGTAGTACGCCGTTCAAAGAGTGAGCTGACAACAGAAGGGGAGACCATTTGGCTTCACAGCGAAGATGAACTTCCCTTCACATTAATTGCCTCTGATTCAAACTCTAGTTTTGAAATTCGAGAGTCGAAAATGGCTGAGAACGGAGGCGTCTCGACGTCACTTAAAGTGCATGTACGTTTAAGAGAGAATTTAGAATCTGCAATCCCGCGTGAACTGGTATTGGCCCTAAGTCATCCGTATTGCAAGCAGGTCACCATCAGATTCGAAGAGTGAATTGCCCTAGTGCCCTGTCAGCCGTGGAATGCGGGATAGCGTCGTTTGAGTTTAACGCGGGCATCAGCGGCGGTGAATTGCCCGTTGATTTTGCATTCGCGAGAGTTGCGTTCCTGTTCCCATGCGACGACTTCGGTCGTCAGGAGTTCTTTGGAATCGATGCGGCGATCAAGGCGTTGCCGCGACAGAATGCTTAATTCGATCTCGGCCATGTTCAGCCAGTTCCCGTGTTTGGGGGTGCGGTGGATTTCCAGTCGTGACACCAGAGCTCGTGCTGTTGCAGGATCGAACGCTTCGTAAAGGCGCCCAATGCCGTGAGTGTTCAGATTGTCCATCACCAGCACAACCACTGCCGCGTCCGGATAGACTGTCAGCAACAGGAACTTGATGAACTGCGCCCAGTCCACTTTGGTACGCCCGTCGGTAATCTGCACTGTCCGTTTGCCTGCCAGCGGTTCGACCGCCATGAACACATTGGCCGTTCCTCGCCGTTCGTATTCACTATCCCGCTTGGCAACACTTCCTGGTCGCGCTGGTAAGGGCTCTCGGATCTCCGCGATCAGCTGTTTGCTGGCCTCATCCATGCAGACCATTGGACGCTGTGCATCATAAGGCCTGTGATAAACCTCCAGAACATCTTCCATCGCAGCTACAAAATCTGACGACGGGCCTTCGGGCCAAGGCCAGCGCGCACATTGGGTCAATTTGGCAGGATGGTTGAGAACGGCAGTGCTGAGAACGGCAGTGCCACCCACCTGATGACTGAATTGCAGCGGACTCGTCGATGTGGCTCGTGTCTCCGACGCGAGTTGAACCGCGTCGGAGACACGGGACACAATGAAATGACCTTTCTACCCGACTCCGAGCCGGTCTGCTGAACAGTGGCATTCATCTCAACGGCAAGGGCGTCTTGGATGATGAGACGTTCTACCGAACGGGCCGTGCTTTCGTCAGCACTTGATTGGAGGTTGCCGTCGGAATTTTTTTCGCCGAGGTAGCGGCGAATCTACGCAGGTGAATATCTCCGTCAGCTCGCATCAACATCAAAACTTGTGCATGACACAGCACAAGTGCAGAGGCAGTATGAAACGCCAAGACGAGCTCACGGGGGACTGAACTGGACTGCGTTTGCGTTTCGCAGCTGAACGAAACACGCACGGGAATGGGACTGAACTGTTCGTTCGCTCTTCTGCTGAAATTGGTTTCAGGGAACGAGGGAAATCAGCTTTGCGGCGGCGTTCTCAAGCGACGAAACCAAGGACTGCAAAAATCTGGCGGCCGGTGCGCCGTCGATGACGCGATGATCGAATGTCAGACTTAGTGTCATCCGCTGGCGTATCTGAATGGTTCCATCGTCGGCCACTACAGGCTCCTTGCGAATCGCTCCGAGCCCCAAAATCGCGGTCTCGGGAAGGTTGATCACGGGGGTGAAGGCATCAATCCCAAAACCGCCCAGATTGGTCAGCGTAAAGACCGCGCCCTGCATCTCGGAACTCGACAGACGGCCGTTGCGAGCCTTCGCAATCACCTTCGCGGACTCGGCGGCCAAGGTAATCAACGACTGAGTGGAAACGTTTCGCAGCACGGGCACGATCAGACCTTCCGGAGTATCAACGGCCAGGCCCAGATGAATCTGATCGGGATCGGGCAGCACGATTGAATCGCCGTCCCAGCGTCCTGCCAGCAATGGAAACTGAACAAGCACACCCGCCACCAGCTTTGCAACGATGTCATTAAACGTCGGCAAGGGACTCAGACCGGAGGATTTGAACTGATCTCGAAGGCTGACCAGATTCGTCGCATCGGCTCGCGTGGTAATCGTGACCGGGACCGTCTGACGAGCGCTCTCGGAAAGTCGATCGGCGATAATTTTTCGACGACCGGAAATCATAATTCGTCGATCGCTTTGCGGACTTGTCTTCGCAGAATTGCTGACAGCGGCCAGAACATCCCGCTCACGAATTCGCCCGTTGCGGCCGGTGCCTCGCAGTCCTTTTAGATCGACTCCCAGTTCTTTGGCCGCACGTCGGGCGCGCGGTGTGACCGCCTGAACTGAATTCTCCGTTGTCGTCGCGGCGACGATTTTCGGTGAACTCGTGGCGGCCGCATTGATGTCGCATTCGGTGATTCGACCGCCTGAGCCGGACCCGACCACCGTCCGCAAATTGACGTTCAATTGTCTCGCCATCCGACGGATTGAAGGTGACGCTGCCGGCCGATCGCTGCCGATCTCAGCCGTCTCATCGTCAACGGCCTGAATAGGTGATATAGGAGATACAGGAGATATAGGCGATGAGCTATTTGCGGGACCGGCCGTCTGAGAAACGGATTCGCCTGCTGCGACCAGATAGCCGACAATGGCGCCCACTTTCAGGACGGTCCCGGGCTTTGGCCCATCGTTTGAGATCCGTAAAATCCCCTCGTCGACGGCTTCAATTTCCTGCAGCGCTTTTTCGCCTTCCAGTTCGAACAGGATGTCGCCTCGCCGAATCACGTCGCCGTCTTTTTTCTGCCATCCTGCAAAGATGCCTTCTTCCATGGACCAGCCGAGCCGAGGGATTGTGATCTCAAACGCCATTGCAGTTCATCCAGAGAAACGATGCAGAGAAGTGTGTGCCAGGAATTTCGTGTCGCCGGTGCAGTGTAGTCCCGCACTGATGTCTGTGCGATCATCCGTGCTGACGAAAACACGGCAACTCATTTTTTGAACGTCAGTATCTTGTAGATTTTTGCGACGGAATTCCACGGTTAACCTTCATGTGCATATCCTTACACGCGATCAGAATTCGGCCGAGGAGACTTCGGCCTGCATCGCCGTCCAGAGTTGTTCCACATGATGCCGTTCCGTGGCTTCGGCTCCGATGGAAACGCGAACCATCCAGCGTCCGTCGAGGATGGCAGGCGTCAAATAGGCAAAGCCCGATCGATTCAGACGTTCCACCCAGGCGCGAGTGAATTGATCCAGCGACTCACCGGTCAAACTTTGAGGTTCATACCGCAGGCAAACTGTCTGCAACGGCACTGCGGCCAAAACTTTCCAGCCGAGGACGAGAGCAACTTGTGCGGCCAGCCATTGAGCGTTCGCGATGTCTCTTCGCAACCGGCGCTGCAGGCCGACCACACCCTGTTCGCGAATCAGGAACCATAATTTCAGAGCCCTGAAGCGGCGGCCCAGCGGCAGTCCCCAGTCGCGAAAATTTTTCACCTGGCCATCTGCTGCAGTCTGCAGATAACTGGGATTGGTCGACATGACTCGAATCAAATGCTGGGGATCGCGAACCAGATAGACTGAACAATCGAAAGTCGTACCAAGCCACTTGTGAGGATTGAGCACAATCGAATCGGCCGTTTCAATTCCGTCCCACAGATCACGGCATTCCGGCAGAATCATCGCAGAGCCCGCCATCGCCGCATCAACGTGAAGCCATAGACCATGCCGGGCGGCAACTTCCCCGCTGGCGCGAACAGGATCGATGGCGGTTGTCGTTGTTGTTCCTGTTGTCGAAACCACAGCACACGGCACTCGTCTGGCCGCCAGGTCCTTTTGTATTTCCCGTTCCAGCGCAGCGGGTTTCATGGCGTAGTCGGAGTCATGCTCAACGACACGGATGTTGTCACGCCCAAATCCTGCCAGCAGGGCGGCCTTGTCGACGGAACTGTGACTGTGGGCCGACACATAGATCACAAGCGGCCGATCTTCCGCCTGGAGCCCGCCGCGGACGAGTCCATAGTTGGTCGTTCTTTCTCGCGCCGACAGCAGGGCCACCAACGTGCTGGTGGATGCTGTGTCCTGAATGACGCCGCTCCATGCCGGTGAAAGTCCGACCATCTGCCGCAACCAGTCGATCGCCACCTCTTCAATTTCCGTCAGGGCCGGACTGGATTGCCACGCAAGTCCGAGCACTCCAAATCCCGCGCTGAGCAAATCACCGAGTACACTTGCGAGTGAACTGTTTGCAGGAAAGTAGCCAAAGAATCGCGGATGCTGCCACAACGAAAGGCCGGGCAGAATCACGTCGTCCACGTCCTTCAGAATCGAATCAAACGACTCGGGCTGTTCTGGCGGGCTGGCAGGAAGCAGGGCCCGAATTTCGCCAGGCTCCGTCTTCGCCATAACCGGCAGCGACTCCAGCCGTGTGCGATAGTCGGCGATCCAGTCGACCATCGCGTGGCCGTACTTCCGAAATTCTTCAGGCGTCATGAATACTTCTCGGGTTCAGATTCAACACAGAAGTCCGCATCACTGCTCCGGGAATAGCGGCGATTGGCATCGGCGTGGATCATAGCGAAACCAAAACCTTCTTCGTAATTCGCCATCGCTCAGCGAATTTGCGTTGTCGTCATGTTCTTCGTTTGCCCGCGTCTGGGGATCTGTCGGAGATATTCCGAGAACGACGGTTACGTTAAAGAACGGGGCCAGGACCGTTCGATGATGACGAGGGAACTCGCATGATGCGAGACCGGCAGTTATTGCCGAACGTCGAGTCGGCCACGGACGGGGTGGTTATGTACGAATCAAATTTTGGTCTTCATCGCCAGCCGTTTCAATGCGCAGAACTTGGCCGCGCATTCTTCGTATCCGAATCCATTCGCAGCATTCTGCCGCAGTTATTGCATGCGATGCGTTCGGATCTCGGAACTGCCGTGATGACGGGTCCCGCTGGCGTGGGCAAGACCTCGCTCCTGAAGCATTTGCAGGCGCAGCTGAAACATGAGGGCCGCGCCATCATGTGTTCGGGAGCCAGTCTCGAAACACCGACCGAAATCCTGCAGACGCTGCTGACGGCCTCTCAACTGCGAGCTGGAGAACAATCAGCCGACCTTTCCGGTGCAGCAGTCGCCTGTACGCGATGGGCCGTCGTTGAGCAAATGCGTAAGACGACGGAATTCTGGGGACCGATTCTGCTGTTGATCGACGACGCGCATCTTATGTCTGTTCCGGTTCTTAACGAACTGCGGGCCTTTACAGAAGAAGATTGGAACGGTCGCGGCCTCGTGCGATTGCTGATTGCCGGACCTCTCAGCCTTGAAGAAGAACTGGCCCGACCTTCGCAGATCGATTTTAGTCGTCGAATCCGCTGCCACGCCTTTTTGCAGCCGTTGAGCAGTCGCGAATCCGTCGCATTTCTGAGCCGCCACCTTGAAGCTGTAGGCGGAAAATTGAACAGCGTCTTCAGTCCCGACGCTGTCGAATTGATTGCATCCGCAAGCGACGGACTACCTCGATGCATCAGCCTTCTCGCCGACGAAGCGCTGATGGTCGCGGCGCAGGAAAATCGCAAGCTGGCCGATCATGAATGTGTTCGCATTGCCCTGGACCATCTCCAGCATCTGGCATATCCGTGGAACGCGTCGCCACTTGCCGCCGACAACCCTGCTGAAATTTCGCGAGACATAAATACGTCCTCCGGTGACTCCGAATCTGTGGCACAAAAATCCGGACCGAATGTTCGTGCTGCATCAGCCGGAGTCATGGAATTTGGTTCGCCCGGCGTGATCGAAATCGGAAGCGGATATTCGTTCTCCAATGTGACAACTCCCGCAATACCCAAGCGGACTGTCGAGGATAATGCCGACCGAACCGCTTCGACATCTCGCGTGGACAGCGTATTAAATCCGTCGTTTGAAGTCGGCCATCGCTACAGCCCCGACACTTTGGAATCGGCAGATGCTGTCGAAATGGATTCCATTGAAGTCGAAGAAGCCGACTCGTTCGAAAGCAGCAGCGGTGCACAAGCGGCGGCGCAGTATAATGAAGATGTCTACGCCGACGACGAGGCCACAGAACCCGACGGTGCAGAATACGTGCATCAGGTGATGAACGCGACTTCTTCTGAGATCACAGGCAAGAAAGTGCAAACCGCGCCGATGCCAGCGCCGGAACTTTTCAGCCCAGTACCGGTGTTTGATCGATACACCTGGATTTCACTTGGAAGAGAAGTCCCTGCGGGCACCTATAATGTCTCATCCGCATCCGACATGCAGCGAGTCACCGACAGTCTGACAGGTTATTCTGTGGATTACCGCAGCATTTCAGAAGCAGCGGAAATGTCAGCTACGTTTGACAAAATCCCGGTCTTCAATGTCAGCGATATGGAAATCGCGGAGTTGCTGCAGGGCACGGCGCCGCAGTCCGTCAACGGCACATTCAATGTCGTGAAGTCACAGCAGGCAGTGTCTTCAAGCGACCTGAACGAGGGCAACAGTCCGTTCACAGCCACCGAGTTGGGCAACGCACATTCCTCTCCGTATGTGGGAGTGGAACTGTTCAATCCGACCGATGAAGAATCTGCCGCAGAAATCACAGATGCGATTCCGACAACATCCATCGAACTGACTGATTTCTCCGAAGCCGATCGCCAGTTCATTCAGAACGCGATTCGTGCAACACTGTCAAAGTATCTGCCCAGCTCTGAATCTTCGATTTCAGGCAGTGGCACCGCGCTGGAATCAGCAGTGTCCAACACGACTCCTCGCATCAGCTTCGCCGACGACAAGGACCAGCGCTCTGTATGGAACGACGGTCAATTGCTTTTCAATAGTTCAGGCTCCGACGCGTTGCGAGAGGCGATCTCCGAACGAGTCCTGAATCAGCTGACGGAAGCGATGGCGGATGGGGAAAACATTTCATTCAGCTTCGAAGCAGCGCGTGCAGCGCGCGATGAACAGGTGACCGCTGAACAAATCAGCGTAACGAATGAGCAGCCCACGGATAAATTTTTCTCGCTGCCGACGAACCCCAAAACTGTCGAATGGGACCTTCGATCCGGACTTTTGGCGTGCGAAGAGATCGCCCCTCTGGCTGATTCACTGGCGTCGTTACGCGACGAGGTGACTTCGTTCCAGCAGAACAGTCATACGGAAACCGGTCGATTGACTTCGGATGGACTCGGAGAACAGTTTTCAACCGGTCTGCATGCAAATCGCGAATCGTTGGTCAGCCGGGCAAAACGAAGGCTGGATCACGAGAAAGATGCTTCAGCAGTCCCGGTGTCGATCGACAAAACTGAAACTGCCGTAGCGGCCGTTGTCGACCGTAAAACGGCAACTTTGGCAGGGACGATTGCTGCAGAGTCTATCCGCACACCAGTCGTTCATGCAGCCGAACAGCCATCAAACACCGCGCAGAGCCACAGTGTTCCGGCTGGCGCATCCTTCTCCCGATTGTTTACTCAGTTGAGGAAGATGCGTGTACAGTCAACGGGAAATTGATGTACGGCGTTTTGCCGGATTCACCCGTTGAGGTAACATTGCTCGATGAGTTGCTTCGCAAGTCAGGAGCGTCGTGCAGCAGGACACTGATTTTTGCACTCGGATGGACCCGTTCATTCCGGGAAAAGAGCCGGCGTAATCCTGGGAACTAACCTGATCGAACTGGTGGAAGTCGGAGTGTTGTGAAACGCCATGCAGACGGAAAATCGCCCTTCACAGCCATCAGGCAATTCAAGAGCGGTCAATTCGTTTGACCTGCCTGCCGATGCGTCGTCTCTTTATCGTTACTGCGGCGCACATCTGGTTCCCGGCGGAGTCCGCTTTGCCGTATGGGCGCCAAATGCGCGAGAAGTTTCGGTCATCAGCGATGGGAATGGATGGACGCCCGGCAGAGACTGGCTGAAATCCAGCGACAATGGAGTCTGGCATGGAACGCTGAAAGGCGTCATCCCCGGAACTCGTTATAAGTTCGCAGTGCGCACCCAGAGCGGTCATCTTCTTGAGAAAGCTGACCCGGTCGCGTTTTATTCTGAGATGCGACCGCATACGGCATCCATTGTTTGGAGTCTTCGCGATTTCCAGTGGCATGATGCGGAGTGGCTTCAGCGGCGAGCCGGCACTGACTGGCTGCGAGCACCCGTCTCAATTTACGAAGTGCATCTCGGCTCATGGAAAAGACCAAAGGACGGTCGCACGTTTTTTAACTACCGTGAGCTGGCTCATTCTCTGGCCGACTACATCGCTGAGATGGGCTACACTCACATTCAGTTGATGCCTATTACCGAGCATCCTTTTGACGGGTCGTGGGGCTATCAGGCGACAGGCTACTTCGCACCCACATCTCGGTTTGGATCTCCTCACGATTTCCAGTACTTCGTTGATCATATGCATCAGCGCGGGATCGGCGTTTTGATCGACTGGGTCCCGGGCCATTTCCCGACGGACGTGCATGGTCTGGCGATGTTCGACGGAACGTGCCTGTACGAGCACGCGGATCCTCGACTGGGCTTTCATCCGGACTGGAATACGCTGATCTTCAACTATGGTCGCCGCGAAGTCACCGAGTTTCTCGTGTCCAGTGCGAAGTTCTGGTGCGATGTTTATCACATCGACGGAATCCGAGTGGATGCAGTGGCGTCGATGCTGTATCTGGATTACTCAAGAGATTCGGGCCAGTGGATTCCAAATCAACACGGGGGCCGCGAAAATCTGGAAGCCATCGATTTTCTGCGTCAGTTCAACACGATCATGCACGCCGATTTTCCCGGCATCATGACGATTGCGGAAGAATCAACAGCCTGGCCAGGAGTATCACGCCCATGTTACACGGGCGGACTCGGTTTCACGATGAAGTGGGACATGGGCTGGATGAATGACACACTGCGATTTATGCGGCGTGATCCAATCCATCGAAGCTTTCACTTGTCCGATTTGACGTTCCGCAGCATCTACGCTTTTTCTGAAAACTTTGTGCTGCCGCTTTCGCATGATGAAGTGGTGCATGGCAAGCAATCCCTGCTGTCTCAGATGTCGGGTGACACATGGCAGAAGTTTGCCAATCTGCGACTGCTGCTCGCCGGGCAATACACCACGCCAGGAAAAAAACTGCAGTTCATGACCACGGAAATTGGTCAATGGACCGAGTGGAACCATGACGCCGAAGTCGACTGGGTATTGCGAACGTTCGAAACGCACGAAGGCATCCGGAGAATGATGTGCGACCTGAACCGCCTGTACGGCAGCGAACCAGCGCTGCATGATGGCGACGTAGTTTCAGAAGGTTTTCAATGGATCGTGGGCGATGATCAAACGAACGTCATCGTGGCCTTCCAAAGACAGACTCGCGATGCATCGGAAATCGTGATTGTTGTCAGCAATCTGACTCCCTCACCTCGCGAGCATTATCGATTGGGAGTGTCGGGAGCCGGCTTTTACAAGGAAATTTTCAACAGCGACGCGGCCTGGTACGGCGGTGCAGGAATTGGCAATCAGGGCGGCGTGTATTCGAAGCCTGAAATCTCTCACGGACGCCCGCACAGCATTTCCATTACAGTGCCGCCGCTGGCAACGCTGTGCTTCAAGGCGATCACGGCCACAGCAGCAATCACGGCCACAGCAGCAATCACGACAGCGTCAGAATAGCCCGAGGAAATCCTGCGATCGAGCGTGCAAAGAATGGACAAGCACGTCAAACGGCCTAAGCTTTCCAGAAATAAGTCTGTGGTCGTAGTCCGAATTTTCAGCGGCTGCTGGCTGCTCCTGCAAACCATCCAATCGCTCTCTGTCGAGAAATCCAACATGAAACGTTTTATCCCAAATGGCCTTTTAATTGTCTGCACTGCGATCATCTCTGCCGGATGCTCCGAAACGCCCGTCGAAGTGGCCGCTGTCAGCAGTTCTCTGGAGATCATCAACACGCACTGCCCAATCATGGGAAATCCGGTCGACAAGGCCGAAACTGATCCCGCGATGATGAAGGACTGGAACGGAAAGAAAGTCGCATTCTGTTGCCCTCCATGTCTTGAAGAGTGGGATGAACTTTCGGACGCCGAAAAAGCGGAAAAGATTGTCAACCCTCCTGCGGGGCATGGTGACGAAGGCCAAAGCCACTCCGAGAGCCCGACCACGCCGGCCCCAGAAACGACATCCGGCCCGGCAGATAAACCGTGAACCTTCGGTTAGCGAGGTGTTTTCAAAGCCACGCAGGAAAATTGCGCGCGACTCCCATGCCTGTCAGTCAGCAGGAGAATTATCGTTATTCACAGATCTTGAATCGGTATGCGGGCCGCTCAGTTTTCGAGCCAATATGCTCCGATGCCATCTGCCATCGTGAATTCTTTCCGAGACGTTAGCATTCGCACGGCAAGTTGGCCGGCAGATGAAGAGACACTTCGCAATGCCGTAACATTACCTGCGAGCCTCGTCGCGGATGCAGACACACCTGTGTGAACGCGACAAGGAGTCGCCGTCAAATGACAAACCCAACGCTCCCCGCAGTGATTGTTATCGTTGACGAAACGCCGATGTCCGGTCTGTTTAATATGACCATGGATGCGGCGATGCTGCAGCTGGGAGCAGTCAGAGACATCAGCGTTATCCGAATTTACCGCTGGTCGGTTCCCACTGTCACGATGGGTTATTTTCAGGGGGCTGCAGCAAGTCTGGAAAATCCATTTCCGGAGTTACCCTGCGTCAGACGGCTTTCGGGCGGAGGGGCGATTCTTCACGACAATGAATTCACCTATTCGTGCGTTCTTCCCGCATGCCACCCGCTGCGACAGGATCCATCGTCGCTCTATGGACGAATGCACGCCAGCATTATCGAGGTTCTCAACAATTCCGGCGTTGCCTGCTGCCTGCGCAGTGAGCACGTGGTGACGCAGGGTTCCATTGGACCAAACAACAACGCAACGCAACAATCGCAGGAGAAACCAGACGAGCCGTTTCTGTGTTTTCTGCGACAGAATGCCAACGACATCGTCCACTCAACAGGCGTGAAGATCGTGGGCAGTGCGCAGAGACGTCGAAAAGGCGTGACTCTGCAGCATGGCAGCATCCTTCTGAGCACATCCCCGCTGACACCGACGATTTCAGGAATTGAACAGCTTTGCCCGTCATTTGACCGCTCTACTCTGGAAAAAAATCTGGCACCGGCGCTCGCGACTGCGGTGGGGCAAAATTGGCAAATTCGCGGCTATGATGAAATGGAACTGCAAGCGTTTGATCAGATTGAAAGTCAGCGTGCGAGTGACGCTCAATGACTGTGACGGAATGACGCATTGACTCAAGTAACGGTCGCGACGGCAGTCTCCGCAGGCACTCGTAACGGAATGCCAGCGACTTGGCTGCGTCGAGTCTCGGTCAAATCTTCGGGTACTACCGGTGTTGCTGAATAGGGGGGGTGGGTTTAAACGTAACGACGTTGCTTTGGAGCGGAATTCAGACGCAGATACCGAAATTCAGACGCAGAGGAATCGGGGCATTTCCACATCGATTTTCAAAACCCCAAAAATTCGCCATCAGGAACGTCCGGGAATCGCGTTTTCTACGATCAGTGTGAGCGACTCGGCCGTTTCAACGTCGTTTCGTCCAGACGGCATCTCGCGGAAAGCTGCTCAAAGGCCAGATTCAGCCGGATCGTTGCAAACGGAAAAACTTGTCTTTGTGTGACCTACGGGCCATGTAGAGCGGGGCTGCCGACAAAGTCTATTGTTCTGTCCGCCGCATTTTTCGCGAATTTTGTTCAGCCATGAATCCTTTTCATGCTGGCAGATGCGAAACGGATTGCTACATTCTAAGGTCAAGCGAATATGAACGCAGATTGTCTATTTGCGCCGAGATACCCTGTTCGCAAGCCTCTCGGAAGGGCTTCTCATTCCTTCGGAGTTTCCTAGTTATGGTCGCAGCGGAGCTGAAAGTTGTCGGTGGAAAGCACGCCGGCCAGGTCATTCCCCTGAATCGACGTAAGTTTCTGATCGGGCGGGAGCAGGATTGCCAGCTACGTCCGAACAGCGACATGGTGAGTCGTCATCACTGCGTATTTAGCGTCGATGATTACTCAGTGCGCTTGCGAGATCTCGGCAGTACCAACGGTACTTTGGTGAATGGCGAACGCATTCGAAAAGAGACTGTTTTGGCGGCTGGCGATCGCATCGTGATCGGCAATCTGGATTTCGAACTGGTGGTTCGAGCAGGCATTGCAGTTTCCGAATCCGACAGCAAGACGATGCCCGCAATTCCTTTGAACGCGGAAGACACTCAGGTCACATCTCATACGGTTCTTGAAATTCCGGCGGCTCCTCTGACTGCAGTTGCACCCGTTGCTTCTCCGCAGCCAGTTGTTGCTGAAGTTCCTGCCGCTGCCGCTCCAGCTCCGCTCGTCAGCGCCGCAGAAACCACAATGATGCCGCCGGTGCAGATGATGCCGGGGCAGTATGGCTATCCACAAATGATGCCCCAAATGATGCCGCAGATGGGTTATCCGGGCGGCATGTACGGAGGAATGCCGTACCAGCAGATGATGCCTGGTTACGGTCAGATGTATCCTCAGATGATGCCCCAGATGATGCCACAGATGGGTTATCCGACTCAGGTTTCCGCTCCTGCCGCACCGCCGGCAGAGGCTCAGGGAGCTCCCGAAGTCGCTCTCCCGGATCCATCCACAACGGGTGCCAAAGAGGCGGAAGTGGCTAAAGGAAGCTCGGGAGCCAGTCCAACTGACACGCAAAAGCCCACGGGCGCTGCCGATGCAATCATTAAGCAATACATGGGCCGCCGTCCTGGCAACAGCTGAGTGCCATATCAAGCACATTCCCCTGACGGGCCTGTGGAATTCCTGCAGGCCCGTTCTTCGTTTCTAAAAATGCCCGTAGCCCCCAAAGCTGATCGGAGAATGCAGTATGGCCGAACCAAGCGACGTTCAGCGAAAATATCGTGAGTTTCTGGACCTGATGCCCCTGACACTGGCACTCGCAGGCCTGCCGGACAGTGACCACGGTAAGTATTTCACGGCCGAACAGATTGAATCGAGACTTTTCACCATTCGCCATGCCTGGAAAGCCGCCCGCCAGGTTGCACGCGAATGTGTTCAACCCAGCAACTCTCAGGCTGCTGTCAGCGAAGTCTGACCGGCCGGCGATAAGTCCTTCTTGTATTGAACGTTGCGACTGTAGAGCAAAACTCGCTTACAGCGAAAAAGGGGCTTCGACAGAAAGCCGTTATTGACGTCTTTCGGGCCCACCGCAAAATCAACTCGCGTCTGCAACAAGCCGAAAAGCTCATGGGGCTCGCCTTCGACGATTTCCAGATCCACATTCGGATGCCGCGTCAGGAAATCTGTCTCCTTCAGAACTCGAGGAAACATAGTCGATGCCAGCGAGTTAGTGAGACCGATTTGGACGACCGAACGCCCGCTGTCCACGGACCGTCTCATTTCCCCAAGAGTTTGCAAGACCGTGCGAATCTGTTGCACAATCTCCTGCCCGACAAGGGTCAATGTTGATCCTCGCTTTTGCCTGTTCAGGAGAATCTTGCCGCACTGCAGCTTTCCACCAATCTTGGTCTCCAAGTCATTCAACTCCCGGGTCATTCCATTCCCGACAGCAAACCCACGACTCTTCAGGCGACTGCTGATTTCCGTCAGGCTGATTGGTCGTTCCAGACATTCTGCAAACAAATCACCAATTGCCGCAATCAGACGCATGTCGTCTACAGTCAGTGAGCCGCTGATCATCGCAGAAGCCCCGATTCGGATTCGAGCAGCGAGCAGTACTCGCTGTATGAAAGGCAGTATTCACTTTGTACGGAACTCACGAAAGTAAGGAAAGCATTTCGAGGAAGAGTTTATGGGGGACACCAAAACCTGTGCTGAGGATCATCATCCTGATGCGACTTCTCACATTACGCTTTCGCGGCGTAGTGCGACAATACACACCCACCCAATGTTTAACGGACTACTACTCGGGTGGAAACTGTCCGAAGCCGCTCGCTCAATGGGGTTTCAGAACCCCGACTTTCCGCGCCGTCGCGGGCGACCTTTTCGCGAGAATGCTCCTCCGGCCACATACGAAGGTGACTCGCATCTGATGACCTTCTCGCCAACTGGCTCGGGCAAGGAGAGGCATGATCATCCCAACACTGCTCAGCTATCCGGGTTCTGTCGTCGTGATTGATCCGAAAGGAGAAAATCACACCGTAACCGCTCGACAAAGGCGGAAGATGGGCCATCAGGTTGTCGTGCTGGATCCGTTTGAAAAGGCAACACGTGGCCTGACACCTACGGACAGATTCAATCCATGTGACATCTTCAAGCTGCCCGGAACGATTGTTGATGCTGTGGGTGGCAGCGCTTCTGACAACCGTGCCGCGAAGACAAACGCAACCGGAACAAAAAACGCTGTTCATTCTTGATGAGTGTGCACAGTTGGGAAACATGCCTCTCCTGGAACAGGCCGTCACACTTCTCAGAGGCTATGGGCTGCAAGTTTGGTCATTCTGGCAGGATATTGAACAGGTGCGGTCGTGCTATCCGACCGGCCATTCGACTCAGGTCAATAACAAGGCTGTGTTGCAGACATTTGGAATCAGCAACAGCCAGATGGCGCGGCAGTTGGCGGAAATCATTGATATTTCTCAATCTGAGCTTCTGAGTATGAAGACGGATCACTCGGCAGTCTTCACCAAGGAGCAGGGAACTCAAAAATTGCGACTCCCGGACTACTTGAAGACGCTCCGTTTCGTGGGCCTTGGGACCGTAATCCCTTCTTTACTCGACCTCCGGAACCTGAGCGCTAGGTTGATGCTAGTCTTCGGCAGTGGAACGTGACAGACAATGGAAGCGATCCAAAACCTGAGCCAAGTCCGCGGCCGTGGAGGCAACATGCCGGAATATTTGGAGAAAAAGGAAACGCCCATCGATCAATCTCCCGCGATTGATGGACAGACAGCGAACTTCAGCAACGGCCTTCAATTCAGTAAGAACTCGAAAAATAAAATCGATCAAAGAACGCTCCTAGGAAACGCATTCAGATTGAACAACACAACCTTTGAATCGCAGAGCCTTGTACCGTGCTGCAGTCGGGGAAGAGCAGCGATCGTGTGTGGTCCATGAAGTTGAGCCTCCTGATTCTGCACCCGATGCTTGACACTCTGCAGAAATGCGAGTACTTTCCCGGCTGAATCTTGAGGAAATGGTGGATCAGCAGGTAGTTTTCCGCTGCTTACACTGATTTCTTTGGGAAGTTTGCTGTTTGTCAGACCCTGAACCGCCTTCGAGGAACCTGAAATGGACAAGATGTAGGTCTTACTCCATTTCTCTGATTTTGAGCGAGTTTCACATTGTGAAATGCGCAGCAAAATCAGCAAGGTGTTCGACAGAGAACTCTGTCGACTTCGAAAAGTGGGACACAGCTCCCGCTTTTTTTTTAACCACGCACAGCACAACTAGACACCCAGTCATGAATGGCACGGAAATCCTCAGAATTGTCGATGCGATCCACCGCGACAAGGCGATTGATGCCGAGATCGTGTTTGAAGGGATCGAGCAAGCAATTTTATCAGCAGCTCGAAAGCACTTCTCAGAGGAAGAGCAACTCGAAGTCCGCATTGATCGCGAGACCGGCGAGCCCGCGCTAATTTGCGACGGACGCATGCTGGACCCTGAATTGCTGGGGGATTTGCTTGGCCGTATCTCCGCTCAGACCGCCAAGCAGGTCATGATTCAGAAAATTCGTGAAGCCGAACGCGACGCGCTTTATGAAGAGTACCTGGAACTTCGCAGCCAGTTAATCTCTGGCCAGGTAACTCGAGTTGACCGTGGCACTGTGATCGTCAGCCTTGGCAAAGTGGAAGCCATTCTTCCTCGCAGCGAGCAGATCCGCAAAGAGAATTATCGCACAGGGGACAGGGTTCGGGCGATCGTCCTTGACGTTCGGAAAGCAGGCTCGCGAGTGCGGGTGATTCTCTCCAGAACTCACGCCGATTTCGTTCGCAGACTGTTCGAAGTTGAGATTCCGGAAGTCAATGATCGCGTGATTGAAGTGCGATCGATTGCTCGAGAAGCTGGAAATCGTTCAAAAGTTGCTGTTTCCTGCAGTGATTCGTCCATCGACTGCGTGGG
The DNA here is from genome assembly GCA_947085455.1 of uncultured Planctomycetota bacterium. GTDB lineage: Bacteria > Planctomycetota > Planctomycetia > Planctomycetales > Planctomycetaceae > SXXK01. The sequence continues at coordinate 99,527 of CAMTWR010000012.1, read as the reverse complement.
TGCCTGCGTTGGTGTACGAGGCGCTCGAATTCGCGGGATTGTCGAAGAGCTGGCTGGGGAACGAATTGACATCGTTCGCTGGAATGATTCTCTTTCCATTTTGGTTCCGAACGCGTTACAGCCGGCGGAAGTGGAAGACGTGATCCTTTGCCCAATGCTGGGAAAGGTGATTGTCCTGGTTCGAGAAGACCAGTTATCATTGGCAATTGGCAAGTTTGGTCAGAATGTACGTCTCGCGTCCAAGTTGGTCGGATGGGACATTAGCGTGATGACACAGGATCTGCTCGACCAGCAACTGGATAAATCTATCGAAGCATTCTGTGTTATTCCTGAGGTGACATCAGAATTGGCTGAGAGCTTGGTTTCACAGGGCTTCTTTACTTTTGATGACCTTTCAGTCATCGAACCGGATCAATTGGCGGAAATTGGTGGTCTTTCTGAGGAAGACTGTGACAAAATCGTCAATTACGCCGACAGGGAAAGTCAGAGAATTGAAGCAGAAGAGAAAATTGCAGCAGACCTAAGAAAGCAGGCTGCTGCCCAGGGAGACGTTCCCCGAGCGAAGGTTGTTGAGCCGGCTCCGGAGACTGTTCCAGCAGAAGTGGTCGTTGAAGAATCTTCAGCACCAGTGGAAGAAGCGTGATGAGTTGAGTCAAGGGCAGGGTATTTTCTCTGCCATTTCATACCTTGATCTTCGCAGCGAATGGTGCGAACATCAAAACAGAGGAGACACGGTCTTCAGTAATTGAACTCGGTATTTACGTGGTATTCGTGTGTCTTTTGTTTTGACTGTAATCGGCATTCGCCGGAAACTGATTCTGATTCGTGGGCTGTTTAGTAGCCGTAAATACTGCGGAAGGCGCCTTCCTGTGGTGAATCAATCAGTCGTAGTGTGAGGTTCTGTGCCGCGTGTGACAGGGAATGATCCCTGTGTTACATTTTGTCGGCCTAAGGGGTTATGTTTTGAAGATAAGAATCTTTGCCCTTGCCAGAGACCTGGGCCTCGACAGCAAAGTGTTGATCGAGCTGTGTGAAGAAGCTGGCGTAAAGTTGCGTAACGCTCTCGCTACTATTAGCGAAGAAGAACGTGATCAGGTTGTTGCCTACGTTCGGAAAAAGGGGACTCCTGTTAATCAGATTGCTCCCTCTGTGGAAGTTACTCCCGTTCGAGAATCGGTCGCGCACGGCGGTCGAGTTCGAGTGATTGGCACAGGAAGCGTCCGTTCCGGCTCTTCCCGCCAATCCGAACTCGAAGAAGAGCGTGACGAGTTGCTCGAAGTGCCCTTGGAGGAGATCGCTGCGGAGCCTTCTTCCGACGACGCTCCAGTAGCTGAGGAACTCGAATCGCACGTCGAGGTTGTCGCCCCTGCGGTTGCCGAAGCGGACGAAACACCAATTGCTGAATCACCCGAAGCGTTGCCCGAAGAGCCTTCGGTCGTCGCAGAAGTGACTTCGCCAGAGCCGGCATCAGCACCGACGCAGGCGATAAAGGAAATGCCTCCTTCCGACGCTATGCGTCGGCCAAGAATGGCACAGCCTCGCGAAATGCGTCCGATCGGTTCAGTGAAGGATCGGGAGCAACAGGCCGCAAATAATGCTGCAAAGCCGTCCGGGCCGATTAAGCTGAACAAAGACAAGCCTCAATCGCGGCCTATGGTTGCGGCAGCGCCGACATACGTGGCGCCAACGGTGAAGAAGCCTAAGCCCCGCGACGAGAAGGCTCAAAAGCCCGACATGTCGTTCAAGGGCATCGTCGACAGCAGCAGTCCTTTGTCTGAGCAGTTGATCGCACTGAGAAAGGCCCGGGCTGAGCACGAAAGCGGCGGTCCGGCTCCAGCTCCAAGACCTCGCGGTCAAGCGAATCGCGGGTCGTTGCTGGTGGAACTCAGCCAAACGCGAGAAGCTGAGCGTCAGGCCAAGAAGCTGAAGCGAAAGAAGAAATCAGGAGGACGAATCGAGCTTCGAACGACAGCTCAAATCTCCTTCCCGATTACGGTTCGAGCGCTATCGGAAGCCATCGGACGTCCGGCAAAGGCAATTCAGGGCATCCTGATTAAGCAAGGCCGGATGGTCACCATTAATGACCAACTGGGCGAAGAAGAATCCATGGAAGTTGCCATGGAGCTGGGTGTTGACCTTTCGTTCAAACGAAGTCGCGACATCGAAGCTGAACTTCTTGCGTCGCTTGACCACGAAGATCCGCCGGAACTGATGCGTCAGCGACCTCCGATCGTGACCATTCTTGGTCACGTGGACCACGGCAAGACCACTATGGTCGACCGAATCCGTCAGGCCAATGTGGCGGCCGGAGAAGCAGGCGGGATCACTCAGCATATCGCGGCTTACCAAGTCAACTATCAGGACCACCTACTGACTTTCGTGGACACACCTGGTCACGCAGCGTTTGGTGAAATGAGATCTCGCGGTGCGAATGTCACAGACATCATCGTACTCGTTGTAGCCGCTGACGACGGAGTGATGCCGCAAACAGTGGAATGCATCAGCCACGCTAAAAACGCGGGCGTTCCGATTGTGATTGCTCTGAACAAGATGGACCTGCCTGGTATTGATGAACAGCGTATTCTTCAACAACTGGCTCAGCATGAATTGCTGCCTGCCGAGTGGGGTGGGGAACACGAAGTTGTCAGAACCTCGGGTGCTACCGGCAAGGGAATTGATAAGCTCCTTGAGACGCTTTTGCTGACAGCCGAACTTCACGAACTTCAGGCAAATCCAGATCGAGAAGGTCTGGGCGTTTGTCTGGAAGCCTTCCGCGACGAGGGCCGTGGCCCAATCGCCTGGTTCATCGTGGAAAAAGGGACCTTGCGAGTCGGGGATGTCGTACTTTGCGGTTCAACGTATGGTCGAATTCGTTCGATGTACAACGATCGTGACGAAGCGATTTCTGAAGCCGGGCCATCAATGCCAGTTAAGGTATCGGGACTTTCAGAAGTTCCGGGTGCTGGCGACCACTTCTTCGTGATGAAGGATATTGAGGAAGCTCGTGAGACGGCAGCAAGTCGCCTGCACGAAGGCCGAACTGAAATACTGTCATCACGCGTGACTCCGCGCACACTTGAAGACATCCTCAGTTCTCCTCGAGAAGGTCAGGGCGTTCAGGACTTGGCGGTTATTCTTAAAGCCGACTCTCCCGGATCCATTGAGGCTCTGCGTAGCGAAATCGGTAAATTTGAGCATCCGGAAGTCCGTGTTCAGATTATTCACTCGGGTGTCGGTGGCGTGAACGAAAGCGATGTTTCGCTGGCGAGCGCTGCGGGCGCGATCATCATCGCGTTCCATGTGATCGCAGAGGATCGTGCTCAGTTACTGGCGGATCGTGAAGGCGTTGAGATACGTCGTTACAACATCATCTATGAAGTCACCGAGCACATTAAGCTGGCACTGCAGGGACTTCTGCGGCCAGAGCGAGTCGAAGTTTCAACGGGACGAGCGATCGTTCTGCGGACCTTCAGCATCAGCCGCTTTGGTACCATTGCGGGCTGTCGCGTTCTTAATGGAACCATTGGCCGCGACAGTCGTGTGCATTTGATTCGAGACCAAAAAGTCATGAATGACTACAGGATCGGGTCACTTAAACGTGAAAAGGATGATGCGAAAGACGTCCGCGAAGGGATGGAATGCGGTATTCGGCTCGAAGGGTTCAATGACATCAAGGAGGGCGATCTGCTCGAAGCGTATCGAGTTGACGAAATCAAACGGACGCTGTAACGCTCGGTGCAGATCCGTGTCCCACATGGATCTCGTCCTTGCATTCCGGCAGCTATGTTTAATGCTGCCGAAGGAATGAACCGCTGACCGCACAACTGAGATGCGGTCAGCCTTACTTCTGGAAAGCAGCCGTCTATGTCCACTCGTCGCACAGCAAGAGTCGCCTCCATGATCAGGGAGGTTGTCAGTAGTGCAATCTTATTTGAACTGCGCGATCCCCGTATCAAAAACGTTACAGTTTTGGGGGCCGATGTCAGTCCCGACCTGCGTTACGCGGCGGTCCGAATTTCGGTTATGGGAGATGAAAAAGCTGCTGCACTGACAATGCACGGGTTGACATCTGCTCGCGGTTATTTGCAGTCAAAAGTCGCTGAATACGTCAAGAGTCGGTATGCACCGGAACTTCGATTTATCATCGACGACGGAGTCAGAAAGGCCGTGGAGACGTCGGCAATTCTGCGCGAAGTGCTGCCGCAGGATGCGGAAGATGACACGAAGAAAACAGAAAACGTCGACAATGGCGAACTCCATTTCAGTGAGGAAACCACAGACTCCACCCAGGAGAAGCCTGAAGACAATCAGGCAGACTAGCAACTTAAGTCATACTTCGGATGCGCTCCGATTTAGAGACTTGGTCTTTGACAGTTTTGAAATGTCCTTCAGTCGTACATAGGTCAGCAGGGAAAAACAATGGGAACGGCCAAAGCCACTAAGGCAGCCGATAAGTCTCAGGTCTGTCGCAAACTTGTTACAGCTTTGCAGAAGCTGTACGGCAAGTCTGTGCCCAAAATTGACCTGTCCGTTGTGGAAACAATGCTCTTTGCGGCATGTCTGGAAGACAATCCGTGGGCTCCGGCTGAAACGAACCTCAAAAAAATCCTAAGCTCCTATTTTGATCTGAACGAAGTGCGAGTGAGTTCAGTGTCGGAACTGGAGAAGAGTCTTGCACCTCTGAAAGATTCCGACTGGAAGGGATTGAGAATACGTTCCATTCTGCGACACGTCTTTGAAACGACGTACTCCTATGACTATGAAAAATTGCGTCGACAGACGCAGGAACAGGCCGTCAAGACACTAAAGAAAGTGAATGACATCACGCCTTTCATCCGTGACTTCATTCTTCACGAAATCTTAGGAAGTCACGTCATTTGTCTCGATACGTCCATGCTGACAGCAGCGACGTGGCTGGGACTTGTGCCTGCAAAATCGGATATCGATGAAGCCGCCGAATACCTGAAGGGCGGCCTTAAGAAATCTGAGGTTTCTGAGTTCTGCCACCTGCTCCGTTGCCTGGCGACTGATCCAAAATATATCCCGCGGTTCGCTGATCCCCCGGATTCTGAGCTATCAATGGATGACGTCATGGACCGCTTTGCGGAACTCCAGGCTCCTCCGAAAAAGAAGCCGTCAAAAACTGTCGCTCCTGTGGAAACGCATCCGCCGGAAAAAACAGCCTCCGCAAAAAAGCCGCTGGTAGCGGTCGTTGCAGAGAAGGCAGCCCCAGCAAAGCACTCCAGTCCAACTCGGCCCAGTCATCCCGCTAAGCCAGTCAGTCCTCCAGCCGCTCCCGCAAAGGCAGCTGCCAAGCCAGCTGCGCCGGCGGTAAAAGCCTCGTCTGGTAAAACGCCATCCAAACCGGCACCGACCAAGACGACAGCCAAGGTGTCTGAAAAAGGCGTTTCCGGATCTGCTGCACGGCCTGGAACCGCAAAACCTGCCCCAGCCAAGAAATCGCCGCCCGACTCAGGTAAATCCTCGCCAAGGAAGCCCGGGAAGTAATCGTGCCCGGCTAAAGCAGGGTCGGCAATGACTGTTTCAACGGTCTTGGAAGAACTCGGCAGCAAGTTCCCTCGGGTGACTTTGATCAGCATCTCCCGAACCGAACTCGACAGAGTTAGTCTTCATACCAATAATGCAGCAGCATCGTGGAGTGTGATGACTATCCCTATTTCTTCGCTGAGCCTGATCATGAAGAATCTCGTTTTACGTGCGTCGGTATTCGTGCGATCTTGCAGCCATCGGCTTCCGGTAGTTGCTGCTGTCCTTCTTCTGCACACGATGCACTTTGCCGGCGGCCTGCCTGCCGCATTCTGTGACGAGCCTGTCGCCGAGGAGCCCGTGGCCGATGAGACGGTTCCGCCGGAAGATGCAAAAACCGAGGGCGCTGATCTTGATGGGCTCAGTGAGCCACCGGAAAAGCCGCTGGAGATGAAGGACGAGAGTCAGTCGATTGATCCGGGCAATAAGGATGCACTCGCCTGGTACATGTCCGGGCAGAAATCTCTGAAACGGGGCGATTTGCCCGCGGCCGCTGAAGCCTTCCAGAAAGCCTCTGAAGCGGATTCTAAATCGGCAGTCCCTGTTCGAGCACTCGCGATGGTGCTCTTCCGAATGCGTAAAGTGGCCGAGGGCCGAGCAACCGCAGAAAAGGCGATGCAGCTTGATCCCGATGATTATGAAACACGTCTGGAAATGGCCATCCTGCTGGGCAGCAGTCGCAAATTCGATGAAGCCGCAACCTTGATCGAGGAAGCAATTGCCTCTAAGAACCTGAAACACGAATCGTTTGATTTCATTCACGTGCATCAGGTGCGTGCTGCAGTTCTGCTGGAGATGCGAAATCTGGCCGGCGCCGCGGACAGCTATGAGATCATTCTGCAGGGCCTGGAAAGACCGGAAAACTTTTCCCTGACAGATCGCGAACACAAAACGTTGGTCAAAAATCGGATGACGGGCTACGAAGTCACGGGACGTATTTTGCTGGAGGCTGGACGAGTTTCCAAAGCGATAGAAGCCTTTGAGGCACTTTCTCGTGCTGAAAAAGATGTTCCCGGCGATCACAATTTGCTGTTGTCTCGGGCTTATTTTCAACAGGACAAACTGGACGCCTGCGAAGAAAACCTGAATCGATACTTTGAAACGGGCCGCAGAAACGCAGAGTCACTCATGCTGCTGAGAGATCTGTATGAGGCAACGAGCCGCACAGATTCCCTCACGAGCCGGCTGGAAGAACTGACCGAAGAAGCATCTGATGTGGCTTCAGTCAAAATGTTTCTGGGGCAGGTGCTGCTGGACCAGGGAAAGAACGATGAGGCTGCCGAAGTTTTCCAGCAGATTCTCGATACCACCGGTGAAGCAGACGCGTACCTGGGACTCGTTCGAGTAGAAATCGCCAACCGAAATCCGACCGCTCTGGTTGCTACCATCAATCGAGCGGCACGATCCCGCATTACCGTTGTCGAAATGAAACCCCTTGTCGACAGCGTCGCGACGGCGGACGAATTTGCCAAGGAAGCCATCAGTGCCTGCAAAAAGATGATCGCGGAGAAGCCTGGTGACATCCATCCGGCTGTCCCATTTTTCTGTTCGCTGGTGGCCGAACAATTGGAATTGAATCCGGAGCAGGCAGAACTATTGAAAGCTACGCTCGATCTGAAACCCGATCGAGAGCTTTCCATGGCGGCTCTCGATAGTTATGGGATGAATCAGCTGAAACTGGGTGAGTACAATAACGCAGCGAAGATCTTTGAGCAGATGCTGGAAACCCCAGGTCTCCAGCCAATGGCGCGAGTCAACACGCTGTTCAGGATCTCCGCAGCGTATGCCTCCATTGAAGATCTGGGAGCCGCTCGAAAAGCATTGCTGCAGGCTCTGCAGATGGTCCCCGATGAGCCCCAGCTGCTCGGCCGGCTGGCACTTGTCGAAGCCGCCGACGGCAAGCTGGAAGAAGCAGAAGAATTGCTGCTGAAATCCATTTCCGGACTCGGGGATAATCCCGAATTGCTGATCGAATCTCGCCTGCGTCTGGCTGGAATTTACGCGCAGATGGATCAGTGGGAGAATGCGACGGAACAGTATCAGCAGGTTCTTGAGCTTGAGTCCGTCGAAAAAGATACGGCACGTCTGGCTCAGATGGGCCTGTCTAACTCGCTGGTGCAAAGCGGAGATATGGAACAGGGCCAAAAAGTTTTGGAAACCGTCTATGAACAGGATCCAACCGATCCGGGCGTCAACAATGATCTTGGCTATCTGTACGCTGATCAGGGAAAGAACCTTGAACAGGCAGAGAAGATGATTCGGATCGCTGTTGAATCTCAGCCGGAAAACCCTGCCTACCTCGACAGTCTGGGTTGGGTGCTCTTCAAGCAGGGCAAGAATGAGGAAGCACTCGAACCCCTGAAGAAAGCCAACTCCAATCCCGAGTATCAGGATGCGACGTTGCTGGAACATGAAGCCGACGTGCACCTGGCGATGCAGAAATCCGAAGAGGCCATGTCCCTTTTGAAGAAGGCACTTGAGGTTGAAGAAAAAGCAAAACGCCCCGACGCAGCTGTCCTCAAACGCCTCCAAGAAAAAATGGGTGAAAAGCCTGAAACGAATGCCGACAAAAAGTAGAGCTGCGCGGAACAATGGATCGGCAGCAGGGATCTCTGTTTCCTGTTGTCGATCCTTCCGCAGCAAATGTGAATTTTACCGTCGCGTCGAACCATGTCCTGCCCGAAACGTGTCATCAACTTTACGGTCATCCGCTTCAATCGAGATCTGAAAATCACTCATGGCCCGGAAGACCACTATCAAGAATGATGACGACGAACCGGAGGAGCCAGTTCGTCCGAGTTTCGGAAGCAGCGCAGGTGCGGGAAATTTTGAGGACCCAAATCAACAACGGTTTGACGACGAACTGCGTCCCTCAAAGCTGGAAGATATTGTCGGCCAGATGGCAGTGGTCGAACGGCTTCGAATCCTGCTGGAAGCCACTAAAAAGCGTAAAGAACCGCTCGGACATCTTTTGTTTGACGGACCGCCTGGACTTGGCAAGACAACACTGGCGACGGTGATCCCAAGGGAACTGGGAACTGAACTGCAGATCACCGCAGGCCCGTCGCTGAGTGCGCCCAAAGATCTGCTGCCCTATCTGACCAATGCCAGTTACGGCAGCGTGCTGTTCATCGACGAAATCCACCGCATGCCGCCCACGGTGGAGGAATTCATCTATCCCGCAATGGAAGATTTTCGGATTGACATCACTCTGGGGGATGGACTGAACGCGCGCACGATCAACATGAAACTGCAGCCGTTCACTTTGATCGGTGCGACAACCCGCAGCGGAATGCTGACAGCTCCACTCCGCGATCGCTTTGTGAATCGTGAGCATCTGGACTTCTACACCACCGAAGAACTGTCCACGATTATCAGCCGCAACTCGAAAAAACTGAGAACAGAAATTGCGGCCGAAGCCGCTCACGAGATTGCGATCCGCTCACGAGGGACTCCGCGAAAGGCCAACAACTGGCTCCGCTGGACCCGCGACTTTGCGGACGCCCGCGCGAACGGCAAGATCACTCTCGACGTGGCTCGCGCAGCCCTGAGAATGAAAGGCGTGGACGACGCAGGTCTGGAAGAACAGGACCGCCGTTATCTGGAGACCATCATCAACGTCTTCAGTGGCGGCCCCGCCGGAGTTCAGGCATTGGGTCACACGCTCAACATTCCGGCCGACACGCTGGAAGATGAAGTCGAACCATTCCTGCTGCGGGAAGGCTTCATCCAGCGAACCCCCCGAGGCCGCATGATCACAGCCAAAGCACTCGCACATCTGGGCGTCACCTCGAAATCAAAAACCAAATCTCCGAGAGACAACTCTGATCCCGCTTCGGATCAGCGAGAATTGTTTTGAGCAGGCTCAGTCAGAAGGTATGACCGCAGCACTTGCTGTGACCTGTTACTCCAACGCGCAGGCCGAGCGATTTCACAAGGTGTCGCGCAAGCTGGATGTGTTCTGCACGGGCGGAGAACTGACGGTTCACGCGGACGAACACCTGGATCTACATCGCTGCGGTGGATGCGGCCTGCGACTGTCGACCGCTGCAGAAATCTGCCCTCGCGGCGTCCATCGAAGTCAGATTTCTGGCCGCGTCTGAAACATTCTCAGACCACAGTTGATGTGGTCGATCATGCTGTGCGTGCTGACCATCGTCGGCGTTGCAGCAGAACTGGTCCCGCCGAAGCTTCAGCAATATCTGGTGGACAACGTCCTTGGCGAACACGCGATTGATGAACCGCAGTCGAAGTTTCTACAGGCACTTCTTTTGGTTGTACTGGCTCTGGCGGGCTCTCGAGTGATCCTGTCTGTCGCCGGCGTCTTCAAGGGACGGCTCGCGACCTCTATCGGTTCCAGTCTGACTCATCGCCTGCGCGGTGAGATGGTTCACAAGCTGCAAAAACTTGCCATTGCCTATTATGACCGTCACCAGGTCGGTTCGTTGATGAGTCGCGTGGCCTACGACAGTGAAGTGCGGCATGGGCTGGTGCATCAGCTCACGGGCGGCTTCCTGCTGCAGATTCTGCAATTGGTCGGCGTTGGAGGAATGCTGATCTGGCTGAATCCTCGACTGGCGTTTTACACGTTGAGCATGGGATGAGAAGGGCGATGAGACAGAAATTGGTCTGATCCGTTCGCTGGACGACTGGCCGGAAGAAGCTCGGGCGATTATCCGAGCGTCGCTGAATCGCCGTTACTTGTTGCGACGAATCGAACGCATTCATCGGATGGAGCTGGCTCACGGTTATCTTGAATTCGATGTGCAGACCAATCGCGGTCGAGAACAATTTACGATGCGATGGAGCCAGAGCCACGCTCAGGATTTTGGAGAACAGGGCAAACTGATCAGCGACACGGAGGACAATCGCTACGTCATCTCGGACGTTGATCAGCTCCCAAAACCAGATCGGCAAAAATTCCGCCAGCATGTGTACTGGTAGACGATGGCACTGCGAGACCCAATTCTCGTTCCGAGGCTCCAGCCTCGGAACGCACTGCACGCAAGGCTCCAGCCTTGAGTGAATTTCTTCGCGGGAGGCTGGAGCCTCCTGGCAGTGTGTTCCAGGGCTGGAGCCCTGGAACAAGGTCAATGAGAGCGGGCTTCTGCATTATAGTCGAAATCAACACCCATTTTCATGGAGTCCGACGTCTTATGGAGGCCCGCGAGATCGTCCGCGGTGAGGTTGCCAATTCCCTGAATCTTGGATCGAACGATCGACACTTCACCGGGAATGCTGATCGCCTCCCGGCCGACACCGCTGTTCTTGAAGAGTCGGCTCACGTAAGGGAGTTTACTCACGATCGGGGTTCCAGTCATCGTGCGACCTTCAGTGAGTTTGACAGCGTTGTTCAGCACAAGTGCGTCTTCGTCGACGGAGACAATCGTGCCAGCAACCTGTTCGATACTACGTCGCACGGAATTCGGTGTTCTGGAAACAGTGGAATGTGTCAGCAGACAAACGTGTTGTCCTGGCTTCAGCTCAGCTATCAGGCCTGGGGTAAAGCCTGATTGCTGGAAATGCCCTTCGATCTCTCGCAAGTCGTCCATCGAAAGCGTCGGCGGGGGGCCGAGCGGTCTTTGCCGGACCTGAGCCGTCGTGGATGAGCCCGAGTTTTCTTGCTGCAAGAACTGTTCGATTTCAATTAGTCGATCCACTGCCGGGCTTTGCGATGATGCAACCACAGCACGCTCAGAGGATGTCATCGTTTCGCTGGAAATTCGATCCACAGGCCCTGAGACTTTATGAACGGACGAGCGTGCGGGGAACAATGCGCATCCGCACTGCAGGACCACCGCAAGTACCCCAAACCACACGGAGTTCTTCTTCATGGTTGTTTTATCCGGTCACTCTCTCACGAATCGAAGCATGAAGCTCGTCCTGTTTCTGAGAGTCCGCTGAGTCTCATTTCTACGGCCAACGAACTCCAAATGAGGTGTATCACCGTCCACAACGTCGAAACAATGGCCGATCAGCGTTCGAGACGCCCGGATTTTGCGGACCGAGCCGGGATCCGGTGTGATTCAGCCGAAATTGCCGGAAAATGCCGTTACACTACCACTCGTTCCGAGGCTCCAGCATCGGAACGCACTGCGCACAAGGCTCCAGCCTTGCGTAATGTCATCGCCGGAGGCTGGAGCCTCCAGGCAATGTGTTCCAGTGCTGGAGCCCTGGAACAAGGTAAGAGTCACTATGTCCCTGAAATGTATCTACGATTTTGATGTTGTCGTTGTCGGAGCCGGCCACGCTGGCACTGAGGCCGCACTGGCCTCCGCGCGGATGGGTGCAAAGACCGCCCTGCTGACCATGAACTGTGACACCGTCGGACAGATGAGCTGCAACCCAGCCATCGGTGGCGTCGCCAAAGGCCAGATCGTTCGCGAAATCGATGCGCTCGGGGGCGAAATGGGCCGCGTCATCGATAAGACCGGCATCCATTTTCGCATGCTCAACGGCGGCAAGGGACCGGCGATGCACAGTCCGCGCGCCCAAGCGGACAAGAAGGCGTATCAGTTCGAAATGAAGAACCGAGTCGAGCTTCAGGAAAACCTGACGCTCTGCCAGGAGACTGTCGAATCGATCGAAACCGAGAACGGTAAGATCACCGGGATTCGTGTGGCCGGAGATGCGCTCTACCGAACTCGCGCGGTGATTTTAACAACCGGAACGTTTCTCAAAGCCATCATGCACACCGGCGAAACCAAAGCCGAAGGTGGTCGAGCCGGTGACAAGGCGTCTCACGGAGTTTCCGGCGCTCTGAAGTCACTGGGCTTTGAACTTCGCCGTTTCAAGACCGGCACGCCCGCTCGACTGAATGGACGCACGATCGACTTTAGTCGCTGTGAGCCTCAGCCGGGCGATGAAAACCCTGAACCGTTTTCCTACATGACCGATCGGATTGAGCAGTCGCAGATCCATTGCTATCTGACGAGCACGACTCACGAAATCCATGAAATCATCCGCGCCAATCTCCATCGCGCCCCGATGTATTCCGGCCAGATTCAATCTACGGGGCCGCGGTACTGTCCATCGATCGAAGACAAGGTCGTGCGATTTGCGGACAAGACCTCGCATCAGATTTTTCTGGAACCGGAAGGCCGAAACACTCAGGAAGTTTACGTCAACGGAATTTCAACCAGTCTGCCGCGTGACGTGCAGGACGAGATCATTAAACGGATCCCGGGCTGCGAGAAAGCTCAGATCATGCGCTATGGTTACGCCGTTGAATATGACTTTGCACCACCCACGCAGCTTTATCCATCGCTGGAAACTCGGCTGGTGGAAGGGCTTTACTTCGCCGGCCAAATTAACGGGACCACAGGATACGAAGAGGCGGCCGGGCAGGGCCTGCTTGCGGGAATTAACGCGGCGATGAAACAGCAGGGCAGGGGACCGTTTGTGCTGGATCGCAGTCAGGCGTATCTGGGCGTGCTGATTGATGACCTTGTGACGAAAGGTGTCGATGAGCCCTATCGGATGTTCACATCGCGTGCCGAATACCGGCTGCTGTTGCGTCAGGACAATGCTGATCGCCGGCTGACTCCGCTGGGAATTGAAATTGGCAGTGTGACTCCGGATCGTGTCGATCGCTTTCGAAAATATGAAGAAGAGCTCACGCGAGCGTTTGCGGCGATGACCAAATTAAGAGCCGTTGGACAGACACTGGAAGAACACCTGCGTCGTAACACGATTACATGGGACGAAGTCTACACATTGTTTCCGCAGCTTTTGGATTTCAATCTCTCCGAGAACACTAAGCGACAGATGCTGATTGAAGCTCAGTACGCCGGTTATGTTCGTCGCCAGGAGGCTGAGATCTCGCGACTGCAGAAAGTGGACTCAGTGAAGATTCCTGAAGCCTTCAATTATCTGGCCGTGCCTCAACTGCGAACAGAAGCCCGCGAACGGCTCAATCGCCTGAAACCAACAACCGTCGGCCAGGCCAGCCGCGTCAGCGGGATTACTCCTGCAGACATCGCCATTTTGATGTTCTATATCAAGCCGGCCAAGAGTTGATCGGAACACGACATCCGTCATCCAGATTGTGTGCGAAATCCAGCTCGCTCAGACGGTTAAGCAGCATCTTTGCCGGGCTTCCGCTTGGGCCGAAATGAGAGACTTGAAAATCAGGAAGTGCCAACGCTTTCGACGTCCTTTAAATCCTGGCGTGATCCCTCTAACATGCTCGCCTTGCGAAATTTGGCGCGGCCTTAGTACGGGACGCGATTTGAGGGACCAGAGTCTCCGTTTTGATCGGGCTTTTACGCCAGGGTTGTGGACGACATGAAAACTGATGAGCTGCGTGAAAAATATCTGGCATTTTTTGAAACCAAAGGCTGTGTTCGGCGTCCGAGTGACGTTCTGATTCCGAAGGATGACCCGACGGTCTTATTCACACCGGCCGGAATGAATCAGTTCAAGAACCAGTTCCTTGGCATCGGTCCGCTGGAATTCACCAAGGCAACCACCAGCCAGAAGTGTCTTCGCACGGGCGACATTGGAAACGTTGGCATCACCGCGTACCACCATACGTTCTTTGAGATGCTTGGAAACTTTTCCTTTGGCGACTACTTCAAGAAAGAAGCCATCCACTGGGCGTGGGAGTTTCTGACGACGAAAAAATGGCTGGGACTCGACCCGGAACGGCTGACCGTCACCGTCTATCTGGATGACGATGAAGCTTTTGATATCTGGAACAAAGAAGTCAAACTTCCAGCCGATCGGATCAGTCGACTGGACGAATCTGAAAACTTCTGGCCGGCGTCATCTCCCTCTCAGGGACCTGATGGAGTGTGCGGCCCCTGTTCAGAAATTTATTACATCGCGCCTGGCGCAACGAAGCCCGTTGAAATCTGGAATCTGGTTTTCACGCAATTTAATCGTGTGGGAGATCCGCCGAACAATCTGCATCCGCTGCCAAAGAAGAACATCGACACCGGTATGGGCCTGGAGCGATGTGCGTCATGTTTGCAGAGCGTACTCAGTAACTTTGAGATCGACATTCTCAAGCCAATGTGTCTGGCGGCTGGTGATGCGTTGGGCCTGAAGTATTCATACGACGCTGCGTGGGGTCGCGCCTGTCGACGCATCGCGGACCATATGAGAGCCTGCACATTCGCTCTTCACGAAGGCGCAAATCCAGGGCCTGATAAGGCCGACTACATTGTACGACTGTTGCTGCGCCGCGCGGCAATGGAAGGTTATCTCCTTGGGAAGAAAATGCCGTTCCTGCATACGCTGGTTCCGTCCATCGTCGAAGGAATGAAGTACGCGTATCCGGAGATCACGGAGACAGTTCAGTCAGTTTCCAACGTGATTAAGCTGGAAGAAGAGCAGTTTCTGGATGTGGTTGATCGCGGCATGCCACGGTTTGAGAAGCTGGCATCAAAGGCAAAATCGTCCGGGATTATCTCCGGGGAAGATGCCTTTGACCTGCATCAAACATACGGCTTCCTGATTGAACTGACTGATACTCTGGCCTCTCAAGGTGGCCTGAAGGTTGATCACGAAGGCTACATAAAGGCTCGTAAACGCCACGAGGCTACCAGCGGCAGTGGCGCCTTTGCAGATTCCGTGATGAGTGCCGGACCGATCGATTCACTGAAACAAAAAGGCGGCACAAAATTTCTGGGCTACGAGACTCAGTCCGCAGACTGCAAGATCGTCGGAATCATTTCCAATAAAGAACTGGTTAATGAGTTCACTGCAGCCGGCCATGAAATTCCAATTGGCGTCTCATTGAATCAGACTCCGTTTTACGCGGAGTCTGGTGGTCAGGTCGGCGACATCGGAAGCCTCATTGGTGATGGAGTCGAATTCGTCGTTGCAGATACACAAAAAGATGGCGATCTTTGGATTCACGTCGGCCATCTGATGAAGGGTAAGTTGTCCATCGGCCAGCAGTTGCAGGCCACTGTGGATGTGGATCGTCGCACCGGGATTCGTCGAGCACACTCGGCAACCCATATCCTGCATCATGCGTTGCACTGCACGGTGGGCAAGAATGCGACGCAGCGAGGATCTCGAGTCGAAAAGGATGCAATACGATTCGACTTCGCCAATAATCAGGCTTTGACGCAGGATGAAATTCGGCGAGTCGAAGACATCATTAACGAATGCATCGCTCAGGGCGCACCTGTGACGACAGATTTGCTGCCGATCGAGGAAGCTCGCAAAAAGGGAGCTATGGCTCTGTTCGGTGAGAAATATCCGGATGAAGTTCGCGTCGTCAGCATGGGCGATTTCAGCGTGGAACTCTGCGGAGGTATTCATCTGTCGAACACCGGACAGATTGGACTGTGCAGGATCACTTCCGAGGAACCGATTGCCAAGGGCGTACGCCGCATCACAGCCATTACAGGCCCCAAGGCCCTGCAAAAAGGCCGTGACACCGATGAACTGGTGCTGCACCTGCAGCGGCTGCTGAAAGCGCCTCAGGCGACAGAATTGGCGACTCGAATTGAAGCCCTGCAAAGCGAAGTCAAATCATTGACAAAGCAGCTTGCGGAACTCAATTCCGCATCCGTCGCCGACGCCATTGGCGGATTGGTCGCTCAGGCGGAAACTGTCAACGGAGTGAAGATCATTGCGAAGAAGCTGGAAGGCGTGACTCGCGAAAGTCTGCGAGACTTTGCTGACCAACTGCGAGACAAGCATAGTCCAGTCGCACTGATCCTGGGCGCTGAAATTGAAGGCAAAGTGTCTTTAATCGTGGCCGTCAGCAAGCCGCTCGTGAAGGAGAAGAATCTCCATGCAGGCAATGTTGTCAAAGTTTCCGCAACGGTCGCTGGCGGGGCGGGTGGCGGTCGACCGGATATGGCTGAAGCAGGAGCAAAGCTGGTCGACAAGATTGACGAGGCGATTGCGGCCGGGCTTACTGAACTGAAGAAGCAACTCGGGGCATGATCACTGTCAGTCGATAGTTTTCCAAATCTTCAAAACAGCCACTGAGATTTCTCAGTGGCTGTTTTCATGGCCATACAGCCACAGCCTACGCAGCACTTTCAGCAGACAGAAGAGACCGGCTCGCTTCGTTGATTCAGAGACAATCAAGAATCCACTGAACCGTGCCCTTTAACAGCAAGCGATGCAGGAGATCCGATGCCCTATCTGCATCGGCAGTCCTGAACAGCAAACGCATTTACTAGAACGCTTCCACGAACGGAGGCTGTGAGTTGTCAGTGGACGGCGCGACGGCCGGCGAAGGCGAGTCTGACGACGACGCTGTTTCAAAAGGATTAAAATCCGATTCGGGATTGAACGAGGCAGTCGTTACGGGAGCCGATTTTCGGGTGGCCGAAAACGCAGGGTCGGGGATTGGCGCGACCGCGTTGCTTCCAGACGATGACGCCGGGACTTCAAATGGGACCCCCGCAGGCATTGTCGAATCGGTCGGCCAGCTCATGGATTCTGCTGGTTGCGACATCATTGGCTGGCTCATCATCGGAGACGAAGTGCCGAACGAGGCTGTTTGTGTTGGCATCAGCGGCATAGGAGATGTTGATTTCTGCCATTCCTGTGATGCCGAGGCCGTTGCTGGATTCCATGGCTGCATCATGTCCGCAGACATTGTCGAATTCATCTGATGGTTTGCATCGGAGCCCATCGCCATCTGGCCGGGCATGGCCTGTCCGTACATGGGCGCACCAGACATTGCCATTTGGTTTTGCATCTGCATTCGAGCCATCTGAGAACCATAGGACGGTGGGCCGAACGCAGTTTGCTGGCGAGGTATGCTGTATGGATGCACGCCGCGAGCCATTGCTGTCGCAGCCATCGGAGTGGATTCGCCAGCTGCCTGGGAAGCGGCTGCCATGCGAGAATGGACTTCGGGCTGATTCCAGTCGGCTTGCAGAGATTCCTGATACATGGCCACCGCCTGATCAGTCTGGCCCATTTCTTCATAGTACTGGCCCATGTGCGCCAGCGCCGTCGCATGTGCCGGGTTGACCTCCAAAGCTCTTTCAAGTGACTGCGCGGCCGCCTGAGTATTGCCGGTTTCCCGCTGAAGCCAGGCCAGCTCGACATGAGATTCCGCAATGTAAGGCTGAGTCCCCGCCCAGGTTGTCAACATCGCCTGCGCTTCCTGATTTCGCCCCTGGTCAAGCATGAGCTCCGCAAGTCCGTGATAGGAAGGCTGGTGAGAAGGCGCGATAGTAAGCGATTCACGATAAAGCTGTTCTGCGCCAGACGCATCGCCCATTTTCATGCGTGACTTCGCAAGGTTCGCCATGTAATCCGGGTTCTGTGGATTCGTGGCGAGGGCATTGCTGAATTCGCCAGCTGCAGCCGCATAGTTACCCTTTTCGTAGTATCCCATGCCCGAAGAATTCGCCATGTTGCCGCCCATGGACGAGCAGCCCGCGACAGCAGAAACGCTGGCCAGAACAAACAGACCGTTCAGAATTTGATGCAGTCGAGGAGACAGCATGGTGAGAGCCTTTCAGGAGAACGCGAAAGGTGAGATGTTCAGAGAGGAATTAAGGCGTCACAGTCGCGGAGGCGATGTGGGGCCGAGGAGATTTGAGAGAGGACGGGCAACCGTTTCGAAAATCGTGCGGTTGAGAGGCCGCAGTCTGTTTCTAAAATGATGACGCTGGATGCCGTTCAAAGAAGGTCGGAAGAATAGATCTGTTCGGGACTCCACTGCAATGGCGATTCCTGAATGGAACAAGCAGACAGAGATCGCGAACGCTCTGGATCGGCAGCGATTGCCGATTTTGAAGTGAATCTCCGGATTCGTGAGCAAAAAACGCCGGTTGACTGGCCGAAAGAACTCAAGTCACGATACTCACAATTACGTCGTCAGCTTTCTGAAGTCAGGATAGAGAAAACCGGATCCGACAAGAAATGGCTGTCGGTCACACGCCGGAACGGACGATAGTGTCTCGATTACGTGGGAAACTCTGCAAAAGTGCTCAAAATTCTGAGCCTGCGTGGAGTACTGCCTTTACTGAGCGGGAAAATTGTCCGCGAACCCTTTCCAAGCCGCTTTACAAGCAGGAAGGGTGCTCGCTATACTGCCCGGCTCTTTCCTCGGAAAATGTATACATTAGTTCATATCGCGAGCTGGTCGGTTGAAAGATCAGTGAATATCGCGGAGAGAAAAAATGCCAAAGCAGAAGACTCATAAGGGAATGAAACGCCGCTTTAAGATTACGGCGTCGGGTAAAGCGACGCATCGTAAGTCGTCTCGCGGTCACCTTCTCAGTCATAAAGGCGCTAAGCGTAAACGCAATCTTCGTAATGGCGGTTTGGTCTGCGGTGCAGAAGCTAAGCTGTTGATTGATCATTTGCGTCCGGGCGCCTAGTGCGAATTTGAACGCAGGGGCCCTATCGCCTGGGTGGTGAGCGGCCTTCTTAAAGTCACCTTGTATTCTGGTAAAATGTTCTGAAGGTTCGGTCCAATGCGTGTTCGTCTCGGGAAAGCTCGTCACCGTTCTAAGAAGCGCCTGTTCAAAGAAGCGCGTGGCAATGTTGGTGGACGCAGCAAGCTGTTGCGAACAGTCAAAGAAACATTAGTTCGTGCACGAGCGTTCGCAACTCGCGACCGTCGTACTCGCAAGCGAGAGTTTCGCGCTCTGTGGATTATTCGTATCACCGCCGCTGTTCGCGAGCGGGGCATGAACTACTCCACGTTCATCAATGGGCTCCTGAAAGCCAAAGTTGAGCTGAACCGTAAGCAACTGAGCGAAATTGCGATCAGTAATCCTGAAGTGTTCAGCGAAATCGTGGAAATTGCCAAAAAGGCTCGCGGTGCTGCAGCCTGATCATTGATCGGCCGTCACTGAGAAATCCAAAAACGGGCGAGCCTTCAGACAGGCTCGCCTGTTTTCGTTGAGCCTCATCGCTGAACTCTCTGAGCGAATCTATCGAGCAGCCGCAGAAAATCTGCTTCCGGCCGGTTTCGTTTCTTCTTGAGGGCCTTTGTCGATTACATTTCGACGAACACAGCTTTGTCGCCGAGTCCGGCAGGCGCCTGACTTCCCTATCTACGATGTGTTCCGTTCTGTTCTGGACGAATCGGAAAAACTCTGATGGACATTTTGAACGCCTTCAATGACTTTGAATCGGCCGCTCTGCAATCGATTGCTTCTGCAGACAGCATGGATGCCCTGGAAAAGGTTCGTATCGAATTCCTGGGCCAAAAAAATGGCCGCGTCCGAGATTTGCAGAAGCTGGTAGGCACGGCTACACCAGAGCAGAAGCCGGCGGTTGGTAAACGATTCAATGAAGTGCGAACCGCTGTCACCGTGCAGCTGGATTTACGAACAGAGGAATTGAAATCTCAGGCACAGAAAGCGGCCTCCGACTTTGATGTCACGCTGCCGGGCGAGCGGCCTCGCATTGGTCAGCTGCATCCCATCACGCGCGTGATCACCGAATTTCGTGAGTTGATGGGTCGATTTGGATTCACCGTCGTTGACGGGCCAGAGATTGAAGATGAGCATCATAATTTTGAAGCGCTGAATATCCCTGAAGATCATCCCGCCCGGGATCCGCTCGATAACTTTTACGTGGCCTGCGCTGCCGCTACCGCCGGCGGGCCAGTGTTATTACGCAGTCAGACATCCACCGTCCAGATCCGAATAATGGAGACTACGAAACCGCCCATTCGAATCGTGTCTCTTGGCCGCGTTTATCGCCCGGATACAATCGATGCCACACACTCCTGCATGTTCCATCAGATGGAAGGCCTGATGGTCGATCGTCATGTCACGATGGCGCAACTGAAGACCGTGCTGAGTTTGTTTGCACGCAGCTTCCTTGGACCTGACGTGGAGATTCGGTTCCGTCCGTCTTTTTTCCCGTTCACAGAACCTTCAGTCGAAGTGGACATGAAATGGGGCAACACGTGGATGGAAATCGGTGGAGCGGGAATGATTGATCCAAACGTTTTTGCCGCGGTCGGCTATGACCCGGAAGAGTATACCGGTTTTGCATTTGGACTCGGCATCGAACGCTTCTGCATGAAGCATTACAGCGTCGATGATATCCGTCGCTTCTATGAGAATGACATGCGGTTTCTGTCACAGTTCTGACAAAATTTTGTCAGTCTTTGGATTCGATCATTTCCAAAGCATTCTGGATCAGGATTTCCCCTGTCATCTCACCCAGACTGGTGCGAGAAATGTACGAGTATCGGTCAAAACTTTCGTAGTCGACCTTGGTCAGGATGTAACCAAAGGCATCATTGGTGAGTCCAAACAGCAGGTTATGCTGTCCCTTCATTTTTCGCTTAAGGTAAAAACCAATGTTGGGGAGTGCTTCACCGGGGACTGTCAGAATCTGAGCGTTACCGAGGGTCAGCAGATTGACCTGAACTGAAATTCGAAAGTCATCGGTATGCGGATATTTCAGAGGTGACCCGGCCACAATGGCTCTCATCATGGCGGATTCCACAGGGAACTCGATCAATCGAGCATTGTTTTGCACGATGGGTTTCGACTGCACGGGAGCTTTCGCCACAATGCGTTCGGCCTCGTCCGCCATGAGATGCCCGATCCGCAAACATTCGTCCCAACTTCGAAGATCCGGTGTGACATCTCGCAATGTGTCTGTTGGCTGAGAAAGATCACGATTGTCTGCGGTGACCATTCCTCCCTGAGCACCATTCATAAACAGAGCGATGCCGCCAAGTCGTTGTTCAAGCTGATCGCACATGGGGCCGATGCAGTCAGGACTCACGATTCCCGCTTCGCTGCCGAGGACTTCCGGATGAATGGCATAGTTGACCAGGGTGCAAATGACTTTCCCTTCGGTTGACACAGCCTGCAGAACACCCATGCGGCGATCATACAACTGCGGCGCGTAATAGTTGTACGCGATGCGTTCCGCGGCCTTGTCGCTGGAAATTTTCAGTGCTGCGGGCTGAAGATTCTGAAACGCTTCCCGAACGGCTTCCGCGGCCTTCTCACATACGTGCTGCATGTAGTTCAAATCCCCTGTGAATCCACCAGACGGAAGGGGAAATCCATAACAGTCCGGTGCACTGTGAGTGTGGGAGGCCCCGATCAGAATATTCTCGGGAGGGATCTGCGGAACAAGTTTGCGGATACGATCGCCAAGTACGGACGGAAAGCCAAGCACATCGAGCCCAACAATCGCCACAGTGGTTTCGCCATCGGTAACGCACAACGCTCGCGCCGTTAATTCTCCGCGTTTCTCCACAGCGGGCTTCGGCGTACCGACTCCGCCGGAAACGGGCAGCAATGGATCTGGAGTGATAATTCGCAGAGCGGCCCCGGCTCGAAATTCACCGGCGGCGAGAAGTCCTGTGGAGACCAGGAGAACAATCAAAGCGGTACTGATGAAACGTATAGACTGGTACAACGGAAATTCTCCGAGAAGCAGGAGTGGACACCACACATCGAGACAAAGATGGCGAAGTTCGGAAGGGAAGTATTTACAGATCCTTCACCAAGTCGCCTACATTCAGCATTTCGCGCAGCAACCGGATTTCGGTGCCGGCGGCTGTCCAGCCGAAGTCCCGCATTCTGGATTACGACCTCGTGCGATCGTCTTACCCTTCAGACATCAGCTGGATGTGGCCGCTGCAATGTTTGCAAACCACTTTATGGCCCATGTATTTTGAGCCCGCTCGAAGTTCACTGCCACAGTGGGGACAGGGCGTGTAAAACGCTTTGACTTCCACGGCAGCGTTGTATGTGAAGGGCTGGCTGCAGTGCTTGCACTGCACTTTAAGCCCGCGATACTTTGTGTGAATTCGCAGTTCTTCTTTGCAGCCGGGGCACAGCACATAGTGGCCTTTGGGTGAAACCGCAGCGATCACAGCAATCTCCGGCAGAGGGCTAAACATCGGAATCTCAACGCTGTCTTCCGACAGTTCGTTGTTCAGCAAAGCGCGGCAGGTTCGGCAATGCACCAGCCTTGCCGGCATATCATCGCCACATTGAGGACAAGGGCCTCCAGGCCATGCACCATTCATCAGAACAGCCTCGAATCCTGTTCGTTGTTCATGACTGCCGCAGGAAGCAGCCCTCCAAAAAAAGACACTAGCGTCGATGATAGCCCTCCGACGACTGAATTGTCAGCAGTATTCCGGAGTTTTCCTGCTGAACGATTCTGTCTGGCATTTTCATGAAGCTATGGCTTCGCCTTCAGCGCGAAGATGTGTCGAAAGGTTCGCAGATACAAATGCCCGTTTGCGACAGCAGGAGTGGAATGACAATCATCTCCCAGAGGCGTTCGTCCCAGTTCTTTGAACTCCCGCCCGGCCTTTAGAACGACAACAATTCCATCTTCTGTCACGCAATACATGCGATCTTCGATGCAGATCGGGGAGCCACTGAACTGACCGTCAATTCTCTCCGACCACACCTCTGCCCCTGTCAACAGATCCAGACACATCATGATGCCCTTGTCGCCCCACAGAAACAGAAGGCCGTCTTTGGCAATCAGACATGGCACATAGGGCAGCATTGTCTTTCGTTCATAAACAATGCGCGAGGTCGAATCTGCTGCGATGTCCGTTTTGGCGGCCATAAAGTTCTTTCCGTTTCCGCCTTCGCCACAAGTCGCAAAGACCATTCCATCAGCCACGATGGGAGATGCAACCGTGCGCATCGGAAGCTTGTCTGTCTGCCAGTTCAGTCTTCCGGTTCGCAGGTCAGTGCCCGTAATCCCGTTAGATTCACTGATGCAAATAATCTGCAGGTCGGAGTCTTTGCCGGGAGCAATGACTGGCGTGGAGTACGATGTTTTTCCAGCCCTGCGTTCCGCTTGCCAGATGACTTCGCCGGTTTCGGGCTTCAATGCCATCAGTGAACTCGGGCCAACCTGATCATTGGGGATGATAAGAAGTCCGTCCTGCACGATGGGAGACGCTCCCAGATTGTGCTCGCTTTCATAACTGCCCAAATCTTTCGACCAGACCTGTTGCCCTTCAAAATCCCAGGCAGCAATCAGAAGCCTGGACGCATCGGCAAACATAGCGTACACCCGAGAACCGTCGGTCGCCGGTGTGCTCGAGGCCCAGCTGTTCTTGAGATGCTTCTTGCTCTCGGCCATTTTCACACTGGCCTGCCACTTCTGAATTCCTGAATCTGCGTCAAGGCAGTGCAGAAACCTCTCGCCTCCTCCTTCCGCAGCGGAGGTGACAAAGAGCGACTTGCTCCAGATGACTGGGGCCGAATGGCCGATGTTGGGCAGTTCGACTTTCCATGCATAATCACTGTCTGACCATGTCACCGGAATGCCGGGCTGCGAACTGAGGCCACTGCCGTTCTCACCTCGAAATCGCGGCCAGTCCTGACTGAATGCTTCTGCGCTCAGAACTGATCCGCACAGAAAGGTTACGGCGAAGATCGCGTCGAACAGCGAAGAAATTCGCATCGCGGAAAATCCTGTACTAAAGCGGAAACGAGAAGTGGTTGCTGAAGCTGCACGGTAAAGGAGTGAGAACCGAGATGCAACGCCGCCCCGATTCACCCAAAATCGCCTGCCTTCTTGTGCCGCAGTGCACGACCGATCGGCGAATTTAGAGCCTGGGGTCGTTGCCCGACATGAGCGATTTTCGGCGGCGATCGTTGTGAATCCGGCCATCAGCTCCGAAAACATGGCTCTGCTGTCAGCGAAAACCAAGCAACTCCAGGTACGAGCGCCGCTCAGACTGCCCCAGCGCCAGCCGTTCGGCCAGTCTCAGAATTGTGGCCGTCGCCGCGTCGCGTTCCAATGGGTCACAGGTAATTTCCAGCTCTGCGTACAACGGCAGTCCTTCCACGCGGTCGATCGACAGTGTCAGCAAACTGCCCTCAATCGATGTCACATACGAACGCCGTTGCTTACGGACGATGCCAACCGACCGGAAACCGAGTGCCCGCAGAATGGAATGCAGAGTGATCTCCGTCTCAGGCCGGCAGAGATTCTGAATCTCCACTTCCAGTTCTTCACGAGTCTTGGTGACTTGGTCGAGCCGCGGACCTTTGTAAGTCACTTCCAGGCGATCATTGCACTTTCGAATTCGCAGCGCTTCATCGGTGATATTGAAGTCGCGGCACGGATGGTTGAAGTACTCATCCGCCTGAACATATGCGGTCATCGTGGCGTCATCAAAGTGTGGCCGCAGAGAACCCATGAGTGTCTCTTCGTCCGGCACAAGGAACTTCGCTTCGACTTCAATCATTGCGGCACCCTGATGAAGACAGCGTCTGCCGTGGCGACCTGCTGAGGGCAGCGGCCCCATCAGACATCGACCAAAGTTTCAGCTCGCGGCTGCAGCATCTGCGATCGATCGCAGATGATTCCATGTGAACAGGCCGGAATCATGCGTATCTGACCAACGAACTCGCAACGCATAGTTTCCGCAGAGTGAGATCTCGAGAACTGCCAGATCTACTGGTACCGATTCGGGATCCAGCAGCTGCTTGCCGGAGAATTCATCGACACATACTGCGCACCGACAGTTCTGTCGCACAGTTCTGAACGGCAGACGTGAAATATCGGAGTCAGACCAGATCAGCTCCAGCAGTCGCTGCTCTTTATGGACTTTAATGTTCTTCGGAGATTGCATGGCGGTTACTCGTTCTCTTCATCTTCTGCATCAGGATCAGGCAGGTCGAACACGTCATCTTCATCATCTTCTTCATCATCAACAGACGTGCGCGCAACAAATGCGTCCATCAGCATCTCAACGAAATCATTCAGTGAATCGGCAATGACTTCGAATTCTACCGAATAGTGTCGGAACTGAAGCACGCCTTCATGCTCACCATCCGTATCAATGCAGTAATAGTCGCCATCCCCGGTTTCGCCAATGACCAACAGCTGATCGGGCCAGCGGAATTCCTGACCTTCAGGATCGAGAATTGTACCTTGTCGAACTTCCTGATTGATTTTGAGAATTTCCTCTGACGCAGCCAGAAGTTCTACTTGAGGCACCAACCCTTCCGCATCACTGCCGTCGTCCGCGCGGCAGGCTGTTTGCAACGGGGCAGGGTAGGAATCTAAGAGCCCAAGGTATTCAGCAGGCAAGGGAGCATCGCACAGTTGTTCAAGTTCCAGAATGTGCTCGGGGGTCATAGGAATCTTCATGAATTCATTTGGGAACTCTGTGGAACATGTCGCGTTGCCGTGCCTCAGTCGGCCAGGTGTGTTGCGGACGCTTCGCAGTCAACCGCTCGCGAAGCAGTCCGTCGTAACGCTATGCTGTCCACGATAGCGAACATCGTTGCCATGGAAAAGCGATTCAGGATGACGGCATGACACACAAATCGTCAAACACTCTGTGATCAATCTTTGCCGGAGTGTTTCACTTCTTCCCAGTACTTGTCGAAATCGAAGTCCGGGCTGTTGTCAGCATCGTGGCACTTTCCGCAAGTCTGGCTTTCGGCCTGCTCCAGCGTTACGCGAACTTCCTTCACCGCTGCTTCCTTATTATCGGCCTCGATCAGTTCCACATGGCGGCTGCCTGGGCCGTGACAATTTTCACACTGATTTCCGGCAAGCAGCGACTGAAGCAGTTTTTCGGAATCATCGGCAGCGAACTCTTCGTTGATGAAGCCGGAGCGAAAACGAACATACTGCTCGGGCTCCCAACCCGTGACGTGACATGAGAGGCATTCAGGATCAAAGGTTCGCGACACACCATTCAGCCGTTCAAAACCCGGGCGTTTATGAGAAGGATCCAGACTCTCAAAAGCATGCGCATGAGCCGTACCCTGCCAGATTTTGAAAGCTGACGAATGACACTCGCCGCACTTCGCAGCCCCCACAAATGTGGCTCCCGTGGGATGCCCGACTGGTCCTTCCGCGGTCACAACCTGACTATCCTTCAGCCGCTCCTGATAAGTCTTCATCAGCTCCGTCATGTTATCGGTGTTTTCAAAATAGTCCTCCGACAGCGTGACCAATTCATACCGCACCGGTTCCGTTTTGTCGTCCGGGTAGAGTCCAATCAGTCCGGCCGTTTTGCCCTTTTCACCCACTCGCAGAAGACGCACGTTGCCAATCATTTCCGGAGCTCGATCACCATCCCGGCCGTCTGCGGCAACGATAATATCAAGGCCCGGGAAATCGGCTGCCTGTTTCCGAATCTCGTCATCGGTGGACTGCGAAAGCAGAATGCGAAAATTAACACCCGCACTATCAAACTGCGTCATCACATCCTTCAGAGCTTCCGTTGGGTCAGTCCACTGCATGTCAGCCGTTGCGGATTCATCCGCCGGCCGATCAGGAATAACTTCGCGTCGAATGGTGTCGCTCATCACGCTGGTGATTCCCACTTTGTAGCCATCGATCTCGACAATATTCAACGGGAGCGGTGTTCCCAGTTCTTTTGAACCAAAGAAGATCAGATTAGCACCCAGAAAGGTGAGCGGCGTATCTCCATCAGTGAAGTGCTGCGACAGCAGATAACCGGGTTCCAGTTTCAGGTCTGCCGGGCTCATTGCCAGCGCGACGTATTGAAGTTCTCGCAGAGCTTCGAGAGTGGTTTCGAATTTCATCTGAGCCTGCACACCTGTTCGACGCGAGATGCCTCCGGCGTCGATTCCGCGCACGGTCCAGTCCAGCACCTTAATTTTTTCAAACAGGCCACTCCGACGCGACATTCCACCCGATTGGTTGCCTGTGCAACCACACGGTTCAAAGTATCCATGCTGCTCACCCGTGATGACGATCGCCAGCTTTGGTTTTGGCCAGGAAGGGAACATCAGAGGTGAAATCTTTGCCGCAGTCGCTGCTGCTTTTTCTGGCGCGGCTGGAGTTCCTTCCGAGCTGCTCGGTACATTGATTGCCTGAGTGGCCGGAATTTGTTCCGCGGGAGAAACAGGGGGAGGAACTGTCGGTGTGCCTGTCGGTGCTGTGTTTTGGGGCTGCTGCGGCACGGGCATCCAGATGAGCGATGCGGCCAGAAAGATGAGGCCGAGAAAACTGAGGACAACAAATGTGGAATTGCGCATGCTGAGTCACCTGGATGCCATTAGCAGGGGGTGTTCGGCACCGCCTGGAAAAACAAAACAATAGCTTTTTACCACGTTTTCGAGAACCCCAAAAGACTCACGGCCCTGCTTCCGAGTAACTTCGAGCCCTAAGTTGTCTGGCTAAATTATACGATCTCGCGTGCCGTAGCTCGTGCGTGAGTCACCCGATGCATTGTTGTGCGGCTGCTGATACGCGAATCCTCTCAATTTTCGCGTCTCCGACCGTTATCAAAAGCCTGAAATTCTCAGTAAAAATTGCAACGAGATGCGTCTGCGGCCTCACCACATCCGTCGGCGGCAGCCCGATGATTGCCATCGACCTGAAGTCTTCCGCACCGATATGCTTCCCGCCCTCCAAGGGTATGAAGTAGTCACATAGACTGCATGCTTCACGGAAACTGAAGTTCTTAAACATCGAATGAGCAGTCTTTATGGACGCGAAGACGAATTCACCACTGGCCTCCGGGAAATCTTCAGGTACGAAAGCAGTCGTTGGTCGCGTCGCTGAGACGCGATTTCTTGCCGGCCCGCAATCTCGCATCCGTGAATTCCTGATGGGATTGAAAGCCTTCCGAGAGATGATCGTGGGCTTTCGAAAGCTGCATTTCGCAGGCCCCTGTGTGACCGTGTTCGGATCAGCGAGATTCAGCGAATCGCATCCGTACTACAAACTGGCCCGAAGTGTAGGAGAACACCTGGCTCTGGCCGGCTTCACTGTAATGACCGGTGGCGGGCCCGGCATTATGGAAGCCGCCAATCGCGGCGCGAAAGACGTTGAAGGTCGCAGTGTTGGCTGCAACATCATCCTGCCGTTTGAGCAACGTCCGAATCCGTATCTCGATACCTTCGTCGACTTCCGTTACTTCTTTATCCGCAAGCTCATGCTGGCAAAATATTCGTATGCGTTCGTGGCAATGCCCGGTGGATTCGGCACACTGGACGAGCTGTTCGAAATCGCAACTCTGGTTCAGACCGGAAAGATGAAGGGCTTTCCAATCGTACTGGCAGGTGCGGAATTCTGGAGGCCGCTCCTGAATTATCTGCGAGACACCATGGCCGCTGAGGGAACAATCAGCTCACTGGACGTCGACCGCTTCATCATCAGCGACGATCCCGAATTTATTGCAGCGACGATTGCGGACGTGGCCAGAAAACAATTCGGCCTGACGCATGGCGTCTGGAAGCCTCGCTGGTGGTTTCTGGAACGTTCCCCATGGAAATCGTAACACCTGCCAGGCCAAATCAGTCTCGCAGAGACTGATAGGCCGGTCTGTCAGAAGTCCGTTTTCAGAGCCCCGTATTTTCAAACAAATACAGCCCCGATTTGCCGGGGCAGACGAGGTCTACATCCCCGTCTTTGTCGATGTCAACGGCTGCAATCTGAAGGCCTGTGCCGGCGGTACCTCGAGGAAAGTCTTTCAAAGCCCAGCGGTCTTTGGCATCTTTGGGAGCGTTCAGAGCCGGGTCACCGTGAAATATCGTATGCCTCTTCCACGTCGCAGTTGCCTTTTCAAAACGATAGTAGAAGACGACTGAACCATCTGTGTCGCCGGGTTCGACTTCGTGAGCATACACACGTTTCCCCGTGACGAGTTCCTGTTCGCCATCGCCATCAAGGTCTGCGTAGACCAGCGTGTGAACCTGCGAAAAAGAGTCGTCGATTGTGAGTTTTGTCCACTCACGTTTACCATCGACAGAGGTGGACTGCTTCAGCCAGTAAAGGCCAAATCCATGTCCCATTCCCCAGACCACATCGGTCAGTTTGTCCCCATCAACGTCGCGTCCGTGAATGAAAATGCTGGCCGCACCCAGATCAAATTCCGCATGAAATTTCCATTCGGCCGATGAGTCTTCCGGCTGCTCACGCCAGCCTTTTGGTGTGATGATATCGATGCGTCCGTCGCTGTTTATGTCGCCCGCTCCCACTCCGTGCCCAGCTCCTTCATTTCCCAAATCGTGTTTCTTCCACACGACGTCGGGCTTCTGCTGAGTCAGTTCGTACCACACGACAACATTGCCGGTGTTGGGAAGAAAGTCGAGCTTTCCGTCACCATTCAGATCGATCAGTTCGCCGGTTTCCATATTGCCCGGCGTGTCGATTTCATGTTCCGTCCATGGCTTCGTCGAATCGCTGCCTGGGTTCTCCACCCAGCCGACTCGTTTTCCGAAATAGTTGCATGTGACAATGTCAGGACGACCGTCGCCGTTCACATCGAGCGGCGAGTCGGAAAAATCTTCGTAGTAGTGAGGATTGGGAACACTGGCAGGAACATTACGTACTTGATGCTTTGTCCACGCTGGCGCTTCGTACCAGGAATCTCCCGAGAAGATGTCGATTTTGCCATCCCCGTTAAAGTCGGCGGCGCCGCAAGCTTCATAGGGAGACTGATCGTTGATGGAATGCATCTTCCATGTCACTGATGGCAACTTGTCGTCGGCCATCGCTTCTGGGTTAATCCCCAGGAGAACTGAGAACATGTTCAACGGGGCGTACAAAAATTTCCAGGGCGAGTAAATTGGCATGACGAAGTGCTTTCGGTGACGAGTGAGCGCGGGAGTGGAACAAGGTATTTATCAGGAGCCGATTTCGGAAGTATTTCACGGATTCCGGAGCGGAATGGCAACTGTTCTGAGGGGGGCGATTCATTTCAGATCCGCTTCGGGAAGAGGAAATGTCTCTGCAAAACCCGGGCATTCAACTTTCCTAACCCTGAGTGTCCGTAGAACAAGCAGATTTCACCCTTGACCCAAATCCCGGGGTATCGTGACCATCGTGTGGCCAATCGACTGTTGCTTTGGGTTGTAAAAACCGATTTCCACTTTGTAGCTTGTGATATCTTCCGGCTGGACTCGTTTCAGGTTCATCCGCAAGTCGATTTGACCGCAGTGATGGCAGGCCGGTTTGCCTTAACCGCAAAACTTGAATCTATTTTTCGCGAAACTGATCTGAAAGTTCCTGATCATGGCCAAGGCCCCTCTTAAAGGCATATTCACTCCTAACCTCATTCCTTACACAGCGGATGGAGGCATCAATGAGCACGAATTGCGGCGCTATGCGGAGTGGCTTATCGAGCGTGGCGTTCACGGGCTATACCCGAACGGCTCCACCGGTGAATTCACTCGCTTCACACCGGAAGAGCGTCGGCGCATCGTCGCGATTCTGGCCGATCAGGTGCGTGGCCGAGTCCCCATTTTGGCCGGTGCGGCCGAAGCGAACGTAAAAGAAACGATCGCGGCCTGCGAGTACTATCATTCGCTGGGCATTCGCGCTGTCGCGATTGTCGCCCCGTTTTATTACAAACTGAGCCCGGCTTCAGTGTATGCATACTTCGCCGAGATCGGCCGTAACACGCCGATCGACGTGACTCTGTACAACATTCCGATGTTTGCCAGCCCGATCGACGTGCCGACGATTCAACGCCTGTCGGAAGAGTTCGAAAAGATCGTGGCGATCAAGGATTCATCGGGCGACATTCCAAACATGATTCGCATGATTCAGGCGGTGAAGCCAAATCGTCCGGACTTCGCGTTCCTTACCGGCTGGGATGCGGCTCTGATGCCGATGCTGCTGGCCGGTGCCGACGGCGGAACGAATGCCAGCTCCGGAGTCGTCCCGGAACTGACTCGCAAGTTGTACGATCTGACCACAACCTATCAGATCGACGCAGCGCGTGCGGTTCAGTACGACCTGATCAAACTGTTCGACACGATGATTTATTCGGCCGAGTTCCCAGAAGGCTTCCGCGCGGCTGTGGGCCTGCGTGGATTCAACATGGGCACCGGTCGTCAGCCATTGTCCGACAAGCAGAAAACCGACATCACAACGCTCAGTCGCGAACTGCAGTGCATGCTGTCCAATCACGGATTCACCGATCAACCTGTCGGTGGCTGCCCAATCGGCGACAGTTCCGCACCGAATCCAGCCGACGTTTCTGCCATCGTGCAGCAGGTGGTGTCAGAGCTGTCTCGTCGTGGGTTGATGTAATCGGCCAGGATCGAGTCATAGCATGACTGTCCTACGTAGTTCGGTCACTCCGTGACCGAATCCTTGCGACTGCGAGAAGCAGGCATCGACCACCGCCCTTTGCCGGCGATCCGCCTTCGAGTTCGCAAGACCCCAGCTTCAAAAGAGTGGAGTGTCTTGCAAGGCTCTGCGATTCGCTGCCGAGCAGCGGCGTATCGATACCCTGTGGCTCACCGGCGTGTTGAAGTAACTGGAGATTCTGGATTTGTGACTGAAATCCCCCGGTCCCCCGCGCGCAATGCGGGCGGCGATGGACATGGAGGTCTGGTTGTTAAGGGTGAAGGAGAGCTCACCTGGATGACGACGCCCGCATAGATCTCCTGAGCAGCATCCGTCGCCATCTTCCTGGCATGAGCTTCCCGAAGGTCTTCGTGTGGTTCGCGACTGAGTGTGCGTTGTTTGGCTTTTCCTGCGACGCACATCGCCAGCAGAGGACACGCCTGGCAGTCATCGGGAGATGCCTTGAATCGGCGACGTACGATTTTCATGCCGCCCGCACGAGGCGCCGTCGATGCTGGACCGGATGGGCGTTGCAGTGGATCAATTTGATGACAGCACAGGACGAATGGAAGGCGTAATTTTGTGAAACGCTTGATAACGTTCAGGCGACCGATGCATCACTGGCTTTTTGTTCATGTGTATTTGGCTTAAAAACCTCTGGAACACTTTGAACAGGGTTTTCCGGGAGCGAAAAGGACGTTATCCTTTGCCGCTTCGATTTGGTCTGCCGCAGAGTTCTGGAATCATTGAAGAGTGTGATTCGAACTGGTCGATCAGGATCCGATACAAAATAACTCAGCCACTCGTAGTGCTCAGGATTTGGAACAATGGCAAAGACAAACCGAAAATTGAACAAAGCTAACCATGGTAAGCGTCCCGCCAGCTCAAAGGGTCGCCGACTGAAGCGAAAGCATGTAAAGCTGTCATAAGCTTTGCGGTAAAAGTAAAATTCAAAAAGCCTGCCCCTTTGAAAGGGCAGGCTTTTTTGTTGGGATCTCACGATGACATCGCAGCCGATCAAAGGATTTGTCATGACGGACAAAATGGTTCAACTCAGCATTCATGAAAAGCTTGATCGCCTCGCGAACAATCTTTGGTGGAGCTGGGATCCGGAAGTGACCGACGTTTTTCGACTGATTGATCCGGAACTTTGGGAGAAGGTCAACCACAATCCGGTGTTACTTCTGAACGAGTACCCTCCTGTTCGTCTGGAAGAGCGTGCTCGGGAAGCTGTGCTGCACACAAGAATTCACTGGTCGTATCGTCGCTTCATTGAGTATCTGGAAGCGAAGACGACGTGGGGTTCGACGCACGCGGGAATTCTTGGTCAGGGGCCAGTTGCTTATTTTTCCGCCGAGTTTGGACTGCACGAATCATTGCCCATCTATTCCGGAGGGCTTGGCGTACTTGCGGGCGACCATCTGAAAAGTGCGTCCGATCTTGGCCTGCCGCTTGTTGGCGTTGGCCTGTTTTATCATGAGGGATATTTCACGCAGGCGCTGGATGCCGGAGGTTGGCAGCAGGAGTCTTATCCGCGTCTTGAAGCCATCTCCCTGCCGTTACGTGAGGCGTCAAACGACAATGGTCCTGTGATTATTTCGGTGGAAACTCGCAGAGGACCGATTCACGCCAGAGTGCTGCATCTCGCGGTCGGCCGCATCAATCTGTATCTGCTGGACACAGACATTGCCGCCAACCATGAGGATGATCGCCGTTTGACGGGAAGACTGTATGGCGGTGACCAAAGAACTCGCATTCGTCAGGAGTTGTTACTCGGCGTCGGTGGAATGAAGGCACTGAAAGCGCTGGGGATACTGCCGAACGTTATTCACATGAATGAAGGCCACTCGGCATTTGCTCCGCTGGAAGTCATTCGAGAACGCATGCAGGAGGATGGACTGCCGTTTGACAGAGCTCTTCGCGAAACCGCCAGTCGCTGTGCATTCACGACACATACTCCCGTGCCGGCCGGCCATGATCGGTTTGACCAGGGCCTGATCGAAGAACATCTCGGGCCGTTGGGGGATGCCATCGGTCTGAACATTGATGGAATCATGGGATTGGGACGAGTTGATCCGCAAAACGGCGGGGAATCGTTCTGCATGACGGTACTCGCGCTGAAGCTATGTCGGATTGCCAACGGTGTCTCAAGTCTTCACGGCGTGGTCAGCCGCGACATGTGGGCCGGGTTGTGGCCGTGGAGAAGTGTTGAAGAGATACCCATTGGACATATCACGAATGGCGTGCATGTTCCTTCGTGGCTCGCGGGGCAGATGCGAGTTCTTTATAACCGCGTGCTTCCGGAGAACTGGTATCAGCGCACTGGGGAACCAGATGTGTGGACAAGTTTCGAGAGCATTTCACCGGGCGAATTGTGGGAGGTGCATTCCACACTTAAGAACCGGCTCATCAACTACGCTCGGCATCACGCAGTGGAGCAGGCAACTCGGCGCGGCGAAAGTGAAAGCATCATTGCCGATATGGAGCAACTGTTTGATCCGCAGGCCCTGACCATCGGATTTGCAAGACGTTTCGCGCCCTACAAGCGAGCCGATCTCATCCTGAAAGACCTCGATTTTCTGGGCAAGCTCATTACGGACTCCGAGCGACCGTTGCAGTTTATCTTTGCGGGTAAGGCACATCCGGCGGACGAGCGCGGCAAACAGATTCTTCAGCATATCTTCCAGTTGACCCGCAAAGCGCCGTTTCGAGGCCGTGTGCTGATTCTGGAGAATTACACGATCGAGATGGGCCGAGTCCTTGTTCAGGGAGTCGACGTGTGGCTCAACAATCCCCGACGACCTCTGGAAGCCTCGGGCACCAGCGGCCAGAAAGTCGTTCTAAACGGTGGTCTGAACTGCTCCATCCTGGATGGATGGTGGGCAGAAGCCTACGATGGGCAAAACGGTTTCGCGATCGGCACGGGACGTACTCACTGGAATCAGGACGTTCAGGATGCTCGCGACAGTGAAGACTTGTATCGAGTCCTCACCAAAGAAGTGATCCCTCTGTTTTACAGTCGAGACCGAGACGATCTGCCGCAGGAATGGATTGCTCGAATGAAGCGAGCTATTCGGACACTTGGATGGCGATTCAACGCCGACCGCATGGTCATGGATTACGCAACTCATTCGTACGTGCCAGCGGCTGGCGGCTTAAGCTGCTCGATTGTTTCGATGCCCTGACGCATGGCGACGGAACGTTTGAAGTCGGCGAACAACTCGCCATAACACGCAGTCATCCCAGATATCCCATGATCCGTTTTTACAACGTAAGGTGGTGGCAAAACCTCGGAGTCGGCGGCGAAATCAGCACGTGACGCGCCGTTTGCAAAGACATTGGCCAGACACCGGCAAAAATTGCCGGACCGATACCTTGGATGAAGAAATATGCGGATTGACACAAGCACTCTTGACTCCTAATGTTCTTCAGCTGGCTTTGCCGATGAGGCGGCAGGCTCCAGTTCGCAAAAAAAAAGAGGACTCCAGTTGGATTTTCCTCGCATATTGCGTTCGCCAAAAGCCGTTCGGAACCCTGGGGTATGACAAACCCAGCTCTTGGACGATGGTGACTGATGCCACTGCTGGTAGCCGCTGTGCATTCGAAATGGGGATTTCGAAGCATATTGAGAAGGATGGGATGCAAATCCCGGGCACTTCGATCTGGAACTATTCTTGAACGGGCGCAAAACATGTTGGGGACCATAAAAAATCTGGTGCTTGGGGCGATCGTCTTGTGTGTTGTTGCGCCGACTGCAATCGCTCAGGTAAGCTGGGCTGACGCGATGGTCGATGCCAAGAGACTCGACTTTGGTGTTATTGCCACCGGATCCGAAGCAGTGAAAGTGGTCACGATACAAAATACTACCCAGTACCCGATTCACATTTCCAGTATCTCTACGGGCTGTCGGTGTGCTGAAGCTGGTGAACCAGGAACTCGTCTGATTCAGCCGGGTGAAAAGACTTCTATGGAAGTCCGAATAAACACCCGCTCCTTCAAACAACAACGCGACACATCACTTTCAATTTACTTTGACGCGCCACAGTTTGCCGAAGTTCGAATACCTATTTCTGCCTACATCCGCACCGATGTCGTTTTTGAACCAGGCAAAGTGGACTTCGGTAAACTTGATTTCCTGGCCGGCAAAACCACGACCGTCCGCATTGCTTATGCAGGACGTCAGGACTGGAAGATTAAAGATGTGAAGATCACAAGTCCGGAATTGACAGCGGTACTTCGTGAGACAACCCGAAGCGGGGGCACGGTAGCCTATGACCTTGAGATGACACTGGCTCCTGAAACGAAGCCGGGCCGAGTTCGCGACATCGTCACACTTGTGACCGATGATGCTTCAAATCCCTATGTACCTCTGATTGTTGAAGCGAACATTGTTCCTGATATCACGATCAGCAATCCCAACATTGCCATTCGATCTTTGAAGCCTGGCCAGACGACGACCGTTCGATTGACAGTGCAGGGCAACAAGCCCTTTCTGATCGAAGATGTCGACTGCCAGAAGATGAATGACTGCTTTGAAGTCAAAATGAACGACGAAGAGAACAAGGTTCAGATCGTTGAGATGCAGTTCACAGCTCCTGACAAGCCTGGCAAGTTCAATGAGGAAATGATTGTGAAGGTCAGAGGACGCCAGGAAGTTCTCAAATTTATGGTAAGCGGTTCAATCACTGGCGGCTGACAATCGACCGCACAAAACGAATTAAATAAGCTCGCGCGGGTAATTCCTCGGCGAGCTTTTTTTGTCTCCGTCGTTATGCAGGTGGATTGCGATGTTACGATTTTTGTACTCGGTTTTGATCACAGCGATGGTACTTCTTCACTCAGAAGCAGCCGCGACTGACGATCGTCCAGCAGAAATTTCGGCACCGCCGGCGGAGCTCAAAGTACCGGCGTTTTACACCAAATACATCAGTGCCCACGGCTATCCGATTGTGGCATCATCCGTTGTTGATGACTACGCTCTGCATGAGGCAGCGTGGCTTGTTGATCTCATGCTGGCAGAACGTCCGGATGTTCGTGAAGCAATGGTGCGGAGCGGCTCGCGTATGAGCATCATTGCCTGGAATGAGTTCACAACGGATCTGCCGGATTGGGCCTGGATGGGTGAGTCAAAAGCCGTGTCCGAACTGGCCGAGATCAACGCCCGAGATTTCTGGGACGCGCGGGCTCGTGGAATGGGCGGATCAGAAACAGATCCGTATTGCTCCTGCGGCGAAGAGAATTTGCTGGGCTATAAAGGAGACCCCTATTCTGCGGAATGCATCCTCATCCATGAGTTTGCTCATAACATTCATCTGCGCGGGATGGTCAGCGTTGATTCGACGTTTGACGCGAGGCTGAAGGCGGCCTATCAGAAGGCGATGGCGGGTGGGCTTTGGAAGGGCAAGTACGCATCCGTGAATCACCATGAATATTTTGCAGAAGGTGTCCAGTCGTGGTTTGATAACAATCGAGAGAACGATCACGACCACAATCATGTGAACAGTCGCGAAGAGCTCATTCAATACGACCCTGAACTTGCTGACTTCTGTCGCGAAGTGTTTGGCGAGACATCGCTGCGATATGAAAAGCCACATCTGCGATTGCACGGCCATCTGCAGGGTTATGATCCAGCCCGTGCACCGCGGTTCACCTGGCCCGAACGACTCAGTGCAGCTCAGAAGGCGATCCATCGAAAGGCTTTGG
The DNA here is from genome assembly GCA_947085455.1 of uncultured Planctomycetota bacterium. GTDB lineage: Bacteria > Planctomycetota > Planctomycetia > Planctomycetales > Planctomycetaceae > SXXK01. The sequence continues at coordinate 62,309 of CAMTWR010000012.1, read as the reverse complement.
AACGCGGGAAATGAGCCAACGGAATTTTCGTGCAGACCCATGGACAACTCGAACGTCTGAAGTGATTCCTCACTTCACCGGAATTGTCGCCCTGTCTGCACCGCCCACGAGTACGTTTCCCACCATGCTGTGCTCAGGAATGACACACACGACATAGGTATTGCGACCGTCCTGAATATGCACGGGCAGCAACTGAGTTGAATGAGGCGACTGGTAATTGTCGAGTTGCATGGTGGTTGTCCAGTCTCCCGCTGGGAGCTCGATGCGGGCAACATCAATCCGCGCCGGTAACATTCGCCACGATCGTGTGTCGGCTTTCTCCATGGCCTCCCATGCAACACCAGCAACGTTGATGCCGAGGTCAACCAGTGAATTGCCATGTACGTTCTGCGCCTCCTTCAGAACATAAACGGCCCCCTTTTTCATGACTCGACGCACGACAGCGTGAGCGATCTCTTCATCGCGATGTTCACGATAAGAGGCCTCTGCAACTTCGTTCAGATTGACAACAGTGGCGAATGACAGATTCGGAAGTTTTTCGTCCGGAGCTGCGTTCTCGTGCTTTACCGAGCATTTCAATGCGCCAATGGGCAGAAGGTTCGGCTGAGGTTGTGGTCGAGCAATCTTTACGGCAGCAATCGTCGGTGGGAGTGTGTGTTTTCCCGCCATGCTGACAATTCGATCGGCAATCAATAACGCAGCTGACGTTGCTTCTGCTGATTCCGAAACCCACTGTGGCGCCTTCCCGACAAGAGCAATGATATGCAGCGTCCCGTTCCCGGCCTCACACTGAGTACCAAAACCCGCAGCGGACTCAGCCGCAAGACTTTGTTGAGTGAAAGACGAGTTCCAAAAGCCCAGTTCAGACAGAGCTTTCTCGGTTTCACGGTGATGAGAAATGCTCTCCGACTGCACTGCCGCGGAAAGGTACGTGCTCAGAGCTAACGGCTGGTCCAGGAGAGAAGAATGCGGTTCGATAGACGGGGCCGGGGTAAAGCTCACCGGAGTGAGCGTGGCACGTCCGGCCGGATCTTCAGCGTTCTCGGCAACAACGCCTGAGTTCGCTTTTTCTGCCGCAGCGATAATCGCATCGCGTCTGTGAGTCGACGCTTCGGAAGCTTGCAGGGAATAAGCAAAGGCATCCTGTCCTTTGCCCAGCAGACTGGTGATAAAGGCCATATTTAGCACCATGCGACGCTCAAAGTCGCGCCCGGAATAAGCGGTCGCTCGACTGTCCGTCAGCATCGACGCAGTCTGTTCGGCTGCGTCCGCCTGTTCGAGGTGCTCAAGTTCGTCGCGGAGCGTGCGAAAGCGAAGTTCCGCCTGATCAACGTCGCCGGCCGCCAGATCGAGGACTCCCTGATCGAGTTCCAGCAACTTTTTCTCAGAACGAAATGCCTTCTGCGAGTTCTCAAGTGCGGTCTGAGTGACTTGAAGATCACCGGAACCAAAACTGGAAATGGCGGCCTCGTGGGATTTTGTCCACGTCTGACAACCAGTGCAAAATATCTGTGCGATGAGGATGGCAGCGGCGGCAGTCCGCCGACGCTGAGAAGAAATCTTTCGTATCCCGCCGCTTACATGATCCATGATCGGGAGATTCTGTCAGGAAACCTGCCGGAAAAATTCGCTTCACGGTCCGCGCCACCAGACCGCCAGAAAACTGCCAGTGGAGTGATGGTTAGTAGTGCTTGATTTTTCCGAAGAGGCTCTTGTGATAACCCTTCCGAATCTCAGCAAACTCTTTCAGAGACTGTCCCGTGTGAATATCCAGCAGCTCCATGGTCAACGTGTAGTCGCGCTGATAATCCCCATTGCTGTTTGTGGTCCCGGAAGTGACTCGAGCAAACAGAAGATAATCGAACGGCTGCTCGGCCCTTTCCAGAATCGCCTGAAGCTTACGCTGCTGCTCTGGCAGGATCAGGCTTTGAGGTTCGCAGCGACACTCATCCAGTGCTGCTTCCACGTAGGTGCGACTGATCATGTAAAAATGCGGATCCTGCGAGACCCGTGAATCAATCTGTTCATAGATCTGTTCCTGGAAATCACCGAGGACTTCACCGCTGCGGTTTTCCACGCCGACAAAGCAGACTCGGCGCACGGCCATCCCATTACCGTCGACCGTGGAATGGGAAGCCTGCTGAATTGTGGCGCACGATCGTCCCAGCATTCTGGCGACGGACTCGTCAATCAGCGGTTTCCACGTTTCCGCTCCGGCGGTGTGGCTGCCCACCATATCTTTGTCGTCGTCCTTCAGCACATGGGCATGTTGGCGGTTGCGACATCCGACAGCAAAACTGATCGGAACACCACTAAGAATCGCGGCGATAAAACGTCTTCGATGCAACATGGCCGTAGGACTCCATTCCTGAGGCGAAGCAAGCACATGGCCGAGCCATCCATGCTCGGTCCTGTTGTGGTCACTTACGAAAACATCTGCTGACGCCATCGGATTGGCCCACAAATGTTTTGCCTGAATAGAAGAATACGGCAAATAACCAGGTTGAGCATAGACCTTTCCGGCCGACTGCCACGAATGCCATTCTGGAGCATTTGTTCAGTTTTACGTTCCGGCAAAGCCGTTTTGCGCAGTGACGGTGGACGTCGTTTTCTGCCGAAATGCAAAAGGCTCTGCCAAAAAAAAATTGGCAGGGCCCAGAGGAAGGAGCTTTATTGTGTCACAGCGAGCGAGGACCGAAGCGTCAAACAGCCTTTGGAGACGCAGGAATATTCAAAGTCATTTGCGCGAACGGCAGGGCGATTTTCAGCTGAAAATCATCATCCCCACCCAATTTTTGTGCCATCGCCGCGAGTTCTTCGCTTCCGACAGCTTTGTATGCGTCGACCAGTTCTCGCCAAGCGAACCGCCGAATTGGCGATGGCATGATACGAGCGGCCTTTTCCAGATGAGTGATTGCGTCACGGTGATTATTGGTCTGCTTTAGAGCAATCCCGTGAAGTAACTGAACAGGGCCTTCCAACGGGCCGGCATCTTCGATCTTATCAAGTTCTGCCACAGCTCTTTCTGGCATTCCGAGGTCCAGATAGCCGTCAGCGGACAGAATACGTCGGACAGTCTTAGGTGTCATTTGAATTCGCATCGCACTCGCTCCCTCTTGAATGAGACAGGCGTTGGCCTGATTGTTGTCGAACTGATGTAACTGATTCGCAACTGTCGCGCCAAATCTTGGCAACGAATCTGGATTTCGTCTAAGTGGTTTACCTAGAACGACTTAAAAATTATCACCTGCACCACAGCGTTTAAGTAGCGACTGCCAAAACTACAAAGTGGAACCGCATAACGCTTAAAAATGCAACCCGTTGCCTTGCCTCGAGGTGCCAGGATTGCATTTTCTACATCGCAGGATTGCCGGCGGAGTTTTTTTGATTGCCTCGAGAGCCGATGGATCGGACGAACTTTCAAACACGAAACTGATCGCTTCTGAACGCCGGGGATGTCACCTCAAAATGACGACCAGCCAATCCACGGGCGAACTTGGGCAGACCCGCATGGCAAGGTTTCCAATATTCTTCTGTAGATTTCCGCGACTTTCGACGTACAACACGCGGAATTATTGCGTAATCGCCCTGACCTGAAGGCTCGTCGATGCTGGAGTTTTTATCTGTCGGATTCCTCGTCTCCGCGATTTTCGCGTGCGCCGTCACACCGCTGATTCGCAAATGGGCTCCGGCCCTCGGATTGATTGACTTGCCCGGTCATCGAAAAGTTCACGTGCTGCCAACTCCACGCGGAGGCGGCATCGCCATTTTTGTGGGCATCTTCATTCCCATTCTCGCGCTGTCGATCTTCGGTCTTCTGGGTGAACACGCTCGGTTTCAGGGGCTGCAGGACATTGCCGCAGAGCTGGGCAACGATTCTCGGCGGTTGATCCAGATGTCGTCTATTGCGATCGGTGCGATCGTACTGTTTCTAACCGGGCTTGCCGATGATCGCTGGAACCTGTCCTGGAAGTTCCGGCTCGTCCTTCAGCTTTCGGTTGCTGTGGGTGTCGTGATGGCAGGTGTTCGAGCCACGGTGTTTGTGGATCAGCCATGGTTCGGTTTTGCAGCGACGGTCTTATGGATTCTCGTGCTGACCAACGCGATGAATTTCCTGGACAATATGGATGCCCTTTCTGCGGGGATTGGTTTAATCGCCTCGTTGATTTTCGCCGGAATCATGGTTGTGATGGTTCGCACTCCGACCATGTCTGTCGCCTTGCCACTGGTACTTTTGTCCGGCGCGCTAATGGGTTTCCTGTTTTGGAATCGGCCGCCAGCCAGCATCTTCATGGGGGATTGCGGCAGCAATCTGATTGGCTTTCTGCTGGCAACTCTCACGGTCACCGGCACATTTTATGAGAGCACCGGCAGTCGCCATGTGATGCTTGCACCGTTGTGTGTAATGGCGGTCCCGCTATACGATTTCTGCACGGTCATTCTTATACGACTCAGTCAACGGCGCAGTCCGTTTCATGGTGACAAAAGTCATTTCTCGCATCGACTGGTCGAACTGGGAATGCGTCCGGCGCATGCAGTGCTGACCATTCATTTAACAACAGCGATGACGGGACTTGGTGGACTGCTGCTTTACAAAGTCCCGGATTGGGCGGGAGCAACGCTGGTCGTAGCCTTGATCTTCTGCGTGTTGGCGATCATCGCCATTCTGGAAACAGTCGGACGCCGTTCAGTCATTGGAATGCAGGAAACATTGACGGAGGTTCGAGCGGCACAGACAACGATCGCCAAGCAGATCTCTGAGCCTTAAAAAAACTGGCGTTAATCACCCGTCACGATTTGAAAACGTACAGCAATAGCGATTGTCGCAGAAACAGACTGGATGCAAATTTCTTTCCTCATGTTTGCGTTGGCACTGCTAACCGCAGAATTTCTCTGGCCGACCGAAGACGCTGTGAACGGAGGTGGCCTGCATCTGGCTGTGCTGTGGCTGGTTCTTGGGAGCGTTCACAGTGTGCGATTGCTTCTTGCCGGAAACGATGCCGATGCAAAGTCCAGACAAGCTCCTTTCACGGCGATTGACTTCGCTGTTCTATTGATCGCCACTGGTCATATCGTCTCGACGGCAGGGGTGTTTCATGTCAACGGTGATTGCCGAGCGGCGGTGAATCTGACGCTGGAATGGCTGGCTATCTTTTCCGCATGGAGACTATTTCGGACACTTGGGCAGGATCGACTGCTGTCGAATCAATTTCTTCAAGTGTTTCTTGCCATCGCAGTTGGCTTATCTGTGTACGGAATCTGGCAACACCATATCTTCTACGCGGAACAGGCGGAATGGTATCGAGGTTTGCGGGGTCAGCTTGATCAGGCAATTGCCCAGCACAACGGGACGGGAGCGATTCGGGCATCAGAAATCCAATCAGAGTTGCAGGCACGCGGAATTCCGACTGGTGGTACAGATCGAATGCTTTGGGAAAATCGACTGTTGTCCAGCAGCGAACCGTTTGCGACATTTTCTCTGGCGAATACTTTGGCCGGAGTCCTGGCCGTTGCGTTCGTGCTCATGGCCGGTCAGTTCGCAGGGGCCTGGAAGTCGAGCGGCATGCGATCGTGGAAGAAAAACATTTTTGCTGTCCTGCCGATGCTGATGATTGGCTACTGCCTTCTGCTCACAAAAAGCAGATCAGCCTGGGCGGGTGCTGCAGTGGGACTGCTGCTTGTTGTGGTGATTCACAGCCGCGCAGCCAGCGCGAGGCGGATCTTCATTTGGGGAACTTGCATTGTGACTGCCGGTGTCGCTCTCGTTCTGGCAGCGATCGCCACGGGGACTCTGGACAAACAAGTCATTTTGGAATCGCCACGTTCCCTTCAATTCCGCCTGCTTTACTGGCAGGGCACTTTGGAAATGCTGAAGGCTCATCCTTTGACTGGAGCAGGACCAGGCAATTTCAGGCAGGCGTATCTGCCTTTCAAAGCCGATGAATCCAGCGAAGAAATCCGTGACCCACACAACTTTGTGCTGGAGGCGTGGTCGGCCAGTGGTCTGATCGGACTCTGCGGTCTGCTCCTGTTAGTCGCGATCGTCCTCAGACGGCTGGCGGCATCCTTTTCCGTGGTAGACGAAATAGCTGCTCCTGCAAAGAAACGACCCCTTACCTCGCCAGTCGTGGTCTCTGGTTTAGCGTCAGGATTTGCAATCCATCTCGCAAGTCAATGGTTCGAGGGTGCTTCTTTAAGCGACCAGACGCCCGGACTTCTGTGCCTCGTGTCGGGCGCTGCAATAACATTCTTTCGAACTCGGGAATCAGACTTTTTTCCAGATAAAGCGACCTGTCTGGCCGCCGCGGTGGCTTTGATGGTCCACTTACTTGCCGCCGGAGGTTTTAGCATGCCGGCTGTCGCACTTCTGCTACTGCTGTGCATTGCGTTGGGCGTTACGGAGTCTCCGAAGGTTGTCAACAACGTCGCCATCAACCTTACACAACGACTAAGCCTGACGGCTTCCGCGGCCCTTAAGTTGATTCTCGCTGCGGCAGCTTTTCTCTTCGGCGTCAAACCGGTTTTTGAAACAAACAGGTTCCTGACCATGGCGGACGATTTAATGCATCAGCAACGGAATCCCCGAGCCGCGTTGCTCGCCTGTCGTCAAGCAGCAGAATCTGACGGATTGGCACCCGTACCTCGCCAACGAATTGCCGAGCTACAGACGTACAGACTGAAAGAACGGCAGATTTCTGAAGACAGCCACGAAGATTCAGCTGACGCAAGCAGGAATGATGTCTCAAAGACGAGCCTTTCTGCGACAAGTCAACTGGCAGAATCACTCCTAGACTGTGAATTATTGATTTCTGTAGACCGGCGCAGTAGTTTCGCATACCGACTAAAGGCCGAATGTCTGGCATTGGGCGGTGAAATGCTCGATAAGGAAGAACTAGTGCACGAATCTATCGTGACTCAACAGCAGGTTGTGTCCATGTACCCATCTTCTGTCGAAGACTGGGTGCGACTTGTTCGCCTTTGCAGAATGGCCTCGGAAGAACGCTGGGGGCAGGTTGCTTCAAAGGCGGCTCAACGGGCACTGCGACTGGAGCAGATTAACCGTGCGTGGGGACATCAGGATCGTTACCTGGCTGAGGCGGACGTCCGTCTGCTAAAGTCTGTAGCCGTCAGTGTAGATCCATAATTAAAATCCTTCTGCCCTGAGCGTCGTGCTCGCGATTGCCAGGACTGATTTTTCGAAAACCGCGATTGGCGGGAGATGGTGATGAAACGAATTTTGAGTGCTGGTGCTCTTGTTATTGTTGCTATTGCGATTGGTGCTTACCTGTTCAAAAAGCCGGATCCAACCTCAGGTGGACTGACTGTCGTTTCCAATTTGCAGGCCGGCAAGGCAAAGCCCAATCTGGTGTCTGCTGCGTCAAAGACAGCCGTTCAGGACATGCCAGTGCCGTCGAAAAAAGGTCCGTGGCCGCGTGTGATGGCCAAAAGTGTGACGTTTCCGTTTGGACGCATGCAGGTGCGTGAAAAGAAAACCCATGAGTTCGTGCTCGTCAATGAAGGCGAAGCCGACTTGCTGCTGGGTGCCGGTAACACGACCTGCAAATGCACTCAGTTTGGATTTGCTGGTTCCTCCGAGAAGTCCGAGAAGTCAGCAGTCGTGAAGCCAGGCGCGTCGGTAACTCTTGTCATGAGTTGGAAAGCGGGCGAGGTTCCAGACAGACAGTTTCGTCACGGGGGCGATGTTTATACCAACGACCCCAAGAATCCTGTGCTCAAATACGCCGTGCATGGCGCCATCGAAATGCCATTCGAAATGCTGCCGCAGGTGTGGGGTGTAGGAAACGTTTACAGCGAGCAGCCGGGAAAAATGACTGCCACACTTGGGTCGAAGGTTCATGAAAAACTGGAGATTATTTCTATCACAAGCCCGTCGGGAAAGGTCATAGTGACACCGGCTCCCATGACGGTCGAAATGAAGTCGGAAGGCTATGTCAGCGGCTACGTACTCAACGTTGAGGTGGCCAGCGACATTCCAGCAGGTTTGTTTCAGGAAGAAGTGCAGATCAAACTGGCTCAAACGGAAGAGTCTCTGAAGGTCATGGTGACCGCACGAAAAGAGGGTGTATTACAACTCCAGCAGATGGCAGGTTCTTTGTTTGATCGAGATTCGCTGCAGCTTCAACTCGGCTCCTTTCCTGCGTCACAGGGCAGGGAAGCGAAGATGCTGCTGATTATGGATGAGAAAGAAATGAGTGAACCGTTCAAAATTACCGAGTCCCAGACAGACCCTTCTTTCGTGTCAGCCTCAATTTCACCGCTGGGAGAGCCGTCTGGAAGCGTCCATCGCTACATTCTGACGATCACAGTTCCGGCCGGTCGTCCTCACGTTCAGAAGACATCGTCATCACCGGGCTACATTCGACTGGCAACAAATCATACGTCCGGCGAAGGAATCAACCTCGGCCTTCTGATGTACTCCAACTGACCCAACCGGCGGAGTCGTGACAAGAAACTTCGTTGACGCACAAAGCCTCGCGCCTTTATTCGCCAGAACTTTCTGGCGCGGGTATCGTGATTGCCGTGGGGATTGCCACATGAAAAACGGTGCCCCCATCCTCGGAGCTTTCGTGAATAATCATCCCGCCATGAATCCGCGCAATCTGCCAGGCGTTACAGAGTCCGAATCCCAGGCCCCGACCGGCCGATCTTCCGGAATAGAATGGATTGAACAGATGGCGCCGCGTCTCGGAGGTCATCAGACCTGGTCCATCATCGGAGAAAGACATCTCAACAGCGCCCGGCTGATCGTCGCGAAGAGTCACCACAATCTTCCCTGAGCGGCCCGTTCCTGTGATCGCGTCCAGACTGTTCCGAACGAAATGAACAATCAAAGTTTGCAGCTGGCTTTGGTCAGCATCAAGCTCTATCACGTCGGACGTACTTGCCAGCTTGATTTCAATGTGGTCGTCGATGGCAACCGTTGTCAGTGGCTGCAAAGTTTTACGAGCGACTTCCACAAGATTGAATCGGCACGCCTGCGGTCGTGGAGGTCTGGCAAACAACATGGCGTTGCCAATCATATCCCGAATACGCCACGCCTGTGCTCCAATTGTTTCGAAAGCCTGCCGTCGTTCAGCAGACGAATCATTTTTCAGAAGCAGCTGAGTCTGCCCAATAATACTGGCCAGGGGATTGTTAATCTCATGCCCGGCCCCGGCCGCAAACTCCGCCATGGCCTCCAGAGTGTCCTGATGAGGAGTCAATAAGGGCCGATCCACAACTCTCGACAGCAGCTGGCGAGCAGCAGTGGTCAGAAGTTTGCAGAGTTCATCTTTTCTTTCCGTGGCATCGCTTTCCGGAAGCTGAACAAGCAGCACCGCTGCCAGATCCAGCCATTGAAAAGCGTCAGGGCGAATTCCACCAATGAGCCCAGCCTCCGCTACAAGCTGGATCAGGGATTCGATATTCAGAAGAATCGAAAACGGCGATTCGAACGTCACCTTCGTTGTTTGGAAGGAACCTTCCGTGCTGGTTCGGCAGCAATAGACTTCTATCTGATCAGGCCCGGTCGGACTTAACAGAATCACGGAAGAAGCGCCGGCAGAAACAAGCCACAGTTCTACCAGACGTTTTGCCTGGACCTGCCATTCCGGCGAATCCGTCATGGCGACAAGAAGTCGCTGCGTTATATCAACTCCGCTGCTTCGGCCTGCGTCAGAAGAAATCACCGAACAACCTTTTCACAACGATCTGGCTGGGCCAACTCATGTCAGACTCATCGCACGAAAGCGACAAATATCAGTGCGGTGACATGGAGACGCAACGCAATGGACAAAAAGAAAGCGGTCGCCTTGAGGACGACCGCTGCAGTGAACTGACATTTCGTGATCAAAAGTGACTACGACTGCAGTTGCTCGATATCAAGCAGACGGCAAATGTTGTCAATTAGTGTGTCGACTTCAAACGGTTTCTGCAGGAACTGATTGGCACCGGACAGTTTCAGCTCCTGAATCTTGTCCTGCTCGACCATTCCACTGATGCAGATGATGCGAACATCGTCCAAAGCGGCGTCGCTGCGGACGCGCTGGCATACTTCTTTACCGTTGATGTCCGGCAGCATGACATCCAGCACGATGATGTCCGGATGATACTCTTTGACCATCATTCCGGCATCAAAGCCGTTGTTGGCAATTCGCACTTCAAAGCGACCATCGGCGACCAATGCATCAGTGATGAGTTCCACCAACTCCACATCGTCGTCAACAATGAGCGCCTTGCGTTTGCCGCTTTCCAGGGCATCCGTAGGAATGCCGTTCTCTTTCATGAATTTGTACAGTACGTCCCGCGGGATTCGACGAAAACGCGATCCCGGGACTCGAAAGCCCTTTAATTGGCCGGAGTCGAAGCAGCGAATGATCGTCTGCTGACTTACCTTACAAATTTTGGCGGCTTCGCCAGTTGTGAACACCGTTTTCATGAGCACAATCCGTTCTGTGGATAAGCGATGAGCTGCAACCTGCAGCGTTTCATCGTCCGACAGCTTGCCGGACGCCGTCCCTGACGCTTCACCGCTGAACTTAAGACCTACCGTTGTGGCGGCATCTATATCCCAGCGTGACTCGCCCAAATCTGCGAGTTTTGCATTGAGGCGACCAAAGCAGCTATCGTAAGTTCCGAAATCATTTCGAGTTACAGTAGCTTCCCTGTTCGTGCCAACCCTCAACTCGACCGATTGTATCCATTCGTAAAAGACCGTCAACGGCAGTTTCGTTGCGCAGCTTGCCTGTTTTTACGCGATTTCCACCAATGGATCAGCAATTCGGGCAGATTCGAGGGTTTGGGGGCGAATCAGGCGGATTTCCGAAACAACCCATTTTACCTGACAGGAAAAGCCGCTCGTTTTCCTCAAATAGAGAGGAAGGCTCCCTTAAGGAGTTTCCGCCACATCCCAGAAATCCGAGTGATCGACCGACTTTTAACCTCGACAGGCACGGACGATGCGCGTGGAGGGCGTCGTTTCGGTTCCATCCTCGAAACGTCCGGATGCTGCATTACATGGCAAAGTTTGAGAACAGATGAACGTTACTGTTCAATATCTCTTCCAGCTCTTCCTCCCGTCGAGCGGGAGGAAGAGGAGAAAAGACTCGGCCTCATGACAAGGACGAGGAATTTGCCGAAACAGCACCAACGACACTGTTGAGAATCAGGATTCTTCTGTCGTCGCCACAGCCCCTTCCGGCTCCGGAGTACCGGAGACGATGTTTTTCAGGTCCAGGATCTTCTTGCGGATCTCTGCTGCAACCGCAGGATTCTCTTCGAGATAGACTCGCACCCGATCGCGTCCCTGGCCAAGCTTGGTAGATCCGTAGTTGAACCAGCTTCCGCTGCGGTCCACAATTTTGTTTTCGACAGCCAAATCCACAAGGTCCGCTTCGTAACTGATCCCGCTGGTGCTGTACATGTCGACTTCAGCGACGCGGAACGGTGGAGCGATCTTGTTCTTCACAATCTTCACGCGCATCCGCATTCCGATGGTGACGTCACCTTCCTTCAGTTGATTGATACGACGAACATCAACACGGCAGGAACTGAAAAACTTTAGAGCGCGGCCGCCTGGTGTCGTTTCAGGACTTCCAAACATCACGCCAATTTTTTCACGGATCTGATTGATGAAGATGACAGTCGCTTTGGCTTTGGAAATCGCCCCGGTCAGCTTTCGCATCGCCTGACTCATCATTCGAGCCTGAAGGCCGACGTGTGAGTCACCAATTTCGCCGTCAAATTCCGCCTTGGGAACAAGGGCGGCCACTGAGTCGATCACGATGATGTCGACGGAATTGGATTTGATGAGCATTTCTGCAATCTGCAGACCCTCTTCGCCATAAGACGGCTGACTAACAAGCAGCTCATCCAGGTTCACGCCCAGCTTCCGAGCCCACTGTGGATCCAGAGCATGTTCGGCGTCGATGAACGCAGCAATTCCGCCAGCCTTCTGAGCGTTCGCGATGGCGTGCAGAGCAAGGGTGGTTTTACCGCTGGATTCCGGGCCGAACAGTTCAATAATTCGACCGCGAGGGAAGCCGTTACCGCCCAGCGCAAGGTCCACTGACAGTGCCCCCGTGGAAATCCCTGGAAACCCGCCAGCATTCTCGTTCGGATTGAGCTTCATGATGGCGCCCTTGCCGAACATCTTCTCAATCTGCCCTACGGCATTATCGAGCATCACCTCATTCTCGCTGGCCGCCTTTGTTGCAGGGAGTTTTTTCGTCGCCTTTGCCATTTATCCATCCTTCGAAAATCAAAGTGTTTTTCCATCCGGACGACCGTAAAAGCCGCTGTGCCGGGCAATTAGTCCACCGCCCTGTTGACCATAGGGAGTCTAGCGAGTTCACGCCTGAGAGGGAACTTTCGGCGGACAGGAAAATTCGGTGCGGCCGATTGTAGGTTGCCCGGTCTTCGATCGACAAGAGGCCATCCAGGAAGGTGAAGGCCAGACCGTTTCGCAAATAAATCTTTGTAAATCCTAAGCGTTCCTGAATTGTTCTCCGAGGTGCCCAGGTTTTGGGACTACTCCCAGCGAAAGATCCGGATGGCCAGAAAAAATGTGACCGCTCCCCAGATAAGAATGATTGCCAGTTCTGGCAGGATCTGATGCAAGGCTGCGCCTTCCTGCATCACATGACGAAGGCCGCCGATCAACGGAGTCAGCGGCAGGAGTTCAATGACCGGCTGCACGAATTCCGGAAAGCGTTTCGACGAAAAAAAGATTCCCGACCCAATCCACATCGGTACCATCGCAAGATTCATCAGTCCGGACACGGCCTCCAGAGTCTTCGCGCGACTGGCAATCAAAAGCCCGATCCCTGCAAACTCAAACGCGCCCAGTGCGATCAACAGCATGACACTGAAATAACTCCCATGATTGACCACGCCAAAAACAAAGCGTGACACCAGCAGGACAATGATGATTTCAGGAATCATGAACACCATGCGACTGAACATCATCGCGGCCACGAAATGCGGTTTCTTCATGGGCGTCCCCAGGAACCGTTTCAGGACCTGACGAATCCGCATATCGACGATTGCAAAGCCGACTCCCCAAACACCGCCGCCCATCAGGCCCATGCCAATGAGCCCGGGAACAAGAAAATCGATATAACGACTTCCAGGTTCCGTCACCGCCAGATCAGCCGTTTCCACGGGATCAGTTCTTCCGGCCGCGCGCTGCAGCACATCGTTAACAACATCACGCGCATGCACGCTGCCCGGTCGAGTCGGATCGAAGGTAAACTGATACCCCGCCTTTTCGCCGTTCGATTGAGCCACCACAATCAGTTCGCTTTGGCCAGCTCGCAACTGCTGTCGACACTCGGCTTCGATGCCCGTCGAAACGATCAGATTTTTGCTGCCGCTGAGCGTCGTCTGCAGCGTTTCAAAACCTGGTCCGATCTGAACCACGATCGAAATCGCTTCCATCGGCTCACTGCGAAACGCCAGTCCCAGCGCGATCATCATCACCAGTGGAAACACGTACGACCAGAACACCGCTTCAGGCTGGCGAATGAACTCGCGAAATCGCGCCAGAAACAGCTGAGTCACCGGGTGCATTTTCCAGGACGAACTCACAGTGCACCTCCGTCCGATGACTCATTCAGCCCGTGGCCGGCGAAATGAACAAACACATCTTCCAGAGTCGCCTGGCGAGTCGTCAGCGATGTCAGCCGCAATCCTCGCTCGTTGATCAAAGCCAGCAGCGATGGGATGGCAATATGAGGTTCTCGCACAGAAAGGCACCTGTGTTCACTTTCTAAACGAGCCGAAATCACACCCGGCAGTCCGACTCCAAAATCTTCCGGCAGCGACGCTGTGTTCTGCCCGCTGACGGTAAAGACCACAACATGCTCGGCACCCAGATCAGCGATCAGTTGTTGCGGCGAATCGATCGCCAGGATTTTGCCTCGGTCAAAGATCGCCACGCGATCACACAGCCGTTCGGCTTCGTCCATATAATGAGTCGTCAGCAGCACCGTGCCGCCGCCTTCGCGAAATTCGGTGATGATCCGCCACAGGTCGCGACGCGACTGCGGATCCAGACCTGTTGTGGGTTCATCCAGAAACAACAGCTTCGGATTGCCCACAAGCGCCGTTGCCACGGCGACTCGCTGTCGCTGACCGCCAGACAACGCTTTGATCCGAGCGTTCGCTTTTTCCTGCAGCGACACTTTGGCGATGGCTTCGGCCGGGTCCATCCCCGATCGATAAAAGCTTCGAAACAGCGTCAACGTTTCGAGCACCGTCAGCTTTTCGGAAAGCCGAGTCTCCTGAAGCGAAATCCCAATCTCCTGCCGGATCTTATCAGCATCAGTCGCCCAGTTCTTTCCGAGCACGATGGCATCACCGCTCGTTGCCTGCAACAGACCTTCGCAGATTTCTATCGTCGTCGTCTTACCGGCCCCATTCGGCCCCAGCACGCCAAAACACGTGCCACGTTCAACCTGCAGGTCAATGCCTCGCACCGCCTCCACCGGCGGATTGCCAGGCCAGGTCTTCGTCAGCTGTCGACATTCAATCGCGTATGACATTTTTTAAAGCTTACCCGCAGAACTTCGCATTAAGGCATAGCAAGCATTGGACGCGGATGGACATCGTTCGTCAATCCTCGTGCGACATTCGACACACAACGACCCTTGTTTATCGCGGAACAAACCCGTCAATCCAGGCGAGCCCACAGCGTCAGCTGTGCGGTTTCCATCCCTGTCCGTCACCAGGGTACATTCCTATTACGACAATCAACACACAACGGCGGTTGGCTGTCGCGGAGTAAACCCGCACGGCTGACGCCGTGGGCTCGTGGATTGGATTTTGCCTAAAAATTCAAAGGACTGCCATCCAGCACTCGCGGCTTGAGCCTGCTTAAACCACCGAACGGAACCGGCAGATGACTCAAGGCACCGATCAGCAGACCAGTCATTGCACCGATCAGATGCGCGAGCGGAAGAGGAACGAATGTGGTGTCGCTTACAAAGAGATTTATTCCGGCGAATGTCTCTATCACCATTTTTCCCAGCATTACCAACAGCAGCACTGAGAACCAGAACGCTGACTGCCAGTCGCGTTCAATAAGTCGACGGGCGAGCAGATCAGCGACAATCAGTCCGAAGAGAGCCGTGTCGATTCCACTGAGACCGCGATACGTTTCCATCTCCGGATGATGTAGCATGACGCCAGCGGTGATCAGAAGAGCCGACAAGAACAGAGTCCATCTGTATCGTCGCGGCATATTCGTTTCAGCAATCGCTCCGAGGGTTGTGAACATCGCCAGATCCCAGAGGAGATGGTTCCACGACCAGTGCAGCAAATGACACGTGAAGACACGATGCGAATCCGCAAGAGTGAGGCTTCTGAAATCGATCGTCATCAGCCCTGAAAACTCGCCGGCCGCATGCGAGATGACGACGAACACAGAAATCAGCAGGGTCAGTGGAATCTGCGACAACAGGTTACGAATCTGCATGACAGGCATCCTGTCCAATGAAGCGAGGTTGTTAGAAACAGTCTCATCCAGAACGTGGAAGACAGGTTGCCGAACAACAATTCGGCAACCTGCTCCCGATCAATCACCATCTTCGCGATGGCCGCGGTTCAGGAATTGGTCGCGGACGACTCTTTCAGAATTGTTGCCCGTCGCTTCCGTTTGTACATCGCAGAAGCAGCGAGCCCCGCGGCGAGCAGGCCGGTGACAGGATCAATGGCTCCACCACCGCCACCACCTCCTCCGCCGCCTCCATAGTACGGCTGATTATTCGAAGGGGATGGCTGTGGTGCCCAGTTCAGGTCCGTAGGAGTCGTCTGCACGGGCGCGACGGCAGGACTTGCAGTTGCAGGACTCGCTGTCAGCGTTGGATCAGCCTGAGCAAGGTTCTGCTGCTCAGGATCAACGGCCGCAATAGCCTCGGGTTCCGCAGGGCCCGATTGAGCCAGTGCAGAATCCCTCAGGAGTTGAAGCTGATCCTGAAGCTGAAGACGCGCCTTGTCATCTCGGGTAACGCGGGTCGCATTCCGACGGGCGATCGCCCAACGACTGTATTCGGCGTCATTTTCCAAAACGATAAACGAGGCATACTCACCAATGATCGAATATCCTTCGCAGAGACTGAGAATCTTTCCTACAGCCGCAGGAGATTCACCGTTCCTGCGGATGTCCGCCATCAGTTGTTCCACCTGCTGAAATGCCCACACGCGTTCGATCTCAGGATTCTTGTCTTCGACGTCCGGAAATTTCACCTGCACAGTCTGGCTGATGGGCTGCCCCATCACATCGGCTTCGATGGTGATCGTGGCGTCTCCGGAGTTTTTGTAACGTCCAGACAGTCTCAAAGGTGCACCGTAGAAGAGATCAGGCAGACCCTCGGGTGTCACGTCGCTGGTCTCGATGCCATTGACTGTAATACGAACACCAGTGGCCACCGGACGCATCAGTTTTCGGCGGAAAGCCTGCGCCTGACGCGAGAAATCATCCTCCTGAGAAACAAACGCAGCCAGCCCGCCAGCACCTTCAGCGAGTTGCTTGAGCAAAGGCCGATTCACATCATTGCCGATGCCAATACAGAAGACTCGAGTTCCGGAAGGGGCATCAGCGATCAGCCGAAGCAGCTCGGCCTGTTCGCTGTTCTCGGTCATGCCGTCAGACAGCAAAACAACATTCAGCGGACGGTCCCCGTCTCTGTATTTGTAGGCTGTCGTAAGAGCCGGACGAAGAGCTGTACCGCCTTTGGCTCGCTGCGAATTAAGAAATTCCTCAGCAGACTTTCGAGAGTCGTCGCTGACGACTGTCATCTGACCAAAGTGCATCTGCGGGGCGTTGTTAAACGTGATAATCTCGAAGCGATCGTCGTTTCCGAGATTCGTCACGAAGGAATCCACAGTGTTGCGAGACTGTGTCAGCTTGCCATCGTTGCTCATGCTCCCTGAGATATCCATCACAAAGACATAGTCCATCCCGGCTCCGTACTCTTCCAGTTCTTTCCCTGCGGTGACGGTCATCAGGAAGTATCCGTCTTCACCGATTTGTTTGGACGCGATCATATCCACGCCAGTACGAGGCCGTTCCGTGTCGAAGGCGATTACCACATCTCGGCTCAGGTCACCTTTCTGGACTTCAAGACTGGCGCGACTGTAGTTAGGGGTGTAGCCGGTGATTGCGAAGTCATCTTCATGAGACGGGCTAAACAGCTTTGTCATGGGGATCTCACTCTTCACATCCACTGTCAGGGCAAACTTACCTGTCGTTTTCTGTACGATGTCTGCGCGTGTTGTCGTTGCCAGTGGATAAACCCAGGTTGCGTTATTGTGGTCGAAGTCCAGCTGCTGACAGTAAGTGACCTTGATATGCTGATCGGCTCCGGCGGGAATCGGAAAGATCCGCAGTTCGAAGGTCTTGTAATCGACCTGCTCCAGCAAGCCCGGGTCACGCTTGACAGCCTTGTAGCTTTCGTAGATCTGTCGGGCTCGCTTCTTCTCAACGACCTCGCCGACCATCTCTGTTCCGTTAATGATCATGCTGAAATTACTGACGCTCGCTCCAGCAGGTACAGGGAAAGTGTAAAGAGCCTCCACGATTCTCTGTTCAGTGTTATGAAACACCTGGCGGACTTCCGTGACCGCGATTCCATTATTGATCACAACGGATACTTCATGCTCCTTGATTTCGAGGACTCCACCCAGTCCGCCGTCGGCAATCAGAAGCCCTGAAGCTTCACTTTGCGATGACGGTATGCACCAGCACGCTCCCACCAGAAAGACCATCGACAAAAACTTGAAATGTCGGAATGCAGGGATCATCATTGTTTTCTCCTCAGTTTGATTTATTAGAGACAACCGGGAACGAAAACCGATAAGGCACGTCGAGTGCCGTAACTTCGCAGATTGACGCAAGTCCTTTCTGGTAAAGTTTTTACATTTCGAAATCGCATTAAGGTTAATGCCGCCCCGACTTTTCCGACGTGCACAGCATGACCATTGCGTGTACATTTATTGCCATGTTGAGGCGAGAGTATTGCACCTTCAGCCAATGAGAGTCAGTGATGGGATTCATTCCTGTGGAAGACCTGGCATTTGTTCGAGCGGTCAGCGAATTGAGCAACGCGAATCCGTTTCTTCCCGAGCGACTGCAGCTGGAGAAGGCGGCGCTTGGCGATGCCTTTGTCGCCGAACCGCATGACTACTGGAGCTTGACCAGTGAGCAGACCCAGCGGCGCAGCAACCTGGTGTTGATCCTCGATCGCGCGCGAAAGGTGGCTGAAGCGCTGCGAAACAAGTTGCTTCGAAAAAGCGTTGTCGCGGACGAACAGTTAGGCCTCTACGATGACCTCGTGCTTTACATCCTCTTCTATGAGCAGCTCGACGTTTGGGGAGGAAAGCGTTTGCCCGAATTGAGCGATCAGCCTGGAACAGAACAGGCGACATGGAAGTGGTACTCAACTCAATTTGAGTACTGGCTGCAGTTACCCGGCTTGCAGTTGCCGTCGCACATGCAGAAGCTTCATCTGTTTGAGATTTTCCATCAGATCTATCGCGCCTTCTTCCACATTTTCCCGTGTGTGATTGGACACTCCTCACCCGCAGCCAAACTCCGCGCCAGAATCTGGCAGTCCATCTTCACCCACGATCTAAAGCGATACCGTCGCAGTCTGTATCGCAGCATGCATCAGGTGACGACACTTGTCACAGGCCCCAGCGGGAGCGGTAAAGACCTGGTGGCTCAGGCGATTGGAATGTCGCGATACATTCCGTTTGACCCCAGGCAAGGCGCGTTCGCAGCCTCTCCTGCTGAATGTTATTTCGGTGTGAACATTTCAGCGATGTCCAGAAGTCTTGTTGAAGCGGAGCTGTTCGGCCATGCGAAAGGTGCCTTCACAGGTGCCGCAGCCGCGCGAGCCGGTTGGCTGGAGACCTGCGGGAAACACGGAGCCCTTCTTCTGGATGAAATTGGGGAACTGGACGGCACAACTCAGGTGAAACTACTTCGAGTCCTCCAGAATCGACAGTTTCAGCGGGTCGGGGAGACTCGAATACGCGACTTCGAGGGCAAGATTATTGCCGCCACGAATCGTGATCTTCAGCACGCGATTGAAGTGGGGGCGTTTCGCGAAGACTTGTACTATCGACTTTGCGCCGATGTCATCGAGACCCCATCCCTCGCATCGCAGGTCAGTGATAATCCTGATGTCCTTGAGAACATTGTGGCTCATATCGCGGGACGCGTTGCGGCCGGTGAACAGGAAGCGTTAACACAGGAGGTGACTGAGTGGTTAAAGCGAAACCTTCCGGACGACTATCATTGGCCGGGCAATATTCGCGAGCTTGAACAGTGTGTTCGCAATATCCTGATCCACGGATCTTATGAGCCCGCACGAAGTCGAGCCGTTGCATCAACGCCTGGTCATTCGCCCGAAGCCGAACGTCTGGCCGCCCAGCTTCAGTCACTCAGCCTGACAGCCGATGAGCTATTATCTGAGTACTGCAGGATGGCGTACAGCCAGACAAAGAGCTTCGAAAAAGCCGCCAGACTGCTCCAACTCGACCGCCGCACCGTCCGAGCCAAAGTGGATCGTTCAGCGACGGCTGAACCGTGAAACTCATGGCGAGAAATGCAAAGCCGACAGCCATGCTTTTGAAGCGGCGGTGACCTCCTACCGTCTTCTATCATCTTGCACGCATCATTTTTCCTCGGATCGATTTTGACTTACCTGTAATTCTGACATCCCTGGCTCTGCACGACGCATCAGAATGGCCGTGGCAAGGAGTTTCCCCACGTCAGATCGACCAGCGACTCAGACTCAAGACATTGCCGATCTAAAACATATCGGGCGTCAGAAGGACTCGCCTCACTTCATTTCGGTCGGCAGCTCATTACAGTGCGGACTTCTGTTGCAGAAGGATCCGTATGTTTCGCTTTGCCGTGACGATTTTTGTCAGCGCATTTTTGTTGTTCCAGGTGCAGCCTCTGATCGGCCGGTTCATTCTGCCATGGTTTGGCGGAGGGCCATCCATCTGGACAAGCTGCATGCTGTTCTTTCAGATTCTGCTGCTGGGCGGATACCTGTATGCGCATCTGATCAGCATCAATCTCAGACTTCGAACGCAGGTGATGACTCATTTGAGTCTTCTGACCGCGTCGCTGTTCTTTCTTCCGATTTCGCCGACAGCTTCCTGGAAGCCGGCATCGGACCAGTCGCCATTATTGCAGATCCTGCTGCTGCTGCTGGCAACGGTAGGTGGCCCTTACTTCATGCTGTCGTCGACCGGGCCGTTGATGCAAAAGTGGTTCAGCCATGCATCGCCAGGAAAGTCGCCTTATCGCCTGTACGCTTTGTCCAACATCGGTTCACTTCTGGCTTTGCTGAGTTATCCGTTCGTCTTTGAACCGTGGCTCACGCTGCATCAACAGGTTTCCTCATGGTCCATGGTTTATGTCGCGTATGTGGCCCTGGCCGCATGGTGTGCCATTCCTCTTTGGAAAATCCGCAACATCCCGGCTCCGGTTTTTTCAGGCGAAGACATATCCAAGGCTGCCGCAACCGTGACCTCCGACACGCCTGACGTTCAAGCGGTCCGGCCGGGAATTGGAACCCTGCTGCTGTGGCTCGGACTTGCCGCCTGCAGCTCAGCGATGCTTCTGTCCACGACAAACCAGCTCTGCATTGATGTCGCGACGGTACCGTTTCTGTGGGTGCTGCCGCTGAGTCTTTATCTGATCTCATTCATCATCTGTTTCGACAGCCCGCAATGGTACGATCGACGGGCGTACGGAATGTTGCTGCTGCTTTGTGCGCCGATCGCCTGCTGGCTGATTTCAGAAGGAGCGGACGTCAACATAACAAAGCAGGTCGTGCTGTATTCGACAATTCTGTTTGCCTGCTGCATGACCTGTCATGGGGAACTGGTTGGCTGCAAACCGCACCCGAAATATTTGACGTTATTCTACGTCCTGATTTCCGCGGGCGGTGCACTGGGCGGCACATTCGTGGCGATCGTGGCTCCATACCTGTTTCATGGATACTGGGAGTATCACATCAGTCTGGTTGCCTGCTGCGCAATGACCCTGATCGCGTGGTGTACACAGAGAATCTGGCTGCAAAAGCCATCCGCAGAATTCTGGTGCTGCGCGGCTGTCGTTATCGGTCACATCGCCGTTGTCTGGCACTATGTCTATGCACCGTTCTCAGATTTCATCAACGCAACGAATGAGACCACTCTGTTTGGCGTCTATGCGGCGATCCATTTTCTTGGCCTGCTGATCACAGGCGTGCTGACTCAACGCCCTCGACTGCAGATGATCGCGTGGATCGTATTGTTTGTCGTCTCATCAGCCTGGCTTCTGGGATTCTCGCGATGGAAGTTTCCCGCACGCATCGACACGCAAATTCAGACTGTGCTCGTGCTGGCCGCCATCCTTTCTCCGATCACGACAATTTCACTCAGCTGGTTGTGTCGAAAACTGAGTAGCTCGGCCTCTGCCTGGCGGTTCTTCCTGGCAGGACTGGTTCATGTCGCGGCAAGCGTGGTCTGCGGATTTCTGTTCTATCAGGAATGGAATGCCACCAACGGCATGCCGGATGTGCAGCACCAGCGGATGTATCTCTTCCTGATGGCGGTAGCGGCTTTATCTCCACTCGCGGTCGCCGGGCATCTGTGGCTGTCAGGCTTTCAAGAAGTAATTTCATCGCGATTCTTAACACTTGGCCTGATTTATCCGCTGATGAGTGTTGTCGCGGGCGGCCTGTACTACCTGAATCAAATGGAAGACTGGCAGGCAATATCGCTGCTGTTCACAACGGCAGCCGGTTTGATGATGGAGTGGTCGTCGAACGGATTTCGAGGGCCTCAGCATGCATCACTTGGGTTCTGGTTCTGGGTTCCCTCGATCACTCTGCTGCTGCTGTTGTCCAATCGCCTGGCAGAGATTGTTACGTCTGACAACGAATCCACTGCGTCCATCTCAACAATTCATACCTCGCGCAATTTCTATGGAGTGCTGCGAGTCCGACATGAAGCAGCGGAAGACGATGACGGGGACTTTATCCCGGCAAAAAACGCGTTGACTCATGGACAGATTCGACACGGTTTTCAATTCGACGATGACTACTGGAAGCGGCAGCCGACAACTTATTACGGTCGCGAAAGTGGAATTGGCCTCGCCATTCTTAACGGCCGTCAGCATGCGCAGGAGACCGACCAGCACGCGTTGCGAGTCGGTGTTGTGGGACTTGGCACCGGGACAATTGCCGCGTACGGTGAACCGGGCGAGTACTTCCGGTTCTACGACATCAATCCAGATGTGGCGAAACTGTCCGATACGATTTTCACGTATCTCAAAGACACTCCAGCAAAAACAGAAGTGGTGATCGGCGACGCTCGTATCGTCATGGAACGCGAAATTGCAGCCGGGCAAAATCAGCAGTTTGATGTGCTGGCCATTGATGCGTTCAGCAGCGATGCGATTCCTGTGCATTTGCTGACCAATGAATGTGGTGATATCTACAGGCAGCACCTGCGTCCCGGCGGAATTTTGGCCATCCACATCTCGAATCGTTTTCTGAATCTGAACCCAGTCTCGCGCGGAATGGCCGATCATCTGGGATGGCAGGCCATACGAATTGAAAACGGAAACGACAACCTGACTGGTGTCTTCAGTTCCACATGGATCCTGCTGACATCTCGCAAGGACCTGATCACAGATCCTGATATTGAAGAGCATTCAGAACCGTGGCTTGATGAAGATCCTATCCTGCACTGGACCGACGACTACTCCGGCCTTTGGCAGATCCTGACGTTCTAAATATTTAGTGATGATTTTCACGTTGTCATAGAAAAGATGACTGCTAAGTTCACAGCGGAGTCGCAGGATTTTTCTGTTGTGGAATTCAAATTGCATTCTGCACACTGTGGCGGGATCGTGGGATCGTAAGAACACGGCAACTGGCACTGAGTCCGCACCGCCTCAGCGAGACTGATCGACTGCTTAAACTGCGCACGTTTCATCGAGAATTTCCGAAGCGGCATCATTGACAACACGTTCTGAAGGAGCATTCGGTGACTGGCAAACAAAAGAAACTGGCCGCCTGCATATTCTCAATTTTGCTGGCCGGTGCTGCAGGGGCGGGAGCAACCAGCGTTTCAAGCGACGATGTGAGTCCGATTCCTGTAGAGGTCGAGAATCGTCGAAAGGGTCGCGACAAGAAGCCAAACGATGGCGTACGAGTTGAAACACTCATGGAAGCAAAGCTCGACTACGCTGAAAAAATTCTTGCAGGGCTTGTGACCCACGATTTCGATCAGGTGGCGAAGTCGGCCGAGTCCCTGAAACTGATGAGCCTCAGCCATCCCCGCGGCTGGGAGAAGAAGGAGGATGACGATGAAATCTACGACCATTTCCGCATGGAGTTCATGCGACAGGCGGCTCGCCTTGAAGAAGAAGCCCGCAAAGAGAATCTCGCGGGCGCAGCCTACTTTCAGCAAAATCTGACGGCCACTTGCATCGCCTGCCACGACTACATTCGCAACGAGGATCTGACAAAGTAGTACCCCCGGCAAGGCAACACGAACCTGAGCCATCTCGGGGCTCAGGGCCCATCAATAATCGTCCCCTGGAAAATTGCTAATGGCTGTGAACGTGAAGATCGTTTTTAATTCGATACTCGGGTGCAAGCTCCCTCACAATCTCCTGCACACATTGTTTCTGGTACCACGAGGGAACAGTACCAAACAGCTGAATCTGGTTCTCCCAGATATGAACTCTGACCGACAACTGCATTGCGCACTGAAGTCGTCTCTCCATTCTCAATGCCAGCATAATATCTTTGCCATCGGGAAGTTTTTCACGGGTAGAAAAAGAAGTCACTTCTGCAAGTCGAATCATGATCCATCAACTCAATCACACGAACATGGTTTCGCCGTCGTCCTGACCTCCACCAAAGTTCGCCACGTTCATTGGCGACTTCGCAATACCAGTCAATTCCTATGCATCACAGTATGGTAGTTGTGAAAAGCACCTGCGTCTGAATCCTTGCAAATCTGCCCAGCTCACTGAGCACTCGTGAGCAACATCGCATCGCTTTGAAGCGGCGCCCAGTCGCGATGTGCGACGCTTGAAGTTCTGACATGTGCATGGCAATTTGTGCAGGTCAACGTCATTCGCATGAATCCCAAAGAGACGCCTTCGGCATCTTCAGCCTCAGCCATTCGATCGAGGAACTCTACAGCCGTTACAAAATCGGCGGTATCCTGAACGAACCTCGCGCTGGCCATGCGTTCCCATGCCTCGTGCCGGCTCAAATCGATCATTTCAGATGACATTTTTCGTATCTGGTCAAAGTCTTCCCGTGCGACACCTTCCAGTGCCCGCTGAGCTGCCGCCAGTTTTCGCACCATAAACTTTTCCATGGCCGACTTCTCCGGAGGCGCTGCCACTTCGTCCTGAACGACCGCAGTCTCATTCGCGTGCGTTGGTTCGAACATCGCGATGACAGCCGAACTTACCATCAGGGCCACGAGGCTTGATTGCAGTCCCATTATGGGCGTTAAACTCAACATGCAGAAACTCCGTTTTGAAAAAACGACGACTGGACGACGTCAACTTCCGTCCGAACAGCTGAACGCATTTGTCATTCCCAACACACGCACAGTTGGGCGGCGTTAGAAATACCCAGTCAACATTGGGATTTTCAGCGTTTTCCGACGCAGACATATCCCTTCCCGCGATCAGGCCGAACGCAACATTTACAAACCGACCCGTAGAGGAACACTTATTTTGCAGATTCGGCCAGTACGGTGTTTCTCACCCACTCATGACACTTGAGGCATTTCATCGTGACATTGACCCATGCAAGGGACGTCCCATCCATATCGTTGTCCTTGGCTTCGTGCTCCAGCTCCTCAACGGCGTGCACGAACTCAGTGCTGTACCGGCGATACAAAATGTCATTCGATACTCGCCACTTTTCTTCGCCGCTCATCTTCATGAGAGTTTTAGCCCCATCAGCAACCATGGTCAGATCTTCCGTGCACAGTCCTTCCAAAATTGAATTGGATGCCTGCAGCTTCTGCCGCATGAACCTTGCCAGCGCCTGACCGGAATCCTCTTTCTTGTCGGCCGATCCGTCATCGTTTGCGGGTGGCGTGGCAACTTTGCTTTCCGCCTGTTCAGCAGAGACCCCACGGGGGCTCAAGGCAGGCGAAAATACCATCAGCAATAACAGTGCAAGAACTGCAGCGACAAGACCTGAAATGCGGGCCGATCGTTTGATCACTGTCATGACACTACTCCGGTGGGATTTCCTGTGAGGCCTGAAACATGTTGCTCACTTATCTTTCAGCTCCGCAAACCGTGCGCCATGGCGAATCAAACGATGGCCAAAGACAACCGAACTGTCAGCCTGACAGAACCATCCCGCAGACTGACTGAAAACAAGTGATGACTGACGTTCGGCCGTCATCTCCGAAGCAGCCGGAAAAAGCGACCACACATGTGGCATGCCGCACCTGGCGTGCGGAAGTGCACAGAGAAACTGTGCGGTTCGTTGTCAGTGTCACAGCGGTACGGCATTCGATAGACTTCAGCGTGTTCACTGAGATTTCTCACTCGACGCAGCAAATCTTCGTTGTTCCGATCAAACCAGGAAACGTCTTCAGGCAATTTTTGTCATCTTTAGCAAGGGCTGTCGCATATGGAAGATTTGACGATCGCGATGATTTTCATGGCCCTGCTGTCCATCGGAATTTTCACTGCTTTGCGACTGCTGCTACAGCGAGCGCACCCGCGACTTCTGGATGCGATTGCCGCGGTACTGGTGCTGCTTGTTGGCGTCTACGCGCGCTTTGTGTGGGGACAGCTTTGGATCGTGGACTGGATCCCTTTTGCATCGGCCATTGTTCTGGCCAATTGGTTTCCATTGCTTTTGGCGGCGCTGGCCAGCGTAGTGTGGATTCGAACGCAAACAGGATCGTTTCTACGCAAGCTGCCCATTCAACTGCTGCTGATCGCGGGCGCCATCTGGTCGATGGCGTATGTCATCCCAAGGACGCCACCGACATGCGGTGACCTCTGGATTGAACCGACTCGTCTGGTTCCCTTTCGAATCTGTCGTCAGACCACTCCTCACACCTGTTCGGCAGCGGCATCAGCCACAATTCTGAACGCACTCGGAATCGAAACTTCCGAAGCAGAAATGGCTGCGTTGTGCCTGACGAAAGAAGGAACGACCTGGCTGGGTCTCTATCATGGCGTGACCGTTCGTCTGCGTGGCTCAGGTTTTCATGCGGAGTTTTTCGAGTGCAGCTCGGACCAGTTAGGCGAGATCACATCCCAATTCCCCGCGTTGCTGTGCTGTGAGCTAAGCGACAAGGTGGACGCTGCCTTTCCCGAATACAGAGAACTCGACGGATGGTATCCCGGAATTTCGCATTCGACGGTGTTGTTTGGTCGTTTCGAGGATCGTTATTTGATCGGTGATCCCTCGCAACTTCAGCCGGAGAGCTGGACCAACGACGATATTCAGCGCCTTTGGACCGGGCAAGGTCTGCGAATCGTGCCGGATTCGACTTAGGTCCGTAACAAAACCGTAGCTGGACTCGATGAGAGCTCAGGCAACACTCCGAATCCACACGAATCCGGCTGCATGCGAAGACGATTGCTGCGCGTGCGCCTGTCCCGGTTTATTAGAGTCCTGGTCGCCGGATCACTTCGGCAAGGCAGACCCGTCGGCCGTTGCTTTTGCGTTCGTCAGTCTGGAGGAACTTAACAACTGTTCGGCTTCTGCCGTGCATTGTTCAACACGACTTCTAGCCATCTCAGAAAGAGCGGCATCGTCATTCACTTCGCTCAGTTGTCTTAGTTCGTCGACAGTCAGCGGCGTTCCGAAAACGATCTGAATTCGGCCGGGACGGATCCACAAGGCCCCTCGCGGCATCACATGATCTGCGCCAACAATTCCCACGGGATAGATCGGCTGTTGAGTTCGCCGAGCGAGTGCCAGAAATCCGGGGCGGAACTTGTGCACCTGGCCATCGGGTGAACGTGTGCCTTCCGGAAACATGCCGACGAGAAATCCGTTTTCCAGTCGCTCGAGTGCCACACGAATACTGCCGCCTCGCGCGGCTTCTCGGCTGATGGGAATCACGTGCGTCTTGCGGAGAATCCATCCCAGGACGGGCACACGAAACAGACTGTCACGTGCCAGATAGGAAACTGGTCGACCAAGAAATACGGCAACCAGAAGAGGATCCAGAAAACTCTGATGGTTGACGAGTAACAGACCGCCACGAGTCAGGTCCAGATGCTCGCGCCCGGAAATTCTGAGCCGCAGCCACAGATGGCAGAAGAGCCAGAATGGAATGCGTAGAGTTCGCCACAACAGACTTCCATGGCGAACACTCCGCGTAGTCACAGACTTTGATTCAGTCAGAGCCGGGCAGGGCGGATCAACAGAATTTCCGGAGGTGTCCATAATCAGATTGATGTCCGTCGCGAGTACTGATTCAAGGGAACTCACAAACCTCACGACACGGATCGCTAAAGAGGTTGCAGCAGACGAATGGCTACAGTCTCGGTGTCACTTAGATCATCAAACAAATGATCGGGCGTATGAGGACTTAATTGATCACGCGTGTAAACACCTGTCGCAACCGCAACCGCTCGAGCATTGATGGCTCTCGCGCATCGAATATCGGCAGGCGTATCGCCGATCACACAGGCATCCTGGCCTCGGACTGGTCGCTGAAAATGATTGCCGACGTTGCTGAGCGCCAACCGAGCCACATCGTCGCGATGCGGATGATCATCGCCATATCCGCCGGACTCAAAGAAGTGATCAATTCCAAAATGACGCAGTTTGATCCACGCACCTTCCGCGTAATTGCCGGTTAACAGACTCAGATGAACATCAGGACGTGTCTGAAAATATTCTAACAGTTCCCGCACACCCGGAAGCAGTGCACCCGGGAGTGTTTGAAGGCATCCGGGAAGCCGGGTCAGGTAGCTGTTCATGAACCGCACCCGCTCGTCAGGCGAATCTTTCAGCTGATACTTTGCAAAGATCTCATCGGCAATCCCGCAGTCCGTGCGACCCGCAGTGAGAACATCTTCGAAGGGAAACTGAATCTGAAACTCTTCGACGAGTGCCAGTTCCATCGCCCGCTGTCCAGCTCCGCCAGTGCTGAGCATGGTGCCATCAATATCAAAAAACAGAATGTGCTGAAACAAGGGGTTTAAATTCGCTTTTTGGATGTATCCGTCCAAACCAATCTTCGCAGGCACTATTCCTGCATTGGTTCAAGATGCAGGTAGAATACCGTTCCGACTGGCGTTGCGGAACTATCGCTCCGCATTGAAAATATGCTCCGTGCATCCAGCTGGCCGACGAAGCCTTGAGGCGAAAGAAATCAACCTGAATCACTCCCGAGAACTCCCCTTTTCCGTAACGAACATTCGCCAATCTCAGCAAACTGTGGGTTAGCCCAAGGCCTGGATTGACTTCGCCAGTCGGCCATCGTTCAATCTGCGACTGCCGTAGCTTTTACGCTGCGGTGGCTGAAATTCTTTGACAACCGAGCCGAATTCGCTTCTTACTTGGCCAATCACGCCGGTCGGCGACTTTGGCATGCGTTCACAGTCGGCTGACTACTCGCTCGCTGTTTTCGCACTTTGTTCCATTCAAAATTAACCCACGACATCATTCGCCATGCCTCGCTTTGAACTGATCGCCACGACAACTTTTGGACTCGAATCTGTCGTCTCAAGGGAACTCGAAAATCTTGGCTATAAAGATCTTCGAGTTCTTGATGGCAAGGTTCATTTTTCCGGCGATGAGCGAGACATCGCACGCTGCAATCTTTGGCTGCGTTCAGCCGATCGTCTGTTGATTAAAGTCGGCGAATTCTCTGCTCCTGACTTTGGGCTGTTGTTCGACAAGACTGTCGATTTGCCCTGGGCCGATTATATTCCGGTCGATGCCAAATTCCCTGTCGCCGGACGCAGCGTTCAGTCACGTCTGCATGCAGTGCCGTCTATTCAGGCCAGCGTCAAGAAGGCGATCGTTGAAAGCCTGAAGAAGAAATACAATCGTTTTCGATTCGAAGAAACAGGGGCCGAATTTCCAGTTGAAGTTTCGCTTCTGCGAGATATAGCGACGCTGACCATCGACACGTCTGGCGATGGCCTGCACAAACGCGGCTATCGTGAATTCGCAGGCCCCGCGCCTCTGCGGGAGACCATGGCGGCCGGATTGATTCAGCTGAGCTACTGGAATCGCGAGCGGCAGTTTGTCGACCCCTTCTGCGGCAGCGGAACGCTGGCGATCGAAGCGGCTTTGATTGGTCGCAATATTGCTCCAGGGGCGAGCCGTTCGTTTCTGGCTGAAGACTGGCCGTGGATGGATCGCAAGATGTGGAAGGAGGTCCGTAACGAAGCTAAGGATCTTCGCCAGACACGCCTGAGTGAACCGATTTTCGGATTCGACCATGATCCTCAGGCGATTCGACTTTGCGAACGCAGCGCTTCCGAAGCGGGTGTCAGTGGTGATATTCAGTTTCGAATTCAGGAAGTCAGCGAACTGAGAACGAGCCGCGAATACGGCGTGATTGTGTGCAACCCGCCGTACGGCGAACGTATGGGAGATCCAAAGGAAGTCGAAGCCGTGTACCGTGAACTGGGCCGCGTGTGTGACTCCCTGCCGACGTGGAGTGTCTACGTCATCTCGTCGAACCAATGGTTTGAAAAGCATTTCGGACGACGCGCGCCTCGCCGCCGAAAACTTTACAACGGCCGACTGGAATGCCAGTTCTATCAGTACCTCGGACCAGCTCCTCCGCGAGAACGCACCGGGACTGAGACAGGAGAAACTTCGCCCGACGTATCGCCTGAAACTGACGATGATTCCCCCATGTCAACCTGAACGAAACGCACGGCGACCCTTTGATCCTGAACGACGCGGAGCGTCCTGAAGGATCTCGTTTCCACACCTCTCCAGACTTCAGAAAGCGAACCATCCGTGTCTGCAGAACAACCGTGGCTCGACAACAACTGGGTGGCACATACTCAGATTATGCTCAATTCATTTCGCCGCTTTACCGGTCATAATCTGATTGAACGGTGCAACGATCCGATGACTGAAGCACGAGCGGTGTATGAAGCCCCGTTTGTCGTTGTGTCTCATGCGACTCAAGCGGATCCGATTTTGAACTACGGCAATCGATCGGCACTGGATCTGTGGGAGACAGACATCCCCACTCTCACATCAATGCCTTCACGACTGACGGCCGAGCCCATGCATCGGGATGAACGAGCTAAGTTGATGGCGCGAGCGGCCAAAGATGGATTCGTGGATGACTATCGAGGCATCCGGATCAGCAGCACGGGAAAACGATTTCTGATTGAACAGGCCATCATCTGGAATCTGGTCGACGAACATGGCGTTCACGTTGGCCAGGCCGCGACGTTCTCCGACTGGAAGCCGCTGTCGACCGACGCCCCGTGAACCTGCTGCAGATCAAAACCCAAACGATTAAGACGCCTTTGGTTGCGTTTTCTTCGTAAAACGATGGACTATTGCCGCCGCAGCCGTGGAAACTGTTTCCTAACAGTCGATTCATGTGATAGCCTTTTACGTGGTAACCGTTTGCTGTCAACACCCGTTCAGCATCCGCAAATCTCCGCCCGCCGCTCTCCAGTCTTTCTGCGAGACCCTGCCTTATGCTCTCGATCCTCGGTCATGGCCACAGTGCCCTGTGTGACGGTATTACTCGTCGCGACACTCTTCGCCTCGGTGCATTGACGCTTGGCGGACTCACGCTGCCGCAGCTTCTGCGAGCCGAACAACTCGCCGGGATTCGAAAATCCCACAAAGCCGTCATCATGATTTACATGTGCGGTGCACCCGGTCATCAGGACATGTATGACCTGAAAATGGATGCACCGTCTGAGATTCGTGGCGAGTTTCAGCCGATCCCGACCAACGTCTCCGGCATTGAAATCTGTGAACATATGCCGCGCATGGCCGCCATCATGGACAAGTGCGTGCCGCTGCGAAGTGTTTACGGTTCTCCGGATGGCGATCATGATTCGTTCATCTGCTATACCGGACATTCCAAGCGAAATCAGCCGGCAGGTGGATGGCCCTCTATGGGCTCCGTGACTTCGAAAGTACTCGGCGCGACCAACAGAGCTGTTCCGCCATTCGTCGGCCTCTCGCCGGATGCCGGCCATCCTCCCTACGGTTCACCTGGACTTCCGGGATATCTTGGCGTCGCCAACGCGGCGTTTCGTCCGTCCGGTCCGGCCAGTGCAGACATGAAGCTGGAAGGTATCAGCAGCGATCGACTGAACGACCGCAAGGCGCTGCTGACGAGTGTCGATCGGCTGCGTCGAGACATGGACAACAGCGGGACCTTGGCCGGTCTTGATGCATTGTCTCAACAGGCGTTTAATATTCTGACGGACAGCGCCCTTGTAGACGCGTTGGATATTTCCAAAGAGCCTGAATCCGTTCGCGAGCGCTACGGTAAAGGGGATGCGAGCCGATTCGGTGACGGGGCACCTCGAAATCTGGAACACTTCCTGATGGCGCGCCGTCTGGTTGAAGCCGGTTGTCGAGTTGTCACGCTGAACTTTGGCCGCTGGGATTTTCACAGCGACAACTTTAACGGCATGAAGAATACTCACCTACCGCAATTCGATCAGGGTCTTTCGGCGCTGATTGAAGATCTGCATCAGCGTGGAATGGACAAAGATGTGGCGGTGATCGCGTGGGGTGAGTTCGGCAGAACGCCTCGAATCAATTCGGATGCCGGGCGAGACCATTGGCCTCAGGTCGGCGGCGGCCTTCTGGCTGGCGGCGGTTTTCGAACTGGACAAGTCATCGGAGCAACCGATCGCCTGGGCGCTGAAATCGCAGAACGCCCGGTCCATTTCAGTGAAGTCCTGGCGGCACTTTATCGCCATCTGGGAATTGAACCGGACTCCACAAAGCTGAACGACCTCAGCGGACGTCCTCAGTATCTGCTGGAGAAAACAACGCCAATGCCGGAGCTTGTTTGATCACTTTCTGGGTTGCTCGGTCACCGCCTTCGAAGGTATCCTGAATTCTCTCGTCCATCTCCTTCGAAACTGAGCAGCCTGATGTCGACCAGCGCCATTCGATACTCGCCAACCTATACCGTCGACGACTACGAACAGTGGGAAGGCGATTGGGAGCTTTGGAATGGCGTCGCGGTCTGCATGTCGCCCGCGCCTACACCACTGCATCAATATGTTGGCCTGATGCTGGCAACGGAAATCCACAATCAACTGGAAAAGAAGCAGGATTGTAAATGTCTGGTCGTGCCTGAAATTGACTGGCGAATCGATCGCACAACGGTTGTCCGCCCTGATGTTTTGGTTCTCTGCAACGGACTTCCCAGCAAGTACCTGACTGACACACCGGCGTTCATAGCGGAGATTCTTTCCCCCTCAACCAGTCACAAAGATCGAACGGCAAAGCGGGAACTTTACCAGCAGCAGGGCGTGCAGTGGTATTTCCTTGTTGCCCCTGAACAGAAGACGATTCAGGCACTGGAACTCGTCAACGGCGTTTACATTGAGCGATCAGCAGAGCCCGGCGAAATCACGTTTACCGTGGATCAGGAATGCGAGGTTCATTTGAAGCTGGAACGAATTTTCCCGAAGTGATCCAGGACGGACCCACACACAACTGATTGAAGCATAATTGCGTTTAACGGCAAGCCGCAGGCGAAGGATAATTGCCTCCCAACTCACGCTTTTTGAAGTTGCGAGATTGGGACTATCCCAACCCGACGCGTTAGCGAGGGATTGTGTTTTTGCGTTTCGGCAGTGCCACTAAAAATCCTTCGCTAACGCTTCAGGTTGTGATAAATCCCAGTGGTTTCGAGACAGTGCTCCACATCATGCGATAAACACGCAACTTCAAAACTGACGCCTTCGGCTTGCCGTAAAACGAAAAAGTCAGGCAGTGGTAACAAACAACGCCACTCGATGATTTCGAGCGGCGTTGTTCAGCAACAAACATGCAGGCAGTTCTGAAGCCAGATCAGCCTATTCATCGTCCTCACGCAACTTGGCCATGACATTCAGATCTTCCAGAGTCGACGTATCACCGACGGATTCGCGACCGGCTGCGATGTCTCGCAACAGGCGTCGCATGATCTTTCCACTGCGCGTCTTCGGCAAAGCGGCTGCGAACTGGATCCTGTCCGGAGTTGCCAATGCCCCGATCGTCTGACGCACGTGATTGATCAGTTCCTTTTTCAGAGCATCATCGCCTTCGCCATTCTTCAGCGAGACGAAGCAGCAAATGCCTTCGCCCTTGATCTCGTGCGGGAAACCAACAACCGCTGCTTCCGCAACTTTCGGATGAGCAACGAGAGCGCTTTCGACTTCCATCGTACTCAGGCGATGACCGGAGACGTTCAGCACATCGTCAACACGTCCCATGACCCAGATATAACCGTCTTCATCGTGACGAGCTCCGTCGCCTGCAAAATAGCAGCCCGGGATGTCATTGAAGTAGGTCTGTTTAAATCGTTCATGGTCACCGTAAAGTGTCCGCAGCATTGAAGGCCACGACTGTCGCATGACGAGCAAGCCGCCTTCATTTGGACCAAGGCTGACACCGTCGCGAGTCACGATGTCAGGGACAACACCCGGCAAGGGTCGAGCACAACTGCCGGGCTTGGTTGCAGTGATGCCTGGCAGAGGACTGATCATGATGGATCCGGTTTCGGTCTGCCACCAGGTGTCCACGATTGGACAGCGTTCCTGCCCAATGATCTTGTGGTACCACATCCACGCTTCAGGATTGATCGGTTCACCGACGGAACCCAGCAATCGCAGGCTGGACAGATCGTATTTCTCAGGCCACTGATTGCCCCATTTAATGAAGGCACGAATGGCCGTTGGAGCCGTGTAGAAGATGCTGACCTTGTACTTCTCGATCATCTCCCAGAACCGACCTTCATCCGGCCAGTTTGGAGCTCCTTCATACATTACGACCGTTGCGCCGTTGGAGAGCGGTCCGTAGCAGATGTAGCTGTGACCGGTAATCCAGCCAATGTCAGCGGTGCACCAGTATGTGTCCTCTTCCTTCAGGTCAAAGACCCACTTTGAGGTCATCGTGGTGCCGAGCAGATAGCCACCGGTGGTGTGCATGACGCCTTTCGGCTTGCCCGTGCTGCCGGACGTATACAGAATGAACAGCGGATGTTCGCTGTCGAGCGGTACCGCATCGCAGTCCGCCGACATACCTTCCATCAGTTCATGCCACCAGAAGTCTCGATCCGGCACCATATCCACATCGCCCCCGGTACGGCGGACAACGACGACTTTTTCCACCGAAGGAGACTTGTCCATGCTGGCATCCACAGCAGCCTTCAACGGCACCTCTTTGCCGCGACGCCAGCCTCCATCAGATGTGACGATGACTTTGGCCTGAGCATCGTTGTTTCGATCGGCGACGGCGTCTGCGCTGAAGCCTCCGAAGATGATGGAATGAATGGCTCCAATACGAGCACAGGCCAGCATGGCGATCGTGAGTTCCGGGATCATCGGCATATACAGAGTGACTCGATCACCGGTCTGCACGCCCAGTTTCTTCAACACGTTGGCAAACTTGCAAACTTCGCGATGAAGATCCTGATAGCGAAGTACACGAGTATCGCCCGGTTCGCCTTCCCAGATGATCGCCGCTTTGTTGCGTAATGGCCCCTGAAGATGACGGTCCACGCAGTTGTAGCAGGCATTGATCTTGCCGCCGACAAACCATTGTGTGTCGGGCATATGCCCCTGCATGACGGTGTCCCATTTGCGGAACCAGTCCAGATTTCCTGCCATCTCGCCCCAAAAACCCGCCGGATCATCTTTCGCGCGATGCCACATGGCTTCGTACTGTTGCTCACTGCTGATATGAGCACTGGCGGAAAACGTGGCGGGAGGCGCAAAGGTTCGAGTTTCCTTCAGAACACTATGGATACTCTGGTTGCCCGACTGAGTCATACGTTGGTCTGCTCCTGCGCAATTAAGACGGCATGTTAAAAAGAGGTGGGATGGCTTTACTGAGGTGTTTTGAAAGATTCACACTCGGCGCACGCAACTATTGATGTGCGAACAACGTGAACGTTTCTTTTGTTATCGGGCCGGCAAGCCAGCTGGATCCGATGAAGTCCCGAATCCGGTCAGCAGTTTACGGTCCATATGACCACGGGAGGAACTCCCGTCCGCCAGCAAATTGCTTCGGAATCCTCATTTTGTGGACGTTCAGGGCGATTGTCCACCTGACAGCCCCTGTTTGCTGCGCAGAGTGCAAATTGTCATCTGTCTACGCTGACTTTTTCGACTTACGGCGACAATTTCCCCCCATCGTTCAGTCACGGGCGCGAAACCCGGGCGGCAGAAGCAGTTACCTGGTCCATGCCAGCCATCGCTGAAACAGGCTTTTCACCCATGGCGTCAGCCGGGTGCGATTGAACTGATCGCCCAGCCTGCGAATGGCATCAGCCTGCGTGGGATACGGATGAATGGTGCTGCCCAGTTTTTGCAGCCCAAGTCCATGAGTCATCGCCAATGTAATCTCGGAAATCAGATCGCCCGCGTGCGCCGCAACAATTGTGGCGGCCACAATCCTGTCAGTCCCTTTCCGAACATGCACCTTCACGAAGCCATCTTCTTCACCATCCAGAATGGCTCGATCCACATCGTGAAACTTTTGAACATACGTATCCGTCGCGATGTTCTGTTCTTTGATCTGCTGGCCTGTCAGGCCCACGTGCGCAATCTCCGGGGACGTGTAAGTGCACCACGGAATAACCAGCGATGAAGATCGAGCTCGGCCCATGAACAGCGTATTCTGAATCACGATCCGAGCCATGAAGTCGGCTGCATGCGTGAACTGAAATGGCGAACACACATCGCCGGCGGCAAAGATCCGTGGATGGGTGGTCTGCATCCGATCGTTCACAGTGATGCCTTTTGAATGACAATCGACGCCGACGGTCTCAAGCCCCAGACCTTCCACGTTGGGCGTTCTGCCCACAGCCACGAGCAGCCTGTCAACATGCACGTCGCGGCCCACACCATCGACCGTGACACTGACACAAATGCCTTTCTCATTTCGAACCTTCAGATCCGTACCGCCGCAAAGAATTTCTACTCCGTCGTGCTGCATCGATCGCTTCAAAAACTCGGCCGCTTCCGGATCCTCGCGAGGCAGAATACCGCGCGTCGATTCAAACAGCGTGACTCGTGATCCCAGTTGAGCAAACGCCTGAGCCATCTCACAGCCGATCGGACCGGCTCCGATGACTCCCAAACGAGGGGGCAGTTCCGTCAGCGAGAATAAGGTTTCGTTCGTCAGGTAGTCGACGGAATCCAGACCGGGAATCGGTGGTGCGGCAGCTCTTGCCCCCGTAGCAATCACAGCTCGCTTAAACTTCAGAGGCGTCCCGTTGACATCAACGGTGTCCGAATCCACAAACCGCGCCTGCCCCAGAAAAACATCGACGCCCAAATTTCGAAATCGCTCGGCCGAATCATTGGGACTGATTTGAGCTCTCAACCTGCGCATACGCTGCATCGCTGCCGCAAAATCCACCTGTGGCTCCTGAGGAATCCGGATCCCATAGTCGGCCGACTTTCGCACAGCCGCGGCCGCTCGCGCTGCAGCGATGAGTGCTTTGGATGGCACACAGCCCACATTCAGACAGTCGCCGCCCATCATGTTGCGTTCAATGAGTGCAACCTTGGCTCCCAACCCTGCCGCACCGGCCGCTGTAACAAGTCCCGCAGTTCCGGCCCCGATCACAACAAGATTGTATCGGCCTGTTGGCTTTGGATTCTGCCATGCCGACGGACGCACGTTGGCTTCCAGCTGCCTGTTGAATTCGTCATCGGGTATCAGCGGACTGAATTGAGCCGTCATATTGTGAGCCATCAAAGCGGGGTCGACAGAGAAACAGGCAACATCGGACGGAGTCCGGATGATCATAGACGCAAGATGCCGAACGGCGGCAGCCTCACGAACTTGTAGAGGCCTGAAACCTGCGAACGATTTTTCGTCCAACCCAGGGAAGCAGGCCCAGCAGGGCAAGGGCGATCAGGATTTGAACCATCTGCCCTGGAGAAAAAATAGAATTCACTCCCTTATCGGCCAATTGCTGAAGGGTCGGCACGCGTGAGCCAGCATACACATAAACCATGGTGCCAGGCAGCATTCCCAGTTGGCTGACCCACCAGAATGTCGACACTCGAATTTGTGTGAGTCCCATCACGGCATTGATGACAAAAAATGGAACAGCAGGAATCAATCGCAGCGTAAACAGATAAAACGGGCCGTCCGCCTGCAGCGCTTGATTGAAACTGTCGAGCTGCTTTCCAAAATGCCTTGCCACGACATCTCGAAGGAAATACCGGCTCAGTAGAAATGCCACAACGGCGCCAGTGGTCGAAGCTAGACTGATCGTGATCAAGCCGGGCCAGAATCCGAGCAACCACGCAAACAGCAGAGTCATTGCAGCGGCACCCGGCAGCGAAAGTCCCGTGACGCCCACGTAGATCGCGAACGCGATGCACAGGGTCAGGACGGGATTCTGATTTCGGAACTGTTGAAAGCGGACTTCCTGCTTCGCAAGTTGCGAAAGCGTCAACTGGTCTCCAAACTTCCAGACAATTCCGGCAACGGCCACAATCATCACCAAACCCAGAAGTAGCTTTACATAGGTTCCCCGGACTTCCGGTGGGAAATCATTTGAGTTCTTCGCTGCTGGGAACTGTTTCATGCCCGGATTCTACACGGCTCAGCCACGTTACAAGTTCATTGGCCTCAGGTTTGCGACTCATCTTCGTAATGTATTTTGTAAGGAAGCGGAGCAAAAATTTGAGATCGCGTGAGCCCCCAAAGGTTTTTCACAATGAGCAGGTGGCCAGTTTCTGCACTCTGATAAATTTGCACCACTGCTGGAACGATCGATCGACCAATGACACAAACGGTCCCCATACGTTTTCATCAGATCATTTTCATTGTGGCAGTCCTCGGTCTTTGCTGGCAGGGAATGATGGCTGTTCATGAACTGGGACATGTGATCGGTGCGTTTGCAACGGGTGGCCGGGTAAATCGAGTGGTTTTGCATCCGGCTGCAATCTCGAGAACTGATGTGTCTCCCAACCCGTCGCCAACGATTGTCGTCTGGGCGGGTCCGGTCGCAGGCAGCCTGTTGCCTCTGGTGATGTTGGCCGCATTCCACGTTGCGAAATTGTCAGGGCAGGGCAGAGGCCTGCTTCAGTTCTTCGCGGGCTTCTGCCTTTTGGCGAATGGAGCCTACATTGGCGTGGGTGGCTTTGATGGCGTCGGAGATGCTGGCGAAATGCTGCGTCATGAAACGCCCTTGTGGTGCATGCTGGCCTTTGGAATCTCTGCCTGCGGATTGGGACTCTGGCTGTGGCATCAACTGGGTTCACTGAAAAACCTCCTCACGCATCCCGAAGTCGTCCAACCGTCACACGCGTTTTTCACAGCCACCGCACTCGCTGCTGTCATCGCTGCTGAACTCCTTCTGTCGGCTCGATCGTAAACGCCTGTGTCGACGGATTGGCTTTCGTTTCAAGGGGCCGTTGCGCTTCCATCGTCGCATTCCCGCACCATTCAAATTACAGTGCGTGCCGCCAGCCATGGCTCCTTGTCCTGTAATTCGCCTGACCGCAAACTCCAAAGCTCGATCGAATGGATTCTCAACAGCCGTCTTCTGAAGAAATTGCCCTGCGGTACCTGGAAGAACTGCCATGGCCTCCGTATCCGTTTCAGGAACAGGCCATCCTGACGTGGTTTGATTCGGAAGATGGAATTCTGGTCTGCGCTCCCACAGGCACCGGCAAGACCGTGATCGCCGAGACCGCGCTTTATGAAGCCCTGATGACGGGGCGCCGCGCCTATTACACAACGCCGCTGATTGCGTTGACCGAACAAAAATTTCGTGAGCTCCAGGAATCAGCCGTCCGCTGGGGATTTTCCGCCAGCGATGTGGGATTGATTACCGGGAACCGCCGCGAGAACTCAGATGCCAGAATTCTGGTCGTCGTAGCCGAAATTCTGCTGAACCGCCTGCTATCGCCGGAAGAAGTTTCGTTCGACGATGTCTCCGCAGTGGTAATGGACGAGTTCCACAGCTTCAATGATCCGGAACGCGGGATTGTCTGGGAACTGTCGCTCGGTCTGCTGCCCAAACACTGCCGCCTGCTGCTGATCAGTGCGACGGTTGGCAATGCCACGGACTTTGTCGTCTGGCTGGCGCGCCAGCATGGTCGTAAGCTGAGACTTCTTCAGAGTGACGAACGTCGCGTGCCGCTCGATTTCCGCTGGGTGACGGACGAAATGCTGCCTGATCAGCTGGAGATCATGGCGGATGGCGATGAAGAATCCCGCTACACGCCAGCACTCGTCTTCTGCTTCAATCGTAATGAGTGCTGGAGCGTCGCAGAACAGCTGAAGGGCAAACGTCTGCTGGCGGATGGTCAGCAAAAGCAGCTGATTGCGGAACTCGATCAGGTCGACTGGTCCACAGGGGCCGGCGGCAAGCTGAAGCAGTTTTTGATGCGGGGTGTTGGCATTCATCATGCCGGGCTGCTGCCGAAATATCGCCGTGTGATTGAGAATCTGTTTCAAAAGAAACTGCTGAGTATCTGCGTGTGCACGGAAACTCTGGCGGCCGGCATCAATCTGCCGGCACGATCCGTTGTGATGACGTCCCTCCTGAAGGGACCGCCGGGTAACATGAAGGTCATCGATGCAAGTTCGGCGCATCAGATGTTCGGCAGAGCAGGGCGGCCACAGTTTGACACCCGCGGTTACATCTTCGCAGTGGCGCACGAAGATGATGTGCGACTGTTTCGCTGGCAGGAAAAGTATGACCAGATTCCTGAGGACACTCGGGATCCGATGCTGATCCGCGCGAAGAAGAATTTGAAAAAGAAGATGCCTCGGCGCCGCGAAGGGTTTCAATACTGGACTGAGCGACAGTTTCAGACTTTACGAGAAGCGCCTCCTGCGAAGCTGGCCAGCCGCGGCCGTCTTCCCTGGCGACTGCTGGCATTTTTTATTCGTAAATCAGGCACGGTACTTGGCTTGCAGGAAGCCGTCCGCCGGCGTCTGCTGGATTCGGGTGAAAAGGACGATGCGGAAAAACATCTGGTCCGCATGCTGATGACTCTGGAAGCCGGTGGCTTCATTACTCTGGATCCTCCGCCACCGCGACCTGCCATTGCGCTGGATGCGACGCAAAAAGTGGATGGCCCCGTCTTTCATTCGATTCGCGCGAGTGAGGCTGTTTCTCAGATCGCGCCCGCGATTACGGCCGCAACACACCTTCAGGAAAGTCGCTGGATTTCCACACATCTCGCGCCACTGACAGAAGCCGAAACGCAGGCCGCGCCGGAATCCTCCGGGGAGGTCCCTGTCGAAGATCCCGGTGAATTCGGGGAGGGCGTCGATCCGGACGAAGCGGTTTCAGAAAGTTCTGAGCCGCCTCACAACACTGCGCTCGCTCCAGAAGTCGTCCCTGATTCTTCATCAGCTGTGCCGGAAACTCCGGCCGAAGAAGCTTCGCAGCCGGCGAAAGTGGGCTTGCTGGGACAGCTGATTCAGCAGGCTCGCACAGGAGATGCTCCGAAGGGCAGCGCCGCATCGAAAAAGGGCAAAGACACCAGCAAGGCAGCGGCAGCTTCGGATCTGCCGGAGTTTGATTATTCGCCTCGCCTGGCCGTGGCGACGGAGCAGATGGAGCTTCTGTTTTCCTTCCGCAGCATCAACGCTTTGTATGGCGTTTTTATCGCCGAACATATGCACAAGGCGAACTATGAAGAGCGTCTGCAGTTGTTGGAAAGCGTGCTCGATCTTGCCTCTTCGGTGGCCGGGGCGGTGCGAGTTCCGTCGTCGGAGGAAATGCCAGAGGGGCCTCTTTCCAACGAGTTCCTGAATCCGCTGCTCTTGTCACGCGGTCTGGTGACTCAGCAGGAACTGACAGGATATTTTGATGAGGTGACTCGGCGACGAGTCTACCCGATGCCGCTGGGCGATCGCATGCGATTATTGTTTCGCTGCGACTTCCCTGGCGTCACCGACGTGTATGTCCGCAGCGTCTGGTGCGTGGGCGATCTTCTGCGGTTCGGCGGCAACTTCGACCGTTTCGTGAAAGCTCGCGATCTGACAAAGCAGGAAGGAGTCCTGTTTCGACACT
Organism: uncultured Planctomycetota bacterium; assembly: GCA_947085455.1. Classification (GTDB taxonomy): domain Bacteria; phylum Planctomycetota; class Planctomycetia; order Planctomycetales; family Planctomycetaceae; genus SXXK01. Next base: position 21,059 of record CAMTWR010000012.1, on the reverse strand, counting down.
GTTTACGAATGATCCTCCTGTGCGGGGAATTTGCCTTGCTGGAACCGCCAGGACTGGACCCCGTCGAATGGCGTCGCGACCTCACCGAACTGGCCGCCATCCTCACAGAATCCTGCCGAGCCGTAGACCCGAACAGCACCGACGAAGTCATCACCACATTGCGAGCTCAGGCAGAAGGCCAGGACCTGCTATGAACTGAACGCAAACGCAGCTCGACGAAGAGATCTCAATCGCAAAGCCAAACTGTCGCGACCCACTGAGCCCGAGGCGCTAGCCGACCCTTTCTGAAGTAATGAATTAGCCGAATCCGCAGCAAAACATCGGCTGCCGATCAGGTGCTGCGCCTCCGTGTACCTGATCACACGCCGCTTATTGTTGAAAGGCAATGCCATGAGGCTCAATGTTCTTGATGTGGGATGGGCTTCCGGAACGCACGCAATTCTATGGAAATTATTCGTTCACGTTCCTGATCTTCAGGCTCACGGCCACTGACCCGACGTCATTCAGCGGCACTGGAAAGATGCTGGACATCACGGCCCCTGGCGAAGACGTCATGCCGTTTCCTCGAACCGTTTTTAATTCAGCTGCATCCGCACGAGACAAAAACGTAGACGACAGTTGGATGCTTCGAGGCACGAACGCTTCAATTGTCACAGTACACATTGTCTCAGGATGCCACTCGTCCTTTTTCTTTTCATAGAGCTGAAAGCCAAATTCGCCACCTGACACACCTCCGCTATAGACATCACCTTGTTGAGTTCTGCAACGGAGAACAAGTGGACTCAGAATATCCGTCGTAACGGTTTCCGGAACACCCGAAAGCTGAAACAACGCGACCGGAAGTTCGCGGCTAAGGGAGTCCGCTCGCACCGGCATCGCAAGCTTCTCGAAGAAAATCGTTTCACTCTCAACACGCGGCACCAGTTCGAAATGATCGATTTCCGCCAGCGGTTTTGGAATGCGAACAAACGGGACGGACATGGATTCCAGAAAGATACGCTGTCCGTCCTTCGTAACTAATATCAAGGAGAATTGGCGGTCATTCGGTGTTTCGATTCGACACAGCATCTCCGAGGCCCAGTCGAATGCTTGAGCGTCGCCGTAAAACCCTGAACTAGAACTCCATCCCTGATGTTGGCCGGCCCCCAGATATTCGATGACAAATTTTACACCGCCCTGTTCGTATGTCCCTGCGGCCTCTGGTGGAATGCTCATGCGAAAGGCGTCGGGCTCGAAGTTAAAGACCGACAGCACAAGATCAATTTCATCCGGCAACTTGTCATGCAGCGAGTACAAGTGAAATCTAGTCCGATCAACAACCTTCACGCCCGCTGCCAGCTGAAATGATGACAGGGGAATCTTTGTTTTGGAATCCAGTATTGTCGCACTCTTGATTTCGAATCGATCTGCATCAGGGCTCGCCAGGTCAATGATGGCGTGGTCCATGTACTCAGCGTTCTCCACCACGGGCAACGCCGCCAGAGCAGGCGAATCCGCTGTAACATGCTCCGTGAACTGACCATCCTTCTGACATCGGGCGACCCGTCCGATGGAAAACATATTCGAGCCAGCAGTGATCTCGTTCGTCGTTGTTCCTTTCGCATCCGCAAGTAACGCAGACTCTGCAGCAGTGCGACTGAAATCATCCGGCTGAGAATTTTCGAGCCATGCCGTGATTTCGGGAAGGACTCCGATTCGAGACTTCACACTGAACCATCCCAGTCGCTGCATCTCCGTGTCATAGCCAGCCGGATAGGTTCGTGACGTGAGTCTGAAGACTGTATCATAAACAGGCACTGCGACCTCGCCATGGCTGTCAGTGACAAGAGCGATAAACTCGAGTTTCAGACCGGGATCCAGAGAATGATTCTTTACACGATTGCATTCAATCGACATGACTTCAATCGCGACACCCGTCAGCGACTCACCGTTGCCCGTGCGATAACGTTGAGTTAACACAACCGGTGCGTTCTTCAGCGATGCAGACAAGAGTTCCTGAGCTTTGTTCAAATCACCGTTGCGACGATACCACGTTCCCAGCAGATGCTGCGGATAAAAGAAGTCTGGTTTGCGCTTCAAAAGCTCCTCCAGACCATCGCGCGTCTTTTCGTCGTCAAAACGACGGACTGTCTTTCCGTCTTTCCCGTACGTCGAACGGTAATCAGTAACAAACTGTTGGCACTCCTTGATAATGGCCAGCTCTTCAGCGTTCGGATCAAACGGAAGATTTCGCCAGCCAAACAGCCCTTCGAGTGAAGTCTCGACGATCGGGGCTTTTTCTGCTCGCAGTCCCGGCAACAGGAACACTCCAAGAATCGCGATCAGAAGCAGTCCCGATTTCTTCAGGCGATGCGTACGAAACAATGAACTGTCCATCAATCGACGAATCCTTCGCGCCGCCGGATGTTCACCATTCGAAAATCCCAAAGCGAGTGGTTCCAGCGGACGAAACGTTTGTCGCGCCGCAGCCTGAATCAGCGTTTCACAATAGCGTTCGGGCATCGCGAGCCGACTTGTCAGAAGGACGTCGTCGCAACAGTCTTCTCGACTACTCCGCAAGGCTCGCTTCAGCCACCACATTCCAGGATGAAACCACCAGAAGATGCTCAGTGATGTTTCAAACCAACCCACGGTCAGGTCTCGCCGACGAATATGGACAAGCTCATGGCCAAGAATGATTTGCAACTGATCGGCCGGAAGACTCAGAACAGACTGTGGCAGCAGAATGATGGGCCGCATGAAACCGGTCGCAAATGGCGAGTCACATTCGTTCGAAATCAGCACCGGTGGCAACGTCCGGATCTTCAGTGTATTTGCGGTCTGTCTCGCGACCTGCACAATCTCTGCCGAGGCAGGCACGCTGCGTTGCACAAGCTTCCTCAACACCTTGTACTGACGGAAGACAAAGAAGGCAGCAATAAGAATGCCCATCGCATGCACGAGCAACAAGCCGGTAATGAGCCAATTCTCGTTCGGTACTGTTGCTGACTTCACGCGATTGACGGTGTCATGTTCAGTATGACTGTCCGCCAGTTTCGGCGCGATGGAGACGCCGGAACTGCCTGACTGGCCCACAGACGCAGGGACAGAACCACTGCCGCTTTCATTCTTCTCTTCAGTAACAGTGGGGGCGTTGACCTCAACAGCAAACGTGGCATCCAAAGGTAAACGCGACTGAGTAAAAAGCCCAACAGTAAGGCCCATGAACGGCGGCACTGCAAACTTCAGCAGGGCCACGATGAGAATTGCGTAACGAAACTGCGCACTGGCTCTTCGAGTCATTCGGAATAGAACGGCGACCAAAGCAACCACGATTGCAGACTGCCAGGCTGAGTGGATCAGCCAGCCAGACCAGTGCCCGACAAACTCATGAAACGGATTCATCGGCTACCTCCGGCCTTTCGAGTCTGCAGATTTTAAATCGTCCAGCAATTGTTGAAGCTGTTCAATTTCTTCCGCAGTAGGTTTACGCGTTTCAAAAAACGAAGTCATGAACGCGACCGTGTCGCCTGCGAAGGCCTGCTGAAAGAAATCCTTAATCAAGCCGCTCCATGCGCGGGCGGAATTCTTTGAAGGCCGAAAAACAAACGCCTTACCCTGATCTGCCTTCCGCTTAGTCACCAGCTTGCGCGCTTCAAGTCGATTCAGCAGCGTGAGTATCGACGCAGCCTGCATCGGCCTGACGCTCTCGAGAGAATCGCGAATTTCTTTGACGGTGCCCTCCTCCAGTTGAACAAGGCAAGCCAGCACGTCACGTTCTGCATCGGGTATCTTCGAGGGTTGATTTGCCATGGTTGAAACAATAACGACATTTGTCTTTATTGCAAGAAAAAAAGACAAATGTCGTTATTTAGCATGGGCACCAACGTCCGCGACCAGCGGTGAACAGTGCTCAGAACCTCTTTAGAAGGCTGTTCTCTTCGTGCGGCCGAGGATGAAGCCGAGACCCAAAATGGCGACAGATATTCCGGCACTGAGCCATTGAGCGCACTGGGGAAAGCCCAGCGATGGCACGCCGAATGACGAGCCCAGCAAAACCGCCGTCGCTGCAGGAATCGCGAACAGGCTGTACATCCAGCCAAATAACAAACTGCTGGCAAGAATCAAAAGTCCCACAAAACCAAGTGCCAGCGAATCAAATAAGCCGCCGATCACCGGCACGTCCAGAGGCTTCGTCTATGCCTCAGCATGGAATTGGACTATGTAGCATTCAATGGAAGCAGCACTCATTCAGCCCTCTTCAATATGGCAGATTCCGACGCCAACATATTTGGTGTCACGACGTACGTGCCGGATGACCGGCCAGCATTGCCATTATCGGAGTCCCGCAGGGCGAACGATTGCAGATTATGAAGCCTTCTCTGTTCGCTGAGCCCCTCTCGAAGAAGGTCTTCACGATGGTCGAGCTAATTGATTCACCGAACTCGATGCACGAGCCACTCAAACGCTTTGATCTCAAAGAATTGTGGAAAGTGATTTCATGATCTCAACTGAATCGACGCTCATTGCCGTTTTTATCACACTCGTACTGCTGATCGGGCCCGGATGCGATAGTGAAACGGCTAAGAATGAGCAGAATGAAATGATTGACGCCCAGACGCTGAACTCACGAATTCGTCCTGCACTCACGATTGAAGAATCTCTTGGTGTCGCATACATGCATCCGGAGGCTCTTGAGCGTGACTGGCATTTGTGTAAGAAGGTTGATCCTTCAGTTGTTCCACAAATCATGGCTATTCTGCAGGACAAGACTAAGAGCCGACATTGGCCAAGTGCTGCAGAGTCGTTGGCATTTGTGGGGCAGGACCCGGAAGCTTTGCTGCTGATCGAAACCATGAAACAGGGAGAAATTCCCCCCGATCCAGTCGATCCCCACCTTGTCCGGCATTTTTACAGATCCAGCATGCTTGCACTCGGTCTTATGGCTCGCAGGAACATCCCTGAGGCAAAGAAAGTGGCCGCACAATTCTGTGAGCAGGAATTTTGGGGTTCAATTCCTGATCACGGACATCCGTTTTTCATTTTGGACATGCGCGTGAAGCCATATATGCCAAGGCATTCGCAGACTGGGATATCGATTCTGAGCTGTACCAACGCCTACGTCAGAACAAGGATCCCGTTGCAGCGTATATTGATGAAGCAGAGATCGAAGATATCCTGAGTGGGATGGACGAATCGGAGGATGGCGAGATTAGCAACTCGGACAGACAAACACTCATGTACTGCTACAACTCCGCCGTGAAGGCGAAAGAAAGTGCATCCAACCCGGATTAAATTTCAGCAGGCATGCGTTCATCGAATCAATACGCCTCTTATCCGCCTCTAAATCGTCCGGAGATAAAAACCGAAAGAAACACCGAATTTGGGCGGTACGCACAGGTTGACGATTTGACTTATGTTCTTTGCAGAATATGTGCAGAAGAAACGACATGAATCGCCCTTCCCTATCGTGCCCGGCTCCACGAGTTCGATCACCACATGCTGTTGAGTGATTGGGCGATGGGCGTTCGGGCATTGTTGGAACAAAAGACGATGGACGAAAACTACGGTCGATCGTGTTTTTTCGAGATTTTCAAACGGTCAATCGGATCGGTGCGGCGAATGTCTATACCGAGTTGAAGTCGATCGCATTTTACCGCTATGACGCCGTGAAGCGATTGGGAGGCTATGTCCCGCCAGCACCGGCAAGCAGTGGACCTCAGCCGGCGAGTAGACCGCGTTAAACCGAGCATCCGCGCGTCTGGACGTCAGCTCTCCGTGAGGATCGCTGCGAGAAATGAACAAGGGCTGACGCCCAACCACAGATTAAATCCCAGTTATTTTCCTGATCATCCACTATGCCGCTGCAACAATTCATTGATGCCTGGAACCTGTTCTTTCATGCCGAAGTGTCGTGTGCGACGCTGCTGATTTTTCGTATCGCGATCGAATTTCTGTTGTTGGCCAACGGGTTGCTGTTGATCCCATTGATCGATGACTACTTCTCAGAGGACGGCGTGTGGCCAACAGGCGCATGGCTGCGTCAGACTTGCGGATCTCGGTTTTGCCTGCTGACAATGCTGCCGCCCGCGACGAATTCATTTGGACTTCTTCTGTTGGTGCATTTTGTCGCGAGTGTGGGGTTTCTTCTGGGTTTTCATTTCCGACTCTGTGCTTGTCTAATTGTCGCCGAACAGTACTGTCGTCGTATTCCTGACGCTGGTGTCAATTCACCATCGCAACGCCTACATCCTGTCGAGCGGAGATACTCTACTGCGATTGCTGCTGTTCCTGAAATGCTTCAGTGATGCAAACGGTGGTTTGTCCCTTGACGTATGGCGTGCCGGAAAATCTGTGACTGAATTTTCAGCAACTGATCCATGGCCCATGCGTTTGATGCAGATTCAGATCTGCATCGTCTATCTTCGGACAGTGTTCTGGAAGCTCCGAGGCAAGATGTGGTGGGATGGCACAGCAGCCTGGTATCCGTTGTGGATCGATGCCTACGTGCGTTTTCGACCGCCGCTGTTCTTTCTTAAGCCCGCGTTTATCCGGATCGCCACCTGGGGCACACTGATTGAAGAACTGGCGATGGCGACGTTGATCTGGATTCGCGAGCTGCGTTATCCGATGCTGCTGTCTGGCATCGCATTGCACCTGATGCTGGATATCATCATGAATCGGCAGCTTTTCAGCTGGATCATGATCTGCAGCTTGCTGCTGTTTATTTTTTCCTGATGATGCCGCGTGGCTTCTAACTCACATCGGTGGCTGGCTGCCAGGTGATGTTTCCCGGTAACATGCAGGAGGGATGTTGTATTTGCCGTCTCACGGTCGAAGGCCGTGCTGTCTCCGCATCCAGACGGCAATGACTGTTAAAGTGCAGTCCCTGTCCGGGTCAATAAAACGCAACACGAGCGACATCGAGTCAGCGTTGATAGATCGCGGCCAGAATCCTTTGTCCAGCTGCAGCATGATGCAGCTGAGCGAGGTGACATAGACTGGGCCGACCTGTGGATCTGGCCAGCCGCCGCCGGACTGCATTTCTTTGATGAGTTTGGAGTTCAGTTCATCACGATAGCGAACCCAGTCGTCGCCGCCGGTGCGGTAGTGGAAGTTCAAAGGGGTCATGGAAGCTCAAATGGGGTAGAAGCTCAAGTGGGGTAGAAGCTCAAATGGGGTCTATTTCTTTCGTTGCGCCGCTCCAACAAAACACTGACCACTTTTTTGCTCCCGATTCCCCGTGAAACAAGCCGGACGCTTGTTGATGAAACACAACACAGGCGGGCTCAATGAGTCGAAGTGGTCCACTTGGAATTCATCGCCGGCGGAAGCTACGGGGCGAAAAGATCGTTCAAGACAACTTCGTTTGTCACCAGTTCTTCCGAGTACTGATTGGGCTCGATGCCCTGCGGAGTGCTCATGGTCAGGAACAGGGTTTGCTTACGACCCGAGCGAGCACGAAAGACACGGAGGTTGCGTTCCCGCGTTTGCGCGTAGCTCTTCGTGATCACGTAGGGCTTGTCGGAAAATTTGATCTCGCAAATGTTGATGCAATGATCGGCTCGATCCAGCAGGAGATCGATCTGAGCCCCCTCTTCGTCTGAGCCCGTTTCGGCAACGTACCGCCAAGCACGCGTCAGCAGCGTTCCTGATGCATTCTTCGTGCTCATCCATCCAACCGATAATCTTCCTGATCTATGGGAAGTAAAGGTCGACCACTTGTTTCGAAACCCTGGAATGACTCCGAAAGGTAAGCCGTGACTCCACGATTTGATTTTGTTACTGATGTGTGTCAGACAGGACCCGATTGTGTTTCCGCGGTGGAAGTTGCAGTCCAGATGATTCACATGAATGGAACACGAGCGCCCCTGTTTGGAATGGTCATGCATCCAGATTTTCATACCAACGGAATCGCATGAAGAGGACTATCCTGATGCGATTCACGGGCTCCGCAACCGTCGAAGCTGCTGTTAAGAAGCCTTCTCTACTGAAGATCACGTCACAGTGCGAGTAACACAACAGGGCATACCCGCTGGTGATCGCACAAATCTGTGGGAAGGAGTTTATCAGAATGGCGATAACGTCTGTTTGGATTTCCCCGCTATTCTCTCCGCAGTACCACTCGAAACGTGACCTGAACTCAGGCATTGGCAAGCAGTGCGAGGCAACCGTGAAGAAGAACTCTTCAACTTCTTCGCACGCAATTTTCAGGAATCAACTCGCCCTTGAGCAGTGGTGCGAGGAGAAAGGCGGCGGGAAGAACGGGACGGCAGAGTTGCCGGCAGTCCGATCTCGACGCGAGGGCGTTTGCGAAAGCACTTGACGAGACCTGACGGAACTGGCCGCCATTCTGACCGAATCCTGCCGGGCCGTTGATCCAACCAGCACCGACGAAGTCATCACCACTCTGCGTGCGCAGGCAGAAGGCCAGGACCTGTTGTAACGCGATCGTTTGAAAACTTGGCAGAACAACAGACGGAGACGTCACGTTTTCCGCAACCAAGTCGCAGCAGTCGCATCTGGAAATGACTCCGAGCGGATCGAAAACCATCGTCCTTCGCGGCGTCAGTTTCTACTCCGGCACGAAGGAAATCTGCCCAAAGTCGTTGTTCGCTCCGCGAACGAAACGGATGATGGAGTGCAGTATGTTTATTAAGTCGCACAGGAGTCAGGACAAGGGCCAATTCAGCAGAAAATGCGAGCACATGGTGGTTGCGAAGTCCAACCCGTTCTGTTTGCGGAGCAAACAACGACTATTGTTCGTTGTTTGGATGGCCCCCAAGCAATTAGTTGGAAACCGTTGGGACATCCCATCCAAACAGCGAACAGCCGTCAAACAAACTGATCCACCCCTGCTGAATCTCCTGAGCAGTCAAAGGCGGCGCAATGAACTCGACGGCTTCAACTGCTGCAGCGGCCTCAGCCACTTTGTCCTTTGCAGCAGCCGCTTCCGCATTTGCGACGACAGGCGCGTTGGTCTGTGCTTTGTCCAGAGACGAGTCGGAGGAATCAACCGCTGGCACACCACATCCGATGGCGAAAAGAAGCAACAGAAAGACATGCTGCGGCTGAAAGTGACGATCGACCATCTCTGAAATCTTGAGAACCCAATTGTGCCCCTCGAAGCCCGCTGGCTTCCCGGGGCAGTATCAATCAGACGAACTCAGATTGCTACACTGCAGGTGGCCTTCAACCGTCTGTTTTTCGCATTCCAGAGGCTCTGACGAGGCTCGCCCGGAAGTCCATGGGGATTATTCGTTCGTGATCCCCATCTTAAATCCTGCTGCTGGAAATTCCACGTCACGATGGTCACTATTTTCGGCGGCGGCGTTCGGAGCGGACGTTTCTGTGGTCTTGTACTCGATCACTCGCAAGACAAAGGGATAACGCGCCGCAAGTTCATCGAGCCCCAGGAACAGAATCAGATTTGGCGGCAAAATTGCTGTTGAAAATCTGGTGCTCTCATTCTGAGCCGGGCCTCGCATGTAATGTTGCAGGGGATATGCGAAACGGCCGGGTGAAAACAAGATCGGCTGGCCGGCCGCAACACGAAATCCCTCTTCCTGATGGCCTCGTCGCAGCGGCCTTGAAACGCCTTGAGATGCATAGAAGAAAGGCGCACCAGACCATGGGTCTGTGACCATAAAGCTAAAGACTGGATCTCCTTCGTCAAGGTCCATCAAACTGTCCGGAAACTTGCCGTGCTGAATTCGATGCCGGTGCAGCAGGACCGTCAACAACGTCGCCCGTTCCTCGGCCGTGATGTTGATGATGATCGGAAACACCTTCGGATTCAGCCGATCACTCAACATGGCCGGATCTTCATTCAAATCTCCAATTGTGGACGTGGCGGCAAATCGCTGAACTGCCCTACTGGCCGAGGCACGGGCGTCGTCCATTCCATTCATGCCCCTGACATTCGATTGTCCGAGGCGGCCGCCGTCAGGCACGATTGCAAATTCCGAGTTGAGAATGGCGTCCGAAATTTGCATGGTCGTCATGGCCCGCTGGAGTCGACTCCAACCTTTTGATTCAATCTGGGCCTGCAGTTCGCTGACGGTGGACATGCTTCCGGCAAAAGCGTCCATGTCACGTGACTCGCCTCGGATATTGCGCAATGCATTATCGGCGTCCCACGCAACGATGGACCAGAACACATATCGGCGATGCAGCATTGGACGCGGATCGAGTGGTTGCCAGCGTCCATTTTTGCTGAAGATCAGAAGTTCTTTGAGGCTGCCGTAAACGTCATTTAGGTCGACATGTGTCAAATCGGCACTTCCCAGCAATTGCCGCAAACTGTCCAGCGCCGCTTGCTCAGACCGGACGCAGGCCGTCCAGTTTTTCCACGACGCAGTCTGATTCGCAAGAGCTCTTGTCAATTGAAGGGCTCGCACATGCTGCCGGACAGAACCCGGAATATCTGACATTTTTTCTCGTTCTGCAGCGTCCGCCAGCAGCAGAAAAACGATTGACGGGGCCGGTGTATTTGACCAGGGTGCCGTCCATGATACAGGAAGCAAAGGCCACTCTTTTTTGATGGCGAGATGATCGTCAAAGATCTGCAGTAGGGCAGCGACACCGAGGCGATCCTCGTCTTGCATTCCCGGCGTTGGTAACTCTTCGTCGCGGCCGACAAGCCATCCGGAGACAGGTGGAGTCAGGCGTCTTTTCAGTTCGGTAGAACCGGCAAGTTGGGTAGCGAATTGCTGCCAGATTTTAGCGACTGGTGTCACATCCAACTGCTGCCACTGTGACGTTGGAAATGAAATTGCTTCGTTGAGTGGCTCAAGTGAAGCTCTCACCTGTGGGTTTCTTAGATACTCCTGGTCGCTGTACATGTAGCGAATTGACTGCAATACAACGTACGTTGGTTCAAGTGTCCAATAACACCTGCCAGCAGCTGCAAAGAGTACGGAAGGTAAAATGACCCACGCCACTTGCTGGACTCGCAGTTTCCAATTTGTCGTTCCATCAATCCACTGCCGAGCGGTCATGAGCGTCGCCAGGAGAAAACAGAGACCAATCGGCATAACAGAAATCCAGATGGAATAGTCTTGTTCGATGCAGATTCTGATCCAAATCCCAATGGCGAACAGCAGAAACAAAGACGCTGCAAACGCCAGAATCTGGCGTTGAATCCAGCAGACAGTGAGCTGGCCAACGCTGAAAATCAGCAGTACCACGGCCATAGATGTGCTGGCTTGAAGCCAAAGGTCGACGGCAGTGCTGTCGCGTGTAATGTTTGTGGAACCTGAAACATGGGGAACGCGTATCTGTGAAATCGCTTCGAGAATTCGCAGTTCCTGCCCAATGAAGGCATTGCCTGTATAGCGGTTGGGCAAAAACGCATCTAGAACCACAATCAGCATGAGAACGGGAATCATTACTATGAGCCACGTTGCTGTTTTCGTCAGTAAAATCGAGCGAGGAGACACACCCATATTGGCCAGCATTGAGATCGAACCCGCACGTTGATCTGCCCGCATTGTTCTCTGGCCGCACTCGTGAATAAAGACCAGCAGGAACAGGCCGGGCCAGGGATAGTCATGACTTGCAACAACACAGCGTCCCGCACAGATCAACGTTCCCGCCAATAGCCAAAGGATGGCAAAGGGGATTGCTGAACGGCACTCACGCCAGACAAGCGTCTTTCCGGCACGTCCATGAGAGAAGGGCCTTGCAACAATTCGCTTCAGCAGCGAGGTCCATCGAGGAATGAGATGGGATACACGCCCGCTGGATCTTGTAAACATGGTTTGCAGGGGATGCAGGTCCCGTGGAATGCGACCATAGTGCCACGGACGCACCAGAATTGAAGCGATTGTAGCGACAGGAACATTTGTTAGCAGAAACCACCAAAACGGAGGACCGCTGTACGGCCGCTGCTGTCCAACACCATACCATACGTAGCCTGATATTGTGAGGATTGCGAGGAAGATGACGGCGGCCAGCCCAACCGCATAGATCACTCTTTTTGTCACGAGCGATGCGACGATGGTGGTGACGAAAAGTAACACCATGCTGGCGGCGAAGCCTTGAAACCACACGTCATCAAACGGCAGGTTGTTTTCTTCCGTTCGCCAGATTTTTGGAAATGCGAGGCCCGCGACTTCAATGAAACCGCTCAACGCCGCCATGGCGCCAAACAGCGTCAGGCATCCTGTTACCACCGCAGTCAACTTTGCTGCCATCAGTGTGGCTGTTGAGCAGGGAAGCATTCGCAATAAGTTAACCGTTCGATCATCGACTTCACCGGCAAACGCTATCGCTGTGGCCGCCACAATGAAGAAGACAGAGAATGTGATAGTCGGCAGCAGCGACTCAAGCCAGGGAGCAGCCTGAAGTCGCATCACGGCGAAGGTACAGACGCTCCCCAGAAGCATGACTATCCGCAACTGCCGCTGGGCGCGGTGCTCTTTCCAGATCAGTCTTGTGAATGCTGTGTTCATAGTTCGTGGCCCCACGACCTTCCCCGGGATTTGCGATTTCAGATTCGAAATTTCAAATGAAAAACTCAACAGGTGTGTTCAACGCAGCTTGATCGCATCGTGTTCCATTCCAGACAGACGCCCATCTTCCGCGTTTTGCTGACGGCGATTCTGTCGCAACAACGTCAATAGAATGTCTTCCAGAGACGGCTTGCGGATCATCGGCTCGGGCAGTTCTTGGGATCGACACAGGTCGCTCAGTCGGCCCGCATCCAGATCTCGCACCAGCCATAGATGTTCATGGCCGAACGGAACAAACGCGATCGACTTTCCGGGCATCTCCAGTGGTGTGGCGGTGGCAGACGGCATGCTGATCACGACTTCGGTGACAGATTGTTTAAGCTCCTCGAGTCGCTCATGCGCCACCACCTGACCGTTCATCAGCACAATCACATCATCCGCCACGCGTTCGACTTCACCCACCTGATGGCTCGACAACAGGACCGAGCGGCCTTCCGCAGCCACGTCGATCATGCTTTCCAGAAACTCCCGACGCACGAGCGGATCGAGCCCCGATGTGGGTTCATCCATGATCAGCAGCGGCGGCCGATGAGCCATCGCGAGCGAAAGAGCCACCTTGGCTCGAGTGCCCTTGGAGAGGCTCTTGATCTTCTGAGACGGAAGGAGATCAAATCGCCGAATCAGTTTTTCATATTCCTGCTGATAACCAGACGGATAAAACCCCGCGGCAAACCAGCCGATCTCGTCGACCGTCATCCATTCATACAGCGGAGGAGCATCCGAAACGTAGCCCACGCGCGAGCGAATTTCCAAAGCGTGTGTGGCTGGATTCAAGCCCTGAACTTCCAGCGTCCCATTGTCGGGCTTATCAAAGCCCAGCATCAGCCGAATCATGGTGCTCTTGCCAGCACCGTTCGATCCCAGAACAGCGCAGACAGTGCCGGGCTGAATGTCCAGCGACACATTGTCGAGCGCTTTGACGCGGCCAAAACGTTTTGAAACACTCGTGAGCCTGATGACGGGGTTCATGCGTTGTGCCTCCTCGAATTTCAAATCTCAAATCTCAAATCTCAAATCTCAAATTGCGAAACAGCATTAAGGCTATCATTCAGGGCGGCTGCTCCTGTTGCAGAGTCGCCCATTCCGAACGCACCAGTTCCTGCACTTCTTTGGAGGTGATCCCGTTCTGAACCGCCTCCCGCAGAATGTGGCGCAGCCGTTCGCGAATCATCTCCAGCCGATCGCCACGACACTTCTCCACCGCGCCGACAGCCACGGCCAGACCGGTGCCGCGGATGGAAATCAAAATGCCGTCGGACTGAAGATCCCGATACGCCCGCGCAACGGTGTTCACATTCACCGCGGCTGTGGTCGCCATTTCGCGAACCGAAGGAATATGTTCCCCGACCAGCAGTGAACCGTTCGCGATGGCAAACTTCACTTGGCGAATAATTTGCTCGTAGATTGGAATCCCGTTACTGGCGTCAACATGGCAGATCATGCTCTGTGCTCCTGTGTAATACCACGCTATTACACCACAGCACAGTCGCGGCGTCAACAGTGGATTCTCGATTTTCCGCAGCGACTCCTCGAGCCATCTCGGCCAGCGGACATGACGACGTCTTCAGGCGGTGAGCCTGCGTGATTTTCCCATCAGCTGCACGCCCACGAAACAGGACACCCGACCAGCGACATCAAACACTCGCGGGCGTTATGCACTTCAGGATCGCTTCGGCCGCGGACTGGCCGCTGGCGATGCTGTCGGGGATTCCGACGCCGTGGTAGGCGCTGCCAGCCAGATGTAGACCCGGAAAGCTGGCCTGAGCGGCTTCGATGCGAGCGACCAGATCGAGATGGCCCACATGATATTGAGGCATCGCTTTTTCGTAGCGAACCACTTCGCTGAACATGGGCTCGGCGTTCATCCCCAGAATTGCTGTCAGCTCCTGATTCACCGCAGACACCATCGCGTCATCATCCATCTGCAACAGCTCGGGCTGCATCGCGCCTCCGACAAATGTACGCAGCAGGATTCGACCGTCCGGGGCGCGATTCGGAAACTTGCGGCTGGAGAAACTGACAGCCAGAATCTTTCGCTTTTCTATGGCCGGAATGACGAGCCCGAAAGCGTCCATCTTGTGAGCGAAATCGGAAAGCGAATGGCCACTGACGACGATCGCGCTGGATGCGTATTCCACTGTGCGCAGCAACCCGGTCAGAGTCGACAGGGACTCATGCTTCAAAAACTGCGCGGCCACATGAGTCGGCTGCGTGACAATGACAGCGTCAAACAAATCTCCATTGGGGTTCGCATCCGAGGAAACTCGCCATCGGCTTTCCGTGGTGTCAGGGGGAGTAATGTGTTTAACGAAGCAGCCAAGTTGAAACTTGACTCGCCCGGTTTTCTGCAGCCACGTCTCAAGCGATTTAATCAGATCGCTTAAACCCCTGGCGGCGCTGACGAATAATCCATAGCGAGCGCCGCTGCCGGATCCTCCCCCTTCAGACTTTGGGGATTTCTGCTCTGCCAGCGTGGCACGAATCACACTGCCATGAGTCCGTTCCATGTCGAGAAATCGAGGCATCGTCGCCTTGAGACTCAGCTTCTCCGGATCTGAAGTGTAGATTCCTCCGACGAGCGGCTGAACAAGTCGATCCAGCGCTTCGGATCCGAATCGTCGGCGTACAAAGCTGGCAAGACTTTCGTCGTCGTCCCCGTTTCGGCGAGCCACAAACGACTCCGCAAGCAGCCGCAGCTTTCCGGCCATCGACAGCACAGGCGTGGTCATGATCGCCCATGGTTTCGCAGGAGCCATCAGCATAAAGCCATCAGGAACAGCGACCGGTTTCCCGTTACGCAGCACCAGCGATCGCCGGTACTGGGCGTCCGTCGCGATCAACTGATCCATGAAACCGATGTCTTTGCACAGCTGAATTCCGGCAGGCTTGTTCGTGATGAACGAATCGGGCCCAAGCTCCATCAGAAAACCGTCCGCCTCTTCCGTGCGGATAATTCCACCGAGCCGCTTTGATGACTCGAACAACGTAACATGCACGTTTTCCGATTTGGCAACCAGTCGCTGAGCCGCAGCCATGCCGGTGACACCACCACCTATGACGGCCACACGAAGCGATTTACCTGGTCCTGAATCGGAAGCAGCGAGCGTCACTGAACTGCTCCCAGCTCATGCACAAATTCCACCACGGCTTTGACATGATCCGGATTCATGTCGGGCATGACACCGTGTCCCAGATTAAAGATGTGTCCCGGGCGTCCGGCGGCTGATTTCAGAACATCAGCCACACGTTGTTTCAATACCGGAAGGTCGGCATAGATGGATACTGGATCCATGTTGCCCTGAATGGCAACGTCGTAGCCGAACGTCTTCCAGGCGTCTTCCAGCTGGCATCGCCAGTCGAGCCCCATGACCTGCCCACCGGCTTCTCGCTGCAAGGGATGCAGTGACGGATTTCCGTTCAAAAAATTGATGACGGGAGCAAACGGCTCGACCGCCTGAATCAGCCGCTTTGTGTGAGGCAGCACGTAGCGCCGATAATCGGACGGCGAAAGGCATCCGGCCCAGCTGTCGAAAACCTGAACGCACTGACAACCGGCTGCAATCTGGTGCTGCAGGTACAGACTGACGGTGTCGACCAGTCGCGTCATCAGCACGTTCCACGCACTTTCGTCGTTGTACATCAACGATTTTGTACGCACATAGTTTTTTGAACCGCCTCCTTCGATGCAGTACGACGCAAGGGTGAAAGGGGCGCCTGCGAAGCCGAGCAGCGGGATGTTTCCGGGCAGCGCACGGCGAATCAGTTTAATGGCCTGAAAGACATAGTCCACACTGTCCATCGTTTCCAACGCCCGTAGTCGATCGACATCGCGCCCGGTGTGGATGGGGTTATGAATGACGGGCCCTTCGCCTTTCAGGTACTCCAGATCAATTCCCATCGGCTCAAGAATGGGCAGCAGGTCGGCAAACAGAATTGCGGCATCAACACCGAGAACTTCTCGCGCCGACACAGTGACTTCGCACGCCAGTTCCGGAGTCTTGCACAACTCCATGAACGTGACCTTGCTGCGAACCGCCATGTACTCGGGCAGATAACGCCCGGCCTGTCGCATGATCCAGAGCGGTGTCGTGTCAACCGGTTCGCGCCGTACGGCTTTCATGAATCGACTGTTATGAAGAGCTTCGGTCATGATAGGTCTGGAGTCCAGCGTGAAAAATTTGAGCAGTCGCAGCTATTGTGCGACACGGAAGTTTTCAATTAAGCAGTTTCGCAGGGTTTGGTCATCATCAGGCGTATCTGTTCGCGGGCGTATCTGTTCGCGAAAGAATCTGTCATTCAAAGATCAGGCCCTGTTCAGTGATTCGAAATGGAAGAATGTTTTCTTCACACGCGCTACCTCGGTGCTTCGCCACGTAAAGAGCCCGGCTGATCGTGTTCCCGTTTCGGATCTTCCCAATCATGATGATGGTGTTGGCATTCGAAAGCACGTCACCCGACTGAATGGGGCGAGCGATCAGGTCGTCCAGCATCACCTCGTGACTGGTATAAAGCAGCATACCGCCGATCGTTCGGTGGTCATAAGGATGCTGCATCACGTTCTGTTCCTGAGAACGAAAGTGAACCCGAAAAAGATCGCGGGCCAGCCAGTCATGATCTTTTCGCAGTACCTGATGGTAGACATAGTCGAACAGATGGAACTGGAAAGAATCGGCATCTTTGGGAGTGGGCTCAACGCCGTCAATCACACAGCGTCTGACGCCGTGAACGAAATTTCCGTAGAAAAACGCAATCGTTTGATCCAGCCGACGCATCAAATCGGCTTTAAATTCCTGCCACTCTTCGGGCTGCATATCGCCAATGGTGACTTTCCGGCCACCACGATGAAAAACGTGCAGGTAGTCTGCACGAATTTTTTCTGCGTCCCAGACCACATTTTGATCAAACTGGTCCGAATACGATCGCTGACGGAACTTCCAGCCAAACATGCGGTCGGCGTATTCCGGCTGGTTTTGTGAGTCGCCACGGGTCGTCAGGTCAAACAGGATGCCCGTTTCACCCTCCTGTTTCTTTCCGGCGTAGGCATAACTGACGCCCAGTTGAGTCTTTCCAATGCCGGTGGCTCCCATCACGACCGCCAGCGTCCCTGGAATCAGGCCGCCGCCGAGCGCCTGATCAAGTCGAGAAATTCCGGTGGAGTGCCGTGCAACGCTCATGAGCGACAAGACTTTCGGATGCAGAAGCGAGAATTGAAGACGCGGGTCGACAAATTAACCACAGCAAAATGATTTTCGGAGCAACCGAGGGATGTTCCGAATGTAAACCGGCCGGCTAAGACGAATCTGTCTCGAATGCCGACGAATGGCCTCGAGCGTAGCGAACCTCACCCCGCCAAACTGAAAATTCACAGATTCTGTAGTTTCCGCAGTCCCAAATTTCTGCCGCTGATTAGCGTTCTGTCCATGAGCGTCGTCTGAAAGAATAGCGAAGGGCCACCGCCATTGCACAGTCAGGGTGTGAAGAAATGGGATCACAAACCCATCCCTGCATTCCCGTTCTACGGCCGATTGTAACAAATTTTCCGGTCACAATGATTTGTGGCCGGATCCTCCCAAGGGACTACATTCCCTGCATCCCACAGCGGGGGTTCCACGGTTCTTTCAAAAGCTTTGGCAGTCCGGTTGCTCGAAGCTGTTAAGGTGTTAGGATTTCTGCGTCCTTGGAGACGGGAACTTTCAAAACCAAATCAGATGGTCAGTAATCGGTCCATGCCTGTGATTAAGTCGAAAGACGGACTGAAATCTTTTTTGCTGACCTCGCGTATCCTTTCTCCCTCCGCCTGGGCGAAAGTTGAAGGGGAGGTCGCGGAAATCCAGGACGTCTCCGCAGTGCTGCAATTCCTCGAGCGACGCCAACTGCTGACTCCTTTCCAGACAGGTCGCATCTTAAAGGATGAGACGGAAGGACTGGTCCTCGGGCGGTACAAGCTGTTATACCGGAACGCATCGGGCAGTTTCGCTCGTGTGTTTCGAGCAGAATCCGTGGACGACGGAAAAACAGTTGCCCTGAAGCTGCTGCGTGAACGATGGGTAGACGATCCGCGGACGGTTGCCAGTTTCGTGCGGGAGGCACGCATCTGCCAAAAGTTCATTCACCCGCACATCGTGCCGATCCTTGACGTCGGCAACGAGGGTCGCTTTTACTATTTTACGATGGAATTCGTCGAAGGCGGAAACCTTCGCGACTTCATGAAGATTCGAAAGACGTTGTCTCCGCTGGAGGCCACTCGGTGCATCTACCAGACTTGTCTGGCGCTCGAGTATGCGTTGAAAATGGGTGTTTCGCACCGTGACCTGAAACTTACCAACGTGCTCATGAGTAGTGCCGGCGTCGCTAAACTTGTCGACTTCGGTCTGGCTGGTGCAGAGACCCCATCTCAGGCCGGCACCAGCGACGATGTTCAGCGAGCACTTGAATACTCGACATTGGAACGCGGCACGAACGCACCACGCAATGATCCACGCAGTGATATCTTTTTTGCAGGTTCGATTTATTACGAACTGCTTTGCGGCGAAGGCCCGTGGACCAGAACTTTCGACCGCGAAGAAAAATTGATGCTGACGCGGTACTCGAACGTTCGACCGCTTCGTCAGATCATGCCTGGCCTGCCGTCTGGCGTTTACAAAATCGTCGAGACAATGATGGAACTGAATCCATCCTCTCGATATCAGTCCTGCACGGAAGTCAACAAAGATCTGCGAGCCTTATTGGCCGAACTCGGTGAAGTCGTTGAGGACCCGGGCGGCAAGAGTGCCTCATCCCAGGGGAAAGTGGGCTCAAAGTCTGCGTCGTCAACACCTGTTAAATCAAATAAGAACAATTTCAATCTGCTGGTGGTTGAAACGGGGCGGAAGCGAGAAAAGAAGCTAAAGCAGTATTTCGAACAACATGCGTTCGTGCTTAACTTCATTGAGAGTGCTTCCGATGCCTTCGAGAAATTGAAGAGCAAGTCGCCTCCGGACGGTGTTCTCTTTTTGGCAGATGCGGACTCTGCCCCGGTCATGGAAATTTATCCGAAGATTCAGGCCTACGCACGCACATTGAAGGTGCCGTGTGTCGCGCTGTTTGCAGCAGAGGATTCGGATGCGGTAAAGAAACAGATCTATCCTACGAAGTTCGGCGCGACGATGTTCCAGCCAACTTCACCGCGCGATCTGCGGCAGCATTTTGCCGAAATCTCCGGATTCGACAGCAGCACAGCGGCTGCTCCGGAAGCGCCAAAACGTAAGGAAACGCCCGACCCCAAAGCTCGTGCAGAAATAAAAACAGCTAAAGCAGCAAGCCCGGAGTTGGACGATCTGGACGTCGATTCTGATGTTGAAGATGATCCGAAACGATCCTTATCCACATCGACGACGAACGCCAAAAAGCAAGCCGCTGAAGAAGTCGCCCGCCCGGATTCTATCTCTTCGAAAGACGAGGAATCCTCAAATTCACCTTCGCTCTCGTCAGCCACCGCTTCGACAAAACCTGCGAATGAAGCAGCGGCGGTCTCTCCAACTTCGAAACCAGCGGCCCAACTGAATGCAACGCAAAGAGCCGCTGCCATCCGAGCCGCTCAACGCGCCGCTGAGAAAGCGGCCGTCGAACAGGCGGCGCGCGAAGCCGAGGAAAAAGCAAACGCACTCATCGCCAAAGCCGCACGCATCGCAGCGGAAAAAGTGGCTGCTGAGGAGGCTGTAAAACGGAAGGCTAAAGAAGAGCGTCTGGCAATTGAGAAGGCTGCTGCCGACAAAGTGGAAGCCGAAAGAAAAGCAGTTGAAGACGCAGCACTCAAGAAGGCGCAGGAAGAACAACGCATCGTTCAGGAAAAAGCAGAAGCGGAACGCAAAGCTGCTGAAAAAATTGCACTAAAGAAGGCCGAAACAGAAGAGCGGATCGCGAACGAGAAGGCAGAAGCAGAACGCAAATCCGCCGAGAAGGCCGCCCGAAAGAAGGCCGAAGAAGAACGATTGTCGCGCGAAAAAGCAGAAGCTGAAAGAATCGCTGCTGAAGAAGAAGCCGCCCGAAAGAAGGCCGAAGAGGAACGACTGGCGCGCGAAAAAGCCGAAGCTGAAAGAATCGCTGCAGAAGAAAAAGCCGCCCGAAAGAAAGCCGAAGAGGAACGACTGGCTCGCAAAAAAACCGAAGCTGAAAGAATCGCTGCGGAAGAAGAAGCCGCCCGAAAGAAGGCCGAAGAAGAACGGCTGGCACGCGAAAAAGCAGAAGCCGAAAGAATCGCTGCTGAAGAAGAAGCCGCCCGAAAGAAAGCCGAAGAAGAACGGCTGGCACGCGAAAAAACAGAAGCCGAAAGAATCGCTGCTGAAGAAGAAGCTGCGCGAATCAAGGCCGAAGAAGAACGGCTGGCACGCGAAAAAGCAGAAGCCGAAAAAATCGCTGCTGAAGAAGAGGCAGCGCGAATCAAGGCCGAAGAAGAACGTCTGGCACGCGAAAAAGCAGAAGCCGAAAGAATCGGAACTGAACAAGTCTCAGCGCCAATCAAGGAGGAACTACTCCGGAATGCACTCGAAAAAGAGGAATCCGAGAGAAGCGCTGCGGGAGAGGTGG
>CAMTWR010000011.1:0-81902 GCA_947085455.1 uncultured Planctomycetota bacterium | reverse complement strand
CTGGTTTCCACTTACAAGAGTCTGGCTCAGGTGGAGCGTGCGTTTCGCAGCATGAAGTCGATTGATCTGGATGTGCGTCCAATCTATCACTTCAACGATGATCGCATTCGAGCGCACGTCTTTCTGTGCATGCTGGCGTACGATGTGGAGTGGCACATGCGTGAACGGCGCAACAATAAAGCCCGGCGGTTCGAAGATCGAACGGCCGGGCTTTTGAGAATCAGGCACAATTGACGACTAGACTTCCTTGGAAGCAATCCAGCTCATCATCTTGCGCAGCTGCTTGCCAACGGTCTCGATCATGTGACCGCGTTCACGTCGGCGAGTTGCCAGGAAGGATGCCTGACCAGCCTTGTTTTCCAGCAGCCAGTCGCGAGCGAACTCTCCGCTCTGGATTTCGCCGAGGATCTTTTTCATTTCGGCTTTGGTCTGTTCTGTCACGATACGATTACCGCGAGTGTAGTCGCCGTATTCAGCCGTGTTGGACACGCTGTAACGCATGTAGTTCAGACCGCCCTGATAGAACAGGTCGACGATCAGCTTCAGTTCATGCATACATTCGAAGTAGGCCATTTCCGGCTGATAGCCAGCTTCGACCAGAGTTTCGAAGCCAGCCTTTACGAGAGCGCTGACGCCGCCGCACAGAATCACCTGTTCGCCGAACAGGTCGGTTTCAGTTTCTTCGGCGAATGAGGTTTCGATTACGCCACCACGAGTTCCGCCGATGCCCTTGGCATAAGCGAGAGCAAGCTGGCGTGACGTTTCCGAGGCACCTTCGCTGAGTGCGATCAGGCTCGGAACGCCGCCGCCTTTTTCGTATTCACTGCGAACCAGGTGGCCTGGGCCCTTGGGAGCGACCAGAGCTGCGTCAACACCCTTTGGTGGCTGAACCTGATTGAAGTGAATGTTGAAACCGTGTGAGCACATCAGCAGGTTGCCCGGCTTCAGGTGCTGCTTGATGTCATTGCGGAACACGTCGCCCTGCAGCTCGTCTGGCAGCAGGATGTTGATCAGGTCACCCTTCTCAGCGGCTTCTGCAGCTGAGACTGGCTTGAAGCCATGGCTGATGGCGAGGTCATAGTTGGCGCCACCGGGACGCTGGCCGACGAGCACATTGCAACCGCTGTCGCGCAGGTTCTGAGCCTGAGCGTGGCCCTGACTTCCGTAACCGATGATGGAAATCGTCTTGCCCTTCAGAAGGCTCAAATCCGCATCGTCGTCATAATATACTTTGACCGCCATCTCTTCGAATTCCTGTCTGACACAAAAGGTGGGAACATCCAGTGTTGGAACTGCCCAAAACACGCGTAAAATCACTGTTCTGCGTCAACATTCGTCGCGCTGAGGGCCGAACGGACGGCCAAATTGTGATTTTCCAAGTGCGGATTGAACCAGGGCAGGCACCTCAAAACAAGCGATCAGGCCAGTTCACGCCCGCAAACTGCAAAATCCCTGACTCTGAGGCCCGCGTAATTTGTATATTGAGCCATCTTGATGACCGTGTACGTGCGTTTCTGTGTCCATTTGAGTCAAACCGGGTTTGAAGTGCCTGCGCATTCGCTTGTGACACCCTGCCAATTTTCGGTTTTCTTGTGGGCTGACCGCGTTAGACGCGCTTCGTGGCTGACTGCACAATTTCGTTGATGAGCTGCTGGTACGGCATGCCGACTTTTGTGGCGATCATCGGCAGATCAGAATGCTCCGGATGCAGACCGGCGAGCGGATTTGCCTCAATGAAACTCGGCTGGCCATTTCCGTCGGAACGGAGATCGATTCGACCGCCGTCGCGTCCCTGAAGCTCTTTCCAGGCGGCCAGCGCGATCCGTTCAGCCTCTTTCACTTCGTCGTCATTGATTCCGCTGACGAGGTCATAACGGACCAGTTCTTCGCATCGTTCTTTATTGGTGTACGAATATGCGCCGGGCTCTGCATTGGACAGCAGGACAATCTCCAGCGTCCCGAGCACTCGGGCTTCATCCCCGGAACCCAGCAGCCCCACCGTGAACTCGCGGCCGCACAAATAGGTTTCCACCAGCACCGGCTGATCGAATCTTTGCAGCAACTCACCGCACACACCCTGCAGTTCTTCGAACGACGAAATGCAGGACGCGGGCGAGATGCCTTTTCCCGTACCTTCTGCAATCGGTTTGGCGAACAGCGGATAAGGCAGCTTGACGTTTTTCACATCTGCCATGTTCTCCACGACCGCAAACTGTGGCGTCGGCAGACCTGCTTTCTCCACCAGTATTTTCGTCAGACCTTTGTGCAAGCAGACAGACATGACAACCGGATCCGCGAACGTGCACGGAACCTCATAAGCCTCCAGCAGCGCCGGCACCTGAGCTTCTCTCGCGATTCCATGCATGCCCTCGCAGATGTTGAAGACCAGATCCCACCGATCGCCAGCAGCCAGTCGCGAGACCAGCTGCTTCAAATGGCCGATGCGATCCGTTTGATGCCCGAGAGCCCGCAGCGCATTCTCAAGCGAATCAATCGTATCCGCGCGATCGAATTCTGCCGTTGCTTCTTCCGAGTACCCGGCGGCCAGATATTCATCGCGCAGGTCAAATGTCATCCCAATTTTCATGATGTCATTCTTCAGTGTTAAGTGACTGCGTTAAGTGACTGCGTTCAGCAGCCGTGTTGAAAAAAACCTGTGCTCGACATGTTTCAATGCGGCTTCAATGCAGCAAGCAGACCGCTCTCATAATATTCCAAACGGAGCTTGCTGCAGGTTGGGCGAGCCGCATTCATTCAAGCGTGATTTCATCGCCGTTGGAACCCGGTTCGGAAATCTCAACGTAAAACTGAGTCCTCAGCTGCTCTGCATGATCGGCCGACATCTGCAATTCTTCAAACAGCGATCGCCCGGGTGCAAGTAGTTCGACTGGACAGCCGGACGCAGGTCGTTCGAGAATTCCTTCGGCGTTATAGTCGAAAGGATACAGTCGGCACACCAGCGGCCGAGCGTCTGTTGGCAGAGTGCAGCCGTGATCGCCGAGAAATCCACAGTCGCCACTTTCACGTTGCTTCAGCACTCGACGCATGCCGTCTTTTCGAAACACATGCTGGTACCAGAACGGATCTTCGATGCTTTGGTCGTACACGGCGTAAGCTGGCTGTCGAAATTCTGAAAATTCTTCGCGTCCAGTTGCGGCAGCGATGCGACGTACATCGGCAAGGGTGACATGAATATCGGAATCCTGACAGCAGGTTTGCTGCTTCCTTGCACATCGAACACACAGGAATTCGTCGGACACAAAATCGCTCCGTCACGGTTTACAATTGTTTTGGGCACTCCGAAGGGTGAGTTTATGTGTTTCGCACAGACGGTCCAGTCCGCATCGCGAATGACGTTACACAATTTTGCATCGTTTCGACGGAGTCCATTCGGGCCGGCTGATGTACCTTTGTGCCGACCGGATTCAATTGGAGTCATGCTGGGGAGTCGCGGGAATTTTCATGTGCATGCGTCCCGAACTCGCGAACCTGTGCGGAATGCACACGCGATCTCGAGGGAACGCGTATGGGATCCCAATGACGACGGTGAAGACATCGGTTTTCTGCAAATTGGCCTGAATCCCTAAGTATTCTGACCATCCGATTGACACACTCAATCTGGCCACAATAATCGCCGATCTTCACAATCATCAGAACGCTGATCGTTCGCATCAGCCGTGGTTGATTGATGTCTTTTCCCTTCAGTCTCGGATCCTGGCTCTTGCCCGCTCTCAAGAAATCAATCCCGCTTTATTTGACTGAAGACGAACGAGAAGGCCTGCGCGCGGCGGGCAGATTCAATGCTTCTCTGATGGATTTCCTGCGTCCTCACGTCAAAGAGGGCGCGTCCACCGACGAGCTGGACAAGCTGGCAAATTCGTACACGCTGGACCACGGCCACGTCCCGGCCTGCGTCGGCTACCTTGGTTATCCCAAGACAATCTGTACGAGTGTTAATGAGGTGGTTTGCCACGGCATTCCCAATACTCGTCCGTTGAAAGATGGCGACATCGTCAACGTCGATATTACAACGATCGTCAACGGATGGTACGGTGACCAGTCCGAGACGTTTATGATTGGCAATGTCAGTGCGAGTGCTCGGCGTCTGGTCCAGACGACTCACGACGCTCTGTTCGTCGGAATCCACGCGTGTCGACCTGGTTCTACGGTGACTGAGATTGGTCGAGCCATTCAGGCATTTGCCACCAAGGCCGGGTACTCCGTCGTGCGTGAGTATCAGGGGCATGGCATTGGACGCGATTTTCATCAGGAGCCCGGAGTTCCTCATTTTCCTTCGTTGAATTCCAATCGCGACCTGCTTCGAGCGGGAACCTGCTTTACGATTGAGCCGATGTTAAACATTGGTTCGTGGAAAACGCGAGTGGACAAGAAAGACAAATGGACCGTTCGAACAATGGATGGTGCTTTGTCCGCTCAGTTTGAACATACCATTCTGATGACCGAATCGGGTCCGGAAGTGCTGACATTCACCAACGACGGGCCCAAAGAAGGGCATACGTTCTAAGTCGCGTCTGTCGGCTTTGAATCTGGTTTCGTCGGAGGAATTCACCCCGTGAACAAAGCATTCGTTCGAGAACCCGACGCTGACGCTCGATTGCTCTGCCCGCGCTGCGCGTCGCCAGGCACAGCCGTGGGAAACGGTCCTGTCGAAACGTACGTGCGACCGGAATCACAGGCGGCGTTACGGGATGCGGCGTGGTACTGCGGCAACTCGGCCTGTGAAGTCGCATACTTCAACATGTTCGAACAGACAGTATGTGTCAGCGAGCTTGTGACGCCCGTCTATCCGTATGATCTCGACGCCCCAATGTGCGCGTGCTTTGGGTTTACGTCCGATGACGTGGAAGCAGATATTGAAGACGGCCAGCCGGTGCGAATTCGTGTGCTGCTCGCAAAGTCTCAATCGCCACAGGCACGCTGTCAGACCCTGGCTGTCGACGGAAACTGCTGCATGCGCGAAGTGCAGCGACTGTACATGCAACTTCGCAGCGAACGCTGACGCGCTTGCTTCCACGGTGCAGAGGAACGTACTGGCGTGCCTGCGCTCCGCTTGTCACACCTGACTTTGGGAATGCGATGGCTGACCGGATCGTTCAGCGTTTTGGCAGGTCGGCTGCGTCCGTAATTTGCCGAGTTGGATCGCGTTCCAGCAAATAGAAGGCACTGTCGGCTCGCAGGTTGGCACCGAGCAGTTGATCGACGGAACGACCTTTGATGATCGGGCTTTCCTTGACGATGCGAAGGCCAATGCCATCCATCAGATCGCGAAAATCGCGCATCGACATGAAATGCAGATTCGGCGTCTCATACCATTCGTACGGCAGTGTCTGAGTGATCGGAGTGCGGCCGCGGCGGAGCACTTCCAGCCGGACTCGCCAGTGGCCAAAGTTCGGCACCACCACCAGCGCTCGTTTTGCGACTCGCAGCATTTCCAGCAGCAGACGTTTGGGATTTCTTACCTGCTGCAGGGTCTGGCTGAGAACAGCGAAGTCAAAGCTGTTGTTTGGGATGTCGACAAGACCTTCGTTGAGGTCGCACGCAATCGCCGGAAGTCCTCGTTCGATAACGGCGACGATATTGGACTGTTCCACTTCCACGCCCATAACGTCGCAGCCAATTTCATCATGCAGTCGCTGCATAAGCCGACCATCGCCGCAACCAAGGTCGATCACGCGACTGCCGCGATCGATATGACGCATGATGAGTTCGTCCGTCAGCTGAATCGACGGGTCGGGCATCTGGTAACGGTTGGAGTTTGGCATCAGTCAGGCAGGTTCGTCAGAAGTTAAACGCTGGCAGCATCGAACGCTCGATCCAGAAACGGGGAGACAAGAGCCGCCAAAGGATCAATGTCGATCAAAAACGAATCGTGTCCGAACGGACAACGCAGTTCCACAAAGGAAACGTGACGCCGGACGTGAAGCAGAGCGGAGACAAGCTCGCGACTTTGACTGGTCGGGAACAGCCAGTCGGTATCATAGGAAGCCACCAGAAAACGAGCCTTCGTCTGCGCCAGCGCGGCTTCCAAAGACGCGAATCCTTCTGCCAGGTCAAAGTAATCCATCATGCGAGTCAGATAAAGGTAGCTGTTCGCATCGAATCGTTGAACAAATCGCTTTCCCTGATAATGCAGATAGCTCTCAATCTGGAACTCTGTTTCCTTCTGCATACTGAACGCGAACTGGTCACTGTCCTGAAGGCGACGGCCGAACTTCAGTTCAATGGAATCTTCTGACAGATACGTAATGTGAGCCACCATTCTCGCCAGCGCAAGGCCATAGCGAGGACCTTCGGAATCGTAATAATCGCCGTTGGCAAATCCCGGATCCGCATAGATGGCTCGCCGCCCCACGGCATTGAAAGCAATCCCTTGCGCAGAAAGATTGGGGGCCGATGCCAGAACGACGGCGGCCTTCAGCTGATCAGGGAACAGAATCGCCCATTCCAGAACCTGCATGCCACCAAGACTTCCGCCAACCACGGCCAGGAGCTGTCGAATGCCCAGGTGGCGGACGAGTTCCGAGTGAACTGTGACGACATCGCGAATGGTCAAAAAGGGAAAGTTGAGACAGAAGCGTTTGCCCGTCTCCGGATTGACGCAGCCCGGGCCTGTTGTTCCCTGACAGCCACCGAGCACGTTTGCGCAGATCACAAAGTACTTACTGGTGTCGATTCCTTTTCCCGGGCCGATAAAGTTATCCCACCAGCCGGGCTTGCGATCTGTCGTCGAATGAATTCCGGCCGCATGTGCGTCGCCGGTAAGAGCGTGACAGATAAAAATCGCGTTCGATGCGTCGCTGTTAAGCTTTCCGTAAGTTTCGTAGGCAACTCGGACGGGGCTGAGCGTTTCCCCGTTTGCAAATTTCAAAACGTTCGGCGACTGAAACAGGTCGACAAATTGCGTCTGCACGATTTCGGCAGATCGTGTGTCTGAAATTGGTTCTTCCTGAAGGGGTGCAGACATCAAGCCGCTACAGTCTGAAAGTCATTGCTGAAACAAGTCACGGCCGGTGGTGAGTCTCCGGTCGAAAAAGAGTCTATCATCCTGGGCTGCATCGAGCGAGTTGATGAGGCCCTGTTCTTGCTTTGAATTGATCGGCTGGATCGATAACGATTGCCGCGTTGGTGCAGATTTTCCGCAGTGGGCGCCATGACATTTCGATTGGAACGCAAATGGCCCACTTTCGCGGGCCATTCATTCGCAGAGTATTTGATTCGGACTACTTGCGGCACTTTTCACATTCTTCGCAGTCGTCTGCGTTGTGGTCGCAGTCCGGGCAGCGAGGATCGGGCATGCGAGCAAAGTAGGACGGACCATACTTGGACATCCCGTCGCTGAGGCTGTACGGCTCATATTCCATCCGGTAGCCGTCGCATGGGCGATTGAAGAGATGCCCCATACCGCGAGGACGAAAACTATCCGGTGCGCATCGCTGATACTGAGTCAAAGTTGCGGCTCGCGGACGATACCAGTTCGTGTACTTGTCCATGGGCAGGGAGAAGTGGCTGAAGCCGTTTCCTGCGGAACCAGGAGCACCCAAATCCGGCACCATTCGCGGTTGCGCATAGCCGTTGAAAGCGCCGGCCGGCATCCGTGTGTCGCCAGTTCGCTTCGGCGTAAATCGGGCGAGAGAATTTTCTCCGGAGACCATCTCGCTATGCGTCTCGTGACCGTTCACGGTTCCCGGCGATGGAGGCACCGTTTGATACTGCGCGACGGACGTCAGCTGCAGGGCAAGAACAGCGAAAACAAACACACCGGCCTGAACTGCGGATCTCATATTTGTCATCCTGACTTGAAAACCATCGCCAGAAAACAACCACCCTGTTGTCCGGCTTTTTCTGTCTTCGGATCGTGCGTTCCAGTCAGCTCAGTACAATCGCTGAGGCCGCTGGATCTGGCCCACATGCATAACCGGTTGGAAGGAGGCTTCCGCTTGTGCCGTAGAAATGGCCTGAATTTGCACTGGATAAACCCGCAAAACCGCATCCCATGCGCATTCGATAAAAGCGGCCCAGATTTTCCGAACGCGACGAATTAACGCCGGGCGACACCACGAAATTCGCCCGAACTGGCCGTCGGCCGGAAAAATACCGCGAAAGATCTTGCCGCAGCCAATTCAACGAAGGTTCCAAAACATCCAAAATTTCACTAAACTTTCGTGCCGGACGACGGCACGGACACGCGCTTGGGAGGCATCGGTTAAGGGACCGAATGCAGAGCACAGCGGACCAATGGCTTTCGCCTTGAACTGAAAACTACATGAAATCCCCTCTGACTGAGTCGATTGAGGTCTCAATCGATGTTCATAAGGTGCGAAACGAGTTGCAGCCATCTTCCCGGGAAAACGTGGATGACAAACCACGCCTGCTGTTTCGACGCTCGAAACGCGTGCAACGCCTGACGGGAGTGGGAATTCGCTCCATTGGTTCTTATGTGCCGTCACGAATTGTGACCAACGAAGAGCTTGAGCAGCGATATGGTTTCGAAGAGGGCTGGGTAAAACGTCGAACGGGAATTTCACAGCGGCGATTCGCAGGAGAGGGTGAATCGACGAGTGATCTGGCCGTTGAGGCCGCCAAACGAGCCATCGCGTCGGCTCGCATTTCCGCCGACGATATCGATCTGGTCGTGGTTGGCACGTTTACTCCCGATTACACGTGTCCGTCCACGGCCTGTCTGGTTCAGGAAAAGCTGAATCTGGATGCCCCGGCAATGGACATTCAAGCGGCCTGTTCCGGATTTATGTACGCGCTTGTTACGGGCGCTCAATTCGTCGCGACCGGCAACGCTCGCTGCGCCCTCGTCATCGGTGCCGACGTCAACAGTCGAATTGTCCGCCCGGACGATCAACGCATCGCTCCGCTCTTTGGAGACGGCGCGGGCGCAGTCATTCTGGAAGCTGGTGAACAGGATCAAGGTCTGATCTGCTACCAGCTGGGGGCTGATGGAGCGGGCGGCGGAATGCTGGATCGACCTGCTGGTGGAACGGCGATTCCACTGACTCCGGAACTGGTGGCGGAAGGGAAACACTTCCTGCAGATGGACGGCCGAAATGTTTTCAAATGGGCCATTCAGGCAGTCACAGAATCCATTGAAACGGTGCTGGAACAGGCCGGGATGACGACCGACGATGTCAGCCTTTTCGTGCTGCATCAGGCCAACATCCGCATCATCGATCACGCCATGAAGGTGCTGAATATTCCCCGCAGCAAGGTTTACAACAACCTTGATCGCGTCGGCAATACGTCAGCCGCTTCTATTCCGCTCGCTCTGGATGAAGCATACCGTGAAGGCCGAATCCACCGCGGCGATGTTGTTCTGATGTGCGGCTTTGGAGCGGGGTTGACCTGGGGAACAGGCCTGTTCCGCTGGTAGAAGTTGCGAAACGCTAATTCCGACTGCGACCTAAAAGATGCCAAGCTGGTCTTTAGCGTCGTCCGTCATGCGGTCGGGAGTCCACGGAGGCGTCAATGTGATCGTGATGGACGCTTCATCGACGTCGTCGAGCCGTTCCAGAGCCATCTTGGCCTGCTGCACAATCTGGGGTCCGGCTGGGCACGCAGGACTGGTCAAAGTCATCTGAACGGCCACTTTGCGTTCTGTCTGGTCAACCGAATAGATCAGACCAAGGTCGACGATGTTGACCATCAGTTCCGGGTCAATCACCTGCTTCAGTGCTTCAATGAGTTCTGTGTCGGTAGCCATGGCGTTTCGCAGACTGAAATTTCAAATTTGAAATCTGAAATTAGGGTGTAAAAAAACGTAAATTCAGAGACTCGCCCAAAGAGCGCCTTCACGAATCTCTGTCTTGAAGACTCGAATCGCATCCGTAGCCGGCATGCACAACGCCTTGCCGGTCTTCAGATCAAACTTTGCTGAATGTCGAGGACAGATGATCGCACAATCCTGCAGAATACCGTTCGTCAGCGGTTGCCCATCATGCGAACAGACATCTTCGATTACGAAGAACTGATCTTCAATCCGGATCACCAGCGAAGGAATGTCGTCAACATAGACGCTGCGACGTTCTCCAGACTTCAGTTCATCAACACCAATCACTCGTTCCATGGGTTCCAGTTTCAATCCAGAATTCTTTAAGCGGCCGGTCGACCGCGACCGCTAAATTTGTATCAGCCACGGGCATAAAGTGCTGCCACATCTTGAACTGCGAACAGCTTCAGAGAAGTTCAATTCGCAAACAGCATCAGACGGCCACAGTTTCGATGCCCAGCTTACTCTGCACCGTCCGGCTCAGAGTTTCCCGAACGATTTCCACCGGGATACGATCGTAGACTCGCTGGAAGAAGCCTTCCACAATCATATGCATGGCTTCCTGACGATTGATGCCGCGGCTCATGCAGTAAAAGATCTGTTCACGATCGACTCGGCCAGTCGTGGCCCCGTGAGTGCACTTGACGTCGTCCGCTTCGATTTCGAGCCCCGGAATTGAATCGCAGCGGGCTTCGTCGCTGAGCATCAATGCGTCGCTGCGCTGGTAACCGTCGGTCTGCTGAGCAGCCGGGTCAACTTTAATCATGCCTCGCCAGATGACTCGCGATTCGTCCCGCAGAACTTCCTTGTAGAGCAGGTCGCTGTGAGTCCCCTGAGCTTTGTGATGCTGCTGAGTGTAGTAGCTGATCTTCTGACGATTGCTGGCAAACGTTACGCCATTGACTTCCGCCGTGGCAGCGCGACCATTCAGGTTGATGTCCTGGTGGATGTGAGACAGCTTGCTTCCCAATCCGACCACAGTCCACTGCAGAGATGCATTGCTGCCAACGACGCCCGCCTGATGCGCGAAGTGCCAGGACTTCTGATTCCAGTTCTGCAACTGAACGTATCGAAGATTGGCATCCTTACCAACAATCAACTCCACGCAGCCGACGTGCAAACCGGCAATGTCTTCGGTGGCTGAAGTGGTTTCTTCCAGCAAAGTCGCTCGGGCTCCGTCTTCCAGAATGATCAACGTATGACTGAACTCCGCGACACCATCGCGGCTGTGAGCAATCAAACTGTGAAGAGGCAGGGCGACTTCTACATTGCGAGGAACATACAACAGCGTTCCGCCTGTCCAGAATGCTGCATGCCAGGCGGAAAATCGGTCAGACTCCGGCTTGACCGCCTTCTTCATGAAGTAAGGCTCCAGCAATTCTCGATGGCTGGTCAGCAACTCCTGCAGTTCGCCAAAAAGAACTCCCTGTTCTTTGATGGTTTCGGATGCGTCAGAATGTGTGACCTGGCCATTCACGTGAGCGATCGAGCCGCCAAACTCAGTTTTGTCACTGAGCAGTGTTGTAATGGCAGTCGAATCAGCCGCGCCAGAACTCGGACGGAACTTACCCGCATTGAAGACTCGCAGATCAACCCGTTTAAATTCTTCCGGATCCAGATCCGCCTGCAGCAGCGCCTGATACTGTTCGAAGGCGACACGACGTGCGTCAGTGATCCATGCAGGTTCGACGCGAGTCGCAAGGAACTGTTCAAAGACTTCTGAAGAGAAGCCGGTGCGGGAGGTATCGATGGCTGTTGACATTGTCACTCTTAAAACTCAGTTGGATTCTTTAGGGAGATCTTTGGCTCTGAATGCTCCTTGCGAAGCTCGCAACACACGCATTATAAAGATCATATCCCCGAAAACTATAAAAACTGCCCGATAGCTGCCACGGCGGCCTGTTCCCAGTAACGCATCTCGAAAAATGCCGTTCATTAATGATGACTCTGCAGAGAGGCCATGACTGTCTGGGTTGTTCGCGATTTCCCGCAACTGCTGTCGAACCACAGACTCCCAGTAAATTGCTTCGTAGACAAAATGATGATCCGCCCACAACAAGGCATTCCGCAGGATGTCTTCCTCTGCCAGAGCTGAAAGTCTAACGAAGTGCGTCATCAGCCTTCCTGAGCAGGAGAACATTTCGCACTCTGTCCATCGCTTCGTCCAGAGGAGAAGTTCTTCCAGCCTCCACGTCAGCAATTCCCTCGCGTATCAGAGCCACATTCTTCTGCAGGTCCAGTTCCGCCATCGCTGCGTCGTATGCGGCCTGATCGATAACAACAAATCGGTGATCAAAGCCCGGCACATCCACGGCGATGGGTCGCCCCTTCGCCGCTTTCAGAGCTTCAGCCACTTCTTCACTGAGTTTCACCATGGCTCGGATTCCTATTCACTCAGGCGCGTGGAGGGTGTCAGCCCTCAGAGTGGCCCATTGGCGACGACACGGAGCGCTGACGCCCTGCCGCTCGCCAACAGGTTAACCGACCGAACCTTCCATCTGCAGTTCGATCAGGCGATTGAGCTCCACTGCGTATTCCATTGGCAGTTCTTTTACCAGCGGTTCAATGAAACCCGTGACGATCATTGCGGAGGCTTCCGCTTCTGACAGACCACGGCTCATCAGGTAGAACAGCTGCTCTTCTGCAATTTTGGAAACGCTGGCTTCGTGCTCGATCGCTACGTTTTCTTCTTCGACTTCGATGTACGGATAAGTATCACTGCGGCTCGCTGAATCCAGGATCAGAGCATCGCAGACAACATTAGAACGACAGTTAACCGCATCCTTATGAACCTTAACCAGACCGCGGTAGCTGGAACGCCCGCCGCCTCGGGAAATGCTCTTGCTGATGATGCGGCTGGATGTGTTCGGGGCACAGTGCACCATCTTGGCTCCCGCATCCTGATGCTGACCTTCACCGGCAAACGCGATCGACAGCGTTTCTCCGCGAGCACCCGGCTCCATCAGCCAGATGGCCGGATACTTCATGGTCAGCTTCGAGCCCAGGTTCCCGTCAATCCACTCCATCAGTGAATCGCCGTACGCCATCGCTCGCTTGGTCACAAGGTTATACACGTTGCTCGACCAGTTCTGGATCGTCGTGTAACGGCACCGAGCTCCTCGCTTGACGACAATCTCCACGACAGCTGAATGCAGACTGTTACTGCTGTAGGTCGGAGCCGTGCAGCCTTCGACGTAGTGAACGGAAGCGCCTTCGTCGACAATGATCAGCGTCCGTTCGAACTGGCCCATGTTCTGACTGTTGATACGGAAGTAAGCCTGCAGCGGGAACTCGATCTTTACGCCCTTTGGCACGTAAATGAATGAACCGCCGGACCAGACCGCCGAATTCAGAGCCGCAAACTTGTTGTCGCCGGGCGGAATGATGGTGCCGAAGTATTCACGGAACAGTTCGGGATGATCGCGAAGTGCCGAATCCGTGTCGGTGAAAATCACACCCTGCTTTGCCAGGTCTTCCTGAAGACTTCCGTAGACCACTTCAGAGTCATACTGTGCTTTGACACCGGCGAGAAATTTCTTTTCTGCTTCCGGAATCCCCAGTCGATCGTAAGTTCGGCGAATCTCTTCCGGTACATCTTCCCATGAAGTTTCCTGCTCATTGGCAGCCTTCATGTAGTAAAAAATGTCTTGGAAATCGAGGTCGGTCATATCACCGCCCCAGTTTGGCATCGGCCGCGATTCAAAGATGGCGAGCGATTCCAGACGGAAATCCGTCATCCACTCAGGCTCACCTTTCATCTCGGAGATCTGACGCACGATCTGCGGATCAAGCCCCTTGCGGCTCTTGAAGGCGTAGTTGTCCATCGAATCATGGAAGCCATACTTGTAACTACCAAATTCGACATCCGACTTTTCGCTTTTCACTGGTGTGTCGGTGCTCATGCTTAGAAATCTCTATAGAAGGTTTTCAGTTTTCGGTTTTCAGTAAGCGACAGGAGATTCATGTCACGGAGATTGCTTCGTAGACTTTGCCACGCTTTCGAAGCCAGTCCACATCTCCCTCATCCGCCTTTGCTTTGACTTGCTTCAGAAAATTCACAGTCTCGGGTTCAAGACACGGTTCACTCGGATCATCTTCCGGAATGACCAAGTCAATCTCCACCGCTACGACGAACCGTTCTGTTTGAATAAGCCTGGTCCGTCGAACCTTTTCTTTGACGATAGTCATGATTGAGTTCCATCAAGAAAATACACAGTCACAAGTTTCGCCAGATTGCTGCGCGGCAGAAATGACCAGACGGCTTTGAATTCAGTTCCATCAGGCAATTCCTCAAGAACTTCTATTGCGGGATTTGGAACTGCCTCGGGCTTTTCCTCCAACAAATGTCCACTTTCGAGGCCAGCGACGGCCTGCCATTCTAAAATGCCTCGCTCCTCCAGCCTTTCAGAAGCGTGCAGTCCGACAAGGTACCTTTCGTTGCTGACCAGAGCCCTGATCTGTTCGAAGAGCCGGCCCATAAATCGATTCTGACTGGTGTTACCTTTGGTCGTCCCGATTAAACCGCTGCCGCAGCTTCTGCTTTCGCGTTTTCAGCGGCTGCGTCAGGATGTCGAGCTCGGATGTTGGCGTAACCGTTGGCGTGTAAATCATGAGCCAGTGACGCGTCACCGGTTTCCACAATTCGTCCGCCGAGCATCACGTGAGTAAACTGTGGAGGATTGAACTCCAGCAGCCGCTCATGGTGAGTAATAATCAGCACGCCCATTTGTGGGCCTGCCAGCTTGGCCAGACCTTCACTGACGACTCGAACGGCATCGCTGTCGAGCCCGCTGTCGGTTTCGTCCAGAATCGCAAAACGTGGCTGAAGCATGGCCAGTTGCAGGATCTCCATTCGCTTCTTTTCGCCACCGGAAAATCCGTCGTTCAGGTATCGGCGAGCGAACTCCTGATCCATCCCGAGTTCCGTCATGCGTTCCCGAATTTCCTTGCGGAACTCTCGCATCCCGATCAGGCCTTCGCCTTCTTTGCGTTCCGGGTTACGAATATTGGAAACGGAGTGGCGAAGGAAGTCAGCAACCTTCACGCCCGGAATCACCACAGGATACTGGAACGCCAGAAACATCCCGAGCCGCGCTCGTTCGTCCGCTTCCATCTCCGTGATATTCACACCGTCCAGTTCAATCGAACCATCTGTTACGGTGTAATTTGGATGCCCGGCCAACGCGTAGGCCAGAGTACTTTTGCCGGAACCGTTGGGGCCCATCAGAGCATGAATTTCCCCCTGACGAATTTCAATATCGACGCCTTTCAGAATCGGCGTCTCACCCACGTTCACATGCAGATTGGAAATCTTCAAAACAGCAGTCATCGCAATCACACTTCCTCATAAACACCCGCAGCAGTTGCTTTAACAGCACCCTGGCCGCAGACAGTTCACTCAACGGGATTCAGTCAGTTTTCTTAAACTTGTCTTCTATCAATTCACCGGCAGTGGCAATGCCTGCGTGAGTCTCGCGACACAACAAATAACCCAGCCACTTCGTGACTGGAAGACTCTTTATTCCTTCGGACGACAGTGAAGCCTTAGTCCTTCGGACGACAGTGAAACCGTCGCAAAGGAAATCCAGAGCCAGAACAGGTCGAGTCACAAAGTGACTCGCCTGCGGTTTACACATTCAGAGCGGAGTAACCCGAGTGGTGAGGAACCGGAAGAACCGATTCTCCACGAGTCACCTTGCGGGATTTAATCTTGTCCTGAATTCGCATCAAACCCTCCAGCAAAGCCTCCGGACGAGGAGGACAGCCTGGAATGTAAACGTCTACAGGAACGACAAGATCAACACCCTTAACAACGTGGTAGCCATACTTAAAGTAAGGCCCACCGCCCACAGTGCAGGCTCCCATCGCAATCACATATTTTGGATCAGGCATCTGCTCGTACAAACGACGAACGCGACTGGCCATCTTGTACGTCACTGTTCCTGCCACAATCATCAGGTCCGCCTGACGCGGAGTCGCACGAAACGCACCCGCACCAAAACGGTCGAGATCGTACTTGCTGGCACCTGCAGCCATCATTTCAATCGCACAACAAGCCAGACCGAATGTCATCGGCCAGATTGATGACTGTTGGCCCCAGTTCATGGCCTGCTCCATCGTGGTGGTGATCACATTCTCTTCGAATCGACCTTCAATCCATGTCATGTCGCTCAAACCTCTTGTCAGAACCACTTAAACGATATCTCGAAAGCACCGACTGAACCCCGCGACTGCCACATCACAGGAAGTGCAAACAGCACTCTACCAGCCTGCACCGGTCTTTCAATCGCTCGACGAACTTTCCAAAGTCTGGACAGATGCCGTCGTGCTCATCACCTGAAACTCACAACACCCATGCCCGTCACGGCAGCGAGACCGGAACTCCACAGGAGCCCCCAACACCTGCTGCAACACCTGCCGCTCGACCTGACAGATCGCTTCATCCACATCCGCCAGCATCGGAAACGGACAAGACGTCTCACGCAGGATCCGCAGCCCGCCCGAATGATCACTTTCAATATTGAAACCGCTGGATTTCATTTCCTCCGCCAACTGATCCAGCCGTTCGTCAACCGAATCGCAGCCTACCAATTGACGACGAAACCGCTCTGCAAGCGAATTCTGCACTCGACCAATGAGTGTAGTACGAATTTCTGCGTCCTCGAATCCGGCGATAGCTTCCCACAGCACAACCGCCAGTTCGCGATAGTTTTCACCCAGCTCGTGCAGACCTTCCGAAGTCACGCGGTACAGAAGACGCGGACGCCCCCGCGTCTGGCTCCGCAGTTCGGAAGCTATCATCCCGGCACCTTCAAGCCGAGAAATTCGCTGCCGAACAGCCGTGCGAGTCACTCCCAGCAATTCACAGAGCGCCTGAATGTCTCCACCAGCCGACTGGTGCAGATGCTCTAGAATCTCCCGATCCCTCGCATCTAATGGTGAAGACATAGCCATTCCACTCCGCCGAACCGCGTTTGCGAGTTCGATTCTGCTGACCTGAATTTGTGAACAGGGACCAGAAAAAAGCCGTCGCTGTCCATTTCTGCTGAGATAGTAGCCGCAAAAATAATAATGACAATTAACGATGCCAAATATGTCTAAAAGTGAGACAGCGTCTCGAGACCGCAGTCTTGACCCGTCCGTCACGATCTCAACGCAATCACCTTAAATGACCCATTCTCGCACAAAAGCCGTTTCTTTCTCTGTGCTGCCGATCGCTGCTCTCCATTCCGGCGCATTGAATTCTTTCGAAAAAACGCGGCCCTGCCGGTCGCCCGTGGCTCTCAGGCAACATGATGCGGTTTGACATCATTGGGACGCATCTCTTGATGACGTGTGGCAACACTCACTTCGGCGCAATCTGCAGACCTGCACTTACACAATTCTCGCAAACTCATTTGGGAAAAGGACTTACGGGCGAGTTAGTTATTGGACCCTTAAATCGTCTTTGTTCGGTTCACCCTTTGCATCATCAGTCTCATCCCCAAAAACATGGTGGTGCACGTGGACAAACAACCCCGGAAAGAGGGCGCGATGAGTTCGAGAAAAAAGCAGCGTCTGAGTATTCGCATCGAGAATGACTTTGCAATCGTCTCTCTGGAAGACATGGAAATCTGGGACGGAGCGGATCTGGCACTTTTGCGAGAAGCGCTTTCAACCCTGATCGAGCGCGATGGTTACCGCGCCATCGGTGTGGATTTGTCCGCAGTAAAATACATCCCGAGCGGCTTTTTTGGCATGCTGTTCGAATGGTACGAACAGGGCCTTCGGATTCGTCTCGACTCGCCGCAAAGCAATGTCGAACAAATGCTGTGGTTTCGGATGTTCTTTGTCGCTCAGACGGACGGCACATTCCTGCTGACCGATGAACGGATGCGAAATAATACTCCGAACGAGCAGGTTGAATTTCATCGCCGCGAATTCATGCTGGATGTGGATGATACGGACGAAGAAGAAGTCGAAGAACACATCAAATCCGTGCGTTTTGGCGTGAGAAGTCATGAGCGGATTGTTTAGTCGCTGACGAGGACTCGTCGAACGGCTCACTCCACAAAATCAAAGCCTCCCGTGGTTTAGTCACCTCGGGAGGCTTTTTTTGATTCCCGAGTCCCCGTGGATCGCAATTACAGGCCTGCAGTTGCCCAATTGATTCGATGGATCTCGCGGGGAAGGCATCAAAAAAGGCGATTTGAAGTGCAGCTCGGCAGTCTGTGTGCGAATCGTCGAGCTGCATTTTGAAAAAATCGGTGTTCTGCGTTACAGTTCGCGTCTTCCCTCGCATTTCACTCCTCTTCCGGAGCATTTTGGTTCAATGGCTGATCAACACGCACAATTGGTGGTCCTGGGTGGCGGTCCTGGCGGATATCCTGCGGCATTCGCGGCTGCCGACCATGGAATGAAGGTCGTGCTGGTCGACGAAGGCCTGAAACCAGGCGGCGTCTGCCTGAATCGCGGCTGCATTCCGTCCAAAGCCTTGTTGCATGTGGCCAAACTGATTAACGAAGCCGCGGAATCTGAAGACTGCGGCGTCACGTTTTCTAAACCCGTGATCGATCTCGACAAGCTGCGTTCGTTTAAGAATTCCGTCATCGGCAACCTCTCCGGTGGCATCGAAGGACTGTGTAAAGCTCGCGGTGTCGAACTAATCAAAGCTCGCGGCACTTTTCTGAACAGTGATTCGATGGAGCTGAAGTCTCCGGACGGAACGATAAAGACTCTAAGTTTCGACCACTGTATCGTGGCCACCGGATCACAGCCCACAATGCCGCCGATGTTTGCTCTCGGCGACGACCGTATTATGGACTCAACCGGTGCGCTGGAACTGAAGGACATTCCTAAACGCCTGCTGATCATCGGCGGCGGCTACATCGGTCTGGAAATGGGTTCGGTCTACGCGGCTCTGGGTTCCGCCGTGACGGTCGTCGAAATGACAGGCGGACTTCTGCCGGGTGCCGATCGCGATCTCGTGGTTCCTCTGCAGAAGCGACTGACTCATCAGTTTTCCGCCATTCATCTCAACACCAAAGTGGCAAAGCTGGAACCTGCTCCTGAAGGTATCGTGGCCAGTCTCGAAGGCGAAGGCGTTGAACCCCGGCAGGTGTTTGATCGAGTGCTCGTATCGGTCGGTCGACGTCCCAACAGCCGCGGCCTGGGACTTGAAAACACCAAGGTCCAGATTGATGAAAAAGGCTTCCTGAAGATCGATAAGAATCAGCGCACAGCCGACTCGAAGCTCATGGCGATTGGTGATGTCGCCGGCGAGCCGATGCTGGCGCACAAGGCGACTCGTGAAGCCAAAATTGCAGCCGAAACGCTGCTGGGTGAACCGGTCGAATTTGACAACATTGCTATCCCGGCCGTGGTCTTCACTGATCCAGAGCTGGCGTGGGTGGGTATCACGGAAGCCGAAGCCAAAGCGCAGGGAAAAGAAGTTCTCGTACACCGCTTCCCATGGGCCGCATCCGGCAGAGCTCAGTCGCTGGCACGCACGGAAGGGATTACCAAAATCATTGTCGATCCGGTAAAGGAACGAATTCTCGGAGTCGGCATCGTTGGGCCTGGGGCCGGAGAAATGATTGCGGAAGCCACATTGGCGATTGAAATGGGCGCGACGGCTCGCGATCTCGCTGATACCATTCACGCGCATCCCACGTTGTCTGAAACACTGATGGAAGCTGCAGAAGGCATCTTCGGTCAGCCGACGCATACGTTTCGGCCTAAGAAGAAGTAGACCGGGATTTATCCGGCGACGGTCCGTTTTCTGCTCGAAGCGGACCGTCGCTGGGCTATCATCTCTGACAATCGTTGTGTGAAGCATTCCTCCGTTGCTTGTGCCCGGTATTAAACTTCGCAAAAACTTGCTGCGACCCTGCGACCCTGTGGCGAAGTCGCTGCTTCATTCCTTCACATAATCATCGAAGCCCATTGGCGTTCGGCGTTGCTTTCTCTCTTGAGTTGAATTCTGGTTCTTCATGACTCGTCGTTTACGCGCGCTGCAAGCCGATCAGCACTTTGCCAATCTTTATCGCTGGCTGGAGATGGAAGGCGAAGCCGAACGCGAACGTTTGGCCCAGCGTCGCAAGATTCAGTCTTCGGAAGCCGCTGAACGTACGGGCGAAACCCTGCTGGAGCTAGTCATCCGCAGTCATACCATCGGCCTCGGTGGTCGGTATCTTGTGACTTTGGCCAAGCGACGTTCGCCCGATCGACTGCCCTGGCATCGCTTCAAAGTGGGCAGTCCGATTCTGCTGTCCGACGACACGGACAACAGTACTGAATCCCTGCCAGGCGTTGTCAGCGCGCGGCGGAACGACACTTTGGAAGTCGCCATCGACGAATGGCCGTCCGGCGATCGCTTCCGACTGGACCTTTCCCCCGATGAAGTCTCGCGCAAACGTCAAACCAGCGCAATCCAGGTGGCATCCAATGCTTCCGGACGACTGGGCCACCTGCGCGACATTCTGCTGGGGCAACGGGAACCGACGTTTCAGACTTTCGTCCGAATTCCCGGCGATATTTCTCAACGGCTGAATCCGTCGCAGCATCTGGCCATTCGCCATGCTCTGTCCGCCAATGATCTGTCGATTATTCATGGTCCGCCGGGGACCGGAAAAACGACCACGGTCGTGGAAGTGATTCGTCTGCTGGTGGCTCGCGGAGAACGAGTTCTCGCATGTGCCCCGAGCAACACCGCCGTCGACAATCTGCTGGAACGACTGCTGGCCATCGGCGAACCGGCCGTGCGTCTTGGTCACCCAGCGCGAGTTTCCGAAGACCTGCGCCAGAATACTCTGGACGTGCTGGTGGGCCGACACGAATCCATGATGATCGTGCATCAGATGATGCGAGAGGCCGAACACATCGAACGTCGAGCGTCGAAGTACACGCGCGGTCGTCCAGCACCCGGTCAACGAGGCAATCAGCGTCAGGACGCTCGAGAACTGAAGCGCCACGCTCGAATCATCGAACGACAGGCCGTGACGGAAGTCCTGAAAGATGCACGAGTCATTTGTGCCACGACCACGTTTGATGATTCTATTCTGGAAGATCTGCGGTTCGATGTTCTGGTGATCGACGAAGCGTGTCAGAGCGTTGAGCCTGGCTGCTGGGTTCCTCTAAAGAAGGCCAGTCGAATTATTCTGGCCGGTGATCACCTGCAGCTGCCACCGACCATACTGTCCGATGCCGCGAAACGCGAAGGGTTCGCTGTAAGCCTGATGGAGCGGCTGGTGAATCAATATGGCGATCTGGTGACTCGACAGCTGACGGTTCAGTATCGCATGAATCAGTCCATCATGGCGTTTTCGTCGAAGCATTTTTACGACAACACATTGATCGCTGATGAATCCGTGCGAGACCATGTATTGTCCGATCTGCCGCGATTTCAAAGCAATCGCATGAGCGACGAACCGGTGACGTTCATTGATACGGCCGGCACTGGCTGGCAGGAAGAAATTGAGCCGGATGGTCTCAGCAAACGCAATCCACAGGAAGGCGAACTGGTCCTGAAGCAGGTGAATGCGCTCTGTGAAGACGGTCTGAATCCGTCCGACATTGCTGTGATCGCACCGTATGCCGCACAGGTGCGATGGCTGCGAGAACACGCCATCTTCGACAAACTGGAAATTGACACTGTCGACGGATTTCAGGGTCGTGAAAAAGAAGCCGTCGTGATGTCTCTTGTGCGGTCCAACGAAACCGGCGAAATCGGATTTCTCTCCGATGCACGTCGCATGAATGTCGCTTTGACGCGTGCCAAACGAAAACTAATCCTTGTCGGCGACAGCGCGACTTTGGGGACCAATGAGTTCTTCAAGTCGCTGCTGACGTGGATCGAAGAAACCGGCAGCTACAAGACGGCCTGGGAATTTGCAGATTGACACCCGGTTGAATGTGAGCCCGCTTACTTCCGGCGTCGAATCCAGCGAATGGGCAGCGTGATGGCCAGGACCGTGGCGGTGATGATTCCTGCGATCCCAAAGCCTCGCAGCAGCGACGAACCTTCGATACCGCGTTCTGCCAGAATCAGCACAGACGAACCGACCATCAGGCCTGCGATGACCAGGCCCACGGCGATCGTGCCGCTGGCATGTTCCAGAGTATCATCGTTCAGTCGATCAATTCCGTGATGGCGCAGATTTACACTGAACTCGCGACGCCGCAGTTGATCAAGCACATCCCGCATCTCGTCGGGAAGATCTTCCAGCAGTGACATATACCGCTGAGCCGTCGTGAAAATTCGTTCCTGTGCGGCTTTGAATCCGTATCGTTCCCGAACCATCTTTTCCAGCTGAGGTTGACCGTGCGCGATCAGGTCAAACTGCGGATCGATCTCCCTCGCCACGCCCTGAATCGTCGACAGGGCTTTAATCAAAAACACCAGATCCGCCGGACAACGAATTCGATAACGACGCAGCAGAGCGAAGAATTCTTCCAGCAGGCCCGCCATGTCCAGCGACTCAATTGTGCCGCGTTCAAAACGAGCCATAAACGTCCACGCATCACGTCGGAACGCGCGGTCAAACTTCAGCGAGGTCTCGGCGTTGCACAACGCCATTGTCGCGTCGATAACATTGTCCAGATCCGCGTTAATGACCGACATCACAAGAGTGGCCAGGTCCTGCATGGTCTGGCGATCGATCCGCCCGGTCATCCCACAGTCAATAAAGCAGATGCCACCTTCGGGCATCGCAAAGATGTTGCCGGGATGCGGATCGGCATGAAAAAATCCGAACTCCAGACACTGTCGAAAAACGGCTTCCGCCCCCTTCGATACGATCGCCCGCCGATGCTCGGCCGTCATCAACGAGAAGTCGGTTTCCGACAGCAAAGTTCCCTGCACATGCTCCAAAGCCAGAACACGGCGGCTGGTCGCTGACCAATAGACCACCGGAAAATGGATCTTCGGGTCGTCGGCAAAGTA
This sequence comes from uncultured Planctomycetota bacterium, assembly GCA_947085455.1. GTDB lineage: Bacteria > Planctomycetota > Planctomycetia > Planctomycetales > Planctomycetaceae > SXXK01. Next base: position 59,184 of record CAMTWR010000011.1, on the reverse strand, counting down.
CTTCCGAAATCGATCGGTGGATCGACCTTCATGCAACAGGTCAACTTCTCGAGTCAGCTCCTGCTGAAACTCGCGGACAGTTTCGGTCGGACTGTAACCCTGTTCGCGGAAGCGGTTCTCGGTGAGCCGCGCCAGCTCCATCAAGATGTCCATGTCAGACTCGATGGTTTCTTCAATTCCCGGGCGCACAATCTTCAGCACGACATTGGTTCCATCGGCGAGCACCGCAGGGTGCACCTGCGCGATAGACGCCGCAGCCAGCGGCTCTTCGTTGATGGACTGAAACAGTGTGGAAAGACGATCCCCGAACTCTTCTTCCAACCGCTTGCGAATCTCCGGATAAGGCACTGTGGGACAATTCGAACGCAGTCGTCGAAGTTCGTCGGCCAGCTCCTGCGGCACAAGATCGGGACGAGTGCTCAGGACCTGGCCCAGTTTGATAAAGGTCCCGCCGAGTTCTTCCAACGCTTCACGAACGCGCACTTCCACCGGTTTGGTGGCAGACGCTTCGGCCCTGGAACGCAGCAGAATCTCCTGACCGCGTTCGATAATTCGCTCGATGCCGGTATCCGAGAGGATCTGACGAAAACCGTGCTTCGCCAGAACCGCAATGACTTCCGCAGCGCGGCGCGTGTTTCGAATGCCGCGCCGAATCCCAATGGGATCACTCACGATGCAGCATCCTTCTGGTCAGACGAGCTTTCTGCAGCAGCCGTTGTTTGGGCGGAGGCCGCTTCTTTCTTTCGACGATCCGGATCCAGATACTCAGCGGCACCGGCCAGCAGACCGCTCATCGCCCCCAACAGTGCGCCGGCTGTCAGTTGAGTACCTCGAACAGCCGTATCGGCTGCTTCACCCGCTGTCTGCACAGGATGCTTAGCCACCGATTCAATGGACGATTTAATCGACGGTGCAACTGACGCCACAGCTCGCTCGGCATGGGTCTTCAAATCACGAAACGTTGAACCCGTTTCTTCTGTGACCCGGTTGGTGAAATACTTGACAGTGTCGACCAGAATATCACTGATCCCATTCAGGTCTTTCTTCGCTCGATCCAGATCCTGGCCGGCGAATCGCTGTCCTCGACTGGCCGCTTCCTGAATGGCATACTGAGTCGACTGAGCGACCGAACCCAGACCGGCGGTGACACCATCGATCACGTTGCGAAGTACGCTGTCCGGGTTGTCTGGCGCGGATCGCTTCACGATGTCGGCCGCGGTTTGCACGATGCCGTTCACCGCAGCTCTTGCCGAGGCTGTGGATGCTTCGGAACTGCGGAAAAGATTGACCACAATTTCCTGCACGCGAGCTTTCACGTTGTTGCCCGATTCGATTGCCGATCGGACGGATTCTGAAACCGGCTCGGCACCTGGTGTGCTGCAGCTTTCAGGGGAGGATGGAGCAGGATCTGACATAGGTCTCTCTTTCAGTCTGAGTTTTGTCAGCCAAAATGCGACGAATCGCCGCACTTCTCACCCAAGTTTACCGCTGCACCACTCGCCAGGCAAATCAGGATTCGGCAATCGCTGCTCTTCAGACGCTCAGCATGGGAAAATTGCAACGAGCACTATTCCAATGAATGTGCTCGGGCCGGTGGCGTGAGCCGCATGTTACTGACTTTGTGGGATTTTGTAGCGGCACAGCGCGAGCTTTCCGGTGAGTGTCTGCAGACACACGGTTGTAATGTCGGAGACACCGCAGGGCTTGCGCCCTTCCGCTTCGAAGTGAGTGGCTCCAAAACCACTCTTGACCAACAACCCGGCTTCAAGACGCCGGACCGGCGAGTCGGCCGGCTTTGATGATTCCGCCCTGGATCACGGCGAGAAACTGGGCGCGGTTTTCCAGAATCCGAATATCCTTCAGCGGGTCGCCGTCAACCAGAAGCAGGTCCGCCAGTTTTCCCGGCTCGACCGTGCCAATCTCATGACTGCGGCCGAGGATTTTCGCTCCGTTCTTTGTGGCACACGTCAATACTTCCAAAGGAGTGAAGCCGACGTAGTTTACGAAGAACGAAAGTTCACGAGCGTAGTCGCCATGGGGATTCCATGCGAAACCATAATCGCCGCCCATACCGAGACAGCCGCCGGCTTTCAAAATCCTGCGAGCACTCTCCGCACCGCCGTCGAGAGTTTCCTGATGACCATCGATCACCTGCTGCGACATGCCAAACTCCGGGCCGCGATGGATACTGGCGTACTCAAAGTACAACGCCGGAACGCACGGCACATCACGCTGCAGCAGCAAATCCATGCACTCGTCGTCCATAAATGTGCCATGTTCAATCGCGTCGTAACCGGCCTTGAGCGCATTCTTGATGCCTTCGGTCGCGCGACAGTGTCCGGTCACTTTCAGACCATGATTATGAGCCGTCTGGACGACGGCATGCATTTCTTCGAACGTCATGCACAATGTGTGATGGTCGTTGGTGTCAGGAGCGGCCGCGTCGCCGGTGGGATACGTCTTGACCCATTCGATGCCATCCTTCACGAGCTTGCGAACGGCCGCACGGGCTTCGACTGGACCGTTGATGAGCAGCACCAGACCTTCCATGCCAATTTTTCGGAAGTCGGGATTCCAGTCCATCAGCCCGCCGACTCCGCAGATTTCTCGACCACTGGAGGCCAGCCGCGGTCCCATGGCGATGTCGGATTCAATCGCCTTTTTTAACCACACGTCGATGTTGAACAAACTGCCACCGCTGCGAGCGGCCGTATATCCGCATTCGAGCGCCAATTTCGCGTTGGCGGCGGCGAGCAATGTCACGTACTCGACGGGATATTTAATGTCGAGATCTTCCAGCGCCGCCACATCAAAATACGTCGGATGAAAGTGAGCCTCCACAAGCCCCGGAAGGATGGAGCCGCCCTGAACATCGATCACTCGAGCCAATGCACTCACCACTGGAATATCGACTGCAGGACCGGCAAAAGTGATCATCCCATTCTGCACAACCACGGCCGCGTCTGCGATCGGCGGGCCTCCGTTGCCGTCAATCAACTGTCCGTTGCGAATAACGATCGTGCCGTGCTGAATCTTCATGGACGGGCCTTGAACAGGTAGGATAGAAATCGGAGGAAATGTCCGGGAAGACGGCATTCTGCAGAGCCGTCACGAAATCGTCTACTGTCGGCTTCGAGGAAATCCGTGCAGCGTCCTGTCCGGCTGTTTGAGGAATCGCTAACATTCGGGGCCTCGACGGCACAGAAGCTGCCGTTATGGCGACTATTTCGTTTCCTTCCTGTCTAGCGTAAGAATCCGGATCATGGCGAAGAAATCAATTGCTGATGTGAATGTGGCTGGCAAAACCGTGCTGATGCGCGTGGACTTCAATGTCCCTTTGGATGATCAGTGCAACGTGACTGACGATCGTCGAGTTCGCATGGCAGTGCCTTCCATCAAGTCGGTGATCGACCGCGGTGGCAAACTCGTTCTATGCAGCCATCTGGGTCAGCCAAAAGATGGCGAGGACACCTCGAAGTTCAGCCTGAAGCCAACCGTCGCCGTTCTGGCCGGGCTGCTTGGCAAGCCAGTGGCGTTTGCTTCGGACACAGTGGACGGTGACGCAACCGCCAAAGTTGCCGCGTTGAAAGACGGCGAAGTGCTGTTGCTCGAGAACCTGCGTTTCAACAAGGGTGAAAAGAAGGGCGATGCAACATTTGCAGGCAAACTGGCCGCGTTCGCCGACATCTATTGCAACGATGCGTTCGGAACATGTCACCGCACAGATGCATCGATGGTCGCCGTTCCTCAGGCCATGGCCGGCAAGCCACGAGTCGTCGGCTTCCTCGTTCAAAAGGAAGTTCAGTACCTTTCCGACGCTATCGCCAATCCAAAGCGGCCCTTCATCGCGATCCTCGGCGGTGCCAAGGTCTCCGACAAAATCAACGTCATCAAGAACCTGCTGACCATCTGCGACAAGGTGCTGATCGGCGGAGCCATGGCCTACACGTTCTCCCTGGCCAAGGGTGGTAAGGTTGGTCGAAGTCGCGTGGAGCTGGATCGCGTCGAGCTGGCGAAAGAACTGATCGCGACCGGCGGCGGAAAACTGGTCCTTCCTGTGGACACTCATTGCGGCGATGCGTTCAACGGGAACTGCAACAAAGTAGTTGTCAAAGCCGGCGAGATTCCTGATACATTTGAAGGATTCGATATCGGTCCGGAAACAGCCAAAATGTATGCGGCTGAAGTCAGCGTCGCGAAGACAGTGGTCTGGAACGGTCCGATGGGCGTATTTGAAATGCCTCCGTTTGATGCGGGCACGCGTGCTGTGGCCGAAGCGATTGCAAACAGCTCTTCCACCAGCATCATCGGCGGCGGCGACAGCGCGGCGGCGATTCAGCTGCTGGGCTTCGCCGATAAAGTTTCCCACGTCAGCACCGGCGGCGGTGCCAGCCTGTCCATGCTGGAAGGCGAAAAATTCGCCGCCGTGGAATTGCTCGACGAAGCGTAGTTCATACTTTGGTGTGCCTTCGCATCCGCTTGTCACACCCTACGAATTGCTCTGTTTTTCGTAGGGTGTGACAAATGAGCGACAGCGAATGCAGGCACACGGGTTGGCTCTTAAATCGTTCCTCTTTGCTGCAGGAGACTGCTCTATGAAACGCGTGGGAATCATTGCATTGCTTCACGAGAGCAATACCTTCCTGGACGAGCCGACCACACTGGAGCACTTTCGAACGAACCTGCTGGGAACCGGCCCCGCGGTGATTGACGCCTTCCGCGGCAGTCAGCACGAGGTCGGCGGTTTTATTGATTCATTGGCCGACCAAACGAACATCGAAACGGTCGGAATCTTCGGCGCGCGAGCGATGCCGTATGGCACAATCACGGCCGAGTGCTGGGAGACTTTGGTCTCTCAGATGGAAACGGCATTGAAGGCCGCGTTGCCACTGGACGGACTTCTTGTCGCTCCTCATGGCGCGACAGTCGCCGCACCGGCGCCCGATGCTGATGGAGACTGGCTGCAGCGAGTCCGCCGGATTGTGGGCCCGGATATGCCGATCATCGGAACGCTCGACCTGCACGCCAACGTTTCTCCCAGGATGACAGAACCGTGCCAGGCATTGTACGGCTATCGGACCAATCCGCATCTCGATCAACGCGCCCGAGGACTGGAAGCCGGCCGTACGATGATTCGTACGCTTGCTGGAGAAATCTCGCCACAGCTGGCCATCGTTCAGCTTCCTCTGTGTGTGAACATTGAGCGACAGGCCACTTCCGAAGCTCATGGAATGCGATTGTGGGCCGAGGCCGATCGACTGCAGCAGCAGCCGGGGATGATTAACGTTTCCTGTCTGTACGGATTTCCTTACTCGGACGTGGCTGAGATGGGCGCGACGGTTCTGGCCGTCTCGGAACACAGTCGAGAACAGGCCGAGTCCGTCGCAAAACAGATGGCTCAATTCTGGTGGGACATGCGAGCCGAATTTACCGGCCAGCTGATCTCCGTGGATGACGCCATTCGAACGGCCATGCAGATTCGAGTGCGCGACGCAGAACATCCGGTCGGCCTTCTGGAAATGGGAGACAATGTCGGTGGCGGCAGTCCGGGGGATGGAACCTGGATTGCCCATGGCTGGCTGAAACATGGACAGGGAAAACTCCTGACGGTCATTGCCGATCCGGAAGCCGTGCAGTCAGCCGTTGCGGCGGGCGTGGGAAGCGAAGTGACCTTGTCCGTCGGCGGCAAGCTGGATCCTGCGCGGCATGGTGAACCGCTGGTGGATACGTTCAAAGTCGTACGAATCACCGATGGCAGATTTTCGGAACCGGAGACTCGCCACGGCGGTTACTCCCGCTTCGATCAGGGAACGACCGCTGTTCTGGAATCCGCGTCTGGTGTGACTGTGATCGCGACGACTCGCCGAGTCGCTCCGATGAGTCTTCATCAGGTGCTGTCTCAGGGACTGAAGCCGGACGACTTTGCGGCGATTGTGATTAAAGGTGTCCACGCGCCGGTGGCGGCTTATGCTTCTGTGTGCAGCCAGCTGATTCGAGTCAACACGCAGGGCGCCACGACGGCCGATGTGCACCAGCTGACTTTCGCACACAGACGCCACCCGATGGAACCGTTCGAGATCGTCACCAACTGGCACGCGTGAAGCCGCCACGCAGCATTGCGGCCCCGCACCTGCCGATAGTGACGCCGGATTTGGTCATCCTGAGCGACTAGCGAAGGAACTCCCGAGCCCAGTGTGGTTGCAGGAACTCGGCGACAGTACGGAGCCTGGCCTGGGGTGGAAATAAGATCCTTCACTTCGCTCCGCGTCGTTCAGGATGACGAAAATGAAGCGTCGTTATAGGATGACAGAAATTCCCCTTCGTTCAGGATGACAGGTAAAGGGCGTAATTCATGGCGACAGAGTGAGCCTGCATTCCGGGCGACAGACGTCGCATTTTCTGGTGTTCTGACTACAATCCGGCGACACACGGCACATTCGCGTCTATAGAATTCAGACGCGGTCGCAGCACGGAAGCCGCAGAAAGACAGGACGGAGATGGAAATCATGGATGGACCTTCTGCAACCAACTCGCCCGCCTTGCCGCAGGACCGCTTCGCAAATGTCTGGAAGCCGCTTCTGCTGCTCGTCATCCCGTGTGCCGTTGCTGCCGTGTTTTCTTTGAGCGATCCTGTGGCCCCGTCCCTTGCATCCACAACACGTCGACCATCACTCGTCTTTCATTCCTACATGGTTCACGAAGGCGAAGACCCTGTCCCGTCTCAGCCTTTGCTGACTCCTTTTTTCACGTTTCACAACAAGGGTTCAGAACCCGTCACGATCCGTGAGCTTGTTCCGGCGTGCAGCAGCTGCGTTTCTCCGGACGTCACAGCAAAAGAGATTCCGCCCGGTGGCGAAGGCCGCGTCATCTTCAACGTGAAGACTCGTAATCAGGCGGCCGGCTTTCATGAGTACCTCGTGACGGTCAAATATACCGACCCGGAACCACACGAAGTTGTCCTGAGCTATAAAGTTGTGCTGCCTGAGAAGCAGATTGAAGTTGAGCCGCGAGTGTTAATGGTCATGGGACGCATTTCGAGCACAGATCGCGACATTATCACCATCGCCGATCACCGGCCGGAGCGAGCGGAATCGCCGATGAAGATTCTGAGCGTGCTGAGTTCTTCTTCCATGTTCACAGCGCAGTCTGCCGGTCAGTCGGTCGTTGAAGATGTTCGTCGAGAAGCCATTGAGGTGACTTATGCGGGTAATATCCCGGTTGGTCAGCATCGTGGAGTCATTACCGTCACGACCGATGATGACATGTATCCGGCGATTCAGATTCCTGTCATTCTCGGCGATCGCAAGCGCCCGGCCGATGAACAAGTGCTCGTCGGTCCGGAAGCCGGTCGCATCATTGTTCAGGCGCGCAGTCCCGAAAAATCCACGGGGATGCGAATTGTGTTCACGGTTCCCGCGAAATGGGTGACCTCCCATGTCGAAACATTCCCCACTCAGATCGTGGCGAAAGTAGAAAAGACGGAACCGCTGGATACTGACAAGATTATGGTCGTCGTGCAGATATCCCTGTCAGAACTGCCGAGCAAAGGCATCGAACAGGGCATTCTGACTCTGCATGCGAAAGACGGCGAAGAGGTCGAACTGGTCACCGTTCCGATCACGCTGCTCTGGAGATGACCATTCTGATGATGGCTGTCGTGCAACCGCTGGGAGATTCTGCTGCCATCGTCAATTGGCCCGATGCCAGTGATGAAGAAGCGGCCGAGCGGGTAGCATCGCTTTCCAAAGAACTGCGTAATAACTGGCCGGAAAATTTTGAAGCCATCGTGCCGGCGTTTGCTTCGGTAACGCTGCACTATTCACCGCTGAAGTTCTCATGGTCCCAGATCGATGAACAGATTCGAATCGCGATGGAACGCAGCCGTGTGGAAGCGCCGGCGGAATCTCGACATCTCGAAATCCCCGTTTGCTACGCCTCCGAATTTGCCCCGGATCTCGACATCGTGGCGACAGCACACGGCGTGACTGTCCAGCAGGTCATCGCTCTTCACAGCGAGGCCCAATACACCGTGCGCATGATCGGATTTTCGCCCGGATTCCCCTATCTGTCCGGGCTTCCGGAGCAGTTAGCAACGCCGCGCAGATCAACTCCTCGATTGAAAGTTCCGGCCGGGGCGGTGGCCATCGGAGGTCGGCAAACAGGAATCTATTCCTTAGAGACACCTGGCGGATGGCACATCATCGGACGCACACCTGTGGCCATGTTTCGGCCGGATTTGAATCCGCCATGCCTGCTGAGAGCGGGGGATCGCGTGTCGTTCGTTCCCATCAGTGTCCATGAATTTTACAACGCGCGAGAGTCGCTATGAATGTCGTGCGCGTGATACGAGCGGGGTTGTGCACGACCGTGCAGGATCTGGGCCGGCTGGACATGCGAGAATTCGGCGTTCCTGTCGCCGGAGCCATGGATCTGCTGTCGCATGAACTCACGAACCGGTTGGTTGGAAACTCGGCCACGGCGGCGACTCTGGAAATGACGCTGACTGGTGATGAACTGGAATGGCCGAACGGCGGACTCATCGCGGTGACTGGTGCAGAGATGTCTCCCACGATCTCCGTTGGCGATTCGTCAGAAATCAGTCTGCCCATGAACCGGCCCGTGGTGATTCCTGCCGGGGCTCGTATTCGATTTCACGCCGCGCGGCGAGGCTGTCGTTGCTATCTGGCAGTAGCAGGTGGCTTCGACGTTCCGGTGGTGATGGGAAGCCGGTCGACTTATCTGCGAGCCCACGTCGGTGGGTTGAGTGGCCGTTGTCTGCAGCCAGGCGATGTATTACCAATTGGAGCGGTACAAAATGATTCGGACTTCAATCTGCCGCCTGGCCAGTTGCTGGATTCACCGCCATGGTTCGTGCGTCCTCTGAATCTGCCGCTCAGTTCCATCGCGACGCTGCGAGTTCTTCGGGGCAGCCATTTTTCAGACCTCACTCCCGAAGCACAGTCGGAATTTTGGAAGACTCCTTTTCAGATTTCACATCAATCCGACCGCATGGGTTATCGACTCTCCGGGACGCCTCTGAAAACGGAATCCGAATGTGATCGATTGTCCGAGGGCACAACGATTGGAACATTGCAGCTGCCGCCGGATGGTGGCCCGATGCTGCTGATGGCCGATAGCGCTCCTACCGGCGGCTACCGTCGCATCGCCCACGTCATCGCCGCCGATCTTCCCAACGCTGCTCAACTGCGGCCTGGACAGACGGTGCTGTTTTCAGAAACAATTCTCAGCGAAGCTCAACAACTCGCACGCGAGCAGCGTGATGATTTGAAACGGGCACTCATCATGGCCGGTCTTTCACAGCCCGCACGAACTGTCGGCAGGCAAACACTTCCGGCCGTTGCTCATTGACGATCGTTTTTCAACTGAACTGCACTTTTACAGACTCGCAAATATGCCGATCCATGACATCATCATCGACATCAATTGTGACCTCGGTGAAATCGAAAGCGACGCCGGGCAGAAGCTGGACAGCGAGCTGCTTCGCTGGATCACGTCCGCAAATGTGGCGTGTGGCGGACATGCGGGAAGTCGAGAACGAATTCGGCGGCTGGCCGAAGAATGCCGACAGCTCAATGTTGGCTTTGGTGCTCATCCCGGCTACGTCGATCGTGAAGGTTTCGGGCGCCGAGTCCTACCAATGTCGCCGGAGCAAATTTACGACATGATCACCGCACAGCTGGAACTGATGATCGACATCGCCGCGTCCGAGGGCGTGTGCGTGTCACACGTGAAGCCCCACGGAGCACTTTACAACCTCGCGGCGATCGACATTCAGGTTGCTCAATCACTCGCCAATGCTGTTCATGCGCTGCTGCCCAATGCACGACTTTTTGGGCTCGCCGGAAGCCGGCTGCTTGAGGCTGGAAAATGCTGCGGACTTCGGACGGTCAGCGAAGTGTTTGCCGATCGAAACTATCAGGCAAACGGAACACTGGTTCCTCGCGATCAGCCGGGAGCTTTGATTCACGATCCGCACATTATCGCCGCACGAGCTGCCCTGATGATCGATACGGGAACAGTCGTCACAATCGACGGTCACATACTTACTCTTGTCGCGGAAACAATCTGCGTTCACAGCGACTCGCCTGCCGCCGTTGAGATTGCGAAGTGCCTGACGGAAATCAACCGCCGGACAGAGCACCCCAGATGATGAATGGTTCGGCGCCGCTGCAGATCGCCGGCGGCAGTGTGGCATCGACGGACTCGTGAGACAGATCCTGCTGGCAGCCGAAATAGCGAAGAAACGGTCGACGCTGTTTCGTAACATGATCACGCACTGTGCCGCGAAGCATCAGATACCGAGCCTCCAGAGCATCCAGCACAGAACTGGCATTCACAGGAGCCGCAATTTTCAGACAGACTTCTGGCGCCGTGCACGCCAGAGTCTGCAGATGAAACGGCAACTCCACTCGAATCGTGGCAGTTGTCATGGCAGCGTCTGAACCTGCTTCACGGGCGGCTCGGGAAGATCAGCGGGCTCGGAGATTGGGCTGGGCGTGAATCCGATGATCAAAAACGACAATGTCAACCAGCCCAGCACTTGCCGTCCCAGCCCCAGCGGTTCATTGTCGTTGGCGGTAGGCGGATGGCGCGGGCCGGTGATCAACAGCAGAAGCAACAGCAGGCTGAAGGAATAGTTCTGCTGCACAACCATGGCCAGAAAACCCAAAGCGATGACCAGATAGGCGACGACGTGAGCACGCCTTCCGATCAAAGTGTAAAGGATGTGTCCGCCGTCCAGCTGGCCGACAGGCAGCAGATTCATCGCCGTGATCAGGACACCGACCCAGCCGGCGAAACCAATTCCGTTCAACACAAAGACGTGCCCGTCTGGCGTTGCACCGTGGATCGCCGCGATCATCCACTGCAGCAACAGTGGTTCGCCAAACTCCAGCGACGAAATTCCCTGTCGCGGCTGATATTCGGAATGACTCAGACCGTACCAAAGCACGGGAATCGTGACTGCCAGTCCGGCCAACGGGCCCCAGACGGCGATGTCGAACATCTGCCGGCGAGTCGCCACGCCGCGCCCTTGAAAAATAACCGCTCCCATTGTGCCCATCGGCGGCAACGGCATCGGAATAAAATACGGCAGGGATGCGGGCACACCATTCTTCAACGACTGCAGGTAATGTCCCATTTCATGACAGAACAAAATCAGCATCAGCGGAATAGAATACTCAAACCCATGCTGACACGAGTTTCTAAACACCTCGTCGACGTTCTGTGGCAAGTAGGCTCGCTGCAGAAATGCTCCGAACGAAGGAATAATCTGCCCCAGCAGATACTCGAGCGGAAAATACCCGGCTCCGACCAGAAACGTGCTCAGGAGCGTCAGGATAAACAGCAGCACCGAAGTTCGCACGTGTCGGCGTCGATAGGCATAGAACTGAGCCGCATGGATCTGTTCCAGCCTCCGCTGCAGATCCACCGTAGACTGCACGGCGGCGGTATTCATCGCCACAACGGTTCGCTCTGAGAAACTCGAGACTGCTGGCACAGGCACCGGATTCACAGGCAATGGATTCAGGATCACCGGGTCGGGCAATGTTTCGAAACGGTCGTCGTCGGCCACAGGCTGCGGAACGGACACGGATTCGGGTAGCCCATCTGCGTCGGCCGGCGGAGATTCGTCTGTTGAATTTGACATAGTTTGCGTACGCGAATGGTACCGTTCACGACAAAAGTATATTTTTCGATCCGCCAGTTTACCGCAATCATTTACACTGCGTCATCGTGAACGGCATGACTTTGTCGGGGTTCCGGCAGACTTTTCGGAAGTCGCCCGCAACAAACGGACTCAGTCGCGTTCTACTTTTCTGCTGAATCAGCCATCCATCCCGCATTGTTTTATCGCTTGCTCTCCTACGGAGTTTGCAGACGCAGTTTTCTTCCCGGGCTTCCTGATTTTCCTCTGAGCACTTTCTTCCATGCGTATCGCCCACGTTATTACTCGAATGATTATCGGTGGTGCGCAGGAAAACACGTTGTTCAACGTGGACGATCAGCATCATCTGTTTGGCGATGAAGTTTGCCTGCTCACCGGTCACACGCATGGTCCCGAGGGTTCTCTTGAGCAGCGCGCGATCGCACGCGGGCTGGATGTGCGCATTCTTCCCGAACTGACTCGCAGCGTGAATCCTCTGCAGGACTGGAAAGCGCTGGGAGCCATCCGACGAGCGCTCGCCGAATATCGACCGCAGCTTGTCCATACGCATAGTTCCAAAGCCGGAATCCTCGGACGACTGGCCGCTCATCAGCTGGGAATTCCGGCGGTCCATACGGTTCACGGAGCGTCGTTTCACTTCGGACAGAATCCGCTGCTGCATCATGCGTATCAGTGGTCCGAGCGAAAAGCCAGTCGATGGTGCGATCACTTCATCACGGTCTGCGACGCGATGATCGACAAGTACGTCGCGGCCGGCATCGCGCCGCGGGAGAAATTTACGACGATCTACAGTGGCATGGATGTCGACAAGTTCCTGCAGCCGTCCAGGAGCTCTGCCGAGATTCGCGTCGAACTGAACATCGCCCCGTCAGATATTGTCATTGGCAAAGTAGCTCGCCTGTTTCATCTGAAAGGTCACAACTACCTGATCGAAGCCGCCGCCGCGGTGGCTGCAAAGGTGCCCAATGTCCGGTTTCTGCTCGTCGGTGATGGAATTCTGCGAGCCGAATACGAAGCCCGCATCGCTGCTCTGGGCCTGACCGATCACTTTCGCTTCGCAGGGCTTGTCGCGCCGGACGTTGTGACCGATTATCTGCATGCGATGGACATCGTCGTTCACACAAGCGACTGGGAAGGCCTGGCACGAGTGATCCCGCAGGGACTGCTGGCCGGAAAGCCGGTCATCAGTTTCGACATCGATGGAGCACCGGAAGTCTGTATCCCCGAGAAGACCGGTCTGCTGGTGGAACATCGCAATGTCAGTCAACTGTCCGACGCCATGCTGCGACTGGCTCATGATCCAGAGCTGCGGCAACTGTTTGGTGACTACGGACGCCTCCGCTGTACTGACCAGTTCCGCCACGAAAACATGACCGCTCGAATTCGCGAGGTGTACCAAAAAGTGCTGACAGATCGCGCCGCTCGACGATAGGCTGCGGTGCACATAGCGCCTTGCAGGAACTCGGCCTGTCGGCGCCGATCAGCATGACCCGGCAACACTTTTGAAAACCGGGACGTGAGCTATCGCTTTGTCGAAATCTTCACTTCGTCCGGGTACACGCGTCGTTCCCAGCCAGTCACCTTGCCTTCGCTGTCAGTCACCGGGAAAACGTGAACTGGTGTTACGTCAACTGTCCACTCGCCGGAAGCAGCGGGTGCCACGTTGACTTCGAGGTGTCCGTAGTGTTTGCCTCCGGAAATCAAACGGCCGTTCTCCCAGACCTCAGGCACATCATCGTGCGTCAAAAACTTACGGTGGGGATTGTCAAATTGCTGAGACGGCCCACGCAGCCCGTCGCCACCAATTCCCACATCGTAAAAGTGGATTGAATGAGTCGCCGTGTGACCGTTCGCAAGAACTTCTTCACCCTCTACAAATGATCTTTCCAACATTTCGTCATGTCCAGAAAACACCAGATCGACACCGTACTTCATCAGCAGTGGCAGCAGGACTCGCATCGCGATGCCCGACTGCCCCGAAAAGCCGTCCTGACCGAAGGGAACACTATGCGGTCCGGAACCGAACATGGTGTGGTGAAACTGCACGAAGGTAAAGCGGCTCGTTTTCTGCGCATCAGCGAGTTGCATTTCCAGCCAACGATATTGTTCTGAACCCGGATTGAAATCAGGCGCGTTGCTGCCCTGTAAGCTGTGATTGGTATCAGCTGCCGTTTCATTTGGCAGTCCGTCACTCGAATCCACACAGATCAGTGTCACAGGGCCGTAGTCCAGCCGGTAGTAACGTCCTTTGTGTTTCGGATTGCTGCTGTGGTTGTCGGGCGTCTCGAAGTACGTAAGAAACTTGTCCGTTCCGAAATTGGCGCCCTCTGCTGTATATCCACCGCCCGGACCGCCAAAATTTTCATGATTGCCCAACGCGGGAATGATCGGAACACTGCTGGCCAACGCACTAAACGCACCAGCATTATGCTTCCAGAATTCATCCCAATCACGCTGTTCACCACCGCATTCCACGAGGTCGCCCACGATCATCAACAGATCCGGGCTGCGTTCTGCGATGACACGGCAGTTCTCCTGATACCCTGTGGTTTGATTCACCAGATAATTGACGATGCCTTCAGGTCGATTGCTGCCGACGTTCACCGGCCACGCCACCGGTGGACTGGTCGATGATTCCGGTTCCGTTTCCGAATCCGAATAGACAATCAACCGAACGGCCTGGTCGGGTAATGCAGACGTGCGAAACGACGCCGAATGCGATTCTTCTCCCTGCACTACGGAATACTTGTACTCCGTCGCTGGCTTAAGCTGATCCACGCGAACCGAATGCATCCAGGGAAGTTCCCCATGCGGCCCGCCAGGCTCCTCCTTGAAAGGATTGTAAGCCAGTGCCGTCGCCCGAACGGGCATCGAAGTGAACTGCCGCGGGCCTTCCGGCGTTTCTAATGTCAACGTCCCTGACGTAGCCGATTCACTCAACCAACGCACAGTCATGCCGTCCCTGGCTGGATTCTGCACATAGGGCAGGACACGGAAATCAGCGGCCTGAAGTGGCGACACAGACAAGCAGGCCGCTAGCAGAAGCAAACAACGCATGATGACTATTCTGTTAAGAACGGAAGGCCCTGTAACTCCGGATTTCGACTGCTGACACGACCAGCGGACGAAGCAGAAACACCAAAAGCACGGCTTTGCATTCCGGCCGACTCAACAAAGCGTTCTGCATGTTCGCGATAGATCAATCATGGCACGGGTCTTTAAATGTCAAGCTACCGAGGGCCAACACCAGGAACGCGCCGCCCAGCCTGTTTCACGTCGACATGCTGCAAGCGTGTGCCATGAAGCATTGCAACAAACGCCATGAGTGAAAAAGCTGACAAACCGCACTACAGTTCGTCAGCTACGCGAGGCAAATTAAACGCTCTTTGGTCGAAACACGATGGGCTTCATTTCCCTATATCACATTCCTAACGGAGACTATTGCTCCAGTGGAACAACAGGCTTCGACCCATCTGATTCCATCTTGAGATCAAACGTATTTGAACCCGGTTTCACATCGAACTTGAAGGCCGCGTCACCGTTGTACTTCGGCGGAAAACCAACCGTGTTGGCAGAACCCGGCGGCCAATCAAATCCCACCGTGTTTGGCCCCAGTTTGCATCCTTCGACGCCATCAAGATATTGGAGCGTATAGCGTCCTTCTGCATCCGTGTTGCCTCCCGCAGCACGACCTGCATCAGGCTTAAAAACAACATTCACTCCGGCAACTGGTTTCCCGTCCAGAGTCACGACACCGGACACATCACCTAGTTCAGGCTGATCGGTGCTGCCACCGCATCCGGACAGCAAAGTGATCGCCATACAACCCACAAAGCACAGGCCATATTTCAAAAAGTCGGTCTTCATTACTCGCAGGATCCTTAGCCAAACTGAACTGCCACTACGGCAAAAACAGACAGCGTGATACCTCAAGGTGTATGCAGGTATCACCGAAACATAAAAACAAAGCCCGGGGCCAGAAAGGCGCCGGGCTCTCGAAGTCCTCAGACGAAACGTAGATTAAAACTCACCCACAACCTGCCCGTCGTTGCGGCACAGCAAGCGAGCAAACGTCGTTGTCGCCCAAAGTGCTGCGTCGACGTTTGGCGAAGTGGACCTATAATCAATGTTCTCGCTGATAAACCGAACGGAACCATCGCAAAGGACAAACTGCGCTCCACCGACATGCACACTGCTGAATCCACGTGGCTGATGATCAGGGTTTGTTGCCGACCAGTTGATGCCATCGTATCCAATCCCAATAGCTCCCAATCCAGCAGTTTTCACACCGTTGTTAGTGTCCTGAAGATTGACGGACGCACTGAAACCAATCGCTGTCGCTGCTCCTGCTGTGACCTTACCGTACTTCCAGGCACGTTCACCAACCATCAATGTATTGCTTGTGCCGTCTGTAATGTCGCGGAAGTTGATTTTCGAGTTTGAAAATCCAACACCCAGAGGAGGAGTTGCCGTTGTGCCCGGTGTCGCAGGAGGAGTTGTGCTGCTTCCCGTTCCAGCAACCATGACGTAGTTCGAGGTCGCGATTGGGATTTCGTCGGTGCCAGTCGTCGTCGCGTTGCGATTGTACCAATTCGGCGCGCCAGCAAGCGTTGATTTGAAGTTATTCAAACTTGGGCCTACGTCAGAGGGACAGCGAAAGTTTGGTTGCGGCGTCTGAAGAGCCGCCAGTCCCGCCGGAGTAGCCAGCGTTGTTTGTAGTGGAACGTTACCCACGTTGAGTGTTGAATAAAGATTGGCCTGTTCCACCTGAGGAAGAATAGATGCACCCCAACCGTAAACTCCCTGTTCGCCTGAAACAATTACGTTAGCAAAGCGGGTGATGTATCCTGGAGGAAGCGTGTTGAAAATGTCATGATAATTGTGCATCGCGAGTCCAATCTGCTTCAGATTGTTCTTGCACTGAGTTCGTCGAGCAGCCTCGCGTGCCTGCTGCACGGCAGGCAGCAAAAGGGCGATCAGAATTGCGATGATCGCAATCACGACCAATAGCTCGATCAGCGTAAAACCACGAGCCTTGCGAAATACCCTGGTGTCAATCATTTACGTACTTTCCTGCGAGTAGAAAAAAGGACTACGACATAGAACATTCATAGGCTGGTCGGATTGTAACGTCGTCCGACAGGCAATTCTGATTGATGGCTCCCGTGAGCAGCGGGCCAAACACGCATCGTTAATCAGTGAAGAAACATGAACAACACAAACAACCGTGCGACCGCTTTTTCAATCCCCGACACATACTTCAGTAAAACTGAATTCGACCTTACGGGGAACACATTGCTGATGTAATCAATCGTTATCTAAGCATTCCATTAACAATCTGAACTATGAGACAATCCGACCAAACGTCAATGTATTTTTGACTCTTTAATAGATGATGTTTAACAACTTTTGCAGAGAAATGGCACCAGGGACAAAGCACTGCGATCCCCTGTGGGCAAGATCAAACAGTCGCCATGTATTATCTTGGAGCTATCGACCTCTGGAAGGACATCTGCATATTCGCAATGCAACAGGCATGCCGAGTTTTTTGTTTTTGCGGGTGGATCGAGTGCTTACGGTGCGCACTGCCGGCGGAATAATCTTTCGCCCTCTTTGCAACCCACAGCTCTCGGCTCAATCCTCAATCGTTGATTCAAGGTTCGACCGCTGACGATCGTGTTCTTTGGACGAAATCTCACTACGGCTTGCTGGCAGGGCCTGACGACTGCAGCCAGGCGAAAAGGTCTCGCAGTTCGTGCGGCTTGAATTGCCGATAAAGACCATCCGGCATATGGGATGTCGGCGATTCGCGCAGCTCCTCAATGTCGCTTGCGGCAATCGTCACTCGTTCATTTTTTGAAGTGACCAGAATCATCCGGCTCTCATCCCGATCGATGGCAAGGCCAGTTTCGGCGCGGCCGTCACGTGTCTGCACGATTACGCTGATGAATTCTTTTCTGATCACGCTGCTGGGATCAACAAGGCTGATCAAAAGAAAATCTCGATCTGCACGATTGGCGGTTGTCAAATCCGGCCCGAGCTTCGTCCCCTCGCCGAACAGCTGATGACAGGTTGAGCAGTGCTTCATAAAAATAAGGCGACCGGCCGCTGCGTTTCCACCCGCGGCCCTAAGATCATTGTTCAGCCTGCGGACCTCAGCCAGCTTCTCCTCCGGTGTCGCTGCTTGCATACGTCCCCAGTGGCGGATGACAACGGCATCCAGCTCGGCATCCCCAAGCAGCGCGACCATTCGAACCTCTTCGAGCGGTGTGGCCGATGCTTTGATCTCACCAGACTCCACGGCGCTCAGCCACGCGGCGGCAGACGATCGCCGACTGAGCAACACGGTTCGAATGCGTGACCGAACGGATTCTGATGACTCGGCCTGATGAAACTCAATCAACTGGCGTGAAATATCGGGACTCTCCTGCCGAGCCACCAACTGCACGGCCGCTATTCTCACTGGTTCCGGCGCGTCTGATTTCACCAGATTTAGCAGCGGGGGCAGCATGCTGTCTGTCATCGGTTCACCCAGAAGATTCATCAGGGCCACACGACGCTCAGTCGTGGCGGAATCCTGAAGCACTTCGCGGATCGCCGCGTCAACAGCTTCCGGATGCATCGTTAAAATGGCCAGCTGATGCAGTGTCAGATCCTGAGGCTTCGACTGCCACGTCGAAGAGATTTGCTGAGCCAGCGGATGCGCTGGCCCAAACTCTGTTCGACGTTCCGATTGGCTGACCGTCGACGTTTCACGCCAGCCTAAAAGGACTGATTCCCAAAGCGGAATTCTTGCCGCTTCATCTGGGGCTGCATTGAGCAACCGACTGACGCAATCCAGGCCATCCGCCGTGCCTTCTGCCGCGTATCGGCGAACAAGTCGAGGCAGCAGAAAATCACGCCCCAATTGTGACTTCCACAGCGATGGTCGCACGAAACGCTTCATCACTTCTTCGCGACCTGCAACGCTGTGTCGCTCTACGGCCCACCACCAGAGCAATGGCAGGCACGGATCATTGTTGTCGATATTACTGTTGATGTTCGCATTGATCATCGGAACCGCATACTTCGCAGGCCAGCGAGCGGCGGACGACGCCAACTGCTGCCGCACGGCTGGTGATGGTTCCTGTTCCGCAAACTCATCGAGTCGATGTGCCATCTCTTCTGAGATCGTGCGAATGTCGCCAAGAATACGGACGGTCCAACTTCGCACGGCCGGGTGTGGACTGTCGAGCAATTTCATCGCGAGTGTTTCGTTGATCATTCCCAACGATGCCAAAGTCCACAGTGCTTCGAGCGATCGAGGTTCACTGTCAGAATTCTGTGCGCGTTCGATCAATGCCGGCTGCAATGATACGTCCGCGCGTCGTACCAATTCTTGGCGCGCGTGTCGCACAAACCACTGACTGCGGTGATCGTGCAGTTCGAGAAGTTCTTCTGCAGACAGCGTCGCAAAGTCCTTGACCGTCCGCAGCGGGTGAGACTTGGGCGCGATCCGGTAGATACGTCCGTTGGAACGATCCCAGTCCGCGTCCGGATCCGGATGGGCAGTTCGCGCATCGTGCCAGTCGGTCACATAGATCGCTCCGTCAGGTCCCATCGTGACATCCGTCGGCGCAAACCAGGAATGTGCGGACTGCAGCAGTTCGCCACCGTGAGACGTCTGAATCGTGGTGCCGCGTGGTTCAATGTTGTGCCAGTAAACACCGTGGCCAAGCAAATCGCCGGCCACATACTTGCCCTGCAGAGAATCAGGGAACGCATCGCCTTGATAAACGATTCCGCCCACAGTCACATGTCCGCCTTTAAAGCTGGCGTGCGGCGCGTGATCAAAATATCCATAGGCATGTGGATTGTGCAACGCCCCGTGCTTGGCAAACGACTTCACATAATTAGCGCCCTGAAGCCCGTGCAGCAGCACGTGTCCGCCGTAGTTGGTGCTGTAAAGCAGTCGGCCGGTGGCGTCGAAGTCAAGCCCCCATGCGTTTCCTCCACCCTCGCAAAACAGTTCAAACTCTTTCGTTGTTGGATGGTACCGCCAGACTCCCTGTTGAAACTCGATGCCGCGAATATTGGCGGTAACAGTGCTGCCCTGACATCCATAGAGCCATCCATCCGGGCCCCAGGTGAGCGAGTTCGCGACGCTGTGAGCGTCCTCCATGCCAAACCCGGTGAGCAGCACCTCCGGATCGCTATCCGGCACATCATCACGGTTGCGATCGGGATAAAAGAGCAGATAGGGAACGTTCAGAACGAATACGCCACCGTGCCCAAAGGCCAGTCCGGTCGTCAGATTCAGCCCGTCGGCGAAATCGTGTCCGGCGTCCATCAGGCCGTCAC
Source organism: uncultured Planctomycetota bacterium (assembly GCA_947085455.1). Taxonomy (GTDB): domain Bacteria; phylum Planctomycetota; class Planctomycetia; order Planctomycetales; family Planctomycetaceae; genus SXXK01. The sequence goes on along the minus strand of CAMTWR010000011.1, from coordinate 39,155 downwards.
CGTCCGTGTCCTTCAGAATCGTAATCTTGTCAGCACCTCGAGGACCGTGAGGCGGTGGCTCGGGAACTCGGTCGTAGCGAGTTCGCGAGAAGCGATCGACGGCGACTCGTGTCAGACCTTCGGGATTGGGATACTGCAAATACTGGATGACCCACAATCGTCCGCGATCATCATGCTCGATACAGACCGGCTGACGAACCAGCGGCTCACTGGCGACCAGTTGCACGTCCATGTCTGCGGGAACCGACATGGCCTTCACCGATTCGGCCGGTGACAACTGCTGTGCCTCAACGGAACCCGGAAAAGTGATCGAAGTTATCACGGCCAGAATGAATGCCAGCAACACGTGATCTCGGACGACGCCAACGAGCCGGACATTCATACAACCATCCTCACTGAATCGCTTGCCAATGTGAGCATTCTCGACGCCTGTCTGGCATCGCATCGCAGCAGGTTAGGCAAAAAGTCGCGGCGTTCACAATCATGCGTGGGACGGCTTTTTCGAGAACGAATCGTATCGTGGACGCATTTCCATGCGTCGCCAGATGGCCGCTGTTCGCTACTGACGCGGGACCGGTCTCAGGTGTAAGTCGCGCCTTTACACAGATGTTTCAATATGTAAACAAATCTTTGCATATCTCACATAATACCCATATTAACATTTGCAAAGACTGTTCAGGAATCGGCACAATCCGCAAATCTGACCCAGATGGACCTCAACGGTTCCAGAGAGACCGTAGAGTTCGCGTCCTTTTTGCAACCTGAGATGCGGAGATTGAGAGATGCGTTTGTTCAGTAAATTGTGGTGTGATGAAGCGGGCGTTTTGTTGTCAGCCGAAGCTGTCGTGGTTGGCACTGTGGCCATTGTGGGACTCACCACAGGCCTGACAGTCGTCGCCAAGTCCGTTAATGAAGAACTTCAGGACGTCGCTTTTGCGATCCGAAGTCTTGACCAGAGCTACAGCATTCCAGCTCAGGACGGTTGTGGAGCCCACACTGCCGGCTCGACATTCACTCAGGAGCCTGTCGAGAAGTCACTCGATGAACTTCGCGAAATCGTACAAACCGCCGAGCAGGAAGAGCAAAAGGCCAAGTCTCAGGCCGAACGGCTGGAGCAGCAGATGAAAAAAGGCAAGAACGGGGACAAGAAAAAGAAGAAGGAAAAAGAGCAGAACATTTAGTCTGCCTCTGAATGCAACCCGAACTTCTCTCTCTCAATCTCAAAAGTTCGGCACGCAGCACTCATCGGCCTTCTCTCATCTCTCAGACGACTGTTGTTCTGCAAAGCCTGCCCGGCACTCACCGGACAGGCTTTTTTCATGCGCGTTCCGATACCCGATCTTTCTCCCAATTGAAGCAGAGGAATGCCTGCTGCGCAACTCGATAGGCAGGGGCAAACTTCAATCCGGCTCGCGCACTTGATTTCGTGCGCAACGGCTACCGGGGCTCGATTTTCATGAAGACGGTGCGGGGCTGGAGGTTGCCTTCGGTTGTAAATTCCGCAAGGGCGAGCAGTTCCTGGAAACCGTTGCGAGTGACGGCGACAGATTGTCCGATGGACAGCGGTTCCGGCGATTCCATCTGCTCATAACGAACGACCAGGCGTCTTCCGCACAGCAGGTTCGTTACGTCTTCAGGCGTGCAGTCGAACTTCGGCAGCCCTTGAACAATTTGCACAGCCGGACAGACGTGAACCGGCAGATTGTCCTGTGTGAGTTCGTCGACAGTGAGACTCTGTGAGACAGAAAAATCGCCGATTCGTGTCCGTTCCAGCCGGCTCATCAGTCCGCCGCATCCCAGCTGTTCGCCCAGATCCCGCGCAATCGAACGGATGTAGGTTCCGGATCCGCACACAATCTCCAGTTCCAGCAGCGGCCATTCGTAGCGAAGAAGCTGGATGGAATGAATCTCAATCTCCTTTCCCTTCAGCGAGATCTCCTGCCCTTGTCTGGCCAGCGAGTAGGCTCGTTGCCCGTCAACATGCACGGCCGAATAATCCGGCGGCACCTGCGAGATGACTCCGGTCATCAGATTAAGCAGCTCGACAATCTGCGGCAGCAAAGCCGGTGGGCCGTCGATCGCACGATGTTCAATTACGCCCGAGCTGTCATCGGTGTCGCTGGTCTGACCCAGCGTAAACTGAGTGACATAGGTTTTGCGGCCCTCCTGCAGCATCGACACCAATCGGGTTGCGGGTCCCACACAGACCAGCAATACGCCGGTGGCCATCGGGTCCAGAGTACCTGCGTGGCCGACTTTCGTGGGGCGAACCAAACGCTGAACCTTATTGACCAGATCGCGCGACGTAATGCCCGCCGGTTTGTTCAAATTCAACACACCAAACAGCGGGCTACTCGACACAGCAGAATCCTTGCAGAGGCTCGCCACGGCGCGGCATGTTGTTCAAAAAACATGTTCGCCGCTGCATACTCCACTCTGCCGCAGTTTTTCACGGCAGCGGCAGAGTCGATTTCAGGTGCGTTGGGCACGGACGGAATCGCCGGACTGCGGCGTTAGGCGTTAGGCGTTAGGCGTTAGGCGTTAGGCGTAGATTCCGAAGACGCTCCTCCACCACTGCGGTGCAGGTGTCGAGCCAACGCAGCTTCGACGAAGCCTTTGAACAGCGGGTGAGCGTTATGTGGCTGCGACTTGAACTCCGGATGGTACTGCACCGCCACAAACCACGGGTGTGCAGCCAGTTCGACAATCTCGACCAGGCCGCCATCAGGACTTGTTCCCGCCACCTGCAATCCGGCATCGACAAACTGCTGACGATACGACGGATTGAACTCATATCGATGTCGATGACGTTCGCTGATTTCGCTCTTGCCGTAAGCGCCGGCCGGGCGAGTTCCTTCGGTCAGAATGCAGGGCTGAGCGCCCAGTCGCATCGTGCCGCCCTTGTACCGAATGCCTTTCTGGCCTTCGAGCAAACAGATGACCGGATGCTGCGTTTCGTTGGAGAATTCCGTGCTGTTCGCATCGGCCAGCCCGAGCACATTTCGAGCGAACTCGATGACGGCGCACTGCATGCCGAGACAGATCCCGAAGAACGGGATATTAAACTCGCGAGCGTACTGAATGGCCTGAATTTTGCCTTCGATACCTCGCATACCGAAGCCGCCCGGAATCAAAATCCCGTCGACGCCCTTGAGCAGAATTTCTGGCCCCTGACGTTCCAGTTCTTCGGCTTCGATTCGCTTGACGATAATCTGTGTCGAATGATGGAAGCCGGCATGGTCGATCGATTCGTAGATGGATTTGTACGCATCTCGATGTTCGATGTACTTTCCGACAACGGCAATCGTGACTTCGTTTTTTGGATTGCGAATGCGATGCACGAGGGCTCGGTAGTCGTCCATTTTCAGTGGACCGGGCGTCAGATGCAGCTTCTGGCAGATCAGCTCGTCCAGACCATGTTCAATCAGGCCGATCGGAACTTCGTAAATGGAGAATTCTTTGTCGACTTCTTCAATGACCGCCTTCTTTTCGACGTTGCAGAATAAGGCAATCTTGTCGGTGTGTTCGCGACCGATGGGACGTTCGGTACGCACGATCAGAATGTCGGGCTGGATCCCGATTTCACGCAGCTGTTGTACGCTGTGTTGAGTCGGCTTGGTCTTGGCTTCACGCGCGGCTTTGAGATACGGGACGAGCGTGAGATGAATGAACATCACGTTCTCTTTGCCGATATCCAAAGGGATCTGGCGAATCGCTTCCAGAAACGGCAGGCCTTCAATGTCGCCGACGGTTCCGCCCAGTTCGGTGATCACAACGTCGACGTCGGGAGTTGCCAGTTTCAGGATGGACGCTTTGATCTCATCCGTGATGTGAGGAACAACCTGAACTGTTCGACCGAGGTATTCGCCGCGGCGTTCTTTTTCAATCACGGACAGATAAATCTGACCGGTTGTGTAGTTCGAATCACGATTCAGAACGCCCGAGGTGAAGCGTTCGTAATGGCCGAGGTCGAGGTCGGTTTCGGAGCCGTCATCCAGCACATAAACTTCGCCGTGCTGAAAGGGACTCATGGTGCCCGGATCGACGTTAAGATACGGATCGAGCTTCTGCATGCGGACTTTCAGTCCGCGCCGTTCGAGCAACATACCGATGGACGCAGAAGTCAATCCCTTGCCCAGTGAACTGACTACGCCGCCCGTAACAAAAATATGCCGACTCATGTGCGCCCTGTGTTCCTGATCGATTAAGGTCTGATGTGCAGCGGGAGCCTTCCCGGACCACAATAAGGAAATCCAACCGCCTGTCCACGATGATCCGACGTCAGCATGGCGACATGCGAGGACGGTGTCATATGGTCCAATCGGTGAGTTATCTTGTCTCTCAGGAAGTGCTTCTTAACCGACAACGCCTGGCTCCTCAATCGAGCCGGACGGCATTCTGAACGTTCCCCTGTTTTTGACGCAAACTGCCGCTCCGGATTCCGCAGCTGCTAAAAATGTCCGTGCTAAAATCCAGGAATCTACGGCTCATGGGCTTGTGAGTTATTCGGCTTCAGTTCTCACCCGCCGCAGCTGTGCGCTTATCTTGGCTCGAAGCGGCAGCGAGTGGGCCAAGGTGCACTTGCCGCCCACTCGCCGCCCACTCGCTGCCCACTCGCTGCCGTTTTTTTAGCTGCGGGTTTCAGGCCCACCCCGACCCGACGCGTCAGTTTTGAAGTTGCGCATTTGTGACTATCCCAACCCGCTGCGTCAGCGAGGGATTGCGTTTCTGCGTCGAGGGCAGTGTTCCACGAGATCACTCGCTGACGCTTCGGGTTAGGATAAATTGCCAAGTTTTCACAGCCTTCAGCACCTCAGGGCCGAAAAGGGCAACTTCAAAACTAGCGATTCGAACTTTTCTGGGAACCCTTTTCGCATGCCTGTAGCCGGATTCGTGAGAATTTGGATGCAATCCTTAGCTCGCCACGATTCCAGCTACGCGGTTTGTGAGGATTCGAGTGTTCTTCTGAGCTCCCACGTGTCCAGCTACGGGGATTGTCAGTGAAGTTGTACCGGTCGTGGGGGCGTGGAGTCGGCTTTGAGCGGGCAAATCGAGCGACAGTTGATTGAGTTACCTGGGTTTCCTCCGTAGATTCTGCATCACAGCGGAGATGTGTACGCGCAGATTCGGGCAGGCGGAGGCTCGTCGGAATTGCGCAAACAATTCTGCGACCGTGTGCGTAAGGTCAGTATGCATCAGGTTCTATGAGCCCCCAACGTGGCTCCGCGAACCAGCAAAAATGCTTCTTACATCATCATTATTTTGTCCTTCAATTCAGTCAGCGAAACGGTTCGACATGTCAAACGCCGTGATTGAGATCCGGAATCTGTCCAAGATTTATCGAGACTTCTGGGGTCGTAAGAAAGTTCAGGCCGTGAAGAGTCTGAGTCTCGACGTTAAGAAGGGTGAGGTCTTCGGGCTGCTGGGGCCCAACGGTTCCGGCAAAACGACCACCATGAAGATGTTGCTGGGGCTGCTGTTCCCGACATCCGGTGAAATGACGATTCTTGGAAAGTCCGCGTCGGACGTATCAAAGAACGAAAAAATCGGCTATTTGCCAGAAGAATCGTATCTGTACCGCTTCCTGAACGCGGACGAAACGCTCGACTTTTACGGTCGCCTGTTCAACATGTCAGCGGCCGATCGCATTCGTCGTTCTGACGAGCTGATCGAAATGGTGGGCCTTGGCAAGGCGCGTCGTCGCCAGCTGAAGGAATACTCCAAGGGGATGACTCGCCGAATCGGTCTGGCTCAGGCGTTGATCAACGATCCGGAACTGGTCCTGCTTGATGAACCTACCAGCGGACTGGATCCGTTGGGAACACGCGAGATGAAGGACCTGATCCTGCGACTGAAGTCACAGGGCAAGACAGTCGTGATGTGCAGTCACCAGTTGGCCGACGTTCAGGACGTCTGTGACCGCATCGGAGTACTGTTTCAGGGCGAACTGAAAGTCCTGGGACGAGTTGACGAGCTGCTTGAGATGAAGAACGAGACTCAGCTGCGAACATCAACGCTCAGCAAGGAAGCGGAAGAAGATATTCGTAAGGTTCTGGCAAAACACAACATTACGAACGCTCAGTTCAGCAGTCCTCGAGCTGACCTGGAAGAATTGTTCCTGCGAACTGTGCGAGAAAGCGGCGAGCGTCCTGGACGCCGGTTTTCGGCCGAAGAAATTGCCGCATCCGGCAAGGGCGGACAGGCCTGAAACGGACTGGCGTCGGACCGTGATTGACTGCGTCTCCGGAATGATCAGTCAGAATTTCGTGCGGATTTCCCTGGATACATCACTGCTACATCACTGCATATGCAGCCTCGCTTCTCGGAACTGTAAACTATGGACTTTGATATCAGACCTTATGACCTCGCCGGAGGCACCGCATCGTGGCTGCTTCTGCTGGGCGTTTTGCTGCTCATCAGCGTCGGGCTCGCGTTCCTGCTGGCAGTCGCTCGAAACGGCGCTTCAGGAATCGGCATTTTTACGAAGGGGCTCGCCAGCTATCTCAGCGACGTAGTCTCCATCTCGCCCCGCCGCATTTACGCCCTGACCAAGCTGACTTTGCTGGAAGCCGTCCGCCGCAAAGCACTGCTGGTGTTTGTGGTGTTTGCGATTTTGCTGATGTTCGCTGGCTGGTTTTTGGCAGATGCGAACGAACGACCTGAGTTGCAGGTCAGCGTGCATGTGACATTCCTGCTGACGGCTATCGCGTGGCTGATTTTGCCTGCGGTGATCTTTCTGAGCTGCTGGGCATTGCCGGAAGATATTCGAATTCGATCGCTGCACACTGTGGTGACCAAGCCGGCTCGCCGACTCGAAATTGTCATCGGCCGTATGGCGGGCATGGGAATTGTGGCCTGTCTGGTTCTGACTCTGATGGGCGTCATTGGCGGGTTTTGGATTTATCGCCAGTTGCCGGCGTCGGCCGCAGGCCAGTTGACTTGTCGAGTTCCCGTATTTGGCCAGCTTTATTTCATCAGTCCTGAAGGTCAGCCGACAGCGACAGGTATCAACGTCGGTGATACCTGGATGTATCGTTCACACATTGTGGGAAACTCGCGAGCCCGAGCCGTATGGTTGTTTAACAACATCAACGACTCATCGATCATTAGCGAAACTGTCACAAAGGATGACAAAATAGAAATGATGGAGGCTCTTAAGCTCGAATGTCGGTTCGAGGCTTTTCGAACAGTCAAAGGATCCGAAAAGAGTATCTTCCAGGGTGTTCAGGCGCAGTACACAATATCGTCTAATCCGCGTGAAGATGCCTTTGGGATGATCGCGCAGGGCGAAGCTCTGAAGGCATTGGCCGAAACTTTGCGAGACGGTCAGTTTCGCAATGCGGCCGATCGAATGAAAGAACTGGCAGCACGAATTCGCACGGCTCCGGAAGAACTTCTCCCGGCGGATTATGCAGGCCTGCAAAATGGGCTCTCTGTTGCAGCGATTGTGTTGAAGGAACAAAAAAGAGAATCGCTCCTTCCCACGTCTCAGCTGTTTAATGCGTCTGCGGAATCGGGTTATCTGTTGATCGAAGTGCTGCGAAATAATGCGATGAACGCGACGGAAGACGCGCCGCCTTATGACAAGTTTGCGGATTCGCTGGACGCCCTGGCCACAGGCCTGGCGGAGAACGCCGATGCGTTGCACGAAGGACTGCCGAAGTTGGAAGTCCCACTGCCAGCGTTCCACATTGCAGAGTATCACGAAGGTGCGGCGGAGAACATTTCTCTGATTCCTCGCAAGCTGCGATTTGTCGCCGACTACGAAACTCTGGGCCGTTCTTTGTCCGGAATTTTTGAAGAGTGGAATGCTTCCGGCAAGCTGGCCGAAGGGACAACTCTGCGAGCGACTCTGGCAGATGATCTGGCCAAAGACGGCGGTATTTCGCAGCTGAATGCCGAACTGCTTGTTACCGTTGTGACAGAACAGATCGCCGCCGGAGCACTGAAAGTGGCCGATGGAAAAGTGACGACCGCCGACGGCAAACGTTGGTTCGCGTTCTTTGACGATCTGATTCGTCGTGAACAACTGGTCTCTCAGGACACCGATGGCTGGATGATTGAGAAGGATCTGATCAACGACCTGACGAGCAATGGGATGCTGCGAGTGGAAGTGGCGTGCCTGAACGATCAGATGTATCTCGGGATGGCTCGCCCTGACCTGTTCATCCGCAAACCAGACCGTTCGTTCGTTGTCGGTTATACGAAGGCACTGTTGAACATCGCTTTGATGTTGCTGTTGATCATCGTGCTGGGCGTCACGGTCAGCTGTATCGTGAAGGGGCCGGTTGCGTTGTTCTTCACGCTTACGTTCTTTGTGGTCGGCCAGTTCTTCCATGAGTTCATGATGCGAATGTTGTCGGGTCAGGAACAGGGAATGGGCACTCTGGAGTCCGCAGTTCTGATCGCTCAGCACCGCAATCCTCAGGTGGGAATGGACGTCTCCGCGACGACTCAGGCCGTGCTCAAGGGAGCCGACAAGGGTCTTGAGGGAATCCTGTGGGGCTTCAGCAATATCGTCCCTGACTTTAGCGTGTTCAATCGCGGTGCGGCCTTTGTGGAAAATGGGTTCGACGTTCCTTTCCAGGAATGTGTTGTTCCGGCATTCGCTATTTTTGTTGGATTTCTGATCCCCTGCGTTCTGCTCGCCGGTGCGATGCTGAAGTTCCGTGAACTGGAGGCAAAATGAGCAATTTCAATTCGCGACAACGTAAGGTTGCTTACGGAATCTGCATCGTCCTGCTGCTGGGACCGATCGTTTATCTGGGCTTCCCTGCGGAACAGAATTCGTCGGCCGGTCAGGCCTCCTCGGGGCTCGGCAAACTGGCTCGACTGCGCCAGGAATATGACCTCGGCGAAGCCACGCTGGGCAAAGTGGATCCGTCCAGTTCAGCGATGAATCTGGTACTGCTGGGCCTGCGTGGTCCGGCTGCCAGCGTGCTGCATCTGAAGGCGATTGACTATCAGGAAAAGAAGCAGTGGGCCAAGCTGCGAGCGACGGTCGATTCGATCATTCTGCTGCAGCCGCATTATGTGCAGATCTGGAAGTTCCAGGGCTGGAACCTGGCTTACAACGTCTCACGTGAATGGGACAAAGTGGATGACCGCTTTTACTGGGTAAAAGAAGGCATCAAGTTTTTGAAGCTTGGTACGGAACGCAATCAAACGATTCCAATTCTGTTCCACAATGTGGGTGAAGTGATCACCACAAAAATGGGTGTTTCGGATGAGAAGAAGTTTTTCCGCGTCTTCTTCCGGGAGGACCCGGATCCGAAGTTTGAAACCGCTCCCGGTCAGCGCGGCCCGGACCCAGCGATCAATGAAGAAGGCAAGGACAGCTATCTGGTCGCGCATGACTGGTTCGTGCGTGCCAATGAAAAAGACGAAAACGATGGCTTGATTGGCGTGAAGGGGATGACCCACGTGTTCTTTCGGCAGAGCCCGGCCAAGTCGCTGCTGAACTATGCAGAAACGCGATCAAAGGAAGGGTTCTTCGAAGAGCACCAGGCCGCGTGGGATGCTGGTTATCGTGCGTGGATGGAAGACTACGGCAACTATGTGTTCCTGGGTCTGGACGATAAGAAGTACAAGCTGGTCTGTTCCGAGGCCGAACTGAAAGCGATGGCGGAAGAAAACGGGATTACCGTTGCCGCTCAGCGCGATCTCTGGGCTCGCAATCTGGACATGGTGAACTTCCGGTTCTGGCGAGATCTCGCGCTGGTGGAAAAAGATCCGGTGTCGCTGGAGGTGCATAAGACGTTCTTCCAGGCCAAGCAGGCCTACATCGAAGGCAAGGGATTTGACGCGTTCGACAAGGAGTCCGGAACGACAACCAAGTCCGAAGCGGAAGCCCTGCTGGAAAAAGCAATGCAGCAGTGGCTGGTGGCCGAAGAGAAGTATCCGGTTATGTATGAAGATGGTCGCTACACCGACGAAGCACTGTTGATCGTGCAGTACTGGCAGGCCATTCATCAGCAGAATGCCAAGCCCGTTCCTGCCGAGTACCCGCTGAAGTCCCTGTGGGAAGGCATTGGCGCGAATAAGCAGCTGGAAATGGAACGTGAGTTCCTGCGAGAAACTCGATCGCGACGGCTGTAAGCCATTTCCCGCGTTCGTGATCACAAAGCCCGGCTCCCACAAGGAGTCGGGCTTCTTGTTTCCTCGGCCGCAAAACCACTCAGAAGCGCTGATAAACCTGCAGCTGGACTCACGAGAGTTCAGAAAACCCATTCTTAGTGGTCATTGGTCATTTTCAGGAGTGCCTGGCGTGGTCGCCGGTCCCATATTTGAACGCGAAGTTCTGACAACACCAAGGCGATTGAGCCACTACCTGATGCGATCGGGATTTGTGGCCGGTCTGCTGATCTTGTTTTACAGCATTCGCCAGGCCACAGTGGGATTTCAGGACGTCCTGTTTGCTGGCGATGTAGCTTCCTTCAGCGCGATGACTTTTCGAGTCTTCGCGGTGCTGCAGCTGACACTGGGGCTGTTCTTTGCCACCGTTTTTTCCGCATCGCTTGTGACGCAGGAAAAGGACCGCAAGACGCTCATCCTGCTCTTAATGACAGACCTGCGAAATCATGAACTGGCTTTGGGGAAATTGCTCTCCAGCCTGTTGAATGTCGGCGTGCTGCTGGCAACATCATGGCCGGTGTTCTGCTTCCTGAAATTGCTGGGCGGTGTGACATGGGAGCAGATCTTCTGGTCTCAGGCGATCACCGGCGCGGCAACCCTGGCGGCGGGCAGCTGGGGTTGTCTGGTCGCGTTTTGGCGAGACAAAACGTTTCAGACTCTGGCGATCAGTGTTCTGGGTGTCGTCCTGTACGTTTTGGTGACTCATACGGTGGGCACGGCCATCGCGGGCCCGTTGGCGGAAGCTTCTCCTTATTTTGGATTGCAGCGAGTACTCGATCCGCTGGCTCTGGAAACGTCCGGAATTGTTCGTGTTTCTGCGTGGCCGACGGTGATCTCGCTGCTGATTGTCTCCGTGGGCCTCGTGACTCTGACAGTCTTGAAGATGCGAGTGTGGAATCCTTCGCGTGAATTTCATCAGTCTGCGAATGAGAAAACGGCAACGGATAAGGATAAAGAATCCATCCCGGCCGTTCCTCGTGTCCATCGCCCTGTCTGGAGTCAGCCCGTACTTTGGCGTGAAATGCGAACTCGTGCGTACGGAAAACGCATGATCTGGATCAAGCTGTCTTACGTTCTGATGACCTTGATTATTGCCAGCGTCGCGATGATGAATCGCGGAACTGCGAACAACACCGAACTGGTGCTGGGCATGTTGTCCGGACCATCGTTCGCGTTCCTTGGCATCGCGATTCTCAGTCTTTTGCTGACTAACGCACAAGCGGTAACTTCGTTGACGAACGAACGCGACGGTCGCACTCTGGAAATTTTGCTGGTCACGGATTTGCGACCGCATGAGTTCATTCTTGGCAAGATTTTCGGTTCATTGTGGAACGCCCGCGAAATGGTGGTGCTGCCATTGTTGCTGGTGATTGCGATGTCATTCACGGGACAGTCGGAGGCTCTGTCCGGCGAGAACGTGCTTTATCTGTGTGTCGCGTATGTCGTACTGAGCATTTTTGCTGTGACGCTCGGTCTTCACCAGGGGCTGACCTATGAGAATTCTCGACACGCCATCGGTCACAGTCTCGGCACAATGTTCTTTCTCTGCGTGGGCATTTTCATCTTTATGCTGCTGCTTGTCGAAGCACGCTCATCCTTTGCCATTCAGCTGCAGAGCTTCATCCTGTTCATCGGGTTCGGCAGTCTGGGTCTGTATTCGTCGCTGACTTATCGCAACCCGTCCAGCGCTCTGACGCTGGCATCTTTGGTGCTGCCGTTTCTGACGTTTTACGCGATCACCGACTTTTTGCTCGGCGGAAACCTGGGCGTGTGTCTGTGGATCTGCATCGCCTATGGATTTACCGCAGTTGCGATGATGGTTCCCGCCATGAATGACTTCGATATCGCTCTCGGACGCAACGCCCACGATATCGGCTGATTGGCATCCGACCGCGGCGCGGATTATTTCGCTCGTCCACCGCTGACAACTTTTGGGCGGATAAAGCGGATGAGCGCGGTTCCGTTTGTAGACACGGAAGTCGCGGGCGCAACGAGCTCGTGCTGAAGCACACCGGGCAGCACTCGGCGAAGTTTGATGGACCACAGATCACCCGGTTTTGCGGGGCGAGCCGCGATTTCGGACAACGGAATTGCCGCTTCGACTCGCCATGTGGCATCATCAGAGTCCACTGCCACGTACCATTTTGGATTCCAGCGATCCAGCAACCAGCACCGGTCACTCGTTCGCCCGGATTCATCCACGGTCAGCTGAAATGATGTTACAAAATCGCGGTCCGTATCGATCTCGATTTCAAAACGATCGCGGCTTCCATGTTTAGCATCATAGTTCCGATCGGTCGCCAGCTGGATTGGACCACGGTGTTGAGGATCGTGCTGGAAGCGTCCGGCGAAGTAGAGAAATTCTTCGTCCCATGCGACCATCGCAAGACTGCTGGTTTCAGAGTCCTCTGACGATCGTTTGGAATTCTCCGCATTCGATCCGTTGGAAAGTGGCTTCGCCCGGAACGTTCGCAGAGTCATCTCTTCGGCATTTTCCCAAAGTGAATCTGACAACCGACCGTCCAGAAACGGCGGCTCTGATCGTCGCTGCAGATTGTAGACAGGAACGCCAGGCAGGGCCGTCGAACTCAACTGAATTTCAGACCTCGCGAAGACGCCAAACTCGTCATCACGCTCGGCCAATTCCGCCAGCGCGTTGTTCTGCTCACCCGTACGATTCTGGTTTCGTTGATTGACCGCATGCCGCAGCACCATGGTAGGATTCATCGCTCGATGAACTCCATCCGAAGTTGCAGACGATGACAGAATTCGAAACGCGGTCGCGACATGTTGATCCCACTTTTCCTGCAAAGCGGCCGATGGATCCGTGGCCGTGGCGGAAAACGGAAGCGCGGTTGGAGCTTCAAACTTTGGCTGAACAATGTTGGCATTCGGAATCGCGGGATTCGACTGCTCCGGATCGAGTGAAGGAACCGCCATGGTTGCCGACATGCCGAACGGCGAATGAGAAGAGTTGCGAATGCGGTAATAGCGAGCTTCCGCGGAGGAATAAAACAGGAACAGCATCTCGGCCGCTTTTCGTCCGTCTTCGGAATTCGGATAACGACGAATCACTTCCTGCTGAATGGAGAGAAACGCTTCCATGTTGTTCTGTTGAAGATTCACCGTCGCCAGATCTCGCAGTTGTTTCACCGCCAGCAGGTCAGGCAGCGATACGCCAACTGTCTCCAGTTCTGCGGTCAGTGAATCGGCGTCGCCTGCAAGTCGAGAATGCCCCTGAAGAGCCACGCCTTCGACATGGGCCGTGCGAAGAGTTTTCTCAAGACTCGCGATTTCTTCGCGTGAGCGAGCGATCATCGGACGACGAGCATCTTTGAGCGACCCGGGCTCGAGCCCGTCAATGAGACTGCTCAATCCGACCGCATCATTTCGATCCATCAGCAGTTCGTAACTGGCTCGCGATCGCAGACCGAGCGTCGCATCAGTATCATCCGGAAACAGACTCAATATGGCATCGCACAACAGGCCGGTCGTGGTCCCGGTCGCTGGCAGAAGCTCGGCGTTGTCAAAGAATAAACCGGTTTGTTGTTTTGACGAGGCGCGCGAGAAGACTCGTGCGACATGCCACGGCTTCAATCCAACAATGGAAAGTTCATCGGACGATTCGCTCGCGGACTCCTCATCGTTGTCATCCCCGGCCGCGATCTGTATCGCTCGCAGGATGACATCACGAGCGATCGCGGCCACTGCGTCGTCGTCCGAAATCGGTTCAATCACAACGACAGACGGTTTCCAGTTTCGCAGGTCACGCGCGACTCGCAGAGGCAGTAAACGTGCCAACTGCCCGTCCGTGCGACGAGTCCATTCGGCCATCAGCTGCTCGGGAGACCGGTGATGTTCAGGCTTCGTCCGCGGAAACATCCAGTCGGCAATCGATTCGTTGCCACCCAGCTGACTGCAAGCCAACTGACTCCGTTCAGACGTCACGGATCGCGCTGCTGTGGTTGTAGTTTCCTGGAGATTCAGAGGCACTGAAAACTGCAGCGTGACCGCTCGCAGTCCGCCTTCTGCCGAGTTGCGTGCCAGCATCTGCCAGGCGGCTTTGTCGGCATCTGTCACAAGATTCAGAATGCCCGCACGAAAGTCGGCAGCACGCACGCAATTCCATGTGGCTCCGGCATCTGAAGAACGCAGGATCTGCCCAAAACTGCCGGCCGCGATGACTTCCGAATCCGACAGAAACAGCAAGCGATGAATATGTCCCTGTGCGGACAACACAACGTTTTCAAAATGCTGACCATCATCGACGGACCGCAACAGCACACTGGCCGGATTGCCGGCCATCAATACGGTGGATCCGCTGTGACTGACCGTGTGCAAATCTGTCAGTTCTGAAATGGATTTTGGAATGTCTGCCGAGGCTGGTTCCCAGGTCACTCCGGAGTTTGCCGTTTTTAAAATCAACGCACCATCGCCGACAATCCAGCCGGATCCGTCCGGTGTCAATGAGACGCCTCGCAACTGACGCAGAGTGGGCTGCGGATTGCTGATCACTACAGCCTGATCCGAAACGATAGCCGCGTAACTTTGCTGCCGCCCGACGACGATGCCCTCGGATGGACTTAGGAAAGCGCCGGTCGTCCACGTGCTGCCGGCTTGATCGGCTGAAATCATTGACCAGCTGCGACCACCATCTTCCGTGCGGAACAAGGCAGCTCCGTTGCGTCGTTCAACTGGCAATGTGACGGCAACTGCGTCCTTCAGACCAAAGAACTGAATTCGCAGAATCCCGGGAAGTGAAGATGTGGCGAGATCCGCAGAGCCGGTTACTTCCGAGGCGGATGCGGCCAGATCTTTCCACGTATTTCCTCCGTCGCGAGTTTCCAGCAGGACGGCCGATTGTTGAGAAGTGCCGGGAAGGATACGAAGGCCGGCCATCCAGCCAATGCGATTCGTCAGAAAGCAGACAGACTTCAGACTGCAGTCCATTGGCGTAAATCGTGTGACCCATGACGCGCCATTGTCCGAGGAAAAGCACACAACGCCTCGCTCACCCACGGCCCAGCACAATGAGCCAACGTGACAAAGATCATTGATCGTGGCGTCGGCACCAACGGCCTGAGAACGAGGAATTCCGGACGAGAAGAACGACGACGCGGCAGGGTCTTCAGCGATCAGGCGCAATACGTTTTCCGATTCGCTGATCTGTTCGCCAGGATGGGAACGATTGGTCGGAGCCCCGGGCACTTTGGGACTCTTCGTCTCCGCATCAACAGGCGATGACGCTTTTTTAGCGGCTGGCGAAGTCTTCTTGCGCAGGCGACTGCTTGTCGGCCGATCAACTTCCGGTCGACTGACGTCACTGTCAGACGTCGGTTCGGAAAATTTCGGTTCTGACAATTCTTGCCACGCGAGCGCAAAAGACGTTGACGTTGCGAGCAGCACGATGAAAACGGTGAGGCGCAGAATCTGTGGAGTCATCCTTGACTCTCCTTCCTGGTGCGGGCCTTGTCGTCTCGATCGTAACCATCGCCTGCAATGGCAATTACAACGGGTGAGCGACGTTCGCAGGATGACTGCAAAACGAGTCAGCATCAAGAGCAACCTTGCCCCAGCCAGCGATCTGCAAACTCAGTCATCGCCCGGCCGAACAGCTTCGCAGCGAAAAGCATCCAATGCCACGTTGCGTTTGTAACCCTCACAGCCCGACGCGACAGCGAGGGATTGTGTTTCGATGGTTTCTAGTGTGGTGTCTCTCAAATCGCTTCGTTTAACCCGTGGCCGGCAGGCCAGGCGTTCTCTGCTCCTGGCCTGTCGGCCACGGGTTAAACAAGACAAAACACTCTGTTCAATAAATCAACGAATCAGCGAGACATTACAGTAGGAGTCGCTGCGTAGATCCCTCGCTGACGCAGCGGGTTGTGATGAAGGCCTGTGTTTTCGGGCACTTTGGCATCCCACCGCCTGAACTCCGCCACTTGAAAACTCGCGGTTAGGGATGTGTGAACACTATCATTAGTGACGGTCAGCACGATCGCGGTAATTTCTTTGTGCTGTCTGCTCGGATTGGCGATGTGACTGCACATAGATGTATAGATGGGGTAAATACGAAGTGTGCGAGGCCTGCTTGTCCGCAGAACTTGCCGGTTTTGGGAACTAGAGAGGCCTTCGAGGATCGGATTAAGTTTCAAACCCGTTCGTTCGTCTTGACCATGAGCGGCTGGTTTGGGACAAACCGCTGGTCTGCGACCGGTCAACGGTCTGAGATTGACTGCAATTTCGCCCCAACGGAGATCGGGGCTTCGAATGGGCAAAGGAGTGCCGAAACCGTGAAGAACATTATCGTTGCATTAGTTGCTGCTCTCGCTGCAAGTTCCATGATCCCTGTGATGGCTCAGGACGCTGCCAAGCCAGCTGCCCCTGCCGTCAAGGACACAACCCCACATCGCGTTGGGCTTGTGGACATGGCTGAAGTGTTTCAGGGCTACAAGAAGTTTGAAGACCTGCGAGCTGGTCTGGCCGCTGAAATCGAAAAGAGCGACGCCGAAGCCAAACTGATGGTCGAGAAGATGCAGAAGATGCAGCTCGAAATGCAGGAATCAAAGATGGCTCCAGGCAGCCCTCAGTACGAGCAGGCCGAAAAGGCACTGCTGGGAGCCAAGGGCGAATTCGAAGCTTTCCGCGCTGCAACACAGCGTAAGCTGGCTCGCCGCGAATCGGAAATGTTCAAGGTGATCTACGCCGACACAACCATGATGGTGCAGAAGTACGCTGAGTACGCCAAGTACACCATGGTCGTTCGTTTCGACCGCAAGGACATTGATGAGAACACAGCTCCTGCCGAAGCTGTTCAGCGAATGAACAAGCAGGTTGTGTACTACCGAGCCGAAGACGATATCACCGATGTCGTTCTTTCAACTCTGAACAGCAAGTACGAAGGTGCCACCGGCGCCAGCAAGGCTCCTGTTCGCGGAGTCAGTGATCCTGCCGTTGAGAGCAATAAGGCTACTCGATAGCACCTGCTCTGCCGCAGCAATTTCTTCGGACATGAACTGGCAGCAGCAGGCTTTTCTCTGCTGCCGGATTCTTCCTGAGAAAAGAAAAGACCTGGTCCCTGTATTCGCTGGAATGCAGGCCTCTGCAAAACTCATTCTGCAACTCCGGGGGAAGTGAGCTTATGAGTTCCGAACAGTCCTTTAAGTCACGTCAGCAGACTCTGGCCCGCGCCGCGATCCTTTCAGGTCGCAGTTTGTTTCATGGGATTGACGCACGATTGCGGCTGCTGCCGGCCGAGCCCGATTCCGGCATCGTGTTTCGCCGTGTTGATCTTGCCGGCAAGCCGGAAGTTCTGGCCCACGTTGACAACGTGACCTCCGCTCCACGTCGCACTGTGATTGCATCACGCACCGGCGCTGTGGTTGAAACAATCGAGCATCTGATGTCTGCCTTCGCTGGACTTCAGGTAGATAACTGCCTTGTCGAAATCAACGCTCGCGAAGTCCCCGCCGTCGACGGCTCCTGCCTTCCATTCTGCGAAGCCATTCTGGAAGCCGGGTTAAATATCCAGACCTCAGAGCGAGCTGCTTTGGTGGTCGAAGAGACGCATGGTGTGAATGATCGAGCTGGCGAGCAGTGGATTGAAATTATCCCGTCTTACGATGGATCCACAACAGTCGACTATCGCCTGGACTATGGTCCACAGACTGCGATTCCTTCCCAGTCGTATTCGATCAACCTGACGCCTGAATCGTTTCTGAAAGATATCGCTCCGGCTCGCACGTTTGTATTGCGAGAAGAAGTAGAAGCACTTCAGGCGATGGGATTTGGTCGACATCTGACAGGGCGAGATCTTGTCGTGTTCGACACCGACGGTACCACTGTTGATAACAAGCTTCGCTGGGCTGATGAACCAGTGCGACATAAAATCCTGGACTGCATTGGTGACCTGGCTCTAAGCGGCCGGCCATTTGTCGGTCGCGTGATTGCTCGCCGAAGTGGCCACAAATTAAATCATGTGATGGCCAAGACTCTGTCGACGATAGAAGCCTGCCACTCAGTGCTTCAATGGGCCGCCTGATAAAACGTCAGGCTGTGAACGTGTAAGTCATGGAAGACTTCACACAGATATCTCCCGGATAAACAATCAGCGACTACCGATCAGGACGATCATGATGGAAACCCAGATTTCACCGCTCTCACAGGTTGACCCAAGAGCACAGATCGGCAAGGGCGTTGTCATTGGTCCCTTCTGTGTCGTCGGGCCAAATGTGTGCATCGGTGACGCGACCGTGCTGCACAGCCATGTTGTCCTGATGGGTTCCACCACAGTCGGACAGAACAATCGCTTCTGGCCCAACTGCGTTATCGGCGGCGATCCTCAGGACGTCAGCTGGCAGGCTTCAGACACGGAAATCGTGATCGGCGACAACAACATTTTCCGCGAAGGTGTCACGGTGAATCGTGGTGCTGAGAAGGAAGATGGGGTCACACGCATCGGCAACAACAATATGTTTATGGCGAACAGCCATATCGCTCACAACTGCCGAATTTTCAACAACGTCATTCTGGTCAACGGCGTTCTGCTTGGCGGACATGTCCATGTTCACGACGGGGCGATCGTTTCAGGAAACTCGGTCGTTCATCACTTCTCGACGCTCGGCCGATTGAGCTTTGTCAGTGGCGGTTGCCGTGTGCCTCACGACATTCCTCCTTTCATGCTGGCCGCGGGCAGCGATGATCCAACGTTGAAGACCATCAACGTGGTCGGCATGCGTCGAGCCGGAATTTCGAATTCCACGATTGATACAATTAAAGACGCATTTCGACTTCTGTACCGTCGCAACCGTCCGCTTGACGAGGTGCGTCAGCACTTTCACGACACGCTGCAGGGTACTATTCCAATTGAACTTTCAATGCTGCTGACATTCGTGGAGAATCAGCGAGCCGGCAAACTGGGACGGGCTCGCGAAGCCGTCCGCAACAAGCCCGCAGCAGAGAATCACGCAATTCCAGCACAGGAACGCAAGGCCGCATGAATCGGGTCAGAGTTGCAGTTATCGGCGTCGGGGCATTAGGGCAACATCACGCTCGAATCCTTTCGACCATGGCGGACGCTCAACTCATCGGCGTCGTTGACGCGCGTGAGGAGCAGGGCAAAGCAATCGCCGCCAAACATCAGACTCAGTGGTTCGCCACTGCTGAAGAAGTACGACCACTGGTCGACGGCGTCGTGATCGCGGTACCAACCGTCCTGCACTACGAAGTCGCTCGGCCTTTTATCGAGGCCGGCATCGCTGTGATGATCGAAAAGCCGCTGGCCGATGGCCTGCAGGCCGCTCGGTCCTTGCAGGGACTCGCAACCTTCCGCAAATCGCTGCTGCAGGTTGGCCATGTCGAACGTTTCAATCCGGCGTTCGAACTGCTTCAGCAGCGAGTCCAGCAGCCGATGTACATTCGCTGTCAGCGACTTAGCCCGTACACATTCCGCTCGACGGACATCGGGGTTGTGCATGACCTGATGATTCACGACATCGATCTCGTCCTTGCCCTCACCGGCGACAGTGTGACGAGTGTTGATTCTTTCGGAGCCGTCACGTTCGGGCCTCATGAAGACATGGCCGTGGCACGTCTGAAAACAAGTTCAGGCATCATCGCGGATATTACCGCCAGCCGCATGAACCCGACCCCGGAACGCACGATCCAGGTCTGGGGACGCAACGGCTGCATTTCTGCGGATCTGCAGACCCGAAAAGTCAGTTGCTGGGAACCAGTGGCGGCCCTGGCGGCTCGACCTTCCATGGTTCACGACATCATCTCAGCCACCCCGAACCCGCTTTCGCTGAAGGATGAAGTCTTCAGCAAGTGGATGAACAATGAGCAACTGCAGGCGTCATCAGCCGATGCTTTAACCGCGGAACTTTCTGACTTTGTGACCTGCATTCGAACGGGCGATCGTCCGCGAGTGACCGGGGAAGCGGCTGTTCAGGCGATGGAAGTGGCTGACCGAGTTCTCGCAGGAATGCCGAAATGGTCATGGCAGGCCCCGCCAATTTCAATTCCCGCATTCGACCGACAGGAACGTCGGGTTGCGTAAGGCAACGTGGGAGCTATGCGTGATGAATGATAATGGTCTCGCCCTGCGGGACCATGTCACTCGTCATGCTGAGCGATCTCACTCTTTATCCGGTGCGTTCTGACTGTCATTCTGAGCGATTAGCGAAGAAGCGCCCGAGCCGCCCATAACGTTTGTGAACAGGCCACATCGCGGGTGGTGCATTGCGGTAGAAGCCAAATGTTTCACTCCGCTCCGCTGTGTTCGCGATGACAAAGCTTCCCTGTCAGTACGACACACATCACCCTCCGCTACTGAATATCAGCGCCGGTGAATTGCACGTCGACCAGCGTGGTGACTCCGTTCCCGGACGACTCGTAAACGCCTTTTCGAAACTGGACTCGCCATGTTAATCGCGAGTCCCCGGTGACAGACACGCTGTCGATCTTATTGCTGCTCGCAATAAACGTTTCCAGTGACTCTTCAGGCGCAACAACGCGAGCCGACTCCTGGCCGGTCATGACAAAGTTGCTGTCCATTGTCTGAAGATAGTTGAGCACTCGCACAGACTCCGCACCGTCGGATGGCAACACGGTGAGGAAGGAGTTGGCGATGACCGACTCGTCACTCGACAAAGGCGGAGTTCGGTGAGACATCAGGCCGGCATCGAATGGCGGAAACGCATAGGATCCGGACTGGTTTTCAAACTTCAGCCAAAGCTTCAGCACCGGCGTTGTGGTTAAAGACTCCTCCGGCTGGCCCGACAGAAATCCCTGAAACTTCAGAGGCTCCCGAGTCACCCGAACGGGCGTAACGACGACGTCTCCAAAGCGGCGTGAGTCGCCAAGATTCAGCACATGCCCTTCAGGAACCGGCGCTCCGTCGGGGACTTTGCGAAACTCGTTGGGAGCCAGCGGGCGAATATCCGGAAGGCTTTCGAGCGACGCGTTGCCGAACAAGGACAATCGTCCGGTGGCCAGACAGACCAGGATCAGCAGCGTGAGTGCGATCGCGTACCCGAACAGCATCGGCGACGACGCATGGGCTTTCGACCGCTGCTCTGCCGATTTCGATCGCACCGGCGGCTTGCTGGACGATTCGTCAACTACGGTGGGCTTTAAGGGTACAGGCATCGACGTCGTCGCTTGTGGGGCAGGCTTTGCAGCGGCACTCACTTGCGTCTTCAGTGCGACGGCCGCGACAGCAGCCAGTGGAATTGCTGTTGATGTTGTCGGGACATTTTCTGCGGGTGCGATGATATCTATCGCTGCTACTTCCGGTTCTTCCGAGGGCTGCAGACTGCTGGAACTGTCGACCTGGGACATCGCAGCAGCGATCCGGAAAGTCTCGTCAGCGATCTCATCTTCTGCTGAAGCCGCGGAGTCGGCGTTGAAGTCGTCACTGATGGCATCGATCATTTCGGGATCAAATTCCGAAAGCATCGCCCGAGGACTTTCGGCTTCGTCGATCGACGAGACATCCTGCGCGGGATCGTCTGTCTGATATTCCGAGCTGAACTGTTCGTCCGGGCCAGCCTGTTTGTCCGGGCCAGCTTGTTCGTGCGGGCCAGCCTGTTCGTACTGGATTGATTCGTTGGACGCGGCAGGTCCCTCCTGAAGGAACGTCGGATCCGCCGACATCGGGAACGAACTTCCAAAGGAGGATGTCACGTCTGGCGGAATGCTGAACGGCAGATCCCCGAAATTCAGGTCGCTGAATCCAGGCATCGAACTGGCGTCGAGCCCCGAAGGGACGTTCGACAGTTGCGGAAAGCTGTCGGAATCCGGCATCTCGGGACTGTCACCGGACGTTGCTGGTTCTGAATGCAGAAAGGAAAAATCTTTCGGATTATCATCCGGGCGATTCGGTCCAGCCATTCGTCAAAACTCCCATCGCTTGAAACAATGCCGTCAGCCGCAATTCCATAAAGGCCACTGAACGAGAACAAAATCCGTGGGCCTGAATGCTGCCGCAGCATGTTTAGGGCATTTCACTTGCGTTTAACATTCGGAGTCAACCGGAATGAAGTCAATTCTCTCCAACGCATCCGGCTTTATCCCAGCGTCTCATGAGGATCCTCGCAATCCGGGCGTGCTAAAACGCGTGATCGCTACAAAGCACGACTTTCAGGAAGGCCACGTGCAAATGCTGAACTGGGCTTGCCTGCCCGCCGGATCCTCGTTTCAGCTCCATTATCACGAAGACATGCAGGAAGTTTTCGTGCTGCTGAAGGGCTACGTCGAAATGCGAGTTGCCGGCGAATCAACGATGATGGCAGCCGGCGATACGGTGATCGTGAACCCCCGCGAACCGCATCAGATGTTTAATCACCTGCATGAAGATGCGGAATACATCGTGTTCGGAATCTCCTCAGGTCAGGGCGGAAAAACTGTCGTCGTTTAAGGTCAGTCGGCTGATATACATCGTGCCGCTTCATAGTCGCCTTTCGCTCTGCGAAAGAAGCGTCTTGGCAGCTTTCGTATAGAGTTCGCGAATCTATTCTCCTCTACTCGTCCGATCAAAAAAACTTCCCATACAAGCTCACAGCCTCACCGAGTCGCCGCAGGATAGTTTTTTCCGCTTCGACTACGTTATGCTTCGAGCCCCGCCACAAGCCCTTCCTCAAAGTTGGATGGCACGACTTCTCACCTGCCGACCCACAACAATGCTCCTTAACGATCCTGCCGACAATTCTGCAAAGGATGATTCATGCCATCGTTCAGACTGACTCTACTGGTCGCCCTCTTTCTGATGTGTTTAACTCCCGCCGCGTTGCTGGCTGATCCACTTCAGGCCGGAGCGGCCACAAGCAATCTGACACCACCCATCGGCGATGCCATTATTGGCGGGTTCGTGCCGTATCCGTCAACCAGCATTCATGACGAACTGCACGCCCGCTGTCTGGTCCTGGATGATGGTCAGACAAAGCTGGCTCTTGTTGTCTGCGATCTGCTGGGGATTCATCGCATCGTGAGTGAGGAAGCTCGCCGGCTGATCGAGGAACAGCACGGCATTCCCAAAGAGAATGTCATGATCAGCGCCACGCATACCCATTCTGCAACGAGTGCTCTGGGTGAAGATCGACTGGCTCCTGATCAAAAACCAAACGAATATCAGGCGTTTGTAGCTCGCCGAATTGCCGACGGTGTGACACGGGCTCTCAAGAACCGTCGCCCGGCGAAACTGGCGTTCGGATCAGTCGATGTTCCCGATCATTTGTTCAATCGTCGCTGGTACATGCGTCCGGGAACAATGCCGGCGAATCCGTTCGGTGGCAGCGATCTGGTGAAAATGAATCCGCCAGGTGGAAGCCCGAACCTGATGGAGCCCGCTGGTCCCATCGATCCGGCCGTTTCCATGATCGCGGTCCAGGACATGCACGGGCGGCCGATTTCTCTGTTTGCCGCCTATTCGCTGCACTATGTGGGCGGAGTTGGCGCGAGCGACATTTCCGCGGATTACTACGGCTGCTTCTGTGAGTATCTGCGGGAGATGGTCGAAGCGGAATTATCGACGCCTGATGACGAAGACCGGCCTCCGTTTGTCGGCCTGATGGCGAATGGGACGAGCGGTGATATTAACAACATCGATTTCGTCAAACCGCGTCCGTCGAAGAAGCCGTATGAACAGATGAAGTATGTGGCTCGCGATGTGGCGACCAAAGTTTTCGCAACGATGAAGACGCTCGAGTATCAGGAACAGATTCCGCTGGCCGCTGCTTATCGTGAACCGATCATTGCATGGCGGAAGCCGACGGACGAGCAGCGTCAGTGGGCCGAATCGACGATTGCGGCGGGAGCTAAAAGTGATTCCGATTTATCGTTCATCTACGCTCAGCGAGCCATGAAGCTGGCTGGATATCCCGAGACGACCACCATCCCGGTGCAGATTGTTCGCATCGGAGATGTTTGCATCGGAACCATGCCGTGTGAAGTGTTCTGTGAAATCGGACTGGAGTTCAAAGACCGCTGCCCGCTGCCAAAACCGTTTATGGTCGAGCTGGCTCATGGATACTTCGGCTACTTGCCGACTCCGCGTCAGATGGAACTGGGCGGCTATGAAACCTGGATCGGGACCAATCGCCTGGAGCCCACCGCGTCCGTTAAACTGCTGGACGAATTAATGGCGATGGCGAACCAGGTTGCCGGTGAGAAGAAATAGCGGCAGTGTGCCGGCCGAATGTGTAATCGCCGTCAATCTGCAGCTGTCTGCCTCGACCATTCTGTCTCGCTCATTCTGTCTCGCTCATTCTGTCTCGCTCATTCTGTCTCGCTCATTCTGTCTCGCTCATTCTGTCTCGCTCATTCTGATTTGAAACCGAGCTTGGTCCGAGCAATATGCGGTGGCATAACACAGACTGAGCTGCGGATCAGATCGCACTGGCCTGATCACCGTCGGCGGATGCTTCAAAGCGTTCGTCCAGAAGATCGTCGGAATTGGCTACGAAGTCCACGCCGTTCAGTTCCGGGCCGGACACGGAACTTACTTCCGCATCTTCCGGCTTCATCGTGTCGAACGCAACTTTGTGCCCAGGCAGCCAGAGTGGTTCGATATTCTTCCGCTGGAAGAGACGCGCGATATGCTCATGGCAGGTAAAGAACAGCACCTGCTGACCTTCCGCGGCGACTTCCAGCAAGCAGTCGGCTGCGGCTTCGGTACGTTCCTGGTCGAAGTTTACGAACAGGTCGTCCATCACCAGCGGCAGTTCCACGCCGCGCTTTGCAAACTCTCGCACGAGTGAAAAACGGATCGCAAGGAACAGCTGTTCGCGAGTTCCCCCGCTCAATTGTTCGACTCGAAATGTCTGGCCGTATTCGTCGTCAATGCACAGAAAATCTTCTCCCAGCGGAGCCCAGATTCGATGATAGCGACCGGACGTCATTCGATGCATATACTGAGATGCCGATACGAGCGTTCCGGAAATATTTTCCTGCTCAAATCGACGCCGAATCTGCTGCACCGCATCGTGTTCAATTTCCACCGACAACCATTCTTCTGTCGCCCGGTAGATGTCTGAAGCGAGCCGTGACTTTCTAAAGAATTCTTCGTGGGAATCGCGGCTGGATTCCAGCAGGCGAATCTCCTGTTTCAGGCTGCCAAGTTCTTCATGGTTCTTGTTCAGCTTCTGCTCAACTTCCGTCAGCTCCATCGTTCGCAGCTGAATAGTTTCTCGAGCGCGCGGTGGATCGAAGCGGAACAGATCATCTTCGACAATTGCCAGTTCCGGTTCCGAAGATGCCACTTCATTAAGCTCTTCGTGAGACTTCTTGAGCTGCAGTTCCAGCTGAGTCCGCCTGGTTTCCCATTCCTGATGTTTGACCAGTTCTTCACGAGTCGTCACGCCGGACCGTGCCAGAATCGCACTGCGACGCAGCTCGGCGGCTTCCATCTGATGCTGGGCATGCAGCGCGTCGCGTTGCCGAGTATCAGAGTCCGTCTGCAGGCGTTCTTTTTCGACTCGATCCCGATCGTGTGATTTCAGCTGCAGCTGCCATGCTGTCAACACTTCCAGAGGTCGCTGGAAGTTCAGCTTTTTGGTCGTGGAGACTCGTCCCCCCAGCTGTTCGACACGCAGCCGCATCGCTTCAAACATGCGACGCAGGCCTTCAACTTCCGGCGCGGAATTGCGCCACTGAGTCAGAAGTTCCCGCACATCCTGAATCCGACGCCACCAGTCGAACGCCTGTTCCACATGGACCGTTTCGTTCATTCCCAGTTGAGTCAGCAGCCGGCACCATTCCTGACGCTGAAGATTCAGATCCTGCTGAGCTCCGCGGAAACGGTCACGCAGCATCTTCAGACGCATGCGACGAGCGGCCGCACGCATCTGCTTTTTCTGTAAAACTTCCAGCTCGGCAATCCGCTGCGAACAGTCGCCAATGCGGTCCACCATTTCTGCCGTCGATGACTGCCAGTGCTCCGCATTCTCGACGCGATTGCGTCCGAATCGATCGGCAACCGACATCCGCTGAATGCGTTCCTGCAGCAATCGCAGCTGCCGATCCGCCTGGCGCGCTTCGTCCGCGATATCATCCAGCTTCACGCCCACGGTGGCATCAAAGTGATTGCGAAGTCCGTTACGAACGCCCCACCACATAATGCCGGCAAAACCAAAAGCGGCCGCAGCCAGTGCTCCACCGAGTGATCTCTGAGTTTCGCCGCCCAAAGAAAATGTGGCGATACCAAACAGACACAATGCTGCACCAATCCAGCCCATCGTCGTGATCGTTTTGTCGACCCATTCCGGGATGGACTCATTCAAATCCACACGATCGATCACTCGGCGCACTGTCTGAATTTTCAGAGCCAGCTGTTCTTCCTGCAGTCGCAGGCGACCCAGGTTTTCCAGCTCCTTCAAGCGTGCCTGTTCGAACTCGATCGCCTCATTGACTGGAACGCCGACTTCATCCAGCTGAGCGTTCAGTTCCACAAGTTCCTTCTGACTGCGGCGCGTCATGCTGCGATTCCAGCGACGCAGCTTACCGCGACGTTGCAGAGCATCATGATACTTTCGAGCGGCCTCGAGCAGTCTGTTGTGAGCTGCCGGAGAAGTGTCGACTGCGTTCAGTCGTTCGACGCTCCAGCCTTCACCCAGCTGAGTCAGCTGATGATTCAGTTCTCGACGCAGTTCCGACGACCGATCTTCGGCCGTACGAATCTGCTCTTCAATCTGACGCAGCCAGTCGGACTGATCGACCAGACTTTGAATGGCATATCGTTCCTTATCAAACAGCTGATCCAACTGCATCCGATCGGCCTGACCACGCAGTTGCGTTGCCTGATCCGTCAGCTTGTCGCGTTTGTTGGAGGCTTCCTGCAGATCTTTTTCGGCCGTGGCGAACTGCTTCAATGCTTCTGTCGGATTGGTAGGAACGACAGGCAGCCGGGACGATTCTTCCTGCAGATCACGAGTTCGCTTCCAGGGCTTATGAGCGCTTTGAAGGAAACGCAGGCCACGCAGTTCGTTGCTGATGGAACTCTCGCGGTCCTGAAGCTCGTCGATTTCCGTCGTCAGGTCGCGGCGACGACGAGTCAGTTTAGCATGCTTGTCGCGAGCGACCCCGGAGTTCTTTCGACCACCGGAAAGTCGGGCATAATTATCAAACAGCTGGGGAATTTTTCCGGTGCGATGATCTTCGCCGAACATCGTGCTGCGACGCTCGCGCACATCGGCCAGCGCATCCAGAATCTGACGCCCCTGACGGCCCAGTGATAAACCGTAGATATATTCTGCCACCTGATTGGTGCCGAGCGTCGCCAGCTGCTGCAGTTCACGCACACCGACGGCAAAGATGTCGGTATAAACTTCTTCACTCGTGCCCGACAGAATATTGTTGACGGCGACGTCTTTATCAATCCCTTCCGGGCCGCCGGACAACCGCAGTTTCCCGCGACCTTCCAGTTCGGCACGACGATGAATTCGCCACGTGCGTCCGCCGTGTTCACAGCGCAGCGCACCGCGCCACGGCTGTTCGGCATCCGGACGATGCCACGCCGGTTCGGTAGCCAGCGGCTCGTAACCGTACAGTGTCGAACGAATGAAACGCATGAGCGTCGTCTTGCCCGCTTCATTCGGGCCGTAGATTACGTTCAGACCTTTCGGGTCCAGGCGCAGCAGCAGGCTTCGCCAGATCCTGAAGCGATCGATATCAATTTCCGTCAGCCTCATGCCGAAGCCCTTTGCAAGACTGTGTTCCGTGTGCAGGCGGAGTTAGACCGTGAACCAGTAAAAGTGACACGTGGCTTGTCACAAAGAATTCGTGCGTCACACGTCGTCCGGCGGGGCAACGCATCAGCAAACAGACTGCGAATGGCGTCAGGCATCGGAATCCTCATCAGAGTCTGCGTCGGTGTCTGTGAGTTCTTCGGAATCGATGCTGTCGGCGTCTTCATTCACCAGAGAATTGTCCAGCAGCCCGTCCGATTCTTCAAGAACTTCGGCAAGGTCGAAGTCCGGCTGAAACCACGCAGCGCCGTCGGTTCTCATGCGAGCGAGAATTTGTTCGGGATCCACAGACGGTAAAAGCGACAGCAATCGCTGCTTCCAGCCGGTTGTCAGATCCTTGTCACCTTCGATCAGGGCCTGCAGATTTTCATCAGAAAGCTGACGTGCGCGTGCCACAAACAACTGATACTGATCGGCCAGCGAATTCGGAGGATCTCCGGTTGGCCAGGCGTTTGGCAACAGGCGAATATCGTGCAGAAGTCGAATTGTGCGGCCGCCGTGTCGAAGTTCATCCAGTTCCACCGCGGCCGCAACATCCAGATCACTGCGAGTCAATGCCTGCAGGACCGGCAGTGCCCCATGCAGGATCCAGGTCACGGACCAGATGCGATCCGAAGGACCGGGCTTCATTTCAATCAATCGAGTCTTCATATGCTGCAGCATGGAAGACAAGTTGGTCTGTGGATTCACGTTCACTTCAATCTGCTTCCAGTCCACACAACTGGTATCAACCGATGTGATTGTGACTTCGCCAGTGGCGGCCACTTCCACCAGAGAACACGCGCCGCCGGCAGCTTCCAGCTGACTGCGTGGCTGAGTCGTTCCGGGGCAATGCACTACGCCATCGTCTCGCCATAACGTTGTTCGAGCAAGTTCGCCGGTCAGGGCCAGATAGTTCAGATGACCTTCTCGAAACATTTCATCGGTGTAACGAATGAATCCGGGATCGAGCGATGGATGAAGGTCTTCCGGGCCGGCTTCCAGAGTCTCCAAAGATCGTTGCAGCGATTTGCGACGACTGTCGGCGATCTTGCGAGGCCGTTCCCCGTCTTCTGAATCAATCGATCGCCAGACGCGAGTCGATTCGTTGGGGTCGTCGGAGTCGGTGTTGGACCCGGGAACGGTTACCTGCTCGCCGCTGACGGCGTTTCCGAGTGATGCTTCAAGCGTTTCGTCTGAAGCAGAAGCCGCCATCGAAGCCATCCTTTGAGCTTCTTCGAACTTGGCTTTGCTGACCACGCCGATTCGGAACGGCTGAACTCCATCGCCACCTTTCGAGATGACTCGGATCCCAAAATCGTCAACTTCACCCAGCCACATCGAAGCCGATACGGTGGTCGCCAGATGATCTTTAATATGCAACTCCATCGGTTCCGGGCTGGAGCTATAGCAGACAGTGACATTGTCCGGCAGTTCGGGAATCGAACGCCAGGCTTCAGGCGGATCCGCATCACCGGGAAGTACAAAAACGTGGATATTCACGTCTTCCAGTCGCGAAAAGCCCTTCAGCAGGGCCAGCCGCGCCCGCAGGCTGCGATCCGCTTCGATGAAGATGTTGCCCGACAGCAACAGAAAATCCACGTCTCGCTTGATACACGCCTCAATGACTTCGTCAAAGGCGTGCAGAGTCGCATCTTCAAAAGCAAAACGCAGCTCATCCGTCAGCGTTTCGGTCGTCTGAACGCTGACAGGAACGTCCAGCCGCACATTCGCCGCATGTAGAAATCGTTGTGGCTCAAACGCCATCGATCAGAGTCCCTTCCGACAACTGAAGATGCCGACCGTTTGCTTTCCCGAACGACCAATCGCTCCTGAATTCTCAGGAGAAATCTGTCAATCAACGGAAGGCAAATCACTCCTTCAGACATTGCGAGCCCACCAACACGCAACGCGTGAGGTCGCTTTTCAAAATGTTTCCACAGAACATTTTCCCGCAGCCAACTTCTCAGATGGCTGCGGATTAAAATTCTGTGACGGTTCATCTTAGCCGTCAATAACTCCTGACGGCCTCTTCTTCTATCACGTGATGGCACCTGACGGGGGTTCGGTAAGCTGCCGTCGCCTGCGAAGTCTAATAAACCTGCGAAGCTGGGGAAAGTCTACTCATCTGCCAGATCCAGGACTTTTTGCCACTCCGCCATCATTTTCTTCGAATAACTTCCCTCAGCGGTCGGTGCGTCGAGCGGATGAAGGGGGCTAACAACGACGAATTCTGACCCAGGTTTTGGATGATGCGTGTGCTTGCGGCATGACGCTCACCGGGGCATTGAAATGAGTAAACATGCACTCTTCCCTACGATGAGCACTCTTTCCTGCGATGAATTACCATTCGCGACCTCTGCGACTCATCCGTGTCATCCGTGTCATCCGTGGTAAAAATGCGACTCTGTTTTTGACCACGGATATCACAGATCTCACGAATTGAATCGCGTGATGCAGGTCACACGTCGGTAGGTGTCCCACGCAGACATGGCGCTGTTCGGCTAATTGGCCTTTTTCAGAAACGCAGCAACAAGAACGATGACGGTTCCGTCGACGCGGCCTTCGACATGTATGGGGTTGGAGGTCAGGGCAATATTCTTCACCAGCGTTCCTCGTTTCGCTGTGAAGCCGCCGCCTTTGACAACCAGATCCTTAATCAGCGTTACACTGTCGCCGGCGTTAAGAACTGTGCCATTGCTGTCAACAGTGATCTCCGGTGTGTCTTCGTCAAGCGGCGCGGCGGAACCAGTCGAACGACCCCACTGGATTCATGAGCCAACCGGCGTCAAAACCAAGTCCTGAAAAGCAGAAATCCCGAGAGTCTTTAAAACTGGACATTGCCATCCTGTTTAACTGCCGATACTTTAAAAAACGGTGTGCATCGACAGTGCAGAGATGTCAGGGCGATCTTGGCAAAAGGAGCATAAAAATGCGACAGACGCATCAATGGCTCATGGGTTCTGCAGCAGTATCAGTTTGCCGGTTCCATTCCGCTGCACGAAAGTTGCGTGCAGTGCCACATGGGGACTCTGATGCCCTCCGGCAAGAAAGCTCGCTTCGCCGGACTTGTCATCCGCAGGCCCAGAACGGAATCACAAAAAGACACCGCAGCGTTGGACGGCGAACCCGCCCAATAGTCGAACCGCAGCGTTGAAAGTTCGCAGGTATCATTAAAGCGACTAATCGTGAGCGACGGAAGGCGATGAAACCGTCGAACTGAGGTCCGTCAGGGCTTGGCGTGTACACGGGATCTGTCAGAATCCGAAAATATCCGGAACTGACGGCACGAACCGCGTTGCCGGTCCCGGAACGACACCCAGTGAATCACAGATCTGAGTCATGAAGAACGAATTCATTGCTGTTCAGTTTGAACTGCTGGCCGACCTGCTGGAAATTCAGGGCGCTAATCCGTTTCGGATCCGCGCGTATCGGAATGCGGCGAGAACCATTTCCTCCACAGCCGAATCGCTCTCAGATCTAGTCGCCAACGGCACCGATCTGACTCAGTTTTCCGGCATCGGCAAGGACCTCGCCAAGCAGATTGATGAGATCATTACCAAGGGCGAACATTCGGCGCTCAATGAGCTGCGAAAACAGATCCCCGGCGGCGTTCTGGACATGTTGCGGATCCCGGGAGTTGGGCCGAAGAAAGTTTCCGTCTTCTTTAACGAGCTCGGACTGAAGTCGCTCGCTGATCTTAAAGCGGCCTGCGAAGCCGGTCGAATTTCGATGCTAAAAGGCTTTGGTAAGAAGACGGAAGAATCGATCCTCACCAATATCGATCAGGCGGCCGAGTTTAGTTTGCGAGTTTCCATTGCTGATGCTCGAGCGGCTGCGGAAATCATCGTCGAAGATCTGCAGCAGCTTCCGGAAGTTGAGCAGGCGGCCGTCGCAGGCAGTTGTCGTCGTCGTCGGGAAACGTGCGGAGATCTGGATATCCTCGCCACGTGTTCCGATTCTGGTCCGCCGATGGATCTGCTGGCCAGTCATCCGCTGGTCGAAGCGGTGCTGCAGCGTGGTGAAACAAAGCAGCGAGTGCGATTGAAGACCGGAATCGAACTGGATCTGCGAGTCGTCCCGGAGGCCTCCTTCGGCGCTGCGATGCAGTATTTCACGGGCTCGAAGGAACATAATGTTGTGGTGCGGCAGCGTGCGAAAGATCTGGGTCTAAAGGTCAACGAATACGGTGTTTTTCGCGGTGAAGAACAGATTGCGGGGCGCACGGAGGCTGACGTCTACGCGTCTGTCGGTCTGCCCTGGTTTCCGCCGGAGCTGCGTGAAAATAGACACGAGTTCGAATGGGCTGCGGCCGGGACTTTGCCGACTCTGGTGACCGTTGAGGATATTCGCGGCGATCTTCACATGCACACGACGGCGTCGGATGGTGCAGCGTCGATTGAAGAAATGGCTCTGGCTGCGAAAGCACGCGGACTGAAGTACATCGCGATCACGGACCACAGCAAACGCGTCTCCATGGCCAACGGTCTCGATTCCACTCGGCTGCGTGCGCACTGGAAGGAGATTCGGGCGGTTCGCGAAAGAATCACGGGGATCGAAATTCTGTGCGGCATTGAGTGCGACATTCTGGAAGACGCCACGATGGATCTTCCCGATGACGTGCTTGCAGAAGCCGACTGGGTCATTGCCGTTCTGCACTATGGTCTGAAACAACCGGGGGAGCAGATCATGAAGCGGCTGATGACCGCCGTTAAGAATCCGCATGTGGACATCATTGGGCATTGCACAGGTCGCATGATTGGACGACGCGAAGGAGCGGATGTGAATTTTTCTGAACTCCTGAAAGCAGCGGCCGATCATCAGGTCATGATGGAGATCAACGCGCATCCCAGCCGTCTTGATCTGGATGATATTCACGCTGCAGCCGCGAAAGACATGGGAATTCCCATCGTCATCAGCACCGACTCGCACAGTGTCAACGGATTTGAAGTGCTGCAGTACGGTGTCGACCAGGCACGCCGAGCAGGACTTACAAAGCAGGACGTGGCCAACACAAAGTCACTGGCCGATTTTCGGAAGATGCTGAAGCCGTGATACGCTGAATTTGGTTTTTGTGATCCGGCACAAGGCGAAGCATCGAGCGGAAATTACAGAGTCGCCTTTCGCTCCGCGAAAGAAGCGTTTGTGTTCGCTTCTTTCGCGGAGCGAAAGGCGACTATGAAAACCGCACGGTACTACCGGCCAGATGCGACGTTATTGGAACAACGTCTGTGAATCCGTTACTCTGCCGAACGAACGGAAATTGTGCGGCGGGCTGAGAGGAGTCTCATGAACTGGCGGTTGATCTTTTCAGCATTTCAATCGCCGGCCTGGACGGTCTTCGTGGTCGTCAGCATACTCGCAGCGATAGCGCTCAGTTACTGGCTGATGCGGCTTGAACGGAATCTGGTGTCGCGATCCGTCGCGCGAACACTAACGGCACTGAGACTGCTCGTGCTGCTCACGCTGCTGGCCGCATTTTTGCAGCCGGTGCTGACAAAGCAATTTGACGTGGGCCAGCGAGGTCGTGTGGTGGTTGCCATTGACGCATCGCTCAGCATGGAAACTCAGGACGGTCATGCGTCTCTGGGCGAAAAACTTCGCTGGGCCCAGGCCTTGGGAATGCTCGGGAATGTCGAGACCGCAGCCTTGATTGAACAATGGGTTGCGGCCGCCGACGCAGGCCATGAACCGGACTGGCTCGGCACCGGCGTCCCACCGGCCAATCCCGTCGAACAGGCCACCGCGGACGCTCGTGCCCAGCAGATCCGCGGTGCGCTGGATGAACTGGCAAAGATGCCTCGCACAGAGTTCGTGCGGCGTCTGTTGCAGTCGCAGCCGCGAATGCTGCTCGAACAACTGGAAGGCGTAATTCCGGTCGATGTTCGCTTGTTTGCGACGGAACAACAAAACGCTGCTCCGGAGGAACTTTCCAGTCGACTGCAGTCAGAACGCGCTGAACTCGCACCCGGCATGACAGACGCTCTGCAATTGCTGCAGGCCATCACGTCAGAAGAAGATGGCGGGCAGGTGCGAGCCGTTGTGTTATTGTCCGACGGGCGTCAAACGGTTCCAGGAGACGTCAGCGGATCGGCATTGCGAATGGCCAGTTTGGGGATTCCCATTTACTCTGTTCCAATCGGTTCTCGTCTGCCGCCAAGCGATTTATCCATTGCAGCGGTTGATGCTCCCGAGGTTGTGTTTTTAAATGATAAGGCCCAGATAAGAGCCATCATTGGCACGTCCGGATTTGAAGGAGAATCACTGACGGTTCGTCTGGAGAAGGACGGCCAGACGTTCGACCAGCAAACGATCACTCCTTCTTCGGATAGTGCGGCCGTAACGTTTTCTGTTCCTTCAGATCTCGCCGGACGCTTCGAATACCGCTTGGTGACTGACACTCATCCGGGCGAACTGCGTGACGACAACAACGTCCGCGATCTGAGCCTGCAGGTGGTCGATAATAAAGCGCAGGTGATGCTGGTCGATGGCGATTCTCGCTGGGAGTTTCGCTATCTGCACAATCTGCTCGAACGCGACAAACAGGTTCAGGCAACTACGGTGCTGTTTCGACAGCCGTTTCTGAATCTGCTGACTCAGGCGTACATTCCCAGCACGTTGCCGGCAAAAGAACTGCTGCGACAACAGTTGTCTCGAACGGACCTGCTGGTCATTGGCGATGTCAGTCCGGCTCAGTTGGATGCTGGAGTCTGGGAGCTGATCGAAGAAGCGGTGTCACGCGATGGACTGACGGTTGTGTTCATACCCGGCCGTCGTGATCTGCCGGCCAGTTTTCAGTCGACCGCATTGTCATCGCTGTTACCTGTCACCGAGTTCCGGCAGCGGACGGCCGAACAGTTCCGGCCTTCGGATCGAGACAGCGAACAGTCCATGTTTCGACTGACACTCAGCCCGGAGGGATTGTCGTTGCCTATGTTCCAGCTGGCAGCTGATCCCACAGTCAAAGCGAATACGCTGTTGTCATTGCCTGGTCACCCGTGGATCTACGGAGCCGTCCCCAAGCCAGGCGCGAGCATCTGGGCCACAGCAACGATCGCCGGTGTGGATGTCGCGCCGGAACCGACGATCATTCATCAGGACTACGGATTTGGACAGACCGTCTGGATGGGGCTCGACAGCACCTGGCGATGGAGAATGCGGGCCGGGGATGAATGGCACTACAAATTCTGGGGCCAGTTGATTCGCTGGGCCGCTCGAAATAAGTCAGCCGCGGGAAACGACGACGTCCGCATGACACTGTCAGATGTCGTTGTCGACGAATCTGAAAGCGTTGAAGCCGTCGTTCGCTGGAATCCGAAGCTGCTGCCACAGCTGAATGGTGCGACGATTGAAGTTGTCGCGATGCCCGTACAGCCGGCCGGTGAACCGTCTACAAAGGAATCGACACTAGCGCCGCTAACCACGACTCTGACAGCGGCCGCCGATGCGCCGGAGCGATTTTCCGGCCGGCTTCCGCGTCTGTCGCCCGGTGCGTGGAATCTTCAATTGCGAGTCACCGGTGGCACAATATCCATGCGAGACACGATTCAATCGGAAATTCTGGTGAGCCGACAAGCTTCCGCAGAACTGGCGAATGTCAGTTGCAATCGTGATCTGCTAAAACAGCTGGCGGATCTGAGTGGTGGGGAGCTTATAGAACCGTTTGATACGGAACGACTGGTGTCTCTTGTGCAGCCCATGAATCAGACGTCGCAAAAGATTCAGGAACGCACGTTATGGGATCATTGGATTGTTATGCTGTTGTTCTTCACACTGCTGACTTCTGAATGGGTGATCCGTAAACTCAATGGACTGCCCTGAGACCCAGACGGCCAAATTGCCAAATTGCTCGGAAACACCATTCATGACTGTAACCACTGTACTCGGCGCAGGAGCCATGGGCACTGCGTGTGCCTGGATTCTTGGCCAGCAGCCTGGCACCGTTGTGCGGCTTTGGGCGCGCAATGAAACTTTTGCACGCCACATTCACGAGACTCGTGAGAACAGTCGTCTGCTTCCGCGAGTTCGTTTGCCGGACGAAATTGCTGTCACGGCCGATGCGACCCAGGCACTCCGCGACGCCGATGTGGTGCTGATCTGCATTCCGACGCGCGGACTGCGCGATGCCATTCACCGCATGATGAAGATTATTCCGAGCGACGCTCTGCTGGTCAGCGCCATCAAAGGCATTGAGAATGATTCTTTGCTGAGACCCAGTCAGATCATTCAGCAGATTACCGGTCACAAGGACGTCGTGGTGCTCGGTGGACCATGCCACGCCGAAGAGATCACTCATCGAAAACCGGCCAGCATCGTCGCAGCTTGCGATAACCTTTCGGGTGCCGAACAGATCCAGACTCTGATGTCGACCGAGTTTCTCCGAGTCTACGCGAATGCCGATCAAACCGGCGTCGAGCTTGCCGGGGCTCTGAAGAATGTGATCGCGATCGCAGCCGGAATTTGTGATGGCCTTGAGTTCGGCGATAACGCCAAAGCCGCTCTGATCACTCGTGGGCTCGCCGAAATGGTTCGCTTCGGCACAGAGCTGGGGGCCGACCGAAGCACATTCTACGGACTCGCCGGCCTTGGCGATCTGGTTACGACCTGCAACAGTTTACACAGCCGCAACCGATCGGTTGGCGAAGGACTCGGTCGAGGCCGAAGTCTGGCCAACATTCAGGAATCCATGAATGCCGTAGCCGAAGGAGTCCTGACGGCTCGCAGCGTCTATCAGATCGCGACCGCACGCTCGATCGACATGCCAATTGCCACTCAGGTTTACCGAGTGCTCTTTGAAGGCAAGTCACCTCGCGACGCCACAGTCGAACTGATGCAGCGACCGCTCAAGGTCGAGTAACAAACCCCAGTACCGTTTCGCGATTCCTGCAACTGTCCTCATGCAGAAGCCCGCTCTGTTGAGAGCGTAGCACTTCGGGACTTCTGCAACTGTCCCCTCTCCCACGCGGGGGAGAGGGCTAGGGTGAGGGGGTTGTGATTGAGGGTGTTCAGTGTTCGGTTTTCAGTGTTCAGAGGAAGCACAAAGCCAGGCCCCCCTCATCCGGCCTCCGGCCACCTTCTCCCCCGAGGGGAGAAGGGCGGTGGGTCGTCTGTAATATTTAACGAAGCGGCCTTGTTTCGCGACTACTGCGACTGTCCCCTCTACCCCGCGGGGGAGAGGGCTAGGGTGAGGGGGTTGGCGTTTTGGCACTGGCGGATGTGAGCAGCCAGAGAGCTCCGCCGGCGAGCAGAGTCACGGCGGTTCCGAGCAGGTCTTTAGGATTGTTCCGCGCCATCAGCAACGCGATGATAAATGTCGATGCGACGTAAACCACAGCGCAGAAACGGACGCACCAGGACATCCGGCCAGTTGCAGAAGTGGCCGACGATTTCGCTGTCGGCAACAGCAGCGTCAGGACTGTGACGGCGGATGAAATTGCCAACGTGGTACTGAGATATCCGAGTAAATCTCGCAGGTTGCTCACAAGCACCAACGCCGCGGCGATAAACGTCTGCAACAGAACAGTGCGGCTGACTGACGAGCGACCTGTTCGAAAAAATCCGGGGAAGACGTTGTCGTCCGCCATCTGCGAAAGGACTCGAGGACCCGTCATGATCATTCCTGCCACGGAGGAAAGTGTTCCCAGTCCGATCGCAACTCGCATGAGCAAATCGAGCGAATCTCCGCCAATCGCTTTCGCCGAGATCGCTGCAATTTCCTTTTGACCGGCAATTTCAGCGGCCGGAACTGCTGTGACAAAAACGGCATTCAGCAGAATGTACAAGACGGTGACGAGAGTTGTCCCGAGCCACAGGGAAAGCGGGACATTGCGTTCGGGATCTTTAACTTCCGATGCGATATAGACAGCCGCATTGAAGCCCGCATAGCTGAGCGAAATCCACATCACAGAACCTGCCAGCGCCGTGATCGAATCCATGGACATCAGCGGCGGCAGATCTGGATTCAGATCGGCCCAATGCCACTCTCGCGTTGTCAACTGCATTGCCGCAATCACCAGGAACGACGTCAGTGCCAGCAACTTGATCCCGACCACTGTGTTCTGAATCGCCGCAAACAGTTTCACCAGAAACGCGTGGCCGAAACCGAAGATCAGAATGGCCGTGACTGCAACGGAATTGGGAACCATCCAGGCCGGTCGGATACTCTCCGGAACGGCATACGCTTCGAATGTGATCGCGGCCATGGCGATAGCACCGCTAAATCCAGCGGTCAGCGAAACCCAGCCCGCAAGAAAGCCGGCGAACGGATGCAGCTGACGACTCAGATAAAGATATTCGCCGCCCGATATCGGCAGCCGCCTTGCCAGTTCTCCGTAGGCAATCGCACCGCAGACAGCGATCACTCCCCCAACAGCCCACGCAATCAGCACTCGTTCCGGAGAGCCCAGTGCGGCCAGCGAAAAACCGGATGTCGTAAACACACCCGATCCAATCATGCTGGCAATGACCACACAGGTCAGCGTCGTGAGTCCAAACCGAGCTTCCCTGTTCATCGTGCAATTTCATTCTAAAAAAATGTGGCCAGCGCAAGACCGGTGAACCATTTCCCACTTTGCATCACATGTTGCCTGCTGATAAACCCGTAGAAGCTCGGCCAACAAAAGAATAGAGCGTTGCTGGCCGTGCGACGAATCACACGTCTTTCAGCCGTTCCAATTCCCAATATCCTTGTTCGTTCGCGGCCAGGTTCGCGCGGCCAGACTTTGATGGCTGACGTTCAGAGGGACCTATTCGCCCACGATTTTATCCCGATCGGGCGGAATTGATAGTATTGGGAAGCAAGTCCCCGGCCATCGTCGGCGATAACTTGAATCAAATTCCAGGTAGTTTCCGGGGTTACGGTGCGCGCATGGTCCAAAGTGTCGTCGATCTTTTTCAGCAGCTTTCTCGCAACGAATTTGACTTCTTCGCGCGGCTTCGCAGCGTGACCGAGTTGATGTCGACGCAGATTCCGTCCGTGAACTCCGAACTTTCTCTGGGGGACGTCATTGGACGACGAGACCCGGCGACAATCGGTTCTCTGGCCGTGATCGATTCGGAAAAAGGCGATCTGCTGGGCTTACTGAAGCATTCGACGATCCTGCGCTGTCTGCCCCGCTATCTCAATACACTGAAAGAAAGCGATCGCGACCGCCACATTCTGACCACCAATGTCTGTGGCCTGATGACTCGCCGGCCACCGGTGCTTCCTCCCACAGCCACGCCACTGCAGGCCCTGGAAATTCTGGTTCAGCAGCGCTGTGAGCAGGTTTTTGTGTATGACGATCCTCGACAGCTCATGGGCGT